>JBNMQM010000003.1:0-151374 GCA_051278195.1 Candidatus Azotimanducaceae bacterium
ACATCGGGGCAATGTATCGCGCAGCAGAAGAAGCCGGTGCCAAGGTTCGCGTTTGGCAAGCAGATTCAGAAACCGGATTGTTAGATACTGATGATCTAACGGCACTACTGAGTTCGAAAACAAAGCTAGTTTGCTTCCCCCATGCTTCAAACATTTCAGGGCAAAAGAACGACGCAAATAAAATTATCGCGCTGGCGAAAGCCGCCGGTGCATACACACTGGTTGATGGCGTTTCTTATGCGCCCCATGCCATCCCTGATGTTGACGCAATGGGTGCCGACATCTATGTGTTCTCGCTGTATAAGGTGTATTCGGTTCACTTGGGTGTGATGGTCGTACGGGAGCACCTTCTTGAGGCATTGCCCAGACAAGGGCATTACTTCAAAGAAGGTTTGGATGTCAGCGACAGGTTGATTCCAGCCGGTCCTGATCATGCTCAGATAGCGGCAAGCAATGGCGCACTTGATTATATTGAGACCCTTTCAGCGCACCATGGCGGTCCCGTTAATTCTGAGCGAGGTGCTGCGGCATTCATATCATCGCTGTGGCGGGCGCATGAACAAAAACTCGTCGAGCCCTTACTGCAGCTTCTGAGTACAGCACAGAGCGCCAAGCTGATTGGCAGCGAAATAGCAGATGAATGGCGTTGTCCCGTCGTGTCTTTTTCACCGAAGAATGACGAGCCGGGAGATCTTGCGCATATTCTTTGTGACCAAAAAGTACTCGT
Source organism: Candidatus Azotimanducaceae bacterium (assembly GCA_051278195.1). Lineage (GTDB taxonomy): Bacteria > Pseudomonadota > Gammaproteobacteria > Pseudomonadales > Azotimanducaceae > JAHRVQ01. Next base: position 728 of record JBNMQM010000003.1, read on the forward strand.
GTCTTCTGGTCATTACTATGCCCCACGTTTGCTGGAGCAAGTTGGCCTTGACCCCGCACGAGGCGTGATTCGTTTTTCAATGGCGCATTACAATAGCGTCGAAGAAGTCGAATATCTAGTCAGTAAACTCGAGCCGCTTCTGTGATCCAGCAGATTCAGCTTGACTCAGGTCGTGCATAAACCAGGTCTTGCAGATCTCGTCGTGTATGTTTGCTAAATCTAACTGTACCTCATCAATAAACTCATGAAGTTGTGATTCATTCAGCAGTTTGATCACATCATTCTGGTCGAGATGCCGCTGTGCCTGACTGATTTCTCGCAGTGTATTTTCATTGCGAGGCAAGGCTTTGCAACTTTCATTTGCGTTGGCCAAACAGTGCGCGACGGCTCTAGGAAAATTTTTGTTCTTGATTAAGAAATCGACAACATCCTCGCCGTTGACCCTGTCTTGCACGTGCTGTCGATACATCTGATAGCCTGCTAGAGACTTGAGAACATTCATCCATAGTATGTCATCGTATTCGCTGATGTCGTTGGTTTCGGGGTTGAGCAAGCTCAGACAGCCAACATCGACGATTCGTGTGGTCATGTCAGCACGTTCGAGTTTTCGACCCAATTCGATAAAGTTATACGCGGTATCGACGCTCATGCTGCTGGCCAATATGCCAGTAAGTTGATTGCAGATGGCCGTGATCTCTTGCAAGAATCTGTGTCTACCTCCTCGCTTGATACCTTGATTCTGCTCGCGCTTGATAAATAGATCGAGTTCATTAATCAATACCCAGGCTTCGTTAGGTAAGATCTCCCGCGTGGTGCGAGCATTTTCTCTTGCCAAACCTATGCAAGCTCGAACAGAGTTGAGCTCATCGTTGAGTAAAAATTTAATGACGTTGCGCTCGTCGACTTTGGTGAAACGCTGCTGAAATCTGGCCTCAGCGCCTGTAATTAACAGCAGGCTCTGCCAGATGTGTTTGACCTTTGGCATGTCCATCACCAGATTGGTATTGACACTAATCAAGCGTGTGGTGTTTTCGGCTCGCTCTATATAACGGCCCATCCAGTACATTCGTTCTGCTACTCTCGATAACATAATTACCTCAACCTTTGTCTGCGAGAACCCAGGTGTCTTTACTGCCGCCACCTTGAGATGAGTTCACTACAAGTGATCCCCTGACCAGAGCGACACGGGTCAAACCACCTGCTGTTACATAACTGCGGTTTCCCTGCAGAATAAATGGCCTGAGATCGACATGGCGGGCCTCGATAGCGTTCTCACATAGGGTCGGCACAGTCGACAGATTAATGATCGGCTGAGCGATATAGTTACGTGGGTTCGCTTTGATTTGGCGCTTTATATCCGCCGTACTACGCTTCGATTCTCGGGGTCCGATGTACATGCCATAACCACCTGATTCATTCGCTGGTTTGACAACCAAGTTCTCTACATTCGCGATCACGTGTTTTTGTTGTTGTTTATCTTCTAGGTTGAAACTAGGCACATTCTCGAGAATAGGCTCTTCACCCAGGTAGTAACGAATCATGTCGGGGACATAGGTGTAAACGACCTTATCGTCAGCGACACCAGCTCCGGGTGCGTTAGCCAGAGCAACATTGCCTGCTCGCCATGCTCGAAATAAACCGGGTACACCTAGCGCGGAATCTTTGCGAAAAACTTCCGGGTCCATAAATAGGTCGTCGATGCGGCGATAGATAACGTCGACACGCGAAAGCCCTTCGACGGTTTTCATATAAACGCAATCGTCGTCGGCAACCATTAGGTCAGAACCTTCTACCAGCTCTGCCCCCATCCGCTGGGCGAGAAATGAGTGTTCAAAATATGCTGAGTTAAAAATCCCAGGCGTTAGTACAACCACTTCCGGGTAGTCTTTAGGCCGAGGTGAAATCGAGCTCAAGGTATCAAATAATTGTGTAGGGTAGTCGTCCATTGGCAAAATGGCATGGTCTTCGAACAGCTCGGGCAAAATCCGTTTACTGATGTTCCGATTCTCCAACATATAGGAGACACCAGAAGGGACACGCAGGTTGTCTTCAAGCACGTAGAGAGTGCCGTCACCACCGCGAATTAGATCTGAGCCACAAATATGCGCCCAGGTATCGTGCAGCGGCCGCATACCGATGCATTCTTTTCGGTAGTCTTTCGACGACGCTAGAACCGAACGCGGAATCACTTTGTCTTTAATGATTTTCTCATCATTGTAAACGTCGGTGATAAATAAGTTGAGTGCCATCAGGCGCTGCTTCAAACCCTTTTCTATGGTTCGCCACTCCCGTTCGCGAATGACTCGTGGAATAATATCAAAAGGCCACTCTCGGTCGATATTCTGTCCTTCGCTATAGACTGTGAAGGTTATGCCCATTGTTCGAATCAATAGTTCTGCAGCGCTAGATCTAGCGGCCAGTTCTTTATAATTGTTTTTCTTCAGAAAATTGACGAGTTGACTGAGCTCAGGGCGCGCCCGGTTTTTCTCGGTGAGAATTTCGTCGTAGGCACCTGCGGGAGGTGTGTAATTCTTAAGATCCATACAATCCTACAGGTCGATTGAAGTTGACTATTATGCCAGTTTAGAATTCAACTGGCTATTTAGGGCGGTGTTAGACTTCTATCTCGAGTAGATCGTAGTGCGTCTTGACCATGCCGAGTGCAAGGTACGTCGCGCGAGCACTATCGTTTCCCTGTTCCACGTAAAGCCTAACGCCACAAACTTCTGGGTCTTCTTTTGCGCTGCGCAGTACATCGGCGTAAAGAGCGCCAAAAGCCCCCTGACGACGTCCAGCGGGGGCGATATAGACACTCTGTATCCACAGAAATTGGCCGTTGCGCCAATCACTCCATTCGAACGTGATTCCCAGGCAGCCAACCACCTCGTGTAGGTCGTTTTCCACGACCAGGTAATAGCCATGGGCTGGATTAGAAATCTGCGCGGTCACACCACCTTTTATTTGTTTGTCCGGTAATATCTTATTTTCAGTCTCTAATGCCATGGCCTGATTGAAACTGGCGATCACTCCTGCATCTGATAATACTGCGCGTCTTACGTTCATAGGTTTGCCACATTCTGAGAAAAGAATCGATCCATTAGAGAATAGCGATGTATGTTGACCCGTCGCCCGGATAGGCCATGTTTTGCACCAGGATAGTTCATGATTTCAAAATCAGTGTTTTGATCCTGAAGCGTTTTATAGAGCTTTGTGCTGTTGGTAAACAATACATTGTCGTCGGCCATGCCGTGGATGATGAGCAATTTCCCGGTTAAGGATTCGGCGTAAGGAAAAACTGAGCTATTAAGATATCCTTCTGCGTTCGAGTCTGGGTGCCCCAGATAACGCTCCGTGTAATGAGTGTCATACAGGCGCCAATCAGTCACTGGTGCGACGCTAACCCCCGCTTTGAACTTATTGCTTTTCATCATAAGCATCAAAGTCATGTAGCCACCGTAACTGTGACCAAAAACCGCCAAACGATTAGGGTCAACCCAGTCTGACGAGCATAAGTGGTCAATTCCTAACAATTGGTCGAGAACTTCAATGTCTCCCATTTTTCGGTAAATAGGCGATTCGAACGCTTTGCCGCGATGAGCTGTTCCGCGGTTGTCTAATTGTAATAAGCCATACCCTTGGGAAGCCATGTAATGGTGCCAGGGTGGTATCCATTCATTGCTGACTCGCTGTACGCCAGGTCCACCGTAAACGGTAAGAATCAAAGGCGATCGACCTTCGACCTCTAACTGGTTTGAAGATGGTTTGATGACACGAAAATGCAGTGACTGTCCATCCTCTGCTTTGATTTCATCAAAGCTTACTTGTCCTCGATTCGATAGGTACGGTGAGAATGGGTGCGATCTATCGAGCACATTCGGTTCTAGTTTCTCGAGTATGGAGCCTTTCGTGCTACACAGATGCACGGCCGGGGGTTCGAGAGCTGAACTAAAGCGGTCGACAAAAACACTGCCGTCTCGACTTACAGAGGTGCTGTGTGAATATCCTCTGGCAGTGATGCGTAGAGCAGTTTTGCCTGCTTCTGTCGCAGCGTCTTGTTGTGGGTCTTTTCGGTCGATGCTATACAGATGCCTTTCGAGTGGCGTATCCAAAAAGCCGTCGAAGTAAATTTTCTCGCTAGTAACGGCCTTTATGTCAGCAACAACGCTCTCACCGAAGGTCAGTTGCCGCACCAATTCACCATCATCCTTAAACAGATAAAGGTGGTTGTAGCCACTGCGCTCCGAGCCCCAGATAAATTGCTGATTGTCTAATGCCGTGAAGTTATCATTTAGGTTTGTCCAGCTATCACTGGCTTCGCTGATCAGTATGCGGAGTGGACTGCCATCTCGATGACAGCAGAGCAATTCAAGAGTTTGTTGATCTCTAGATTGCCTCTGGATAGCCAAGTGGTTGTTATCGTGAAACCAGCTGACCCTGGTGATATAGGTTTCTGCCTTAGAACGGGTGTCTAGCCATTGGAGCTCACACTTTTCTAAACTCACGACACCGACAGTAACATCAGCGTTTGGCTTACCGGCAAAAGGATATCGCTGGTCAAACACACCAAACTGATCGGCATCTATTTCATAACGTTGCGATACTTCCACAGGTGCTTCGTCGACCCGAGTAAATGCTATGCAGGTGCTGTCTGGAGACCACCAGTAGCCGTTGTAGCGGTGCATTTCTTCCTGGGCGATAAAGTCTGCGAGACCGCAGCTGACCAGTTCTTTGCCCTCTGTTGTAAGTTGTCGTGTTTCTAGTGATGTTAAATTCAAGGCGAACAAATTTTGCGACCTGACAAAGGCAATCCATTCGCCATTGGGTGAGAAACGGATGTCAGTTTCATAGGTCGTATCATCGGTCAGTTGCGTTAGCGGTTGCTTATCGCCAAGTCGATACAGAAATAGATTCCCTTCAATTGGAAACAACAACGCATTGCCGGAGGGAGACCAGTGATATTCAACGATACCTGTCTGTGTGATGCGCAACCTTTCTCGTCGAGCTTTTTCAGCGTCCGACAGAGTTCGATTGTTTGTCAAAGTGCGCGCGTCAACCAACTGTTGATGGGTATCTGATTCGATATCGTAAACCCATAGGCTAAGCTGCTCGAAGTTTTCTTCTGACGCTTTCAAATAGCTGACTTGTTTGCTGTCATGGGATAACTTGAGTTGAAGCGGCGCTAGCCCATTTAGATCGGGGTCACCAAAAATACGTTGCAAGGTTATGCTCATAGCTGAGCGAACGCCTCCCGGGTCAAGTTCACGGCGCGATTATTGATCATCGCTATATTGTCCTCGATCCGTATTCCGCCAAAAGGTAACAGTTTATCGATTTTGTCCCAGTCAATAGCGCTTGCATGGGCTGATCCCTTTAATTCCTTTAATAGCATCGGAATAAAATACAGTCCGGGTTCAATCGTAAACACCTGTTTATTTTCTATGGTGCGCGTCAATCGAAGTGCTGGGTACTTATCCGGTGCTGCTTTCACATCCCCTTTGGGAGATTGTTGGAAACCGCCGACATCATGGGTTTGCAGGCCAAGAAAGTGGCCAAGGCCGTGCGGTAGGAATGTAAAGGTCAAGTTGGTCTCGAGCATTGCCGCAACGCTCATATCAACAAGGCCGTGCTGCTGAAGTATATCCGCCAGACGCACATGCATTTTTTCATGGAGCGTAGCGTAGTCCATGCCTACTTCAATATCGGCAATAATACCAAGTTGCGCTTCATCCACCGCTGCGATCAAGTCCATGAACAAGCCCGGCTCGGCTGCATAAGTGCGAGTAACATCCGCGGCGTAGCCCTGATAGTTTGCGCCAGCGTCTATCAACATTGATTTACGTTCACCGTCGTTGAAGCGTTTGTGTTCATAAAATTGATAATGAAGAACAGCGCAGTGTTCATTCAGCGCGACGATATTGGAGTAGGGCGTCTCGTGTTCCCGGTGTGAAATACTCGCCAGATAAGCCTGCTGTATTGCGAATTCAGACGCACCCTCGTCAAATGCTGTTTTGGCTGCTCGATGTCCTAGGCTGGCGAGCCGGCTCGCTTCTTTGAGGCAAGCGATTTCGTAATCGGTCTTATAAGCTCGCTGATAATGGAGAGGGTTTAATAGGTCTGGGTTATTGCAATCCGCAATTGACAGCTCAGCAGCAATGTCAGTTTCCTCTCCTATGTACGTGAGCTGATCGCTGTCCCCAAGATAGTTATGAGCATCGCCTATCTGCGTGATCGGTGTGATATCCCATTGATCAACCCAATAGCCCGTAGGTGTCTCCGGTGTCATGTGCCAATAATCTTCGGGCTGATGAAATAGTAGCTGGGGTTTTTCCCCTTCTCTCAAAACAACAAAGCTATCGGGTACCTGGGTAATCGGTACGAGTGCTTTAAAATGTGGATTCACCTTAAAAGGGTAGGTGTGGTCATCCAGAAAGGCGGTCTTGAGTGAGCCTGAGGCAATGACCACGCCGGATTTGCCCTGGGCTTTAGCAGCGTCGAGATAGTGATGTGAAATTTCTCTCAAATGCCCCGCATAGAGCTCGGCGTTGTTGTTGTCTGCCGCAGTGTCTGAAGGTGTGTGTCCCATAAGTCCGATATCATTATATAAGGTGGCCCATTCTAGCCTTTTTCGTTGCCATATAGGATGCAGCGTGGGGGTCTATTATCGTTGTTACGGGCGTTCTTGAAGTCACTTCAATTCCGGCCTCGGATAAAGCGCTTATTTTGTCAGGGTTGTTCGTTAACAAATTGACCTTGGCGATACCCAAATCCCGCAGAATCGAAACCGCATCGTCATACAGCCTGGCATCTATAGGCAAACCCAGCATTTCGTTGGCCTCGATGGTGTCATAGCCCTGTTCTTGCAAGGCATAAACGCGCACTTTTTCGCTAAGACCAATGCCACGCCCTTCCTGCGCGAGGTAAATAACGACGCCGGTATGCTGCTGGACGTAAGCAAGGCTGGCATCCAATTGGAGCTTGCAGTCACATTTCGTTGAACCCAATACTTCTGAGGTCAAACATGAAGATTGAATTCTGACGGATATTGGTTCACCGTGATTGAGATAGCCGCTGATCATGGCAATCGGTTCTACGGTATTTGTAGAGCGATAAGCACGAAGACGAAATGTGCCATGGGCAGTTGGCAAGTTGGTTTCTGCGTAAAATTTTGTCACGGGTGACTCCCCGGGAAAGGATGCATCAGCTCAATCGAGTTTGCCTAAAGGCTGGCGCCTGAGTCACCAACGGACAAGGTATCTCAGTATTCTTTGTTTGAATAGGAGCATTTGTCACGATGATGCAACCGCTGTCGATAGAGTTATCGGTAAATTTTCGGTTGGCCTATGGGTCGGATATTAAAACGCTTGTCTGACCAGCGATACTGAACCGGGTTTTGCTGAATAGCCGTTTCTAATTTTTGGTTTACAGCGCCGAGGATCTCGTCATCGGAATCAGCCAAATTGTAGTCAATTGTCTGCAGAGAAACGCGGTACTGGCCGCCTTCCCGCCACGCAATTCCGATCACTAATTCTGCATTTGTTTCCCTCAGCAAGCTTGGCAGTGTCAGTGTGGTTAGGGCCGGTAAGTTAAAGAATGGTACGAACAGCCCACCCCGTAATCTCGGTTGCTGGTCCGGGCACAGGGTGATGGTCCGCGCGTTTTTTAGACACTTAATGAGATGTGTTTTACCTTCATTGCCATGTTCGACCAAAGCGATTCCCTGTGACTCTCGCATTTGGCGGATGAGCTGATCTAACGAAGTTATTGTATTTGGATGGTAATACTCTGTCGTAAAGTAGCGGTTGCCGAGAAACCGCACGAGTGCTTCGCGACTCGCCAGGGGAGGTGTGAGAATGATGCTACCTCGAAGTGTTGATAGCGCCCCTTCGACAGACTTAATTCGTTGCTGGAATTGTTTGTCGCTGGCTCGCCAGATGCCTGGCGCTTCCAGTGCAGACTCAAAAAGTGTGGCCATTGACGGGCGGAGCCGGGTGGCTGGTTGCTTGCATTGCTTCAAGTTGATTCGCGCAATTTTCCTGCGTTTGGCCGCGATCACTGGCAGCCAAGCGAGTGAGTAACCGAGGGGGCGATAAAGCCAGCTTGGCACCCAGCGAAATATCCGGCTAAAAAGCCTCAACATCCAGCTCTCAACTGCGGTTCTTATTGGGTGACGATTAAACTGATAAAAGTCGAGCTTACCCGCTGGTCTTGTGCGGAATCGTTTGTAAGACCATAAGTACTGTGTGGGTTTTTGCCGAACCGCATTCTCGATAGCATCATTGATTAGAGCAAGTCGCGAAGAACGCGTTGTCGATAAGGCACTCTCATCAGAGTCCATCTTATTGCAGTCGATCTTTTTAGAATCAATGTCGATAGGGTCAAACCTGATGTTAAAACCCGTTGCTGACCTTTCACATACAGCAATAAAGAGCTTTGCGCCGGTCTTCGAAAATCGCGCAATCAGTTCATTGGTAAGTGCCTCGATGCCGAAAAACGGCGCGAATTCACCTGTGTGTATTAGCGGTTCTTGGTCTGGCATGGCGCCGATGCAGCCGCCATTTTTCAGCTCGCTCAACTGTGCCTTTATGCCAGTTCGATCAGTGCGGACAAAGCGCGTGCCTGTTCGGTCGCGCTGTTGCTGAATGAATTCGTTCAGTTGTTGATTACGATTGGGTTGGTACATGTGCGTTAGACCATAGTGCCGACCTAAAAAGTGGTTGATGACTTCCCAGTTACCCAGGTGAGGAATGACAAAAATGACCCCTTTTCCGCTTGCCACAGCCGCGTCGACGTTGGGTTGACCATCGACTTTGTGAATGAGTGCTATGAGTCGGTCGACCGGTTGGGTCCATGCAAAGGTAGTCTCGGTTATGGTCTTGCCAGTTTCCCGCAAGCTCTCTCGTGCCAGTAAAACTTGTCGATGTTTATCTAGAGCAGGATAGCAACGTTCGATATTCTCGCGGCTGACAAGCCACATGCGGGAACGGGATAACCAGAGCGTCGTGCCGATCAAATGACCTAAGGCTCTCAACAGCGGCAGGGGTAGGTGGCCGGTCAGGCTTATAACGGCTCGATAGAGGAAACTTTTAATCATGACTCGCCTGGAGCAAATTCCATATTAACTGACGCCCAAATCTACATGAGCAAGGTCCAATTAAGCAATCAAACCGATCGTTTATGGTAGGGTTGCAGTCTTTTAACGTAGGGGATTTGGAATGGCGTTAGTAACGATGGTGACCATGCTTGCACTGTTAGAGTTTCTATACTTTGGTATGAAGGTTGGAGCTGCTCGCGGCAAGTATGACGTCAAAGCACCGGCGACCACAGGCAATGAACACTTCGAGCGGGCTTACAGAGTTCATTACAATACTTTGGAGCAGCTGGTCATATTCTTACCAGCCCTCTGGGCGTTTGCATTCTATGTCAACGATCTAGCAGCTGCGGGCTTAGGTGTCATTTTTCTCGTCGGCCGAATGATTTACAGCATTGCCTACACAAAGGACCCAGCCTCGCGCGGACTGGGCATGATGTTGTCATTCATTCCGTCTCTTATCATGCTGCTGGGTGCATTTTTTGGTGCCGGGTGGCGGTATTTCTTTTAGCGGCTTCGATAAGTCTGGCGTATTCGAAGGCGTATTCGGTTCTGTGTTGTGCTGAGTCTTGGCTGGCAACGTTGAGCCGTGCTATATATACGATATATACAACATTCAACAAATACAGACGGCCCACGGGCAATCTACATGAGGAGCAACATGCATGGCAGTAGTTGACTACAAAGTGGCTGGAAGTATCGAGGAAGCCGTCGGGTTTCTCAGCAATGCCAAGATTCCCACCCGTATATTGGCGGGTGGTACGGACCTGATAATCCAATCGAAAGCCCAAGCAAATCCAATTGCAGTGGTAGATGTCAAAAAGATTGATTCCATGATGGCCGCTGTAATTGATGACAGTGGGCTAACACTAGGGCCTTCTATGAGTTGTGCCGAATTCACTCACCGAGACGATATTAAGGCACTGTTTCCAGGGTTAGTTGAATCCGCGTACCTCATTGGATCGACGCAGGTTCAAGGTCGATGCAGTATTGGCGGTAACCTATGTAATTCGTCGCCGGCCGCGGATACCGTTCCGGCGCTCATCGTAAATGGTGCGCAATGCGTTATCTCAGGACCTAGTGGCGAACGGACGGTGCCGGTTGAAGCCTTTGTCACGGGTGTGGGTCAAAATTGTATGGAAACCAACGAACTGCTGACCGCCATCAAGATTGCCAAACCGGCGCCTGGTACGGCAGATGCTTATTTACGATTTATTCCTAGAACCGAGATGGATATTGCCGTTGCCGGGGCGGGCGTTAGCCTAACGCTAGATGACAGCGGCACCTGTACCGCCGCAAGAGTCGCCATAGGTGCCGTTGCGGTCACAGCGTTGCTAGTGCCTGAGGCAGCAAATGCGCTGATTGGCACTAAATTGGATGACGCTGCGATTCAGGCAGCAGCGGATGCGGCCACTGCCGCGTCAAAACCCATCACCGATCGCCGCGGTACAGTGGAATACCGTCGTCATGTCGTTGGTGTGTTGGTGAAGCGTGCAGCGATAATCGCCGCGCAACGAGCAAAGGAGAAGTAGCACATGGCAAAAATGCATGTAAGTAGCACCATAAATGGTGAAGTCATGGAGTTTCTTTGCGAACCGCAAGATACCCTATTAGATGTCCTCCGAAACCAGTTAAATATGACTGGAACCAAGGAAGGTTGTGGTTCTGGTGACTGTGGCGCGTGCTCCGTGACGATGAACGGAGCGCTCGTGTGCTCGTGTTTGGTGCTTGGTGTTGAAGCCCAGGATGCCGAAATTGGCACCGTTGAAGGTGTTTCAAATAAAGAACAGTTGCACGTGATTCAGCAAAAGTTTCTGGAGCACGCGGCCCTTCAGTGCGGTATTTGCACGCCTGGTTTGGTCGTTTCTGCACAAGCACTATTAAAAGAGAACCCCGATCCTACCGAGGAAGAGGCGCGATATTACCTGGCGGGTAATCTGTGTCGCTGTACCGGTTACGACAAAATCATCCGTGCGGTAATGGATTCCGCCGAAACCCTTCGAGGAGGTGCCTAAGTCATGAGTGAAGCACAGGATTTTAAATATATTGGCACGCGGACAATACGACCTGATGGTTTTGACAAGGTCACGGGCCGAGCAAATTACGGCGCTGACCTGAGCCTACCCGGCATGATTTGGGGTCGGACGCTACGTAGCCCCCATGCTCATGCAAAAATCATCAGCATCGACACATCGGCGGCTGAAGCCCTCGATGGTGTCTACGCCATTGCGTCTCACGCTGATTTGCCCGCAGTGGCGGATGTCGTCATTGAGGCAGGTGAGGGCAGTTCCAACCTGATTGATCTTGCCAGTAATATTTTTGCCAAGGATAAAGTGTTGTACCACGGCCATTCTATTCTTGCGGTCGCAGCTCGCACCGAGGCGATTGCTGATCAAGCCATTGATCTAATTAAAGTCGAATATGAAGTGTTGACGCCAGTGCTGGATGTTCTTGATGCAATGGCAGACGGCGCGCCGATACTGCACGACAATATGTTCACAGCCGGACTACCCGAAACGCCTACCCAGGCTTCAAATGTAGCCACGCGGCATGAATTTAAATTGGGTGATGTTGAGGCCGGATTTGCGCAGGCAGACGTTGTGGTCGAGCGTGATTTCTATACTCCGACCGTGCACCAGGGCTATATAGAGCCCCACGCTTGTGTCGGCAAATATGACGAAAACGGGCAGTCGATGATCTGGTGTTGTACCCAGGGTCACTTTGATGTCCGCGCGAGCACCGCGGCACTTTTGAAGATGAACCTAAGCCAGCTTAAGGTCATCGCGAGTGAAATTGGCGGCGGGTTTGGCGGCAAAACAACAGTTTATCACGAGCCTGTGTCGCTGATTCTCTCTCGAAAATCCGGTCGCCCTGTCAAAATGGTAATGAATCGGGACGAAGTGTTTAAGGCATCTGGGCCTGGTTCGGCATCTAGATTGTGGGTCAAGGTTGGCGCTAAAAAGGACGGTACGATTACCGCAATGCAAGGTCGGTTCCATTACGAAGCTGGGGCTTTTAAAGGCTCTCCTGTGATGATGGGCTGCATGACGGCGTTTACCCCGTACAACCTCGAGAATGTCTATGTAGAAGGGTTTGATGTTGTTGTGAATAAGCCCAAGGTTGCGGCTTACAGAGCACCGGGTGCGCCGCAGGCTGAGTTTGCGGCTGAGATGGTCGTCAATGAAATTGCTGAAAAGATTGGCATGGATCCGATTGAACTTCGGTTGAAAAATGCCGCAAAAGAAGGCACTCAAACGATTTATGGACCCAAGCTCAAGCGAGTTGGTCTGGTGGAGTGTCTCGAGGCGATCAGAGATTCGCCACACTATCAGTCTGCGCTGAAAGAAAATCAGGGCCGCGGTGTTGCGGCAGGCTTCTGGTTTAACGTTGGTGGCCAGTCTAGCGTCAACCTGAATATGAATCCGGATGGTACGGCCACGATTGTGGAAGGTTCGCCTGACATTGGTGGTTCTCGTGCTTCTATGCAGTTGATGGCAGCGGAAACAATGGGTATGCCAGCCGAGAACTTCAAACCCATTATCGCAGACACTGAAAACGTTGCATTTAGTGCAGGTACCGGTGGCAGTCGCACAACATTTGCGACCGGCATGGCTGTTATTGAAGCTGCTCAGGATGTTATTCAGCAGATGAAACAACGTGCAGCGGCAGTATGGAACGTCACCGCGGACCAAGTCGATTGGTCTGACGGCGTCGCAATTAATACGGCAGGTGAAGATCGATTGACGGCGGCTGAAATATGCAAAGGTGCCGACCGTACGGGGGGGCAGATTTCAGGTCGAGGTAATATTAATGCCCGCGGCGCTGGGCCTAGCTTCGCAGTGCACTTATGCGACGTGGAAGTGGATAAAGAAACCGGCAAGGTGGATGTCGTTCGTTACACGGCAGCACAGGATGCGGGCAAAGCGATTCATCCCAGCTACGTTGAAGGCCAACTCCAAGGGGGCGCCGTCCAAGGTATTGGCTGGGCGCTTAACGAAGAGTATGTCTATAGCAAAGATGGACTGCTTGAGAATGCTGGTTTCCTAGATTACCGCATTCCCTTAGCGTCTGATTTGCCTATGATCGATGCCATCATCGTCGAGGTACCTAATGCCTTTCACCCTTTCGGTGTTAGAGGCGTTGGCGAGTCCGGCATTATCCCCCCATTAGCAGCGGTTGGCAGTGCAGTTAGCCACGCAATTGGTGTACCGGTTACGGATTTACCGTGCTCTCCACCTCGTGTACTCAAGCTTGTACAAGACAACGCTTAAGGTCAGACCCTAGCGATGGCTAAGGTAATGTTCTCCAGTGAACTACAAAAGTTCACTGGAGAAGTCAGTACTTCCGTCCATGCCGCCGATTATCGGTCTTTGATTACGGCGTTGTGTGACCAGTACGTGGATCTCGATCGCGTTATGCTTACCGCAATGGCCGTGGCTATTGATGGTGTGATAATCGTTGACCCGTTACTCGAACCTATCGGTGCAGACAGTGAGATACACTTTCTTCACTTCGTTGCAGGCGGCTAAAACTGAACATTCGATCAACCGAATTTGGTGCGCTGAAAGATGGCTCACCGGCAACCTTGTTTCACCTAGAGAATGATCTTCTTGAGTTGCAGGTCAGTAATTATGGTGCTCGTTTAATATCACTCCGCTATAAGCCGTTGAATCAGCAGCTGATACTTGGCCAGTGGTCCTTAGCGAATTACCTGCAAGATCTGAGTTGTTTCGGGGCTGTCGTGGGTCGTACCTGCAATCGCATCGAAAATGCACAATTTGAACTCGATGGTGTGCAATATCATTTGGAAGCAAATGAAGCTCCCAATCATCTACATGGAGGTTCTGAGGGTTTCCAGAATCGGTGTTGGGCTGCAGAGGTTGAGGCCAATGCGCTTATCTTTACGATTGAGTCTTGTGATGGCGAAGGCGGTTACCCTGGTAATGTTGTGGCTTCCGTGCGAATTACTCTTGAGGGTGGGCAGGTAGGCTATGAATATCATGCGGTTGTTGATCGCCCGACCTATGTCGATCTGACTAATCATGCCTATTTCAGTTTGGATAACACCGGCAGTATTCTTGATCATGAGTTGATGATTGCGGCGCAACGCTTCGCTGCTATAGACGAAGCACTGATACCCACCGGAAGTTTAAAGAATGTAGATCAATCACCATTTGATTTTCGTGTGCCGAGAACGCTACAGAGCGGTATCGAACAACACGATCCCCAGCTTAAATTAGGAAATGGCTACGACCACAGTTATTTACTAGACAGTGACTTGTTAAAGAGTCGTTCACAGGGTGGTGATAGATTAGACAAGACAATGCAACCGGCCGCGACGCTGTATTCCTCAAAAAGTCGTATCGAAATGCAGCTTTTCACGACAGCGCCCGCTGTTCAGTTGTACACGGGGAATTTTCTCGACAAACCCAATTCGGCGTTATGTCTTGAAACCCAACACCTACCCAATGCATGTAATCAACATGGCTTTGAGGCGCCGCTTACGACGCCGGTTGAACCCTATTTTAGTCGAACCGATTTCTGTTTTCGAATGAGAGAATCATAATGTCACTGTCGGATGCTTTTTCGACTCACTTCTCACACAACGCAGAAGCTGAGTTTTTTTCTCCTGGTCGAGTAAATTTGATCGGTGAACATATTGATTATTGTGGTGGTCTAGTCTTGCCAATGGCGATTGATCGAGGGACCCGCGCGGTCGCAGCAAAGAATAATGATGGACTCGTCAGAATTTTCTCTGAGCGGTTCGGAGAGGAGAAAATCATCCCTTTGCGACCCGGTTCTGCAGCTGGCCACTGGTCCGATTTTGCTGTGGGTGTCGTGTCACTTCTTTCGCCCCATAGAGCTATCGTTGGGGTTGATATTTATGTCACCGATAATATTAGTGCAGGAGGGCTGAGTAGTTCTGCTTCTTTTTCTTTGCTCCTTTCACATATTTTGCTTTGGGCTGCTGATGATCTTCCAACAGATATTGAATCGAGGCTTGAGCTGGCTCGAATGTGTCAGAAAGTAGAGCACGAGTTTATCGGAGTTAACTGCGGAATCATGGACCAGGCATCAATCGCTCTGGGTGGCATTGTTGTGCTCGATTGCGCTAACCTAACATTCGAGACTGTCGCTGTAGATTTCAGCGGCTACTCGTTGCTGGTAATGGACACACAGCACCAGCGCGCACTTGCCGGGTCAAAATACAATGAGCGCGTCAAAGAGATAGCGCAGATTTCCACGATATTGAGTCGGCAGTATGATATTTGCAATCTATGTGATCTATCGTTTGAAGAATTAGATAATGCACTGTCACTCGTCGATGACAGCGTCTTACGTCGCCGGTTGACTCACGTGGTGTCAGAAAATGAACGCGTCACACTGGCTGTGTCGGCGTTGCGTGACGGTAACCTGGCTAAGTTCGGCGAGCTAATGGATCAGAGTCATCAATCCTTGCGCGAGGATTATGAAGTGACTGGTGACGCCTTGGACACGATCGTGAGGATCAGTCAGCAGCAACGAGGTACGCTTGGTGCCCGGATGACAGGTGCCGGGTTCGGGGGTTGCGCGTTAGCGCTTGTGGCGTCGGATGATGTGCCTGCACATAACGCCAACATCGCTGACAAATTTGAAAAGGCGACAGGTGTCACACCAAAAATATTCAGTGTTCTACCAAAACCTGCCGTTGGTATTGTCTAAGCCTAGCTAAATCTCTCGATAGCCTTCGGGATTTTTTTCTTGCCAATGCCAGGCGTCGCGACATATCTCACTGATGGTTTTCTCTGCTCGCCAGTTCAGTTCGGCAATTGCTTTATCCGGATTTGTATAGCTCGTGGGTATGTCACCAGCACGCCTGGGTCCTAGTACATAAGGTATTTTCACTTGGTTGGCTGTTTCAAATGCCTCAATAATTTCCATTATTGAATAGCCTTTTCCTGTCCCCAAATTGTAGGTGACCAGTCCTGGCTTTTCCTGCAGCCTGTGCAATGCCGCTAAGTGACCCTTGGCAAGATCCACAACATGGATGTAATCCCTAATGCAGGTGCCGTCAGGGGTAGGGTAGTCATTGCCGTTGACCGTCAGCTTTTCGAGCCTGCCAACGGCTACTTGCGATACGTAGGGCAATAGATTGTTGGGCACACCACTTGGATCTTCACCAATTTCCCCCGAATCATGGGCCCCCCCTGGATTAAAATAGCGCAGTCTAGCCACGTTAAGCGTTGGATCAGCGTGACACAGATCTTCCAATATTTTTTCGATCATCAATTTTGTGCGACCGTAGGGATTTGTCGCGTCAGTTACTTCGCTAGTTTCAGTGATGGGAATCTTTGTAGGTTCTCCATAGACCGTTGCCGAGGAGCTAAACACCAAATTCTTAACGTCGAAGCTGCTCATGACTTGGCAAAGCGAAATCGCGCCGCTGATGTTCACATGGTAGTAATTCAGTGGGTCCGAAACAGAATCGCCGACGGCTTTGAGACCGGCAAAGTGAATGACGGCGTCAAGGTTCTCTTTCTCGAAGATTTCTTTAAGTCCAGGGCGGTCTAAAACATCCCGCTCGTAAAACTGAATGGTCCGATTGGTCAGGCGCTCGACTCTGTGGATAGCCGTCACGGAACTGTTAGAAAGGTTGTCTATGATCACGACCTCATGCCCGGCGTTGAGCAATTCAACCGCTGTGTGGGAGCCTATATAACCTGCACCACCTGTTAGCAAAACCTTCACTTTAGAGAAAGACCGAGGTGACCTTCTAATGCATCGATCGCGTCTGCTGCGTTCAACACCTTGATCGTGGTCATACCCAGCGCTTTCGCTGGTTTGAGGTTGATGCCTAGGTCGTCAAGGAAAATGGCATCTTCGGGCTTTATATTCATAGCATCGCAAGCAATTTTGTAAATTTCGGGGTTGGGTTTGCGGATACCGACCTTGCTGGATTCAATGATCACGTCAAACAACTGCATGACATCTGTCACGGCTGCCGCGCGTTCCGAATTACTCGCCATGCCTGGGCCGGTGCCTGCATTTTTGACGTTGTTGGTGATGCAGCCTACTGGCATCTGACTTTTGATAATCTTTAGAGCCTTGACCATTTCGGGTCTCACTTCGCCGGATAGCAAAGCGAGCACGTCTTTGCCACGGACCTGATGGCCCTTGGCGCTTGCTTCGGCTGCGAACAGGGAATCGAAGGACGACACATCAATTTCATTACTCTCAAGCTTAGCCCAGGCGTTAGTTTCTGGGTTAGTCGAGTTGATGCCACGGATGAAGTCTTTTGGTAATCCATTTTCGGCTTCGAAACGGCTAAAAGCCTCGAAGGGACTCGTGGTAATAACGCCGCCGAAATCCCACAGTACAGCTTTGAACATATTTCACTCGCGTCAGTCTAGGAATCCGAACCATATACAAATCAGACCTGCGTTGACAATTATTCGCTAACGTTGATTTCAAACATAGCGGATTCAGGTCGAGCGAGTCCCCGTTGTGACCCACTAACTGCATCGATCATCAGCTGAACGTTAGCAGAATCAGGGAACTCGGCCTTGGCTTGTTTGACTGCCTCTTCCAAACGCATTTCGCGCATAAACAATATTCGGAAAGCCTTTCTGACCTCAGCGACGTCAGTCGCATCAAATCCAGCTCTTTCCATACCTACCTTGTTGATTACGCGCATATGAGCGGGAAAACCCTCTGCGATAGTGAATGGCAGGACGTCCTGTGTCACGCGGGACATGCCGCCGACCATCGACGCGAGTCCAATATGACAAAATTGATGAATCGCTGACAAACCACCAATATTAGCGTGATCACCGATCACCACGTGCCCGCCGAGCGTTGCTGCGTGGGACATCACCACATGATTACCAACTGAGCAGTTGTGCGCGACATGAGAGTGGGCCAGCAGATTGCAGTCATTACCGACCGTTGTGGCGGAATCTGCTTCAGTACCGCTATGGATACTGACAAATTCGCGAATGACGTTGCGGTCGCCGATATTGGTGTATGTGGCAGTTCCAGGCACGTACTTAGTATCCTGAGATTGAATGCCAATCGTAACAAATGGAAAGATGTCACAGTCTTTGCCGATGGTCGTGTGAGGATCTACAACGACATGTGAGCGCAAGCGGCTATTTGCATCGATTCGAACATTCTCGCCTATGGTACAAAAGGGACCGATGCTGCAATTTTCCCCTATTTCAGCGGTTTTGTGGACAACGGCCTGAGGATCGATATTTATCATTATGCGTGCCTTGCTCGGATTATTGGTATTCTATCTGTCTAAGACACTGTAAATGCAACCTGAGTTCCCCTTATATTGCGCAAGCATATTGCAAGCACGTGCAGGGCTGAAGCTACGATTTATTTCACCCAACAGAGCAGTTGGGCTGCACAATCTAACAGTTGTCATATGGCGCGATATCGCCATGAACCAGCTAACATAATGGTGCGGTCAAAGCAAAGCCAAGTTTGGCTACAGATCTCAATTTACCGCGCAGAACTGTTTTTTTTTCAGGGGTCAATGATATAATTTCACATAATGCAATGACAGGGAATTATGCCCCGTCTAGGCCTATGTCTACACGCTCAGGCGTTCCTGACGGCGATGATATTATCAGGTAAAGTAGCGGGTAAATCGACGGTTAAAAACGGTCAAATCATAGTGCTTACTAAAAGTACTCTTAAAACAAGTAGAATAATCGCTTATGAACAACGAAAAGATCATTCCCGAGCTTGATAGGTCCCTCGTGGACAAACACAGTTTTAGCCGCGAAGAGCTATTGGAATGCGGCCACGGTACATTGTTCGGGCCTGGCCGCGCCCACCTCCCCATCGACGAAATGCTGATGGTCGACCGTATCATTGAAATTACCGAAACCGGTGGTAAAAAGGGTAAAGGGCGGATTGTGGCGGAATTGGATATCAATCCTGATCTTTGGTTTTTCAAATGCCACTTCATCGATGATCCCGTAATGCCGGGCTGCCTCGGTCTTGACGCACTATGGCAATTGGTCGGTTTTTATCTTGCCTGGAAAGGCAACTATGGAGCAGGACGTGCCCTAGGCTGCGGCAAAGTCGCTTTTCGGGGTCAGGTTTTGCCTACGACTAAGAAACTGACGTATGACATCGAGCTAACCCGAGTACGTGGTGGCAAAACTGTCCTTGGCATCGCAGATGCCCGAGTATTAGCGGACGGCGAGCAGATTTATCTGGCGCAAGACGTCAAAGTTGGACTATTTACCTCTCTAGATGATTTTTAGGTGATCTTATGAAACGCGCTGTGATTACCGGAATGGGGCTCGTATCGCCTCTGGGCAATAACAAGGCAGAAACCCTCGAGTCTCTTAAAGAGACGCGTTCAGGTATCAAATTCCAGGAAGCTTATAAGGAGATGGGACTTCGATCTCATGTTGCCGGTAGCATCGAAATTGATATCGAAGCCCTTATCGATCGTAAACTCCGGCGGTTCATGGGGGATGCTGCGGCCTTTGCTTATGTGGCGATGGTAGAGGCTATTGAAGATTCTGGCCTCTCAGAAGACCTTGTATCGAATGTTCGTGCTGGTGTCGTTGCAGGCTCGGGTGGAGCGTCTTCTAGTAATTTGACGGAAGCTGCTGACATTTTGCGAGAGAAAGGGCTCAAGCGAATTGGGCCTTATCGGGTGACCCGCACTATGGGTTCTACGGTTTCTGCCTGCTTAGCGACCGCCTTCAAAATAAAGGGGGTGAATTATTCAATTACTTCAGCCTGCTCCACGAGCGCACATTGCATCGGTCACGCAGCTGAGTTGATACAACTAGGCAAGCAAGACATCGTGTTTGCTGGCGGCGGTGAAGAAGAGCACTGGTCTATGACCTCATTATTTGACGCAATGGGTGCGCTTTCGACAGCTAGAAACGATCACCCCGGGACAGCGTCTCGTGCCTACGATAAGGATCGTGACGGCTTTGTGATTGCCGGTGGCGGTGGCTGCGTTGTGGTTGAAGAGTACGAACATGCCAAAGCCCGAGGCGCAAAGATTTATGCTGAGTTAGTCGGCTACGGCGCAACTTCAGATGGTTTCGATATGGTTGCACCTTCAGGAGAAGGAGGCCAACGGGCGATGGAATTAGCGCGAGCAACAGTGCCGGAGCCTATCGATTACATCAATGCTCACGGTACCAGCACACCTGCGGGTGATATCCCTGAAATTAGAGCCATCCGCAATGTGTTTGGTGCGGATATGCCGCCAATTAGTTCAACGAAATCATTGTCAGGGCATTCTTTGGGAGCAGCTGGAGTTCATGAAGCTATCTATTCTCTGCTGATGTTAGAAAACGATTTCATCTGTGAATCTGCCAATATCGATGAATTGGACCCGGAGGTCGCCGATGCGCCAATAGTTCGCGCCAGAATCGATAATGCCGGCATCAAAACTGTGATGTCGAACAGCTTTGGGTTCGGTGGTACTAATGCCGTGTTGATATTTCAGAAGATGACGGACGTTTAGTAGGTGTCGGGCTCTCGATGGCGTGCTAAGAATGACCCACGCCTAAAGAGACGGGTCGAATGAGTAGCGCCGTAAAGGGGTGAAGGGCGCAGTTAGGAAGCTTTATGGTGCCTTTACTGAATGTTTACCAAGCTGAACTAACCTTTACGGTAACTCTTATTTGATTTCACCCTCGATTCCACTCTCGATTCCACTCTTGATTTAAATACAGGTAGAAAAAGCTTATGGGTCGCTCCAAGATTGTTGTTATCGAAGACGAGCCTGATATCGTCGAGGTTATCTGCTACAACCTGCAGCGCGAAGGGTATCAAGTGTCCTCAACGGTACGTGGCGATGAGGGGCTTGCACTGGTCAGAAATCAATCTCCGACTCTGGTGATTCTTGATTTGATGCTACCTGGGATGGACGGGCTTACTGTCTTGCAGCAAATTAAAGCTGACCCTCTGACCCATGCAACCCCTGTCATTATTATTTCAGCAAAAGGCGAAGAATCCGATGTCGTGATTGGTCTAGGGCTCGGCGCTGACGATTACATCGCCAAACCGTTTAGTCCACGGGAGATGCTCGCAAGGGTGAAAGCAGTATTACGGCGTGGTCCACTTCAAGAAGAGCAGCAAAAAGACCGCATCGTCGCTAAGAATCTCGTAATAGACCCAGGACGCCATGAGGTGAGAGCCGCCGGTGAACTGGTCCGCCTCACTGCTACAGAATTCAAACTCCTTCATCAACTCGCATCCCAACCCGGTCGAGCCTACACTCGCGAACAACTACTGAATCGCGTAGTGGGCGAGGGCGTTGTTGTTGTTGATCGCAATATCGATGTGCACATTCGGTCGGTACGAAAAAAACTCGGGGAACTGGGCGAAATGATTCAAACGATCCGCGGGGTAGGTTACCGGTTCGTTGACGATTGAACGCTAGTGGGTGGCAGCTGATGTTTTATATTTTCACCGGTCAGTAACAGATCGCCCTTCAAACCATCGACGCCCAACGAGGTCGCAAGTGTCGCTTCCTTCTGAGTTGTCATCCCATCTGCAATAACTTCGATGCCTAGATCGTGAGCCATGCTGACGATACTTTTGAAGAAGATTGCGCTCTTCGGATTGTCGGTGATACTTTCAATTACAGTAATATCAATTCGAATTGTGTCCAGATTCAGCTGAAACAAGTGCGTCAGTGGCGTGCGGGGTGAGGCGAATAAGTTGAGCGAAAGTTTTACCCCGAGGGCTGAAATTTCTTCGGCTAAAGGTAAAAATTCTCTCAGGGTAAAATCAGCTTTCGTTTCTGCAATTTCCAAGATCAAGTGCTGTGGTGAGATGCCAGAACTCGATAGGGCATTCCTTAAGCTGCCGATAAAATTAGTATTGATCAAGTGAAAACCAGGGAATGGTATGACGAGCGATAAGTCCTCTCTGCTAGGACAAGCCTTTTGCCAGTCGACAAATTGCAAACAACCCTCTTTCAAAATTTTGTAGCTGAAGCGGGTTT
The DNA here is from genome assembly GCA_051278195.1 of Candidatus Azotimanducaceae bacterium. Lineage (GTDB taxonomy): Bacteria > Pseudomonadota > Gammaproteobacteria > Pseudomonadales > Azotimanducaceae > JAHRVQ01. Next base: position 22,792 of record JBNMQM010000003.1, read on the forward strand.
GCAGTTGAGCTTGTTCCATCCCGTCGAGCAGCTTAGATGTGTCGATGATCCCTTTAGTTGCATGAGGCCAAACCAGTGACGCGTAATAGCCTTTAACCTCTCCCGGTCCAGACGCAAAGTAGGGGGTGTAGCTAACTTCTAGTTCTCCGGCCGACAATGCATCGCGCAAGCCATTTTCAATGCCTATCTTGTCTAAATAGTTCTCGTTGAGTGAATCAGTAAAGAACTTAACTTCGCCGTTTCCTTTAGTCTTCGCACTTTGCATCGCAACGCTACTGTTAGTCAACAACTCAGCTGATGTGTCACCACACTCCGGATAGGTTGCGATACCAATACAGGCACTGGAGTAAATTTCGTTACCCTCGATCAAAAATGGTTCATCAAAGCTGCGCAAAATTTTCTGCGCCATCTTACTCGCGTCAGCCGCATCAAACATATGGGTAAGCGCGATCGTGAACTCATCACCGCCTAATCGAGCGGCAATATCCAAATCGGAAATGCAACTTTTTAATCTATGAGCTACGCCCTGTAATAACTTATCGCCGGCATTGTGCCCCAGACCCTTGTTGATATGGGAGAAATGGTCAAGCCCGACGTAGATGACAGCGCAGGGTGCGGATCGTTTGCGTGAAATAAGTACATTCGTTTTTGCTTTATACAGCTCAATCAAACCACTCAATACTTCTTCAAACTTAAAGCGATTCGATAAACCTGTTAGCAGGTCATGGGTCGTTAGCGAGGTAATTTGTTCGTCGGTCCGAGACCGCCTCGAAATATCCTTGAAAACTAATAGTCCCGTTAAGCGCTCGTGACCTTGTATTGGAACAGCAACAAATGTTGTCGTCACTTTACCACCGTCGTTGGTCCACAAAACTGCTTTTTTAACTTGCACGGTCTTCTTGTTAGCAAGTGCTTGGGCAACCGTATGTTTATCCCAGGTCGACGTAGTTTCGTGAAAATCTTTTTCAAAAATGGTTTCTAGCCCAGTGCCGATCACTTCGCTGTAACGGCTTCTCAACAGCTTGATCATATGCGGATTGCAATATCCGATGCGGCCATCGGCATCAATGCCGACGACACCTTCTTCACCTTTTTCGCCCATCTCGTCCTCGAACTCGCGGATGGTAACGATATCCTGGCGGATTTTTTCCAAGTCCAGCAGTGCAGCCACTTTTTGCCGAAGTTGATCTGGGTTGATGGGTTTGTACAGGATTTCTGTTGGCCATACTGAACCACCGTGTAGGCTAGCTTTACGAGGCGAAAAATTAGTTTCCATGAGAATTATAGGAATATTGGTTGTTTGGCCATTTCCTGCGAGCTGGTTGATCACCTGATAACCGTCCATGTCGGGCATGTCGGCGTCCAAAAGAACCAGTGCAGGCTTTTTCTCAGTCGCAAGCTTGATTGCCTCAAGGCCACTCGTGGCAATCAGTACATCCGCTTCGATATCGCTCGCGAGCGCCGCGAGGGTGAGCCGATTGGATGGAGAGTCATCGGCAATTAATATTTCAGGCAATATATTAGTCAAACGCCATTGATCTGTATTATGTAAAGCTACAGTATAGATGACGGTTCGCGGAATACGTCAACGCCAAACCTATAAACGGCGGATTATTTCTCGGGCGGCGTTCATGCCGGGAATGCCGCTGACACCGCCACCTGGGTGGGTTCCTGCGCCGCAGAGGAATAAATGACTGATTTGGCTCTGGTATTGGGCCATTCCAAGCATCGGCCGGGCGCTGAATAATTGATCAAGGCTCAAGCGCCCGTGAAAGATATCGCCACCAGTTAGGCCGAATTTTTGTTCCAGATCCCATGGTGAATGGCTCTGAACCGCCAGTATTAGATCTTTGAATCCCGGTGCAGAAGCTTCTACAACATTAAAAATCGCTTCTATAGCAGCAGCTTTACGCTCTACCCAGCCTGCACCAAGCGAGGGGTCGAAATGCTGGCAAAAAAGACTGGCAACATGCTGTTTTGGTGGCGCAAGGCTATCATCAACCAGGCTCGGGATGAGCATTTCGACAATGGGATTGATCGAAAAGTCTGATTGGCGAGCGTCTTGATAAGCACGCTCCATGTACTTCAGGCTGGGCGCCATGATGATCCCACCCTTTAGAACTTCGGAATCAGGCTGAGCCGTAAAGGTCGGGAGTTGGCTGAGCGCAACATTAAGGCGGAAGGTGCCGCTTTGTGATTTGTAGTGTTTGAAGTGCTGCTTTGTTTCTGGCGCGATGTGCTCGTCGGCAAGCAGCTTTTCATGAAGAAGGCGTGGGTTGACATTCGCCACCACAAAATCAGCTGCCATGTGAGTTCCGTCGCTGGTCATTATCCCATTTGCTTGGCCATTCGTAACCATGACTCGTTCGACTGGCGTGCCAGTTCTAATACTCACACCTAGATGCTCAGCTTCTGTCGCCATGGCCTGAGTGATGGCGCCCATGCCACCGCGGGCATGGCCCCAAGTACCAGATTTACCATTAACACCGCCGACCACATGATGTAGCAACACGTAGGCGGAACCTGGGGCAAACGGGCTATCGAAATGACCGACCACGGCGTCGAAGCCAAAAACCGCCTTGATGGGCTCTGATTCAAAGTATTCTGAGAGGTACTCATCAGCACTTATCGTGAACAATTTTAACAGTCGCCGCTTGTCGGCAGCAGTGAGTGCAGCGAACTGGCGAGACAACTGAAAGACCTTAAAGAGGTCCAAAATACCGCCGTTTATGGTGTTTGGCGGTGTTTGCAACATTGCCCATCTCACCAGCGGCACGATGGCTTCCAGGTCGTCATAGTACCGGGGTAGTGCTGCCGAATCGTGAGCTGAAAATTTTGCAAACTCTTTCTGAGTGCGCGCTAAATCGGGATACAAGGCAAGAAAGTTACCGTCTGGCAAAGGCAAAAAGTTACTGACTGGGCGCTCTATGATGTCAAGTCCATGGCCCGCTAGATTGAGATCAGACATGACGGTTGGGTGGAGTAGGCTGACTGTATAGCTGGCGGTGGAATTTCTGAAGCCCGGGTGAAACTCTTCGGTGACCGCAGCGCCCCCGACAACATCTCGAGCCTCAAGAACGGTTATTTTGTGGCCAGCTTTAGCCAGATAGCAGGCCGCCACAAGCCCGTTGTGACCACCGCCAATAATGATGCCGTGCTTTTTACTCGTCAATTACAGTGCCTTCAATTACAGTGTCTTCAATAAAAGTGCCTTTATATTACAGTGCCCATTAGTGACGGTATCCATCAACTTCTGTACTCAGGTGCATCTGAAGTGACTTTGACCTAACCAACCATCTCGTGTAATTTATTGCCGCTTTCCCTTCACCATTCTGGTGCAGACCAAATTTGGTCTGCCACGCTCTTGGGCATACGATTTTGACAGATTCAACAGAAACGACGGTAGCCGAGACAGCACAGAGCAACGTTCGTGAAAAACCTCAACTTAGTATATGGGAATTGGCCTGGCCCGCGATACTGAGCAACCTGCTTTTCTCAGTGATAGGCATTATCAGTATTAAAATGATTGGTAGCCTTGGCGCCTCTGCTATTGCATCAGTCACCACTGGGCACCGGATTTTCTTCGCTCTGCAGGCCATTCTGATGGCGGTCTCGGCAGGGACCACCGCCATGGTCGCGAGATCCTGGGGTGCCCAAAATTACGAAGAAGCTGCCAGAGTGACGAGCGTGTCACTTTGGATAGGGAATGCCGTTGCCATAGGGTTAACCATTCCGTGCTTCCTGTTTGCGGAAAGCATAGCGGGCGTGTTTGGCCTAGATGAAGAAACAACCCATGAAGCTGGACAGTTTATCCGCTATTTGAGCGTTTTCAATGTGGCGTTTGCTATCAATATGGTTTTGTCGGCCGCACTCCGAGCTGCAGGCGATACCAAGACACCACTGTGGATTGGGGTGTTCACGAATTTGATTAATGTCGTGCTTCTATACGTGTTGGTATTCGGCCACTTTGGTGTCCCAGCATTTGGGGTTCCAGGTGCAGCGCTCGCTAATGGTATTTCATTTACAGTTGCGGCCGGTTTGCTGCTATTGCTCTGGTATACGGACAGACTAAAAATTTCGGTTGGCGGTAAAGGTTCGATGACTCAGCGCCGCGTGAGGCAGCTCGTTGATATTGGATATCCTGCAGGTGTTGAGCAATTGGTATTTCAAAGTGGTTTTATCGCCTTTTTGTGGCTGATTGCGTTCTATGGTACTGCGCCTTTTGCTGCTTACGGGATTGGTGTGCAGATATTATCGCTGTCCTTTGTGGTTGGTTTTGGGTTTTCAATTGCTGGTGCGACTCTGGTAGGACAGCATCTCGGCGCGGGCGACCCTGACGGTGCGACCCACCAAGGTTGGAAAGCAACCCGTTATGCGATCGCCAGTATGATGTTGCTTAGTATCGGTATATTCGCTTTCGCAGAACCCATTGCGAGATTTCTGATTGATGATGACGAAGTGGTTCGCCTTACCGTGATCTTCATTTACATACTGGGTATCGCTCAGCCATTGATGGCGATTGAGTTTAGTCTTGGTGGCTGCTTACGCGGAGCAGGCGATACTCGTTACCCATTGATTACCACAATGGCGGGGCTTATTGGCGTTCGTGTCGGACTCGCTGCGCTATTTGCTTGGATGGGTCTCACTGTGGTTTGGATCTTTGCGGCACTTATAGGAGACTATATAGTGAAAGCGGTGATGCTGGTGTTGCGTTTTCGATCCGGTAAATGGCGACAGATATTTAGTGATTCCGAATCAAAATTTGCCCGTTATGACTAAAAAAATCACAACAGCTTGTTATGTTTAGCTGGAACAACAAGCAGCGCGTCATCTAAGCGATACATCCGCCTCTATTGGAAACAGCACAAATTTGTTAGCGCAATTACTAATTCGTCTGCGCCTTGATTCCACGTTGGCTGCTGGTTGACTTTGTCGATTTTGCGAGTAGTAACCGCGGCTTTAATTTAACGACCGAATAATAAATTGAAAACTCGCCCTTCGATCAATCGCATGCCCGTCATGCAACAGACCGTGTTCATCACGAAGTCTGTTGGTGTGCTGTGTACCGATACTGCGTGGAATCACAATTTGCATTAGGGTTTGAGTTAGTCACCAGGAAACACCCATTAGAAAGAAACATTCCGATACTTTACCTGTTCATGTTCTTCTGGCTTGCGCTAGTGATCATTCCCGACTTTTATTACCTTCAGGCATTTTTCGCGCTGATCGTCGTACTGTGTGAGGTACCGTCGGGCTACATTGCAGACATTCTGGGTCGGAAGACTGCTCTTGTTATTGGAAGTATTTTTCATGCAGCCGGATTCACACGGCTATGCTTCACTGAGCGCTTTATTGGGCTCTTGATTTTTGAGGGCCTAGTCGCAGTTGCCGTCAGCTTGTTTTCTGGCGCGGATCTATCGATGCTCTACGATACTCAAGAAGCGCTCGGACACGGTCCAGAAAAGAAGTCTCGAGGTATTGCTAACATACGACTTGTTAAATCAATTGCTGAAGGTTCTGCCGCGCTGTTGTTCGGTTTCTCTATTTTGGCGACGACTTGTTGAGGTTAATCTGTTTAAACACCACCTTGTTTAGTCTTGCCACTTTTTATGTCGTGTGGATGCTACAACCCTATTGGGCTAACGAGGGTATTCCATTGATCTACTTTGGTGTGCTGTGAGCAGCACAAAGCTTTGTCATTGCAGCAACGAGCAAACTTTGCATACCTTTAGAGAAACGTTTTGGTCCTGTGGTCGTTTTGGTTCTGATCGGCGTTTTACCCGCGGTAGGTCACTTCGGTATGTCTGCATCAGGGGGTTGATTGGAATTGGACTCAGCTTCGCTTTCGTTATCAGTCGTGGACTGAGCCAGGTGATGATGGCTGATGCACTTAACAGGAGGCCGCCGAGCAGTTTTCGTGCGACAGCGAACTCAATTGTTTCGTTTATGTTTCGCGGCATCTACATCGTGACAGGGCCGCGCGTTGGGTACTTGATTGGCTGGCAGGGCATGGGCTTAACGTTGGCGGTTTTAGGTGTGCTGGTATTTATGATTTGCGGACTGTGCTTGTTGCCGCTGTTACGAGCCGTAAAAGTACTCGACCCGCGCGATGCGGTGTCAGTCTAAAAATATGGGGCTAACGGCCCCATATTTTTAAAGCGTGGTCAGCACCAGTGGCTTACCTTTAGTGATTACCATCGTGTATTCATATTGAGCTGAAAAGTTGCCTATCCCGGTCGTCAGTGTCCATCCGTCGTCCGCAGTTTCGGTCTGCTCCGCGCCAGTCGATAGAAAAGGTTCGATTGTGATGACCTGTCCCTCTTTGAGAATGCGATGATCAGACTTGTCATAAAAGTTCGGGATGAATTGAGGCTCATCGTGCAAACTTCTTCCGATACCGTGGCTGCCAAGGTCTTTCAATGTCATAAACCCGGTTTGTTTTGCGGTTTTTTCGATGGCTCGGCCAATTTGATTTAGGCGTGCGCCTGCCTTTGCTGCTTTCATCGCTTGACGCAGTGCTTTTCGAGTTGATTGGCAAAGATACTCCATCTTTGGATCTACCGGAGGTACCAAAAATGTGCCTCCCGTATCACCGAAGTAGCCACTGAGCTCGGCAGAAACATCAATATTCACAACATCACTTGCTTGGATACGTCGATCACCAGGAATGCCATGAGCGGCTTCTTCGTTGACACTGATGCAGGTATAGCCTGGGAAATCGTAGGTCACCTTGGGTGCTGAGCGGGCGCCGTACTTCTCCAGATTCTGCTGGCCTATTTGGTCGAGTTCAAGCGTGGTCATGCCGACTTCGATCTGTTTGCTCATCAAAATCATAGTTTCGTACACGATTCGTCCAATCGTGCGGAGGTGTTTTAGGTCGTCTTCGTCTTCAATGGTCATAGGCAATTGTCCTAAGCTAAGGCTGTCGTATCCGTGTTTGTACGATTATCGTATGGTGCCGGTGGCAGGTAACCCTTGCTAGAGGTACCATGTCGCCACTAGGAGGCTTGTATCATGGCACGTATTTCCAGCAAATCATCGCCCCAACTGATTCTAATCGCTCTGTTTCTGCAGGGTTGCGCTGCACTGGGTCCAAAACCAGCGGAGGCAATTCTAGGTCAGTGGCAATCGCAGGTAGGTAACTTTCCCTTAATCGTCACCTATGAAGCGGACACCGTTCGGTCCGGCGCCAATATGCCGATCTCGTATGGACTCGTCGGTAATCAATTGACCTATGCAGATGGTGGTCAGCAGGTTCGTCTTTTGTCGTTCACGGCAGACGGCGAGATGCTTCAACTGGATCCTGTCACAGGAACAGAGCATCGATTTTCTCGTCTACCTTAGGGCCTTTCGTCACTTTCTCATTTGGCCAGTCGTTTCGTTTAGGTAATGCTTTCTACAATCCTATCCGCAAGGTTCTTGGTATCTAGGTCGGCTGGTTGTCGTTCGCACAGTCGATAGTCGTACCAAAGGTATGTTGGTATTGCATCGCTGGCGTATTGAGACTGTATAAAGATACAGTTATTATTGCCGGTACTATTTTCTGGGAATTGCGCATCTCCATGGTCGAAGACCTGCCAACAGGTTACTACCTTGATAACTTTCGCTATTTATTGACGTTTGTTCAGGGTCATTATGCAGATGTGCTGAACGACTCTGAGCTGAGGTTTTGTGCTGACTTTGAGGGCCTCGGACGAGATACGCAGCGACTATACGTCCGCTTAGTGGGTCGCAAAGGACCGTACTTCCGGCACGATAAACTTAACTATGACGAAATAGCAGACCTTAATTGTGCACTCGATCAGCTCGTCGAAAGTGGTTTTGTGGCGCGTAACCATATTAATGACGCCGGCCCGTGGCTGAGCCTAGCTACACGTCCGGAGTTATTGTCCCACTTCGAAATATCAAATCGCACTGAACGAAAAGATGCATTAAGTACGGCAGTGGTCGAAGGTTACACCCTTAGCGAAATTCAAAACCGATTGCCATTTGATCTGCTCGAGCCACGTCACGAAGATGCACTGAACGTATTGCGGCTGCTATTTTTTGGCAATTTGTATCAAGATCTCACCGAGTTTGTGCTGCGAGATTTAGGCATTAGTCCTTATGAGAAATATCCACTAGACGGCCGGTATTTTAATCAGCGGCAAGTTGTCGACGATTCGTTGTACGCCTATCAACTTCAATCAATGTCATATGAGGTGATGGGATCGAGTGAAGCCTGCCTGTCTGAGTTTGCAGAGTCTCTATTGCTCAACCTTGAAATGTCTACCGACCCACAACTGTTCCGGCGTCATAGCAAAATATTGAATCGCGTTGCCCGGCAGCTTGAGCGCGAATCGGCTAGCCGCTTGGCAATGGCACTCTACGAGAAATCTGGGTTAACGCCAGCGAGAGAGCGGCGCAGTAGGTTGCTCGTTGATGAAGGTCAGCCAGCACTGGCGATCAGTCTGTGTGAGGCGATCTGCGACGCACCGCTTTCTGAAGCCGAGTTTGAATTCGCATTGAGCTTTGCACCCAGAGTCGCCAAAAAACACCAACTGCCTCATGCTCAAGTACCATCGAAGCAAAAAGATAACTTTTCGGTGGCGCCAATTTGTATTCCCTATATTGAAGGCCAGCGAGTCGAACAAACTGCCGCCGAGTGGATTGCGAACGATGTTGGGGGAGGCGGGCTAGCTCTACATACAGTCCGATATGTCGAGAATGGCTTGCTACCAGGTCTATTCGGCCTATATTTTTGGGACGTTATTTTTGCCCCGATACCTGGTGTGTTCTTCAACCCGTTTCAGCGAGGTCCCGCAGACCTTTTTTCAGAGCAGTTCTTGACGGCGCGCCAGGTCGTGATTGAACAACGACTAGAAGCGTTAGGCGATGTTGTTGCTGTGGAACAAAAAATCCGGCAAACGTTTATAGAAAAATTCGGAACTGCTAACCACTTTGTTATGTGGCGAATGCTTGATCAAGAGCTTATTTCTCTCGCTCTTGAGCGCATTCCGGCGCAGCAGCTTCGTGCAGTGTTTCGGCGAATGCTGCGGGATCTAAAAGCAAATCGCAGTGGATTTCCTGATCTTGTCGTTTTTCCAGCGGAGTCGGGCTATGAGTTGGTAGAAATTAAGGGGCCGGGTGATACCCTGCAGCATAATCAGAAGCGTTGGTTGAGATTTTTTAAGCAACACGATATGTCTGCACGAGTGATTAACGTCACATGGCAAGCGTGATCGAAGAAGTCAAAGTCAGCGTCAAGTCTCTGGTGCAGCGAGTTGAGCAATCAGGTGACATTCACTTTAGGTTTTCAGCTAGAAGCAACGCCGTAGAAGGCATTCGTGGGCATCAAAAGCTACAGAAATCGCGTGGTGATGGCTATCTAGCGGAACAGACGGTGTCTGACAGGGTCGAATTTCCTCAATTTGCGATACAAGTTTCCGGCCGAGCTGATGGTTGTTTTCCTGACCCGGAAGCTTTTGTCGTAGAGGAGATTAAAACGCTGCGCGTCGATTTGAAGCAACTACCAGATGCAGTTAAAAGATTGCACTGGGGGCAAGCTAAAATCTATGGCTACTTGTTGGGTAAATCCTATGGCGTAAAAGACGTAACTCTGCGCCTCACTTATTACCATCTAGATGAAGACAAAGAATACTGTTTCGACGATATTTGGACAATTCAGGCACTTGAGATTGAGTACCGACGTATCGTCGACGCATACGCAATCTTTATCCAACGACTATTGGATTGGCGAGCGTTGCGTGATCCGACGATAGAAACAATGACATTGCCCTACGGCGAGTTTAGACCGGGTCAAAGGGAAATGGCGGTGTCTGTTTATCGCGCAATGCAATCAGGGCAACAGTTGGTGATGCAAGCACCGACAGGGATTGGTAAAACGCTAGCCAGCTTGTTTCCTGCAATAAAAGCATTGCGTGACAACGATTACGAGCGCTTGTTTTATCTTTCAGCAAAAACCTCTGGGCAGCAGATGGCGATCTCAGCCATTCAAGACATGCGAGACCAGGGTTTGAAGTTGAGAGATGTCACTTTGACAGCCAAGGATAAAATTTGCTTTAACCCAGAGCTGCCATGCGATCCAGAATATTGTCAGTATGCGAAAGGTTACTATGACAAATTGCCAGCAGTTCTCGATATTGCGATGCAAGGCAACCAAGGCTTTGACCGTGGCGGAATCGAGCAGCTCGCCAAATTACACCGCATATGCCCCTTTGAATTATCGCTAGATCTAACAGAAATCGCTGATGTGGTGATTGGCGACTACAATTATGTTTTTGATCCAACCGTTTATTTGAGGCGCCATTTCGACGAACCAGGTTCTTATGGGCTTTTGTTAGATGAGTCTCATAATTTAGTTGATCGTGGCCGGGACATGTTCTCTGCGAGTTTGTGCAAAGAAGACGTACTCGCCTTGCGACGAGATATTGCTGAAAAAATTCCTTCCATCAAAAAATCGCTCACGGCCATGAACAGGCAAATGCTGGAAATTTTACGGCCGATCGAAAGTTGTAGCCAAATGAAAGTATTCCCAGAAAGCTTTTATCGTAGCCTACGGCGCTTTACCGAAGCGGCAGAAGTTGCACTTGAAGATCACCAGGGTAATTCAGAACTACTAAGCCTTTATTTCGAAGTGCTAAGGTTTATTCGTGTTGCTGACGAGGCTGATGAAAATTACGCGTGCCTTGTCGACAAGTCCGGAGATCGATCGATACTTAAACTCTTCTGCGTCAACCCAGCTAAAGGACTGTCGGCAGGGTTTGAACGGATGACATCAAGTGTTTGTTTTTCAGCTACCCTTGGCCCTCAGGCTTACTTCAAGACGTTGATGGGGTTGAGTGACGATAGCTTGTGGTATCAGATTCCATCGCCATTTGATGAAAAAAACTTGGGTGTTTTCACGACAAGCTTTCTGTCCACTACTTACAATAACCGCACTGCCTCGCTGTATGATTTGGTCGACACTTTGGCGCTCATTGTTGAAGCTAGGGTGGGTAATTATCTCGTTTTTTTCCCTTCTCATGCATACCTACAAATGGTGGCTGAAAAGTTTCAAGAACGCTATCCAAGCCATCCTACTGTTTCTCAGACTAGCAGGATGAACGATGATGCGAGGACGAATTTTCTGGCAGAGTTTGACGATACTGAACGGCCGATTTTAGGCTTCGCCGTCATGGGAGGCGTTTTTGGCGAAGGCGTTGATTTGAAAGGAAGCCGCTTAATAGGGGCGATTGTCGTCGGTGTAGGATTACCTCAAATCGGTATGGAACGAAATACGATTCGTGATTATTTCGAACATTCAGGCAAAGGATTTGAGTTTGCTTATCAATATCCGGGCATCAATAGGGTGTTGCAGACCGCGGGGCGGGTTATTCGATCGGAATCTGATCGCGGTATCGTTTGCCTAATTGATCATCGCTTTAATGAAACCGGGTACCGAAATTTATTACCGCCTCACTGGCGTGTACAACAGGCGCGTCACCAGAATCATCTCGGGCAATTGCTAACTGAATTCTGGCGACGGCCTGAAACCCTATAAAAAGTCCTTATTGCTTAATCGCTAGCGAAAATGTTGGTTCTTTTTACTGCGGTGACCGCGCCGGTAATCTCCGTGATGGTTGCGTCGATCACCTCTATAGTTGTGGCGATCAAGGCCCGATCTGTGATTCTGATAATAATTTCGAGAGTAGTTTCCGTAATAATTACTGTAATAGCGCCGGTCATGGATTGCATGATGGACGAGTATTGGAAGTCCGATGGCGATGCCGACACCAATGCCTGTCGCAATCGGGTCGTGATGGCGACGCGTAGAACGGTACGTGCGGTTTTCGACAGCACTTTCTACAACGACGCCCCTATCGTTCGCAGCTTCAGGGTCTTCGTCGTAGCAGTGAATGTGATCATGCTCTTCATTATAAAAACAGTACTCATCGCTTTTGGTACTGCGATACGTGCCGTTAGCAGATTCAACGTAGACCTTTTCCGGTTCACTCGTGACGGGTGGATGATTGGCGGTGACTTCATGATCTTCCGCGATGGCGCTATTGACACTGATACTAGCGCCGAAAAGAACGACGGCGATCCATATGGGTCTGGTCATGAGCATTTTTTTCATGTTGGATCGCAGGTGGTTGACGTTAGAGACCAATTTACAGCAACGCAACTGAACTTAAGCTGAACGCCAACTTATCGACCAAGACCGTCAACCTCAATCTTCAGCCCCAATCTTCAGCCCCAATCTACGAGCCTCTATCTAGAAGCCGGCTGGCGTTTTTTCAGGCTAAACTCGCCCTAAAGCGCAAACTTGCAGTCAAAGCACTGCACATAGATGCCGGGCTGACGGCTCATGTTGAGTAATGTATTCAATTCAGTCTTCATTAGCGCCAGTATTTTGAATGCGTCTTGGCTGACGACACTAGTCCCTAAAACGCCATGCACAGATTTCAAACTGCTATTGGTGACTTCCTTCAAAATTCGATCTTTGGTGGACAGAGGTTGCTCTACATAGAGCACATCATAATTGCCAACGTCTGCTAGTAGCGCTGCAGAATCGATTGCATCGTCCAGTGAACCGATCGCATCGATTAGACCGTGACCCAGAGCATCTTGTGCCGCCCAAACGCGTCCTTGACCAACTGTGTCAGCTTGTTCCAGAGTCATGTCGCGACCATCTGCTACCAGTGCTATAAAGCGCTGGTAGGTGCTGTTGATGGATAGTGTGAGGATAGTGTCGAGGGCGGCCGGCACATCTTCGAGGGGGTTTAGTAAGTTGCTTAGTTTCGTTGTACCGACACCGTCCGAATAAACACCAAAACCATTCGCTGCGGTTTTGAGTGATGGAAATGTTAGGAACGTACCAATCGAACCCGTCAGGGTATTAGAGTTGGCGAATATCTTGTTCGCTGAAGCAGAGATCCAGTAGCCACCTGAAGCCGCATAGCTGCCCATTGAAACAACCACTGGTTTGCCTTCCTTCTGAACTCGTACGAGTGCTCGACGAATATCCTCTGATGCCGTTGCGCTCCCTCCTGGACTATCAACTCTCAGCACTAAGGCTTTTACCGACTGATCATTTCTAGCCAGATCGATCATCGCGATGGCCGTGTGACTGCCCACACCTCCTGGGGGTTGATCACCATCGAGGATGACGCCACTTGCAGTGATGACGGCTATCTTATCAATGGCCGGGTTGACGACAGGAATAGGGGGGCGCGTGAGCGCCAAGTAGTCGCGGAAATTCGTCTGATGGAAGGAATCGCCATTACTACCAACGAGGTCAACCATCATCGTCTTCCATTCTTCACGGCTAACCAAGTCATCCACCAAACCTTGCTGCACGGCAAGCTGATTACCGTTGCCATTAGTCGTGGCGAGCAATTCGTCATACTCATTGGTAAAGGTATTAAAACTGGCGTCGCTGATACCTCGATTGGCGGTAATATGAGTGCGATAGTTTGCCCAGAGCGTATCTAGCCACGCTAGATTTGCGAGCCTGGATTCATCAGACATGTCGTCTCTTAGGTAGGGCTCGACAGCACCTTTATAGGTTCCGACTTTATAGACGTTGAACTGAACATTGAGCTTGTCCAGAGCCGATTTGAAATAGATGGGATATGTGCCAAAGCCCGGTAGAAAAACGCCATTGAAAACAGGGAAACTAGATTCATCCAGATATACTTCGTCAGCCATACTAGCGAGATAATACTGGCTCTGGGAATAGCTGCCTCCGAATGCATAAACTGGTTTGCCTGTTTGTTTGAATTCGGCAATTGCTCGGGCGATATCTTCCAGTTTACTTAATCCTGCGGTTTGCAACCGGTCCAAGTTCAAAACAAGCGTCTTTACGCGCTTGTCTTTAGCGCCGCTGCGGATAGCATCTGTGATATCACGTAGTGCTGTTTCAGCTTCGTCGTCGTCATAACCAGAGAGAAAACCGGCGATGGGGTCTATCAATTGTTTTTGTTCGACAATGGCGCCGGTGGGGTTAATCACTAACGCAGTACTGCCGGGGATCGTTTCAGAATCACCTGAAAACAATGCGGCTAGAATGACAACAACGATCACCATAAAAATGATATTGCCAAGCGCTTCCTTCGTGACTGTTATCGCCCGCCAGAGGCCAGAAAAAAACCGTCGTATCATGTCGCTAATCCCTCAATCTTGACCTGCCATGTTATCACAGCAAACCATAGCGTTTTAGCTGTGTTGCGGCCTCTATCGGACCGTGGGTTAGTTCTGCTCTCAACCCTGCATTTCTCGCAGACTCGACGTTAGTTGCGTTGTCATCGAAAAACAGCAGTTGGTCAGGTCGCTTATCAAGTGAGTGGGCCGCGTGCGTAAAGGCGGCCAGGTCTGGTTTCATATGCCCGGTCTCAAAAGAGGCAAAAACAAAGTCAAACTGACTTATGATGTTTGATTCTTGGTTAAACCGTTCCCAGTGCAGTTGGTTCGTGTTCGATAGGCAGGCCAATTGGACACTTTGCTTTAACTCACTTAGCAGTGGCCCAGCCTCCGTGTAGAACCCCTTGGGCCAAGCCCTGAAATACGACAGGAAAGAATCTGTCGTCTGGTCGAGTGCCATTTCACTGATAAGCGCTCTGGCGAATTCTTCTGGCTGACTGTGTCCTGATTCGAATTCTCTCACCGCCGATGAGAGAAGCCATTTCTGCCAAATATCAGCTTCACTCAGCTGACTTTGCTCTGCAGATAGCGGCGGCCCGTCTAATTCGATCAACACACCGCCTAGGTCGAAGATCACACAGTCGATTGTTGGCTTCATAAACCACTTCTGTAATTCGGGTACAAAATGGTACCTTTAAACAGAGTGTAGTGTGTGAGGAAATCGTCACCTTGAGTAGTATTTACGATAGTCAGTTAGAGAAGAATAGTGCGAACTTTGAGTCGCTTTCGCCCCTGTCGTTTTTCCGTCGGGCAGCCTTGTTGTATGGGGATTATACCGCCACTGTTCACGGTGAGCGCCGTTATACCTGGGGCGAGACCTATCTGCGCGCATTAAAAGTCGCGAGTGCGCTGCGTGACAGAGGGATTCGGCCGGGGGATACCGTTGCTGTTATGTTGCCTAATATTCCAGAGATGTTTGAATCACACTTTTCTATACCGATGAGTGGCGCAGTACTCAATGCCATCAATACTCGGCTGGATGCAAAAACCGTCGCATTCATTCTTCAACACGCCGAAGCCAAAGTATTGATTGCTGACCGGGAATTCTCGCCAATCCTGACCGAAGCGTTGTCTATTCTCAAAGCGGAAGCTCCAGACCAAAGTATTTTGGTGATAAATGTTGATGATGTACTCTGCGAGGGGGGGGAGCTTATCGGATCTATGACTTACGATGATTTGTTAGCAGAGGGTCGTGACGATTTTGAGTGGCAACTGCCGGAGAATGAATGGTCTGCAATCTCATTGAACTACACGTCGGGTACCACTGGCGATCCTAAAGGCGTTGTTTACCATCACAGAGGTGCCTATTTAAACGCGGCGAATAATGCGCTGACCTGGGGGATGGGGTTACACCCTCGTTACCTCTGGACGTTGCCAATGTTTCATTGCAACGGATGGTGCTTTCCCTGGACGATGGCCGCTGTCGTTGGGGTAAATGTCTGTTTGCGTCAAGTCAGGGAAGAGGCGGTGTTTACTGCCATAAAGGAACATAAGATCAGCCATTTCTGTGGTGCACCTGTGGTACTCAACACGTTACTGAACGCGCCGGAGGAGATGAAAACAGGGATACAACATAAAGTTTCTGTGATGACCGCCGGTGCTGCACCTCCAGCAGCCGTGATTCAAGGAATGGAAGCCCTAGGCTTTGACGTTACTCAAGTCTATGGCCTAACAGAAACCTATGGTCCGATGGTTGTCTCAGCATGGCGATCGGCGTGGGACGACTTACCAGAAGACGAGAAAGCGACCTTAAAAGCGCGCCAAGGCATTGTTTCAACGTTGGCCGGAGATATGATGATTGCAGACCCTGATACCCTGGTGCCGGTGCCCTGGGATGGAGAAACTCAAGGTGAAATTTTTATGCGCGGTAATATCGTTATGAAAGGTTATCTAAAGAACCCAACGACGACTGAAGCTGCCTTTAAAGGTGGATGGTTTCACTCTGGCGACATTGCAGTTTGTCATCAGGATGGTTACATCCAGATTAAAGACCGATCTAAGGATGTCATTATTAGCGGCGGTGAGAACATCTCTAGCATCGAGGTAGAGGATATTCTGTTCAAGCATCCCAAAATATTAGAAGCCGCTGTGGTTGCTAAGATGGATGAAAAGTGGGGCGAACACCCCTGTGCGTTCGTTTCAGTAAAGCCCGGTGAGTCGCTATCAGCTGAAGAAGTGATCGAGTACTGTCGCCAAGAAATGGCTCGATTTAAGGTGCCCAAGACGATCATATTTGGCGAACTTGCGAAGACTTCGACGGGCAAAGTACAAAAGTATCTTTTACGAGAGCGAGCAGAAGCTATTGGCCACTAGAACAACGATTGCAATTGAACTCGCTAAACCTGCTGATTGCATTGAGCTGGCAGATTTATCGCGCGTTGCAATCGAGTACGGACTTCGCTGGCGTTGGAAGCCCTCAAGGATTTTGAACATGATTCGGCATAAGGATTGCTCGGTAATTGTTGCCCGAACGCCAGACAATGAGGTGGCAGGGTTTGCCGCAATGGAATTCCACGAACTACATGGCTATCTCTGTTTGCTGGCAACACCACTGCGGTTCCGTCGTCAGGGCGTCGGTCTACAACTTCTGGAATGGTTAGAGGCTAGCGCAAGGATTGCCGCGTTAAACTATATAGCACTAGAAGTACGCGAGAAAAATACCAGTGCAGTTAGATTCTATGAAACCGCAGGCTATCAAATCCAAGTGTTGAAACCCGATTACTATGACGGTCAAGAAGACGCGTATCGAATGTCTCATGAACTCATCAGTGCGGATGTGTCCGTGCGGAGACCGTGATGCCACTCTGGAGCTGGACTGAATTATCAAAACTTGGGCACGCATCCCAAATTACCGGGCCTGACATTTCAGGTGTCAGCATTGATTCAAGGCAGGTTCAGGCTGGGGATTTATTCGTCGCTTTATCCGGTGACCCAGGTCCTCGATTTCAAACGAGTATTGATAACCCACGTGATGGTCACGAATTTATCGATACGGCCCGTGCCTCAGGTGCTAGTGCCGTGATGCTGAGCCGGTCGAACAGCAACGCCGCATATCCCTTCCTGCGGGTAGCCGATACCTTGGACGGCTTGTGGGCGCTAGGTGCCTTGGCCAGACAACGCTGTGCGGGGCGCATCGTCGCAATCACCGGAAGCGCAGGTAAAACAACCGCAAGATCGTGGCTCATGCAATGTCTGGCAGATCAATTCGATATGCATGGCTCCATTGGTAGTCTCAACAATCACTGGGGCGTGCCCCTGTCGCTCAGCCGTATGCCAAAGGAAACTGATGTCGGTGTGTTTGAGATAGGCACCAATCACAGCGGTGAAATATCACCCTTAAGCCGGCTGGTTCAACCCCACATCTGCATTTTGCTCAATGTCTTGCCTGCACACATTGGCAACTTTGAGTCATTCGATTCACTTGAGAAGGAGAAACGTTCTATTGCCGATGGGCTGGACGATGCCGGTTGCCTTATTTTGTCGGAGTCTCTGGCAACAGGTCATGAACGAGAATTCACCTTTGGAATCGGCAGTTCTGCGGATGTTTGCGCTAAGTATGAGGTCACGGATACCGGATGGGTAATTCACGCAAATGTCTCAGGCGAGCTTATTCGATACACGCTTGTTTCAGGGGGTGAGCACCGCTTACAAACCTCTTTAGCGGTACTTGCTGCCGCTAGAAAACTGGGTGCCGATTTATCTCGCGTTGCGCTACATATGTCATCGCTATCGTCACCCGTGGGCAGAGGGGACGAGACCGTGATTAACGGGGTTGCTGTGATTGATGACAGTTACAATGCTAATCCGGTCAGCATGCAATATGCACTTGATGCGCTGAAGATAAAATCAGGCAGGCGGATAGCGATTCTTGGCGAGATTATGGAACTGGGTCAAATGTCGGCTGGTTACCATCAAAAACTGTCTGCATGCTTCACTGAATTCGACCGCGTGCTTACTGTCGGTGCTGGTTTTGCCGCAACCCCTGGCAGCGAACACTATTCTTCTGCTGATCAGATTGACCTGCAAAAACTTGTTCAGGGGTTTACTACGGGTGACACTATTTTGGTCAAAGGGTCTAATCAGGTGTTCTGGGTAAACGGCTTTGTTAAGGCGCTGAGTGATTCGCTGGCAGCCAAAAAAAACCCGACTAAACAGCCGGGCTAATTACCATTAGGAGCAACATACAATGCCTTGCAGCAGCTAGGAGTCCTTAACGCTATATGGAGTCCTTAACGCCATATGGAGTCTTCAACCCAGCAGAGAGTCTTCAACCCAGTAGAGAGTCTTCAACCCAGCAGAGAGTCTTCAACCCAGCAGAGAGTCTTCAACCCAGTAGAGAGTCTTCAACCCAATATAGAGTCAGCGACGCTATGTTCAAGGTTACGACGGGGTCGCAAGGCCTTAAACAACTGCTTTAAAGATAGTTGATGATAGTTAGAGCGCGAGTGCTCACTCAGAACTTTAAGACATATTGCCTATTCTATAAAACCACAGTTTTGTAATCGAAAAACCATCGGTATAAACCGCCGCCTTAAATCAGGCTTCGATCAGGTTAGCTAGTGGATTTGAGGCTTATCTTGTTGCTCTTCCTGCTGATCGCTCGGTTGATCGTCTTCATGGCGGTTGTCAGCCTCTTTCGGCGCCTCAGATATGGCGATAGCCTGCATGATCGCCGCATCGACGTCCTCTACATTCGGCCCAAGGGCACCCTGCAGGTAGAGGTCGACCTCGTCTTTATCCAAGTCGCCTGAAGCATGCCAGGGCAAAAGATTGGGATCGCTATGATGACCGATATCGACAAATGGATATTTAATGATCTTGAAGTAGGGAGAATAGTCAAAGTCGCTGGGCGTACAAAGGCGAGGGTTGCGCCGGAACAGTTTAATCCCTGAATCTTCAGTGTGTTTTACCAGAGGCAGGATTGGAAACTGAACAAATGAGAAGGCCTCAGCGATCATCGTCGAACAAACCGTGCGGGTAGATGTGCCTGGGTTCTGTTGAAACAAACTCGAACGCCAGCGACGAGGCAACAGAAACCATGGGAATAGAAACCTTGCCAAATCAAAAATCTGCCTCACATCATAATCAACGCCAAGTCGACTAGTCGCATATCGAATGACCTGCTGGGCATCCTTCATGCCAAGTCGCGACGGACGGCAAATACGTAAATGTTCTGCCTGATAGCTTTCAAGGTTACTGACAATCGTCCCATGACCGAGCAGGCTTTCGATGACCAACCGGTCGTCGCGGTCTCCCTGGTAGTGATGCTGAACGATTTTTTGAAGGTCGGGGTCTTCGATATCGTGCAACCTTCCGATGTAAAGGGCAGCGTGTGTCCAAGGGCTTTGAGTAATGACTCTGATGACATTACTGACCCGTGATCTGCCCTCCACCAATAAAACGTCACAGGGCCTCAACTCATATTTGATGCGCTCAAAGTCGCTCAACTGGAAGGAACGAGCAGATCCTTGACGGTTTAGCCAGTGTATGGCGGGTTGTGACAGGAAGTTGAAAAGGCCCATAGGGTTATAACGGTAATAATGAAGGTTATTCGTTACATTATAGCCAGAAGTTGGGTTTCTATGGGACCGGCTACCGTGCAATAATCTAACAATGATCGTTGATCGACTTGGTCGCCAATTTAAGAACCTACGTGTCAGTCTGACTGCAGCCTGCAACTTTGCCTGCACGTATTGCGTGCCGGATGGAAAACGCCTGATGAAGGCCAAAAGCGAGCTTGCAGCCACCGAGTTACTGCAGGGTGTCAAACTGTTGCAACAAGCGGCTGGTATCGACAAGATTCGGATAACCGGTGGCGAGCCACTGGTGACGCCTAAGTTTGATGATTTTTTGCTCGGTGTTATGCAATTACCGCTGCGCGACGTTAGCATGACAACCAACGGCCAACTGTTGCTCAAAAAGCGTGACGTTATCGTTGAGTCCGGCATAAAACGTCTCAATGTCAGCCTTGATACCCTCGATCCGATTAATTTTAAAGAGATTGCCCGGGGTGGTGATCTCAAAACTGTGCTTGCGGGCATGGATGCGATGCTCGATGCAGGTATCAAGTTAAAGGTCAATATGGTGCCGCTACGCAGCAAAAATGCTCACCAGGTCGTGCCGATGCTCGACTATTGCCTCAATCGTGGTATCGAATTGCGCTACATCGAACTTATGCAGATGGGCCATTTGTTGGGTAGCAATGCTTTTCATCAGGATTTTTTGTCAATGGAGGCATTGCTGGATTTGATCAGTGAGAAATACGAGTTCGCGCGCACTGATGCACCTTATGATTCCACCGCTGTCCGTTTCGAGATTCCGGGGCAGGGTATCTTTGGCATCATCGCCAACGAAAGCGAACCCTTTTGCCGCTCTTGTACGCGCCTTCGGCTCTCTTCTGACGGAAATTTGTATGGCTGCCTCAGCAGTAGTCGCAGCCAGTACATTGGCGATTTGTTTGATCAACCCTCCCACCTGGCATTGCCAAAACTACAAAAAATGCTGCTCAGTGCGCTAGGCGATAAACAACTCGCCTTTCAGGGCGAAACGACAGTTATGAAATTCATCGGTGGCTGAGCGTCTATACTAAAAGGGTTCAGTTTATCTTGGAGCCCTCAAATGAAAGCACGGAACGCCTTCATTACTATTCTTATCCTTGCTGTGACCAGTGCTTGCAGCTACACCGGTACTAACCTTCGACCCTACGCGAGTTGGACTGGATTGATTCCTGACCAACAAATCAGCCGCCGCAGTCACTGGGCTATTGACGCCAATGCGAAGGTATATATCGCTCAACCGGCAAGTGGTTACCAAGACAGCGCCTTGGTCGACGAAATGGTTGAAGTTTTCCGGAAGTACTACCCAAGGGCTAGGCTCGGGCGACAAGCAGAAACCTTGGAGCAGGCGTTTGTTAGCGCTCGTTTTGCCGGAATGGACTATGTGGTGTTACCGTATATAGACAGCTACGCTGAACAAGACGGCATCCAGAAGATCATCAGCAAACAGGTTGAACCCAGTAACTTTAGGTTGGGCGAGGCGCGCATGAATGTTTACATTTATGCGAGTCAGGGCGAAGAGCTAGTCGATCACCTTAAACTGGATACCAGAGGCAGTATTTTTACGTCCGATAGCCGCAAACTCATTTGGCCGCCACTAGATGCCTATTTGAAGTCCTTAAGTCAGTACGATTTAGCTCGCAGATAACGGGTTAGATAACTCTATATCTGGAAAGTACAAGCTAACGTCGGTGCCAGTATCGCCATCGCTCGACATAGAAATATGTCCACCACTTTCATGAACTATGCCGTGCACAACAGATAGACCCATGCCCGTTCCCTCGCCAAAGGGCTTTGTGGTGAAAAATGGTTCAAATAACTTGTTTTTCAAATGATCTTGAACCCCGCTACCCGTATCCGATACCGTCAAACGGTTGTGTTTGCCGCTGAACTCCTGTTGACAGGATGCACAAATTTTTTGCTCGATGGTGTCAGTGGCCAAAGTAATTGTCATCTGGCCATTACCTGCCATTGCATCACGCGCATTAATGCAAAGATTCAATAACACTCGTTGCAATTGATTGGGGTCCAGTACCGAAAAGCAGGGCGATTCGGGCCAGTGGCTGTGGATTTCAACGGTCGCCGGCATCGTTGATCGAACCATTAAAATCGAGTCCTCAATCTCGTGTTTGAGGTCGACTGCATTGGCTTCTCCTTTGGAGCTTCGGCTGAAGTCGAGCAGTTGCCTGACGACATTGCGAGCTCGACTGCCAGCGATATGAATCTGTTCGGCATACTCCTGCATTTTCGCCGGCGAATTGGCGTCGAGAGATAACTCTGCATAGCCGAGTACAGTCGCCAGTATGTTGTTGAAGTCGTGGGCAATGCCACCTGTGAGTTGGCCTAACGCTTCCATTTTGTGTGCATGAATAAGATTTTGTTCCATGTCTTTGCGTGGCTGAATGTGTTCGACACTGCCGATCATCAGCAACGGACGCTGGTGATGATCGCGCCGAACCACCTTGCCTCGCCCTGCAAACCATTGATACTCCTGATTGCGATCAAGAAACCGGTATTCGCAATAGTAGGGGATGGTTTCATCTTTTAGGTGCCGGAGCAGATGGTACTTCTGCAGGGGACGGTCCACGGGATGAATGATCTCCTTCCAGAACCCATCCGAAGGCTTTCTGTCTTCGTAACCTAATAGTTCGGACATGATGCCGTTGTATTGAAATTCGCCCGTTTGTAGATCCCATTGCCAATAAATATCGGTTAAGGCGTCAAGGGTTTCTTCAAAGAGCAATATTTCGCCTTTTTGTTCGAGCAGGGTATCGCAAAGTTTAAAAAGTACAGCGAGGCAAGTGATCAGTAAGCAAACCGCTATAAGGGACGCAATGCTGACGACGCTGTCTAAAAATAGTAGAAGGCAACAGCCAACCGCGAGTAGCGCGATGGACGCAATTACCGGTCGTGTCGGCGCTGCAAAGCCGGGTCTCGATCTTGGTTTTGGTCCTGTCAGCAAAGATTGGCTCTTGGATGAACGCAACGGTGTAAACTTCCTTATGTAGCTGCAGAGTCTATATGCAGGGTCTGTATCTAGGGTCTGTATCTACGTTCTATATCATCTAGGTTCTATAGCCAGCGTTCAAAAAGCAGAATCTAAAATTCAGCCTTGCCTAAATGGTATCGGCAGAGAACATCAAAACTTTTGGGGCAATTTATGAGTCAGGCGCCGTATTCACTTTTGGCCGAATTAGAAAAGGTTAAAGGCAAAGGAAATCCTCCCATACATTTGTGGCATCCAGAGACTATCAAAGACATCGATATGGAAATTTGTGCTGATGGCACATGGAATTATTTGGGTACGCCTATTGAGAGGCCACGGCTCGTCCATCTATTTGCGTCGGTAATGCGCATTGAAGAGGGTCACTATTATCTTGTTACACCAGTAGAGAAGTGCCGTATTCGCGTGGAGGACGTGCCATTTCAGATTGTGCTTTTGGCCAATACTGGCGAAGGCAGCGAGCAGGAAATTGAGTTCACGTCCAACATGAGCGAAGTCGTTCGGTTAGGCCGAGAACACCCACTCAGGGTTGAGATGGATGCTGATGCCGGAGAGACAGCGCTATATGTGATGATTCGAGATGGGCTAGAAGCCCGTATTAATCGCAACGTCTACTATCAGCTAACAGATTTGATGGTTCAGTCTGAAGTGGCAGGCTCACTCTGGCACGGTGTCTGGAGCCAGAGTGAGTTTTTCCCGCTGATAGAGTCTAGTCGTCTATAGGACTATTATTGACAGGTTACATGTTGCCGTAGTTCGGACCACCAGTACCTTCAGGCACAACCCAGTTGATATTTTGCGCGGGATCTTTGATGTCACACGTCTTGCAGTGTATGCAATTCTGCGCGTTGATCTGAAAGCGCTGCTGGCCTTCCTCCTCAATCACCTCATAAACTCCGGCCGGGCAGTAGCGCTGAGCAGGCTCGTCATAAAGTGGCAAGTTGGAGTGGATCGGAATATTAGGATCCTTGAGTTGCAGATGGCAGGGCTGATCTTCCGCATGGGAAGTATTGGTAATGTAGACGGATGACAGTTTGTCGAAGGTTAAAACACCATCAGGCTTGGGATACTCGGGCTTTTCACACTTACTCGCGAGTTTTAGTGCTGCATGGTCAGGCTTGGAGTCTTTAAGATTGATTGGAATCTTGCCTTTAAATAGCTGTTCAACAAAGACCGCTGCCATCCCTAGCAACAGTCCCAGTTTATGCTGCCATCCGGTTGTGTTTCTTGCCTGATACAGCTCTTCGTAGAGCCAAGAATTTTTGTACGCCTCGGTGAACGAATGGAGTTCGTCACCGCCGGTATCGCCGGCTTTGAGCGCATCAAAAACGGACTCTGCGGCTAACATCCCAGACTTCATGGCAGTGTGGGTACCCTTTTGCTTGAGATTGTTTAAAAACCCGGCGTCGTCACCCACTAGCAGTCCACCTGGCATGGTGAGCTTTGGCAGGGCCGCTAGACCGCCTTTAACAACGGCTCTTGCACCATAGGCTACTCGCTTGCCGCCTTCTAGATACTTGCGAATGATCTTGTGCTGCTTGTACTTTTGGAACTCATCAAATGGGCTAAGGTGCGGATTTTGATAACCGAGATCGACGATCAAACCTACTGCTATTTGATTGTTCTCTAAGTGGTATAGATAAGAGCCACCTAGCGTGCCGCCCGGGAAATGCCCTAAAGGCCAACCAACTGTGTGCACAACTTTCCCTGGTACATGAACGGCTGGATCGACATCCCAAACTTCTTTGAATCCGATACCGTAGTGTTGCGTATCGCAATCTTGCCTAAGGTCGAATTTTTCCATCAGCTGTTTGCCGAGATGGCCGCGGCAACCCTCTGCGAACATGGTGTATTTAGCGTGGAGTTCATAGCCTGGAGTATAGGTCGATTTGTGCTCGCCGTCGGCACCGACTCCCATATCGCCGGTCGCAACACCTTTAATGGCACCTTCGTCGTTGTAAAGGACTTCACTTGCTGCAAAACCTGGAAAAATGTTCACGCCGAGTTCTTCAGCTTGTTCGCCCAACCAACGGCAAAGGTTAGCAAGACTGACGGCATGGTTACCGTCATTATGAAGACTCTTCGGTACGAGGATGTTTGGGAATCTGAGACCCTGATTCTCATCCGTAAGATAGTAGAGATCATCATCGGTAACGGGGTTGTTTAGGGGAGCGCCCATTTCTTGCCATGTTGGGAATAGCTCGTCCAGTGCGCGAGGTTCAATGACGGCACCGGAAAGAATATGAGCACCAATCTCTGAGCCTTTCTCTACTAGGCAGACCGTATACTCTTCTCCTGCATCGGCGGCTAACTGGGCGAACTTGATTGCCGCAGATAGGCCAGCAGGCCCGCCACCGACGATTACAAGGTCAAACTCCATCGATTCTCGTTCCACAACTACACTCCTGCTAAGGCAATTGCTCTGGAGGCAACTACCGTATTGATGATGGGCAGCTATTGTAGTGAAACTGATGAATTAAAGGAAATACAAGGTGACTGAATAATCGTATGCCATTTATCCCAGTGATAACCATAAGTTCTTGATAATTAAATACTTAGCTGTTTGCGGCAGCGCACAAAGCAGTTGACCGGCATGGTGGAAAACGGCAGAATACGCCCCTCTTTTGTGGCGCTAGTGCCCAAAATAACAAATCCCTCTTACGACACGGGTCAGGGCCAGGGTCCAGATTAGTGTCGTTCGGCTGGCAATAGAACTCTACAGTAGAACTTTACAGTAGTCGTCTTGCCGCCCATTGGGCCAATTTTCCTTTCAAACGAGCAGGGGATGACATGAAGGTTCTTGTAACTGTCAAACGTGTTGTGGACTACAACGTGAATGTCCGCGTTTTAGCCGATAACAGCGGCGTCGATCTAAATAATGTGAAAATGTCCGTCAATCCTTTTGACGAGATTGCCATTGAAGAGGCGGTACGCCTTAAAGAAGCTGGAAAAGTGGAAGAGGTCATCGTGGTTTCTGTCGGCACGAGCGCTTGCTCGGAGCAGATTCGTACGGCACTCGCACTTGGCGCAGACCGCGGTATCTTGGTTGAGTCTGATGAAGAAATGCAGCCTCTGGCGATTGCTAAAGCTTTGAAGGCGATCATCGACAAAGAGCAGCCGCAGCTGATCATTACCGGTAAACAAGCAATCGACGGCGATAACAGCCAAACCGGGCAAATGATAGCCGCGTTAACCGGCTATCCTCAGGCAACTTTTGCATCGGAAGTTGATCTTGGTACTGACTCTGCGACCGTTACTCGCGAGATTGATGGTGGCTTAGAAACGATTACGGTCAAGTTGCCGTGTGTCGTCACAACTGACCTGCGTCTTAACGAGCCTCGCTATGCTTCATTGCCAAATATTATGAAGGCGAAAAAGAAGCCAGTGGACATCTATACACCGGAAGATCTTGGTGTTGATGTAACGCCTCGCATAAAGACACTTAAAGTCGTGCCGCCCGCAGATCGTAAAGCCGGTATCATCGTAGAATCTGTAGACGCACTGTTTGATAAACTGAAAAATGAAGCGAAGGTGATCTGATGACTATTCTTGTAATTGCAGACCACAACAATGAGTCCATAGGACAAGCCACTTTGGTAACGATTGCCGCAGCCAAAGAAATTGGCGGCGATATCGATATACTTGTGGCTGGCGGAAATTGTGCTGCAGCGGGTGAAGCTGCTGCAAAGATTGGCGGCGTGACCAAAGTATTGGTTGCTGACAACGCGGCCTATGAACATCAACTGGCTGAGAACATTGCTGACCTGGTTGTTGAGATTGGTAAGAACTACAGTCACATCATGTCACCGACGACGTCGGCGGGTAAAAACTACTTGCCACGTATTGCAGCGTTGCTGGATGTCGCACAGATTTCAGACATTAGCGGTGTGATCAGCGAAGACACCTTCGAGCGTCCAATTTATGCCGGTAATGCAATCGCAACGGTGCAGTCTTCGGATAGCATCAAAGTCATAAGCGTGCGTGGAACGGCTTTTGATGCTGTTTTGGCTGAAGGCGGAAGCGCAACCGTTGAATCTTTGGATATTGTTAAGGACGCTGGGCTTTCGTCCTGGGTAAAAGCGGATATCGTCAAATTGGATCGTCCCGAACTAACTGCCGCCAGCATAATCATCTCTGGTGGTCGAGGCATGCAGAATGGTGAGAACTTTAAAATTCTTGAATCTGTTGCTGACAAGCTTGGCGCGGCAATGGGTGCTTCACGCGCAGCTGTCGATGCCGGCTTTTGCCCGAATGATATGCAGGTCGGTCAGACGGGTAAAATCGTTGCTCCGGATCTCTATATTGCCGTCGGTATCAGTGGTGCTATTCAGCACTTGGCAGGCATGAAAGACAGCAAGGTGATTGTTGCTATCAATAAAGATGAAGATGCACCAATCTTTCAGGTTGCAGATTATGGATTGGTTGCTGATCTGTTTAAGGCAGTCCCGGAACTTGATGCTCTTTTAAGTTAAAAAGATGGATTAAAAAAGCCCCGGCTTGACCCGGGGCTTTTTTATGTCTGGAATTTATGAACTTCGCCATCGAGCTGTTCGGCAACCTGGGATAATTCTTCTGCCGCGCCCAGCACCTGGGATGCTGTGGTCGAGAGGTCTTCGGAATTGACGCTAAGTGCGGAAACGCTCTTGTTAATAAATTTGACTGTAAAGGTTTGCTGATGACTCTGTTGCGCGATGGTGTCGTTGACGCCGGCGAGGTTGCCGATGATGCTATTGAGTTCCTGGAGTGTTGTGCTGACTGTTTCAACTAAATGTATTCCGCCAGCAGCAGAAACCGATGCTCTCTCCATCGAATCAACCGCTGATTTTGCTGCAATTGATAGCCTGCCGATCTGATCCTGGATGGTGAAGGTGCTTTGTTGTGTTTTGGATGCGAGAGTCCGCACTTCATCTGCAACCACAGCAAATCCTCGGCCATGCTCCCCGGCACGTGCCGCTTCGATTGCAGCATTTAGAGCGAGTAGGTTGGTCTGATCTGCGATTGTGTTGATAATCACTAACACGTCTGTAATAGCATTGACCTCGCCCTGCAACGTTTGAAGTGTGGCCACAGAGCCGGAGACCTCGTTGACCAGCTGTTGAATATTGTCAGCCGCTAATTGCGCCCGCTCGGCATTTTGGTTGGAACTTTCGCTTGCCAATGTGGTGTCAGTTTTGGCCGTTTGAGTATGCTGCCTGATGTTGGCAATTGCCGTCACGAAACTTCCCATAGACTTACTAATGCTGGTAATTTCTTTCGCTTGCGACCTACTGCTTTCCATTGTTTGTTGCATGGTGCTGGTCAACTGAGCGCTAGCAGACGCAATGCCGTTAGTGGCATCCTTTATTTTACTAACGACATCCTGCAGTCGCTCCATAAAACTATTGAAACCGGTACCAATCCTATCAATCTCAGGCGTTCCAACAGGAGAGATACGCTGCGTCAAATCGGCTTCATCGACAGCAAGTTCTGCGAGCCGGGTTGACAAGCCATCTAACGGTCGAATGATCCTGTTAGCAAGAAAGGCGCTTAACGTGATAGCAATCACTGAAATTATCAACACGACAGCTGCAGTCCACTGGATGATCGAACTAATCAGTCTGTTGGTAGATCTAAATGCCTCTGACTCGTCAATCTCGGACATGATCGCCCACTTCTGGTCGCCGAGCTCAACTGGCCCATAAGAGGAAAGTACCGCTACGCCGCGATAATCTTGGATAACCTCGAACCCAGACTGGCCTTGTAGTGCTTTCTGCGCGCCACTGGTTGTTACTGGCTGCAGGGCGATACTCGTACCTTTTTCCGCAATTTTGCTGTGTACAGCAATATTTTGTTGTCTTAAAATCGATAGGTAACCCTCTGGGTCTTCTACGTAAAAACGGCTTTCATTGCGCAGTGTACTGTCCTCTCCAACCAGATAGACTTCTCCGCTCTCGCCGAAACCTGCTTCCCGCCAACGTTCACCGTAAGTCATGATGCGATTAATTTCACTGATGGGCATTTGAAAAATCATGACAGCGACGCGCTCACCGTCGACGTATATTGGGCTCGAAATGAAGCTTGCTGAATCGTTGTAAGAGGGAACGTAACTGGCAAAATCCGTTAAATATGTTTCGCCTGGCCCAAGGTTCAAACCCCGGTTGAATGCTTCAGCGATACCGGAGTTTGAATAGGGCCCAGTCATCAGGCTTGTCGCATAATCAAGTTCCTTAAAAACGCTATAAACGATGTTGCCGTTTTTGGCATCGACAATGAAAATATCATAATAACCGAAGGTCTTTAAGAAATGTTGCAGGCTGCCGTGATAGGTCGCATGTGCTATGTCATAGGGCGTGTTGTTGTTTAGGGTCGTAAGGCCGTCTTTCTCCCCGCGAGGGTAGGGGTTTGTTGCGATGAAATCGCTCTGTAAAGCCATCGCTGTCGAGGACAGTGGTGCGATCAGTGATTCGATGTCGAGTGACGCGTTGTTCCTATCTCGGAAAGCTTCACCAAATTCGTTCTCATAGTAGTCGCGAAGATAACTCTGATGGTCGATGCTGACGGCGCGATCAGCTTCATAGGAGTTAAATCCTTTGATGAATGCGGTCGTGGCAGCTCTGGTGGATTGATCAAATGCGGACGTGATAACTTGATTCTTTATGGTACCAAAGTAGTCCGTAATTTCAGCTTCAACAAGCTTGCGCTTGGCCGTTAAGTTGGCGTAGTACTGAGCGCTTGTTTCCGTATTAATTTCCGAAAAAGTGACCCGAGATATAGTGGCGGCCGCTAACATCGCCGCGACAACACTGATCAACGAACTGAACAAAATCAGTTGCAATTTTAATGACACGCTTTTTTCCCATTTTTCCAGAGCTCGCTTTAGAGTCTAGGCTAGGAATCCCGGATCGCCAGTTTTATTAGTTTGTCAGTTAAATGAGTTCGCTAATCCTACCCAGTACGCCAACTAAATGAGTTCCGACAGGTCGACTTCGTTGAGCAGTGGCTCGTCGTTTGCAAATCTCTGTAAATTGCTCATAAACAGATCGTCACCACGGCTGCTCGTGCCACTCCCGCGGTTGGATGAGTGAGGTGTTACTAATACCCGCGGCTGGGTCCAGAATGGGCTCTCAGCAGGCAACGGCTCCTCGCGGAAAACATCTAGCACCGCATAGTCGATACCATTGGAATCAAGCGTTCTTAATAGCGCATTCTCATCAACGAGGTCGCCACGGCCGATGTTGACGAGCACGGCGTCACGTTTCATAGCGTTTAGAAAGGTTTCATCGACCATGTCTCTTGTGTCGTCGGTGAGCGCACAGGCCAAAACGACAACGTCTTGATCGGGCAGAGCATCTAGAACCTCATCATAGGTGATGATGCTATCGGCACCTGGTGCATCTCCCTTAACGCGTTTTACGCCTATTACATTAGCTTCAAAGGCCTTTGCCCGTGTGCCGACACGCCGACCAATATTGCCGTATCCAATGACCATCCAGTTAGAGTCGTAAAGTTCTCGAAAGTGATTATCTTGCCAGTCCTGGTTGGCTTGATGATGGCGGCGCTCAACAAAACCCTGGTAGCGTTCCAGTACAGACGCGAGGACATATTCAGCGATAGCAGGCGCCTGCGCATTGCTGTTCGTCATGCGAATACCTTTGGCAGCAAGCTTGGCAAAGAACGGATTATCCAGACCAGCGGAAGCTGACTGAACCCATTTTAAGTTAGGCGATTTCAGAAGCTGCACAGCATATTCTCGACCATAGTTGCTGGACATCACGTCATTGCTGAACCAACCCAGATGGATATCAGCGTCTACAGCATTGACGGCCACGCCGTTGAGCGTGATATCACCGCCCTCATGCATAAAGTAATAGTTGATGCGGTCATTGAGTGGTGACAATTCTTCTCGCAGCCGCTCTGCAGCGACGTCAGGTATCAATAGATTTAGCACAAAACTCCTTAGGCGTTTTATTTAACGCCCGTCTAAACGTCTTTAGAATCGATTACTGACTCTCTAGCCACTGGTCATCGGATTCTTCAGAGATATTTTCAAATAGCGGCGTGCTGAGATAGCGCTCGCCTGTGTCAGCGATTATCGCCAGAATAGTACTTCCCGGCGGAGCGGTTTTCGCGATTTCGAGTGCAGCCCACATGCTGCCGCCACCTGAAATACCGCAGAATATGCCTTCTTGGGATGCCAGGGCCAGAGCTGTTTCGATTGCCCCATCATCTGGGATGAGCACAATCTGATCGACAATATCGGGGTTCAAGACACCTGGAATAAAGTCTGGCGTCCAGCCCTGAATCTTATGTGGTGACCATTCATTACCGCTAAGCAATGCCGCCTTTTCCGGTTCAGCAGCGACGATTTGAGTTTTTGGTCGCGCCAGTTTGATGACTTCACCGGTGCCAGTAATAGTGCCGCCTGTGCCCCAACCGGCAACGAAATAGTCCAAATTTTTACCCGCAAAATCTCTTAGGATTTCCGGCCCGGTCGTGTTGCGGTGATACTCAGGGTTAGCAGGGTTCTGAAATTGATCCGCCATAAACCAGCCATACTGCTCGGCGAGTGCTTGAGCCTTTTTTACCATCCCTGAACCGCGTTCTGCCGCCGGTGTCAAAATCACTTTGGCGCCCATGGCCTTCATGATTTTGCGGCGTTCAATTGAGAATGAGTCGGCCATAGTGGCAACGAAAGGATAGCCTTTTGCAGCGCAAACCATTGCCAGTGATATCCCCGTGTTCCCAGAGGTGGCTTCGACCACGGTTTGTCCGGGTTGCAGTGCACCAGACCGTTCAGCATCTTCTATGATGGCAATCGCTAGTCTGTCCTTAACTGACGCAAGTGGATTGAAGGCCTCAAGTTTGGCATAAATCGTTTGGTTTTCTGGGCCCAGCCGGTTGATTTTGACAACCGGTGTATTGCCGATGGTGTCTAATATACTGTCATAAATCATAGGTCGCTCCTTGCGGTTTCTGTAAAGTTAAGTAGCTATCGTGACGCCTAAAAGCGCTTGTCTGTATACCAATTCACAGGGCGCGAGTGTTTGTCGATTTGCCCTGCAACGTCGAGGATTAAGGCGAATAAAGCCATCCTGATTAATACCCCATTATCGGTCTGGCGAAAGATCGCTAGATTGGGATTATCATTTAGGTCGGTATCGAGCTCACTTGCATTCGCTCTAGAATCCCGTGGTAAGGGATGCATGATCACCGTGTTGGGTTCACAAAATTCGGTGTAAATTGACTGATTGAGGCGAAACAGACCTTTGTACTTATTGGCTTCGGCTGGATCAGGGAAACGCTCTTCTTGCGTTCTTGTAACGTACAGGATGTCCGCTGCGCCAATCCCCGATTGTAGATCGCTGGAGATTAGCACCTCATGGCCAGCACTTCGAATCTGTTCCAGATATTCGTCTGGTAAAGCGAGTTCCGGTGGTGATATCAGGGAGAAATGCACGTTATTGTATAGGCACAGCAATTTGCACAAGCTATGTACTGCACGCCCGTAACGCAAATCACCAATAAGCGCGATGCGTAAGTTGTCGATGCCTTTGTGCTGTGAGTCCAGCTCTTTCCGAATGGTGTATAGATCAAGCAACGCTTGACTTGGATGCTCATTAGATCCGTCTCCGCCGTTCAATACGGGAACCCGAGACGCATCGGCAAATTCAGAGACACTGCCTTCTAGTTGATGGCGCATGACAATGACATCACTATACCCCGACAACACGCGCGCGGTGTCGTAGAAGCTCTCGCCCTTGGCGATGGAAGATGCTTTCACTTCTGTGGTCTCTCGAACTTCACCACCGAGCAGATTAAAAGCGCAACCAAAACTCACGCGGGTTCGAGTACTTGGTTCAAAAAACATGCTGCCAAGAATGGCGCCTTCTAGAACCCGGGTGACCCTCTGACGGCGGGCATAAGGATCCATTTGATCAGCAACACTAAAGACTTGCTCGATCGCTTCTCGGTCAAATTGAGAAACCGACAGGATATGACTTCCGACAAAATTCATTTCTGACCTTAGCTTTGCTTAGTCTGGCTGTACCGTTCCCCAGGAAACTTTGTTCGGCATCTCTAGCAACATCTCACGCATCCATTTGTTCGCTCGGTCGCGGTCAGTGCTTTCATGCCAGTACAGGTGAGTTTCTAAAGGTGGTACTTCGAAGGGCAAATTGTAATGCCTTACAGGCAATCTCGCAGCCAAAAAATCGGCAAAGACTCTTGGTATTGTCAGCGTCAGGTCGGTTCGTGCGACGAGCTCTGCGACGGGCAGATAGTGCTGTGTGCGCAGCGCGATGTGCCGGCGCTTGCCCATTTTTCCCAACGCAAGATCAGTTTGGCCAAGGCCACCTCGGCGACTGGAGATATTGATATGCTGTAGTTCCAGGTAAGTGCCAATATCCAAAACCTCACGGTCTTGAACAATCGAATGGTTGTTTCTCACCACACAAACCTGAGGGTGCGAAAATAGCGGTGCGTGCTTGATCTGCGTGTCGGGCGTGAGCGGAATATCGATCGCAAGGTCAAGATTGCCCGACGCTAACTCAATATTCATATCCCGCCGCCGTATGTGATAACAATCAACGGCAATCTGCGGCGCCTCGCGCTTCAACTTACCAAAGATGTAGGGTAATAAAATCGATTGGCTAAGGTCAGACATACTGATGCGAAAACGCTTATCAGATGCGAGCGGGTCGAAAGATTCACTCTCCTGAACGCTGGAGCGAATTAGGCCCAATGCTTGCCGTACTGAGCCAATGATATTTTGGGACACAGGTGTAGGTACCATGCCATCAGCTGTTCTTACGAACATCGGGTCATTGAACAAGTTACGCAGTCTAGACAGAGAGTTAGACACTGCCGGCTGAGTAATACCGATAATCTCACCTGCACGGGTCAGGTTGCCTTCCGTGTAGATAGCGTCAAACACGACGAACAAATTTAGATCTATGTTACTTAGCTTCATAATTACTTTGGTGAATGATCACCCCTTCTAATGGCCTGTCAAAAATAGCATTGATCACTGTTATAGTAATTGTGCAGCTAGCTGTTTAGAAGTGCTTATTTCACTTAGCGGTTGTTAGTAGCAACTCATCTAACCAAATGAGACAATACTGTGCCTCGCCCGGAGCGCTCGGCAATCACGAGAACACCACCATCTGGACGTAAAAAACGATTTAAAACAATGAGATAACATTGTTTTTTAGAACTCAACTGTGAACTGGACTGTGAATATGAGTGAGATTGCCGCCAATCGCCGTCTGCCTTTTAGCTTTGCAAAGCGACATGGTGTTTTGCTGCTACCCCGAGAGGAGGGCCAGGTGCGAGACGTGTTGTACAAGAGCGGCATTACACCTCAGGTTTTAGCCGAGGTGCGACGCTTTGCTGGCAGCACGATTCAACCGCGAGAAGTCGACCTACCGACATTTGACCGACAGCTTTCGACGACCTATCAAGATGACTCTGGCGAAGCGATGCAGATGATTGAAGGGCTCGGAGAGGCGATGGATTTAGGTAGCATCGTCGATTCATTGCCGGATAGTAGCGACCTGCTTGAGCAGGAAGATGATGCACCCATTATTAAGCTGATCAACGGACTACTCACTGAAGCCATTAAGGTTGATGCCTCAGATATACATGTTGAAACCTATGAGACCCGCCTTGTGGTTCGTTTTCGTGTCGACGGAGTGCTTCGAGAAGTGGTGAGTCCAAGACGCGCGCTGGCACCATTGTTGGTATCAAGGATCAAGGTCATGGCTAAGCTCGATATCGCGGAAAAGCGCCTGCCGCAGGATGGTCGAATTTCAGTCCGAGTGGGCGGACGAGAAGTTGATGTCCGAGTTTCAACTATCCCGGCAAGTAATGGCGAACGTGTCGTGATGCGTTTGCTCGACAAGCATGAAGGCCGTCGAGATCTGGTTGCCCTTGGTATGAGCGACGGCGACCTTACGTCGATGCAGAGTCTAGTGAGCAAGCCACACGGGATTATTCTCGTCACTGGGCCGACAGGGTCGGGTAAGTCGACCACCCTATATGCTTGTCTCGACAAGCTAAACGATCGCTCTCGCAACATCCTGACTGTTGAAGACCCCATCGAATATGATGTGGAAGGCGTGGGCCAGACGCAGGTTAACGTTAAGGCAGAAATGACCTTTGCGAAAGGCTTACGGGCGATTTTGAGACAAGATCCCGACGTCGTTATGGTCGGAGAAATTCGAGACTATGAGACTGCAGATATTTCCGTGCAGGCAAGTCTGACAGGTCACCTTGTGCTATCAACGATCCACACTAACACCGCAATTGGAGCACTCACGCGTCTGGCGAACCTTGGCGTACAGCCTTACCTGCTGAGTAACAGTATTGTCGGATTGGTCGCGCAACGGCTACTGCGCTTGCTATGCAAAGATTGTTGTCAGTCTTATACGGCGAGCGAATATGAATGTGATTTACTTGAGATAGACGCAGCAAATCCGCCAACACTTTACCGCCACGTGGGTTGCGAGAAGTGCGCTCAAGAGGGCTATCGAGGCCGGCAGGGCATCTATGAGGTTGTCACTGTGGATGATGAAATGCGCCGGCTGATCCACAGTGGATCCTCCGAAATGGAATTAGAGGATCAGGCTCGCAAGAACTCCACGAGCATTAGAGACGATGGTGTCGCAAAAGTGCTGGCAGGCGTGACTTCAGTCGATGAATTGCTTCGCGTCACGACAAAAGAGTAATCCGACATGGCGGCGTTTGAATACACAGCTCTAAACCCAAAGGGACGAGAGGAAAAAGGTGTCCTCGAGGGCGAAGGTGTCCGACAAGTGCGACAAATGTTGCGCGACAAAGGCATGGCTCCCTTGTCTGTCACCGCGACGAAAGAGGAAAAAACCAGCGGCAATCAATTTTTCGCAGAATTCTTTAAGCCGAGCTTAAGTGTTCGCGAACTCGCCCTGATCACCCGCCAAATCGCGACGCTCATTGCGGCAGGTTTGCCAGTAGAAGAGTGCTTGCTTGCGGTGTCAAAACAAAGTGAGAACCCTAGGATTCAAAGCATGTTGCTGGCGGTTCGAGGCAAAGTGATGGAAGGTTTCAGTCTTGCTAATAGCCTCGCCGAATACCCGCGAGCTTTTCCTCATTTGTATAGAGCGACAGTCGCAGCTGGTGAATCTGCCGGCCACCTTGATCTCGTATTGAATAGACTCGCTGATTTTACAGAATCACAGCAAGAATCAAGATCGCGAATTCAACAAGCGATGGTTTACCCGGTGATTCTGTTCTCCCTTACCATTGCAATCCTGGCAGGATTGTTAGGCTATGTCGTACCGGATATCGTCAAAGTATTTGCGGACACTGGGCAGGACCTACCTACGCTGACGGTTCTTATTATTTCGCTGAGTGATTTCGTCACTGATTATGGCATCTTCGTTTTTGCTGGGTTCATCGTCGCCATCTTCGGAGCCCGAAAAGCATTGGAGTCACCAGCCATACGATTGTCCTGGGATCAGAAGATATTACATATGCCTTTGATAGCGAAGATGAGTCGAGGCATGAACACAGCGCAATTTGCCAGTACGCTCAGCATCCTGTCGGCGAGTGGTGTCCCTCTTGTTGACGCAATGCGGATTGCCGGCCAGGTGCTATCGAATACGTTTTTGCGACAAAAAGTGTTGGAAGCAACTTTAAAAGTGAGTGAGGGTTCCAGTCTTAACGTCGCGCTAGAGCAGAGTGGGTACTTTCCGCCGATGATGCTGCACATGATCGCAAGTGGAGAATCGAGTGGACAACTCGATGATATGTTATCTCGTGTTGCCAATAGTATGCAGCAGGATGTTGAACTGCTACTTGGGGTGCTACTGAGCCTATTTGGACCATTTATGTTGCTGTTAATGGGCGGCGCCGTGTTTACCATCGTGATGGCGATACTGTTACCCATCATCAATTTGAACCAATTGGTCGGCTAGTGTCTGACATTATTCGGTCGGGCAGATCAGCCATTAACACGAACACGAACAGGACTATGAACAGGACTATGAACAAAACAAGAAATTTGGAAAACGGGTTTACCTTGATCGAGATCATGGTCGTCGTGGTCATTTTAGGGATTCTGGGTGCTCTGATTGTACCGAATATTATTGGCAGACCAGATGAAGCGAGAGTCGAGGCCGCAAAGTCAGACATACTGGCGGTTGGCAATGCCCTTGAGCTCTACCGGCTCGATAACAGTTTTTACCCGAGCACAGAGCAGGGGCTAGAAGCCCTTGTTAGTGAGCCCAGCGGCTTTCCCGAGGTGAGAAACTGGGGGCCGGAATCCTATCTAAAGAAGATGCCTGTCGATCCCTGGGATGAGCCGTATCTTTATTTTAACGAAGAGCGAACCTTCGAGGTCTATTCATACGGTGCAGACCGCAGAGAGGGCGGCACTGGCGTCGATACTGATATTAGCTCAACGGATCTCTAGCCACTCGTGAGCGGATCTCGTTCATCAGGTTTCACCCTGATAGAAATTTTGGTCGTCTTGATGATCGTGTCCATCATGTCCGGTGTTGTCATTGCCAATATGCCTAGCCTGACACGCTCAGCTGATTTCGAAGCTGAAGTTAAACGTCTACAAATCGTCATTGAACTGGCGCGCGAAGAAGCGCTGATGCAATCCAATGAATTTGGCTTTCGACTCGATCGAAACAGTGGAGGTCGACTCAGTGCATACAGCTTTTATATTTATGATGATATCAACCAAACCTGGGTCAGCTATGACGTACCGCCATTGCAACCGCGCGAAACGTCCGAAGGCATCGAGATGCGATTGAAGATCGAAGGAGAGGGGTTCCGTCTCGAAGGAGAAGACGAACAAGGGTTGCCGCCCGTGATGCTTTTGTCCAGTGGTGAAACAACACCCTTTGACCTAACCATCTACCAAGGCAGAGACTTGTCCGTCACGCTGCGTTCAGACGGTTACACCCGCATTGAAAAAGTCGATCCAGATGAAGACTAGTGCGCGCCGAGGTTTTACCTTGCTTGAGGTCATGGTTGCAGTAGCAATTTTTGCCATTGTTTCAGCAGCACTCATCAAGAATGCGACTCAAACGGTTTATCAAACAAGACTCATCCAAGAGCGCAGCCTGGCTTACTGGATCGCCGAGAATCAATTGAACGAGATTCGTAGCCAGTCCAGGGAAAATAGTAATTATCCCTCTCCGGGGTCTGACCGCCGAAGTGTCGTGATGGCGAATAAAGACTGGGAAATTGTTGTGGATTACGAATCAACAGAGAATGCTGACATGCGGCGCGTTATTGTCAGCGTGTTTCACCCCGAGGATCTAGATAATAGGGTGGTTGAGCTAACAGGATTTGTGGGGCGCTACTGATGCATCGATCAAACGGGTTTACGCTTTTAGAAGTTCTGGTCGCTATGGCTATCTTTTCAGTGGTTGGGCTTGGCGCTAATCAGATGCTGCGAACGGTAATCGACACCCATCAGAAAACGAAAGTTCAGATTAAGGATTTTTCCGATTTGAGTCGCGCGTTCACCATTCTTGAACGAGATATGAGCCAGACCGTACCAAGAAGCATTAGGGATGAATATGGCGATCCACTGCCTCCTTTGATGCTTTCAACTGGGCCATACTTTATAGAATTCACTCGAACCGGTTGGAGCAACCCGATTGGTCTTGCCCGAAGTAACTTACAACGCGTGGCCTATGACCTTAATGAAGAGGGTCAACTTGAACGAAATTTTTGGCTGGTTTTAGATCGAGCAGAAGATTCTGAAGCTATCACGCAAATTATCCTTAGCGGTGTCGAAGACTTTCGAATTAACCTCATTTCAGAGGACGGCGAATCGACTGATGTTTGGCCCGATTCAGATACAGCTCGGCTGATTCCTGTTGCTGCAGAAGTCATTTTACAAACCAAAGCCCATGGTGAACTGCGCAAAGTATTCAACTTTGTGGACACGCTAGCGCCAATTAGTGACGGTCAGCTTAACAATCCAGGCGAGCCAGGAGACGCTGGTTCAAGCCTTAGTGGCGATCCTCAACAGACCGAGGCGAGGCCGTGAACTTCAAACGTCAACAAGGTGTCGCTCTGATTACGATCATGTTGGTCGTAGTGATTGCGACAGTGTTAGGGGTTTCTATGTCCACCGACCAGCACTTCGCCGTTACCCGTGCAAGAACCTTTTTTGATCAAGGTATTGTCAGGCAGTATGCGCTCGGCGGTGAAGAGCTAGCTCGGCAAATTTTGCATCAGGATTTCATCGACGCACCTGACTCTGACCATCTAAACGAAAACTGGTCAGGTGCGGATTTACGTTTTGATTTCGAACAAGGTGAGATTGAGCTGCTGATTGAAGATCTGCAGGCACGGCTTAATCTGAACGCCATCGTGATAGAAGGTGCAGGTCGTCAACTTGTCAAAGACCGGCTAACCCGTCTGTTTGCAGAGCAGGGGCTAGACGCTGCGTATGTTGATCGCATTCTGGACTGGGTGGACCAAAATAATAGCGTTTCAGCACTCGGGGCGGAAGATTATGATTACCTCGGCCTAGAAAGACCCTATCGCTCGGCGAACGGACCCATGGC
The DNA here is from genome assembly GCA_051278195.1 of Candidatus Azotimanducaceae bacterium. Classification (GTDB taxonomy): domain Bacteria; phylum Pseudomonadota; class Gammaproteobacteria; order Pseudomonadales; family Azotimanducaceae; genus JAHRVQ01. Next base: position 62,085 of record JBNMQM010000003.1, read on the forward strand.
CGATTTATCTGAGCTGCGTTTAATTTTGGAAATGGACGCTGAGAGATTTGCCCAAATTTCGCCCTATGTGACCGCCATAGCAAACCCGAATACCAAAATTAATATCAACACCGCGTCGCCACAGGTACTGCAAGCAATTGCGCCGGGCTTATCACTGTCTGCGGCGGAATCCATCGTCGCTGGACGCGATAGCAACGGTCCGTATCGGAACCCAGGTGAATTTGCGGCCGACCTAGGTCTGGGTAGTTCTGCTGATAGCATCGTGATCGACGGGCTTAGTGTACAATCCAGTTTTTTTAAGGTGAGCGTTCGAGCGCGATTTCAAGATCGCTTTGGATATCTGACCAGTATCATTCAACGTGACCCGACAGATGGAACGATGCGTGTGATTTACCGAGATCAAGGCAAGAAAGTGCAGCCTTTTATTACCGAAGAGCAGGACGAGACAAATAATGGCTGAGAATCTATTTCTGCGCCTCAGTGAACGTGAGCTGGAAGGCGAATTTTCCAGCCATTTCGAATGGATGCTGCTGGACGAGACATCAGGCATTGTGCGGTTTCGTGGAGAAGGCTCACAGGAAGAGTTTCGCGGACTTGTTGCTGATTTAGACATTAGTGGTAGAACCATCGTGATGATTCATGGCGAGGATGTACTGCTAACCGACGCAGTCGTTCCGAGCAAGCAACAGCGACAAATTCTGCAGGCCGTGCCGTTTATGGTTGAAGAACAGCTAGCAACAGACGTGGAAACTTGCCATTTCGCTATTGGATCCAGGAGTGCCACGGGCGCGGTGAACGTTGCAGTTATTGACCGCGACCTCATGAGCCATTGGTGGAAGCTTCTGCAGGATGTGGGTGTCGAGCCAAATCACTTCACTGTAGATTTGCTTGCCGTGCCCCATTCGGCATCTTGTAGCATCTTCGTCGACGGTAATCGCTCGATGATTCGGTCCGGTCACAATCAGGGCGTCTGTATAGCGACCGACATGCTGGCAACGACCGTTGGATTGCTTGCCAGTGACGCAATAGAAAGCACTGAGATCATTATTTCTCATGCGCAGATAGATGCCTTGTCACTTCAATTTGACCAGATGAATGCTGAGTCGGAATCACCTACTCAGATAGTTGAGCTGGAATATTCTGCTTTTGAATCTCTGTGTCGCGGCTTCGATAAGAACGTCATTAACTTGCTGCAAGGTGATTTTAAGGTTGCAGACCAACAGATCCGCCGGAGTGGTGCCTGGCGCTCAGTTGCCATTTTGGCTGGCTGCGCCTTCTTGCTACACCTTTTTGTGGTCATGGGCCAAGCTGTGTATCTCGACATGCAAGCGAGGCAGATGGACACAGAAGCACGGGCGCTATATGCAGAGATTTATCCAAACGACAGAAATGTCCGCGATATGCGCCGCCGCTGGCAAAACCATTTACGCTCAGGAGGCGGTGCGACGGGCGAGTTCATGACATTGTTTATCGAAACGACTAAAAATATCCCCGGCGCGAGTTTGGTTCTCAGCAACGTCAACTACAACGAGAGTCGTGGTGACCTTGTGTTACAACTGGAAGCTAGCCGTAGTGAACAATTAATCAGTTTTGCTGACACGCTTAACAAGATTGGACTCGAAGCTGAAATTGGGACGATCAACCAGGCTGATGATGCTGTACGTGGCAGCGTCAAAGTCAAAATGTTGGGAGGTTCGTGATGCTGCTAGATCATCCTCAATTAGTCGCTTTACGAGACCGTTACGAACATTTGGAACGTCAAGAACAGTTAGCAGTTAAGACCCTTGGCATTTTCTTCGCCGGTTTGTTCTTGTATTTCGGTATGCTGCTGCCAGCTCACGATTTTTACGCCGATCGCTTAGCTGACTTTGAGCGCAACCAATCTCTCCTGCAGTATATGAAGACAACTGAAGTGGAGGCGCGCGCCTCTGCTTCTGATGAACCGGGTATCAGTGGTCAGAACTTGATGTCCGATGTTTCAAATTCAGCGAGACGTTTTGGGATCAACCCCAATCGCTTGCAACCAGAAGGCGAAGATGGGGTAAGTGTTTGGTTTGACGGTGTTAGCTTTGGGTTGTTGTTAGACTGGATGAGTAGCGTGAGCTCGCAGAATGTCTCAGTCCGGCAAATTTCAATTGATCGCGATGACGCCTCTGGTGTTGTCAACGCACGGATTATATTGCGCAGCAAATAGCCCGTGACTGTTAAGCCCGTGACGGCTTCAGGTTCTATCTAAAATCACGGGATTTAAGCGAGAAGTGCTCAAGATGCTGACTAAGGTCTTCTACATGGCCAGCAATCACGTGAATGATAGAGTCCTGACGCTCCATTACACCTTTGATTTTGAGTAATCGGCCCTGAACAACTGCCGCCCGGAAAGTCTCCAAAACCCGTGTCCAGATCACCACATTGATATTGTCAGTTTCATCTTCCAACGTTAGAAACAACACGCCTGAAGCAGACGAGGGCCGTTGGCGACCGGTCACAATACCCGCTACCTGAACAAATCGGCCGTGATTCAGTTGTTCTAGATCTCTGGCTGTTTTCAGACGATCAAATGGTGCGTGTTCTCGGAGCATGGCCATCGGATGCCGGCCTAGGGTTAAGCCCAAGCTTAGATAGTCTGCTTTTAGGTCATCTGTTTCTGCCGGTGGGGGTAAGTAGACTTGTCGTTTTTCAGCGACTTCCAGTTCAATAGATTCGGTTGCTTGCCGGCGCGGCGTGTCCAGAATACCTTTGGCTTCCCAGTGAGTCTGATATCGGTGACCTGACAGTTGTCGAAAAGCACCGCCTTCCGTTAGTCGTTCCATATCGCCTTTATCGAGTCTTGCTCGCTTCGCAATATCCTGCAGGTTATGGATAGGTTGAATATTTCGGCACTGAATTACCCGTTCTGCGGAACCCTCGCGAAAGCCTTTGATTCGTTGAAAGCCAAGACGTATTGCGGGCTGTGAAAATTGACCGGGGCGAGAAATTTCTGGTTGTTCTAATGTGCATTGCCATACGCTGGTGAGAATATCCACCGGCCGGACTTCAATATTGTGGCGAGCCGCATCTTGTACCAGCTGGGAAGGAGAATAGAAGCCCATTGGCTGGCTATTGAGCAAGCCACAATAAAATGCCGCAGGTTCATGACGCTTAATCCAGGCTGAAAAATATACCAGCAGGGCAAAACTGGCGGCGTGTGATTCTGGGAAGCCATAGTCTCCAAAACCTTTAATCTGCTCGAATATTCTCTCGGCAAAGTCTTTGTCATGACCACGCTCTAGCATGCCATCAATGAGTTTTTGTTGAAAAATTTCTAGCCCGCCTTTGCGTTTCCAGGCGGCCATAGCCCGACGTAGCTGATCAGCCTCACCGGGTGTAAAACCAGCGGCGACCACGGCGAGTTTAATCACTTGTTCTTGAAAGATGGGGACACCCAGGGTGCGACCTAAGACCGCCTTTACTTCATCGTTGGCATAGGTAACCGCTTCTTCGCCATTACGTCGCTTCAAATAGGGATGTACCATATTGCCCTGAATCGGTCCGGGGCGAACAATGGCAACTTGAATGACAAGATCGTAAAAGGTCTTGGGCTTGAGTCGCGGCAACATCGACATTTGCGCTCTGGACTCGACCTGAAATACGCCAACGCTGTCACCTTGCTGCAGCATTCGATAGGTGAGGGGGTCTTCTGCTGGAATGTTATGAATCCCTAGTTGCCGTTTTCCGCTGTAACCCCGGTATTCATTGATCATATCGAGGCTCTTACGAATCGCTGTGAGCATACCAAGCGCGAGTATATCGACCTTTAAGAGACCTAATGCTTCGAGATCGTTTTTATCCCACTGAATAATGGTTCTATCCTGCATGGCAGCATTCTCTACCGGTACCAGATGAGAGAGCGGTCCACGAGAAATCACAAAACCACCAACGTGTTGGGATAAGTGACGAGGAAAGCCGAGGATCTGATTGACCAGTAACATGAACTGGCCAATCACCGGGCTACGAGGGTTAATACCCGCTTCTTCAAATCGGGCCAGAAGTTCATCCTGCTTGTCCCACCAGGATAGGGACCTGGCAAGATGCTCCACTAATTGTAAATCCATCCCCAATGCTTTACCGACATCACGAACAGCGCTTTTAGGGCGATAGCTCACCACAGTGGCAGCAATTGCTGCGCGTTCCCGGCCATACTTTTTGTAGATATATTGGATGACTTCTTCGCGCCGTTCATGCTCAAAATCGACATCAATATCGGGTGGCTCGTCTCTCTCTTTAGAGATAAACCGCTCAAATAGTAGACTCATACGGGCGGGGTCAACCTCGGTAATTTTGAGGCAGTAGCACACTGCGCTATTGGCTGCGGAACCACGCCCCTGACACAAAATCTCTTGGCTGCGGGCAAAATGTACTACGTCAAATACAGTTAAAAAGTAATACTCATATTCCAGTTCCGCAATCAGCTTCAGTTCTTTTTCAATGAGCGCTCGTACGGCTGTTGTTTCTCCCTCTGGCCAACGTTCCTGTGCTCCGGCATCTGTTAGTTGGCGCAAGTATTGCGCAGGCGTGAGGTGGGGGGGCACCAGTTCTTCGGGATACTCATAGCGCAGTTCATCCAGGGAAAAGTCGCAGAGGTCAGCGATATGTAAGGTTTCTGTTAGTAGCTTAGGTGGATAGAGCTTTTCGAGAGCAGAGACGGAGCGAAGATGCTTTTCTTTGTTAGCAAACAACAGTCGTCCAGCCAAACGAACTGACTGGCCCATCCGTACGGCCGACAACACGTCTAATAGGGATTTTCGATCGGGGTGATGCATGTGCACATCGCCTGCTGCAACTAAATTGAGCTGCAGTGCTTCACCTAAGTGAAAAGCCTGTTGGTAGCGTTCTAGCTCATGCCCATCTGGGAAAACCTCTACGCCTAGCCATAAGCGATGACCAAAAACTTGTTTAAGCCGCTCGCCGTATCGAATGTCTTCTTGGTTGCCTATCGGTAGCCACATCGCGAGGCATTGATCCATGCCATAGCGCAGGTCTTTTAACTGCACATCGTATTCACCTTTAGCAGCTCGCCGTCGAGCAAGGGTAATGAGATGACAAATCTGCCCGTAACCGACACGGTTCGGTGCCAATAACACCAGATGAACCGGTTCACGGAAGTGAAACTCCGCCCCCACAATCAACTGAATACCGCATTCTCTTGCAGCAACATGCGCTTTCACCACGCCAGACATAGAGCATTCATCGGTAATGGCAACGGCTTGATAGCCAAGCACGCTTGCCTGCTTAACCAGTTCCTCCGGGTGAGAGGCGCCACGTAAAAATGAGAAATTGCTGAGGCAGTGCAACTCGGCGTAACCTTTCTGGCGTCTGGGGTGATGGTGATGTGGCGGTGGCATGGATTGACAATACGTAGTGTGATTCTTATCTACTGTATATACGTACAGTATTTCTTGCAAGGCATCAGTTGTACTTTCTTAACTAGCGTTTCAGGCTCTTTTCAAACTCCAGATTATCCATGCTACTACGATGATTAATGAGTTCTTTACTTCGAAGGGTGAGTTCTTTGCTTAGCAGCGTATATTCAGCCTCTAGCTTTTCTCGTTCTTCACTGCCTTCTTTCATTGGCATGATGCGTGCGTACAAGACTTCAGATATGCTCTCTAAATCGGGCATGATTCTAGACTTGAGTTCGTCTACTCGAGTCTTTAGTCGGTTCAGCTCTTCATCGATCATGTCCATTGGTTTACCTTCCTCAAATTGGCCTGACTGCAAATATTACACATAAAATAGTTCGTATCGGTAGCCCATAAACACATAATTATTATAGATAGGTCCCTACGGATAACATGACCCAAGTATAGGGTGTGGTTGCATATTGTCTGTTTAGCACACGTACTCTAGATTGAACTCGATTCACTTGGTGAAACGACTATTATTGGGCTTCACTTAAATGTTACCTATTGATATGGGCGAATAGTTTGGAAAATGATTTTCTTCAGTTCCTAAATCAACAGTCGTCGCCGATGCGAGTCATGCTGCTGATCATCTTTGCCGTGATGATTCACCTGCTAGTCGTCGTTGTTCGGTGGGTGGCTGAGCACGTGACCACTGGTGCGCGCTCCAAGACTCAAAAAAATCGCACTCTATTATTACACTGACATGCAGCGCTTCGGTTTTCGCGCTTTATTTTTTTGCCTTTGGTCTCATCCTTCAAGAAATGAACGTCTCAGTAACTGCTTATCTTGCTAGCGCCTGTGTGATTGGACTTGCCCTGGCATTCGCTTCCCAGGGAATCGTCCAGGACGTTGTCATGGGCGTTACCATTATATTTTCAGACCTACTAGACGTGGGTGATCTGGTCGAGCTAGCAGGTCAGACGGGAAAAGTTAAAAAGATTACGATGCGATACGTGGAATTAGAAAATGCCCTCAGGGCAATTGTCTTTATTCCCAACCGAACCATCAACAACGTATTTCGTTGACGTGATGCTACTTGGAGATAAGGACGAGCAAGAGAAAATGGCGGACTCAGCAAAGGCTTCGATGCTAGGGATATTTGAACAGTTTCCGGGCATTTTGTTAACAAGACCAAGTGTTGAAGAGCGGCAAGTGCTTAGCAATGGCAAGCAAATTCTCCGGTTGAAATTTAGAATTTGGCCAAATAGGGGCCAACCCATTGAAACGACATTTGTAGAGACCTAACGTCGGAACTGAAAGGGATAAATGAAAATTATCAACAATGGATGATCGCGGTATTCTATGAAGTCGAGGAGAAGCAACAGCCGTTTTGAAGCTACATTGGAGACCAATGGTCATATTTCGGGAGCAATATCATATGAACACACAGTCTATTCAAAGAAGTGAGCTGCTGATTGAACCAGAAGCGCTTAGTAAAAAACTAGGTGCCGATAATTTGCGAATCTTCGACGCAACGTTATTGGTCAATCAAGCTGAAGGCGAGCTATCCGCTAAAGACACCTATCTTAAAGGACATATCCCCGGCGCAGCATTTCTTGATCATCTAGCGCTAGCGGATAAACAGAACCCTTATCAGCTTATGGTGCCCGCGGAGGAGGAGCTTGCGACCGCATTAGGTCGCCTAGGGATCGACCGTGACAGTGAAGTTGTCGTTTATACCACCACTTTTATTGCCTGGGCGACTCGAATTTGGTGGCTGCTACAGCATGCTGGATTCACTAACGTCAGAGTTTTGAACGGTGGACTGGCTGGTTGGCATGAGGCCGGCGGTGATCTTGAGACCGAAGAATGCGTGCATCCGGTTGCCACCTTTGAAATAGCCCTGCAGCCACATTGGTTTGTGAATAAAGAGGATGTACTAGACGCCCTGCAGGATGAGACGATCAGTACGGTGAACACGCTGCCTCAACAGGCATACGATCACGAACACATCACCGGCTCAAGCTGCCAACCGTTCTCTCTATTTCTGGATAATGGAACAAGAATTTTTCCCGATGATGTGCTGAAACAGCGTTTAGGCAATATTTCAACCACGAATAGAATTTTCACCTACTGTGGCGGGGGAGTCGCCGCGACGGTTAACGCGGTCGTGCACAAACTAGTCGGCAATCCTAATGTGTCTGTTTACGATGGCTCAATGTCAGAGTGGACTGGGGAAGGTATGCCGACTGTGAAAGCCACCTAGCCACCAGGCTCTAGCCTTCAGTAAAATCGGCTCTGGCCTTCAATAAGACCGCTCTGGCAGTTTATTAAGACCGCTCTGGCAGTTTATTAAGTACGCTCTGGCAGTTTATTAAGTACGCTCTGGCAGTTTATTAAGTACGCTCTGGCAGAGAATATTGAACAATTCAACAACAGACCATTAGGAAGACGCCATGTCCATATCCTTGTACGACATTACTGTAACAACTTACCTGCAAGAACTAGAGGCGGTAAGCGGGTTTATGGAGAAAGCTCGACGGCACTTTGAATCCGCGGGGACAGACTCGCAGCTACTGGTTGATGCTCGTCTATGCGATGACATGCTGCCGATGTCGTTTCAGATTAACTCAGTCACACACCACTCAGCTGGGGCAATGGATGCTTTAGCCTCAGGCATTTTTACACCACCTCCTAGCTTGCCAGACACAGACTATTCGGGGCTACAGGAACTGGTCGCAGGCGCCAAGACTCGTTTGCAATCCTTGGATCGGGATGTCGTTGATGGCTACCTCGGAAAAGATGTGATCTTTGAAATCGGTGATCGACGAATGCCCTTCATCGCAGAAGATTTTATTCTGTCCTTTTCAATACCTAATTTTTTCTTTCACGCGACAACTGCCTACGACCTTTTGAGGTCACATGGCGTACCGATTGGCAAACGAGACTTTTTAGGCACTCCGAGGATGAAGCAAAGTTAATGAGAATTATTTTGATCAGACTGCATCTGTGGATGGCATCTTTTCTCAGTGCCATTTTGTTAATGATCGCGATCTCTGGCGGCCTTTATTTGTTTGGTCTAAAGGGCAGTACCGAAACAACACAAATTGTAACGCCTGCAGAGGCTCAACTGGATGCAAACAGTGAAAGTCTGGAGGCGGATGTCAGGGCGTTATTGAGTGCGGTGAACTATGACTACGAGTTCGAGTACATTAAGCAGGGCGGTAATAGCCTGGTGACGAGGCCAACTTCGCGTACCTACTACGAGATCAAGATCGAGCCTCAAGTGCTCGTAATCACTCGCCATGACCCAGATTGGATCAAGACGATTGTTGAACTCCATAAGGGTCACGGACCGCTCCTGTACAAGCGTTTCCAGCAATTTACGGCTGCCGGACTGGTGTTTGTACTGCTGACGGGCTTATGGCTTGGCTTGTCTTCCAAGCGATTGCGCCAACAAACAATACTGGCCGTGGGTTTAGGCCTGCTCGTGTTTTTGACCTTGGCACTACAATAGTCTTGAGTTGCTTTCCCTGATCTACACTTATGGGATGAAGCAAGAATTACGAAAAAAACTCCCGCTAGAGGCATGGATCGACCGGCTTTCGAAAGAGGAAATGCCGGCGTTTGCCCACACCGCAAGGTCCCTCGCCTATGTGTCGAGAGAAGAGGACAGCTCCGCTAATGATCTTGCTAATGTCATATTGCATGACAGTGCAATGACCGCGAGAGTATTACGACTGGCTAACAGCGTGCTCTACAACACCTCGGGACATGGCATCGAGACTGTGAGTTACGCGATCGTTGTACTGGGCTTTGAAGAGGTTAGGAACCTGGCTCTGACCATCTCTATGATTGATTCGGTTTTGAATTCTGCCCATCAAGAAAAAGTTCAACACGAAATGATCTGCGCTTATCACTCCGCAGTACAGGCAAAGCGACTGGCCCAGCACACGGGTTCCAAGAATTTGGAAGCCGTCTATATTGGCGCGCTACTGCATCGATTAGGTCCGATTATGTTCTGGTGCTTCCCTTTCTCCCAAGCTGAGTTGTTATTGAGCCGATATGGGGCAGGTACCAGAAAGTCGGTGGCTGAAAAAGAGGTCCTCGGCTTTACCCTTTCAGAGCTAACGTCTTCTTTAGTCTCAGAGTGGCACTTGAGTACCATGCTTGATGAGGTATTACATGGTGGCGGTAAGCACAAAGACGATCAGGCGGTGTTGGGGGGACTTGATATTGCGGAAGCAACGGTACACGGCTGGCAGTCGGCAGAATTTGGTAGTGAACTGGCTAAATTGTCCAAGCAGTTAGGACTATCTATCGCCGAAACTCGAGAAACCATTTACGCCGGGGCACGATTAGCAAACGAAGGTTTAGTATCATTTGGTTTCCCCCAGATCAGCGTGCTACTGCCGACAGAAGAAACAGCTGATGTGATCAATGTAGAGCCTGTCTCTACGGGCGCCGATCTAGAAATCGCTATTCTTCGACAACTCACCCACATGCTTGGCGAGGATATGGACATCAATAAGGTGGTAATGGCTGTTTTGGAAGGTGTTTACCGCGTGCTTTCGATGGACACAGTAATGTTCGCTGTTGTGAACCATAAAACTCGCAATCTAGAAGCAAAATTCATGCTGGGGCCACGGAAAGAAGGAACGATGTCGCGCAAGTCACAGCCGGGTACGGGTGAGTACTTGGACTTCTTGAAACTCACCAACCATGCCTTCTGGCATAGCGCTCAAATGCCAAGTTTTTTAGGTATACCTGATCCTCTAATTCAATCACTGGGTGCCAGGGAGTATTTTGCCCAGCCTTTGGTCTTAAAGGGTCGTGTTCTAGGCCTCGTCTATGCCGACCGGCAAATTCGGGGTGGTGCCTTTACCGCGGCTAACCTGCAAAGCTTCACTCACTTGTGTGACCATGTCGCACTGGCCTTTAAGCTGTTGGCCCGCCAGAATTGAAGGAACAAACAGCCTTGAGCGGTTAAACAGCCTTGAGCGGTTAAACAGCCCTGAGCGGGTAAACAGCCCTGAGCGGGTAAACAGCCCTGAGCGGGTAAACAGCCCTGAGCGTGTAAACAGCCCAAACCGCAACCTGACCCCAGGACTCAGATTAAAGTTGTCTGTCTCGGTTGTCTTCACGTAACATTGGGTTTTCGTTATTTCTACCAGCGTTATGGTGCTCAACCAAAATTTCACCCGATTCGTTAACGTCTTCACCCTGTGGCTGTGTTTTTCGACCGTGGCTCATGCTGAGTTCTTCGGTGCGATATCAGGGGGTATTCAAGCGGGCCAGGTTAATACCAGGGTCGAGGGCATTCCGAACGGTCTTATTCACGTTTCTCCAGATTTACCCAACGTCGTTTGGGTCGATTTAGAGCGCGGCGCACTGCATTTGCTGGAACAGACTCGGCCGGGTTGGTTTACCGAAGCTCGTGTGATTCCGGTTTCAATTGGCAAATCCGGCTTTGGCAAAGCTTTGGAAGGGGACCTGAAGACACCCATTGGGGTTTATCATGTGACCCAGTATCTGAGTGATGCCAAACTCGCGGATAAATATGGCAACGGCGCTTTCCCACTTAACTACCCCAATATAGATGACCGCCTGAGTCAAAGAACCGGGAGTGGCATCTGGCTGCATGGATTGCCAAAAGGCGTCGATAGTCGTCCTCAGTTAGATAGTGATGGGTGCGTTGTTATCGATAATGAAACATTTGACAGCCTGCGCCCATTAGTAAAGGAAAATGAAACTCTTGTGGTCCTGTCGCCTGAACTTAAATGGTCGACAAAAGCACTGCCCACCCACGAACAGTTGTTGCAAACAATCGAACAATGGCGCCAGGATTGGCAAACAATCGATAACAATGCCTACCTCGAACACTACGATGTTAGTTTTACGGATACCAAGCGGGACATCACCGCCTGGAAAAAATATAAAACACGGATTAACAGCAAAAAGCGTCGGATTAGCGTCGAGTTAGAGAAACTCAGTGTTATTGAGTATCCGGGACAAAGTGACCTTGCAACCGTGAGGTTTTATCAGGTTTACGAAAGTAGCAATTACCGATGGCGCGGCTGGAAGCAGCTACTGTGGCGTATCGGTTCCGATGGACAGTGGCGAATCGTGTATGAAGGTAATGGTTAGAGTGTTGCTTAGATCTCTAGTACTCGCTGGCGTACTCAGCACGCTCGTATCTTGCGCCAGTCAGGAACAAGAGCCCTCAGCCGGTAAAGAGCCCTCAGCGAATAAAGAGCCTTCAGCCGATAGAGATCTCTCAGCGAATAAAGAGCCCTCAGCCGGTAAAGAGCCTTCAGCGAATAAAGAGCCTTCAGCCGATAAAGAGCCTGCAGCGAATAAAGACGTCATTGCGGACAAGAGCCCCTCTTCTGAGTCAGAAAATCCAACCGTCGCGTTACCAACCGATAACTCTGCAAGTCGTGACGCGGAACTCGAAAGTGTTCGGCTTGCATCTGCGCGAGTCGCTGATGCTGCTGCAATTGAAAAATTTTGCCTCGCCATAGGTAACAAGTTGGGAAGTGTCAGCGTCGCGGATTGCCAACGGCAACCCTTAGTCCACAGTGGCTTAAGTAATGACGGTTATTCCATTGCTTACCGCGAATACCTGCCAGTTTCAGGGAAAAGGGCAATAGGCAAAGTGCTTGTATTGGGTGGGATACACGGAGACGAGTTCTCGTCGGTATCCGTTGTCTTTAAGTGGCTCAATATCCTTGACCAATTTCACAGCGGTCTAATTCATTGGCGGATTGTGCCAAGCGTAAATCCGGATGGGCTCCTACGCAGAAGGTCACAGCGACAGAATAGTAACGGGGTTGATCTGAATCGAAACTTTCCTACTGCAGATTGGTCGGAAAGCGCAGTAAAATATTGGGCAGAGGAGACCGGAAGCCATCCTCGTCGAAATCCAGGTCACTACCCTGCAAGTGAAGTTGAGACGCGGTGGGTTGTTGATCAGATTGATTCCTTTGATCCAGACGTTATCATTTCAATGCATGCACCGTATCACCTAGTGGACTATGACGGGCCTCCGACAGCCCCGGAAAGCCTCGGTGGGTTGTACCTTAAGAAATTAGGTGTCTACCCTGGCTCCCTAGGTAACTATGCCGGCATTGATCGGAATAAGCCTATTGTCACGGTAGAACTGAAGTCTGCAGGGATCATGCCCCCTCAAATCGAGATCGATACGATGTGGAATGATCTGGTTCGTTGGCTGGTTAATCAACTTGCAGCGAATGACTTAGAACTGAATTCAGATCCACCTGATTTGATAGCAGATTGACTTTACTTAGAGCAATGTTAACTTAGACATCTAAAGCTCTCAGCTACCCGAAGGCTACCGTATGGCAAAGTTACTTATTTTTAACTTTGATGGTACTGACAACGAACCGGCAGATGCAATTCAGGATAAGAACTTTTTTGGTTCTATTGAAGATAGTAGCATCACCAATGTACTGAAAATCCATCTACTCCTCGGTGGTACGCTTCAGAATAAAACAGGCAATACTCAGCTAAAAAAAGGTACGCGAACATTTTACTACAATGGTGTTGGAACCTACGGCAATTTCTTTGAACGAAAATACAATGCGGGATTGGCAAAAGAGAGTGCCGATGTCTCAACAATATTGCGACTTGCACGAAAAGATTTTAGAGATCACTACGTTCAAGAAGATATTGATTACATTGTTGTTGTCGGTTTCAGCCGAGGTGCTGCTCTCGCCAGACGATTTGCGTCTATCATCAGCGATGAAGTGACGGCCAACATCATTGTTGAAGCTGTCTTTGACACGGTTGCTTCTATCGGCCTACCCAATCTCTCCAGTCGCGAACGTCCGACAACAGAAGTAGTGTTTGAGCATGGCCACACGCTGCCCCGCAGTGTAAAGGCGGCGCTGCATCTGGTGTCGATTGATGACAAACGCCGGGCCTTCCAGCCCACACTGATGAACCGCGACGAACGCGTGACAGAGATTTGGTTCGCTGGTGTCCATTCGGATGTGGGTGGGGGCTACCATTTCGACGGCTTATCTGACAATTCACTCCGGTTCTGCTTAGACTGGCTTGAAGATCAAACGTACCTCGGGTTGAAATTTGGCTCATCAAAGTCGATTGATTACGAAAATATCTTTGGTCCTGACGAAAAGTTGAGAATTGGCCCAGACGATGTCCAGATTGATGCCAACCCGTTTGGTGTAAACCACCAACAGGATAGAAACCCTCTTGTAGAAGCACTTACATTAACGGATCGACGATGTTGCGTCATTGAACATGACGAAGTTTCTTCACTCTTACCCATGGTGCATTGTTCTGTTGCTGAAAAGATTCAAGGCGATGGCGACTACCGGCCGAAATCACTTCGGAACGCGCGCCACGAAGTGGTTTATCGAGATGGTGTAGTAAAGGAGTACTTAGGCTATTCAGAGCATAAAATTAAGTCTAGCAGCCGCTTCGTTGTCCCTGATGAAGGCGGAGCAGAAACGCGCATCTATGCACATCTTAAGTACAATCATACTGGTATCTATCTTGAGGCCGGGCAATCTTATATCTTTGAGGTCATCAATAAAGCGAAACAGAAGTGGCGCGACGGAAGCGTGCAAGCTGTGGATGGAGCCGGGTGGGATCGCGGTGATGTAAAACTAGGGCCCACTGAGATTGTGATAGCGGTAGCCGAACCTTTCCGAAGAGTCACAACAGCAAAAGCCAAATGGTTTACCCTTTGTGGCTGCATTGGAGATGACGACAGCAAGGCATTTGTTATCGGCAATAAGTTGGAATGCCACACTGTAGATCAGTCAGGAGAATTTTGCGCATTCGCTAACGACCTCGACGGGTATTATGGAAACAACAGTGGCTATCTGCTCTTAAAAATTCGAAAACTTCACAAGTAGCCCCTTTTCTTAGCACTTATCGCCGCCGATTTCGTTTGACATCACATTTATCCTCTATTAGATTATTGTTAGCTAGAAAGAAAGACTCATAAATACTCTGCCGTTTTGTTATTCGTAATACTTCGTTGTGTAGCTATTTTAAGAGAAAGCCTTTTTTTTCCGGCGCATAAGCCATTAAAGGCCAATTAGAATTTACTCAGGAATAGATTATGTCTGACAAAGTTGAAGGAACCGTTAAGTGGTTCAACGAAGCAAAAGGGTTCGGGTTTATTTCCCAAGAAGGTGGTCCTGATGTGTTCGCACATTTCAGTGCTATCAGTGGCTCTGGTTTCAAAACTCTTGCTGAAGGCCAACGTGTTGAGTTCACCGTTAGTCAGGGTCAGAAAGGACCTCAAGCTGGTGATATCGTCGCTCTATAAGCGTCGTTAGTAGTCAAAAAGCAAGGCACATGTGCCTTGCTTTTTTTTGCCTAAAATTTGCCTTTAAATCATTAGGTGGCGTAGGTAGAACCACCATCGCAAGTAATAACTTCTCCAACCGTATAGGCTCCAGCCCTAGAAGATAGAAAGATAGCCAGTCCAGCAATGTCTTCTGCTGTGCCGACTCGACCCCTTGGATTGCTTTTCGCAACGGCGCTCCAATCAATATCTGTATCGCCGCCACCACCGACACCCGTACTGAGCATCCATGTTGGGAAGGGACCTGGCGCGATAGCATTACAAAGAATATGTTTCTTGGTTAAGTGGGCTGCTAACACCCGTGTTAAGTGATGAATCGCAGCCTTCGATGGACCGTAGGAAAACGTTTCGAAAGCAGGCGTTTTTAGGCCATCAACGGATCCAATATTGATGACTCTGGCGGGGTCTTCGGCGGTACCCGATGCTGTGAGCATGGGTAGTAGTTTCTGGGTCAGAAAGAAAACACCCTTAACATTAGTGTCCATGACTTTATCCCAGCCGATTTCAGGAAAATCTTCGAGGCTAGCGCCCCAACTAACGCCTGCATTATTCACCAGTATGTCGAGCTTTGGTTCACGACTGGATAGATCTTTTGCAAAGACTTCAATTGCATCGACATCGGCGAGGTCCGCAGGCATAGAAATGCACTCGCCACCGTATTCTTTCGCCAATCGTTCAGCTGTCGCGTTGCAGACATCTGCTTTCCGAGAACTGATATAGACTTTGGCACCGTTCGCCAGGAAACCAGCGGCAATCATTTCGCCAATACCGCGAGATCCGCCTGTGACCAGAGCGACTTTCCCCTCAATAGAAAACAGATTCTTCATAATTATCTCTTTGTTGTGTGAGCAGTGTTGTGTGAGCAGTGTTGTGTCCTTCGTGGCCATTAAACCAAAGGGTTTGCAACATTGCAGTAGGTAGACACACCTGTATTGACTATCATAAGTCGAAACCATACCAGTAGTACTTCCTATGCAATCACTGATTCAGATTACTCTCATCGTTGATGACTACGATGCAGCATTGGCTTTCTACGTTGGCAAGCTTGGCTTCCAACTAATCGAAGATACCCAGCTGGATGAACAGAAACGTTGGGTTGTCGTCTCCTGTGGTGAAGGAGCCGCAATAGTTTTGGCGAAAGCTGTGGGCGAGTCACAACAACGCGCGGTCGGCCAGCAGGCTGGAGACAGGGTGGGGTACTTTCTCGGCACAGATGATTTCGCTCGAGATTACGCAGCTTATCGATCTATGGGTGTCAGCTTCGTTCGTGAACCCGAAACTTCCGAATATGGTACCGTTGCGGTGTTTCAAGATCTGTACGGCAACTTATGGGATTTGATTGAACATCGACCAGGTCATCGGTTTTCATTGAGGTAGCAAAATGAATGTTAAGTGGACATCCGCGCAGGACACTAACGGGCGCCCAACGAGAGAGTTCAGTCTTGAGGGTAATCGACAGATTACCGGTGCTATCTGGCTGCCAGAGGCGCCGGTTGCGGGAACGACCCTTATCTGCTTTGGCCATGGTGCATCTGGCGATCGGTATCAGGCACCCATTGATGATCTAGCAGGAAGGTTTGTTGAGGCCGGCTTTCCGTGCCTTTCGATAGATGGACCGGTGCATGGGTTACGCCAACTAGGAGATGGCGCTCGCGGCGCCTTTTATCACGAATATCAACGTGAAAGCAGTATTTCGGACATGGTTAGTGATTGGGAGTTTGCTATTGAAGCTGCCAAAGCACTGAACGAAATTGGCGCCAGCAAACTCGCTTACTTCGGTTTATCGATGGGCTCTATCTTTGGCATCCCACTGGTGGCTGCTAGAGCAGATGTGATTGTAGCAACCTTAGGATTAGTGGGTGTGTCAGGCCAGTTCCCTCATGGCGAACGGATTCTTGAGGATGCTGCCAATATTCACTGTCCGATCCTATTTCTTATGCAACTCGAAGACGAATTGTTTGATCGTGCTGGTTACTTGAACGTCTTCGATGCCTTCTCAACCGAAGACAAAAAACTCCATGCGAACCCTGGATTACATTCTGCAGTACCGTTCGATGAGGTCGACTTCACATTCCGCTTTATGCATGGGGTGTTAACTGGCGTACATACGCGCCAAATCATGACCTAACCGAGCAAATTAAGAATCGATTCTTCCGCTAAACGCTGGTGATTGAAGACTTTTACGCTGGCCTCAAAATTAATCTGCTCTTGAATTAGATTCGCAACTTCGATTGCGATATCAACGTCTGACAACCGACTTCGACTACCCTCAATGGTAAGACTACTGGCAGAGAGCCGCTCGATACTGCCATCGATGGCATTTAGGTCTGAACCTATTGTGGCTCTTAGCTCCGTAACTTCAGACTGTAGTTCTTGTAGTGCTTGCAATGGGTTTGACGATACGTCGTTGGTATTGAGCCGGAGACTATCAAGCTTCATTTGCAACGCATCAATATCAATGCCAGCGCCACCAAACAATTGATTGCCGTTAAAATTTGCGCTCTGCAGCTCATCCGCAAACTGGTCTAACAAACCCTGAATTTCTTCGCCGATGAGGGCCTGGTCGTCGTTACTCAGGGCACCATTGCCTGATTGCACTGAAAGGGCTTGAATACGTTCCACTAGCTCTTGGTTGCGACCAAGCGTTTGGTCAGCTTTTTGTAGTGCCGAAACTTGATTGAGGGCATTTCTAAACTCAACTGTCGTTTCACCGACAGCTGAGTCAAGGCGTCCTGTTATCGCTGCCTCGGCAGCATTTTGTTGATAGTCGATCCGTAACCCGCTGCTAATGCGGTCCGTTGCACGATTGATTCCATCCAGGGAAGGTAGAGCAGGAGAGGCCGGGCCAGCAATTGAAAATGGCATGGTAGCAACTCCTATGTTGTTCAATACTTATTGTAGGGAAAACATTAACAGATGACAGGGCAGTGGAGATTCCAAATGCACCGTTTGTCGGGCCGCCAGGATAATTCAGAGTTCTTTATTACCAAATAGATAGTGTGCGACGTGCCACTCCCTGCCGCTGTTATAAGCAAAAAGTTCTTCACAGGCCATGAAAAATAACCTCCAGCGGTTGATTAGGACCGTGGTATCAGTGGGATCACTACTTTCGCTGAAAACTTTTCGTATCGCGGGTGAATTTGAATCCATTAAATTTAGCCAGGCTTTGCAGGTTTTGGCGTAGTGAGCGCCATTGATGGCCCACCGGTTCTCGAGTTTCATGGCAGAGGGTATTTGCGTTGGTAGATCCCAACTAGGCATCAGACCACCTGTAAAGAAGTGCCGAGCCATCCAGTCCGTTTCACCATCATCCTGGAAAAAATACGGCATCGTCCGGTGAACGAAAATATGAAACCAGAGTTTGCCATTTGGCTTAAGCCATCCCGAAATTCTCTCAAACAGAAGTTGATAATTCCGCATGTGCTCAAACATCTCAATTGACAAAACCCGGTCATATATTTTATCGGCGCTGAAATCATTCATGTCACACGTGACGACATCTATGTTCTTAATGTCACGCTCTGCCGCCTGCTCGAGTATGTAGTCTTTTTGCGTAGCTGAGTTACTAACAGCTGTGATTCTCGCATTTGGATAGTGGCGACCGAGCCATAGCGTTAGGGAACCCCAACCACAACCAAGCTCTAAAATATCCATTCCATCGGTGATTTCAGCGCGCATGCAACTCAGTTCCAACATCGTTTCTTCCGCTGTTGAGAGATTACTGACGTGGGGCTCAAAATAACAACTGCTATATTTTTTATGCTGGCCTAGTACATGATCATAGAACGATGTCGGCACTTCATAGTGCTGAACGTTGGCATCTGCGGTGTTGATCGCAAGGGGGCTAGAAGTCATCTGTTGGATAAACTCAGCCAAAGCATCGGAGGTCTGGTACCGATTACGCTCTTTATTAAGACGTTGTTTGAGTATTCGACGAATACCGATTCGTACTAATGTGTCTGGCACGTAGCCTTGTTCGACAAGATCAATGGCTTTCATATAACTCCTAAAAATGGTCCCTAAGACGGAGCCAAAAAGAAACCCTTACCCTGGTTCGGTGGTATGGCCAAAAGCCGGTTTTGTAAATTCGGCTTGGACACAGCCAATTGAGCGTTCTTCGAATCCCCCCTCGCAATAACAAAGGTAATACTCCCACATACGTAGAAAACGATTGTCATAACCGAGCTCGGTTATGGCATCGACGTTCGCATAGAACTTCTTTCTCCACTCTCTTAGGGTCATTGCATAGTGTTCTGTTATATCTTCTAACGCAGTCATGCGAAGGCTCGTAAGGTCGGTTGCGGTAGTTGTTAACGCAGTTACAGATGGTAGGGCGCCACCCGGGAAAATATAGCGTTGGATGAAATCAACATTACGTTTAGAGAACTCGTAGTGTTGGTCGGCAATGGTGATTGCTTGAATCAACATTTTTCCAGTTGGTTTAAGTAGTGATGCACATTTCTGAAAGTAGTTACCCAAAAACTTGAGCCCAACGGCTTCAATCATTTCTATCGACACTAACTTGTCATACTGGCCTTCCATATGCCGGTAGTCCTTCTTAACGACATTGATCTTATCCTCTAGGCCGGCTTTTTTTACCCGTTCACGAGCTAAAGCAAACTGCTCTTGGCTGATCGTTGTTGTCGTAACCTTGCAGCCATAATGACCCGCAGCGTGTAAAGCAAACGACCCCCAGCCAGTGCCAATCTCGACAATGTGATCGGTTTCGCAGAGCTCCAGTTTTTGGCAAATTCGATCCAGCTTAGCGATCGATGCTTGTTCCATGGATACGCCCGCATGCTCGAAAAAACCTGCGGAGTAGGTCATGGTCGGGTCAAGAAAACGCTCAAATAGTTGGTTACCAAGGTCATAGTGGGCAGCAATGTTTTTCTTTGCGCCGTTCTCGGTATCCTCATTCATCCAATGCAGTAGTTTGTACAAAGGTTTTTTGAAAGCAGCGTTGCCGAGACCTTCAATGACATTCATATTGCGCAGCATAATTCTGATCAAATCAGTCAAGTTGTCGCAGGTCCAGAGTCCTTGCATGTAAGCTTCTGCTGCCCCTACCGCGCCTCCGGCTGCTAGCGTTGTGTAAAAGCGATCATCATGTACTTCAACGGTTGCTGTCGGCGCCGCGTCTTCTCCGCAGTTCAGTGTAACCTCACCATCTATAAAAATGACTCTACCGTGTTTGAGCTGCTGCATATTGCTAAGAAACTTACTTTTGATGGTGTTCATAAGCCAGGTGTCTTTTCGTGTGACCTGGCTTGGTAGGTGATCAAGGTCCAATGTTCTCATTCGTTCGACTCCTGAAGCTTCTTTTTATTCGGGTGGCCATAAAATGGCACTCTTTTTATCCACAACCTAGCCGCTTGGAGGTAGATGGCTGAGACTGTGCGTAAGCTCTGGCGCATCTGGCACCAAATTATATACCTGACATTGCCTTCGCTTAGTACTTGTCGAACGAGCTTTATGCTGGCTGTAAAAAGCGGTTGTGAATTTTGGCTTACATCTATCCCTACGTTGAATTGTTCGTTTGGATCATCAATGTGCCACTGGTAGGTAGTATCCATGGGCATGAACGGTGAAACATGGAAGTTTTTTTCTGTCTTGGCGTCAAAATTAGGTCCAGACAAAAGGTATACGTGTCGCTCATCCCAGGGCGTGTTGTGAACTTCAGCCAACACGTACTTAAGTTCATCGCCATCAAAGCAATAAAAAAGAGAGATAGGATTCATACAGTAGCCAAGGCTACGCAATGTCGTCAGTAGAAAAACCTTTCCAGAGAACAATTCACCGGATAGCGCGTTGATTCGTTGAATGACTTCTTGCCGAAGATCCGCATGTTCTCCAGGTAGATAGTCCTGACGTTTAAAGCTGACAAGGTTAAAAGCATTAGCTGACCAAAAACGCGATTGCGCAAACACCTGCTCTATTTCGTCTAGGTCTAAATACAAATAGTCGAGCTGATAGGAAAATGCATGACCGCCGTGAGTGAAACGCTTATGGAAGATATCACCGTGGTACACACAAGAACTTACCACGCTACCCCCAGTTGTTGGCAAACACGCAATGCACTTTTGACGCCGTCTTCGTGAAACCCAAAATGCCAGTAGGCGCCACAATAATGCGTATGGTTCTGGCCCGATATTTCATGGTGTCGCGTTTGAGCGTCTAATGTCTTCTGGTCATAAAACGGATGCGTGTAGTCAAATGTTCCAAGTAGGCAGTCGGGATGGATATTGGGATCATTCAGAGTCACTAGCAATGGCGTTTTGGTCGGAATATGTTGGAGAATATTCATGTTATAAGTTAAATGCGCGACATCTTCTTTTGAGCCCGCGGGAATAAAATAGTTCCAGCTCGCCCAAGCGAGATGCCGTTTGGGTAAACGGCTAATATCCGTGTGTAAATAGGCTGTATTTGGGGTGTATCGAATCCTACTGAGAATGCTCGCTTCCTGTATCGATGGAGTATCCAGCATCGCGAGAGCCTCGTCACTATGACAAGCCAGTATGACCTCGTCGAAATATTCCTCCCCTGTATCGGTACAGACAGTGATGGCTCCTTCATCGCGCTCTATTCTTTTTACCGCTTTTACCGCTGAAGAAAGTCGAACATCCTGCAAATGGGGCTGCATTGCCTTAACATACTGATTCGACCCGCCCTTCACGACGTACCACTGGGGTCGATTCTTTAGGTCAACTAAACCATGATTGACGAAGAAATCAACCAGGGCACGAACCGGAAAACTGCCAATGGCTTTATCGCCGGTAGACCATATCGCAGCCGCCATCGGATATAGGTACTGAGTACGAAACGCCACGCCAAACCCGTGTTGATCCAGATAGTCCGACAAACTTGCAGCCTCATTCACGGGTAGCACCTTTGCCAACTTGTTGAACCGTAGGATGTCTCGGACCAATGACCAGAAAGCTGGTCTAAGGAGGTTACGCCGCTGCGCAAACAGCGTATTGAGGCTATGTCCGTTGTATTCGAGATCCTTCTCTTCGTCTTGCACAGAAAAACTCATCTCTGTGGGATCTCCGCTACAGCCGAGTTCGGCCAATAAGCGCATAAAATTGGGATAGGTCCTATCGTTGTAGACGATGAAACCGGTATCGACCGTCACGGTTTGCTCATCAACAATGACTTGGTGGGTGTGTGTATGACCGCCCAGATAGTCGTTGGCTTCAAACAGGGTGACTTGATGCTTATTGCGCAGCAGATAGGCGCAGGTTAAGCCCGAGACACCACTGCCAATAATCGCGATTCTTGCCATGAATGGATAACCTTTAACCTGTACAGAACGAGAGCGTTAAGTTTTCGTCGCGTTTGGCATGTGTAGGGCGGTCCTTATCAAACATACGCCGCTAAAGTGCAAGTAGACGTATTGAATTTTTTATTGTTACTCTTCTTGATTACTCACACCTTCTCAGGAAACGATCATGATAGCGAAGATCCCCTTTGGTTCAACCGGCCACGACAGTAGCCGAATCATCTTCGGTGCCGCTGCGATTGGTGGCATGAAGCAAGATAGAGCCGATAGCACGATTGAACTCGTTCGGTCTTATGGTATTAATCACTTTGATGTCGCTGCCAGTTACGGTGAAGCTGAACTTCGCCTTGCGGACTTTTTGTCTGATCATCGTCAGGAAGTCTTTCTCGCTTCAAAAACCGGAGATAGGGGAGGATCTGACGCGCGGGCAAGCATAGAGCGCTCCCTAACTAGAATGAAGATCGATCAACTGGATCTGATTCAATTCCATAATTTGGCTAAGGATGATGACTGGGAGACCGCTATGGCGCCTGGAGGCGCGTTAGAAGCTGCTTTACAGGCCAAGGATGAAGGTCTTGTGCGGTTTATTGGCGTAACGGGACACGGGACTCGGATTGCCGAAATGCATCTAAAGAGCCTCGCCAGATTTGATTTCGCATCGGTGTTGTTGCCTTACAGCCACATGTCAATGCAAGACCCGCAGTACGCGAGCGAGTTTGAAGCGCTTTATCAGCTCTGTCTGGATCGGAAAATTGCGATGCAAACCATTAAATCTATGGCAAAGCGAAGATGGCTACCCGAAGCAGAAGATAAAAAATTCAGCTGGTACGAACCTCTTAGAGAACCATCAGCGATTACCAATGCTGTCCATTGGGTGTTGAAACGCCCAGGAGTATTCCTCAACTCAACCAGTGATGCGACGCTGCTAAAGTTTCTTTTGGAAGCAGCCAGCCAGTTTGATGAAGCCGACGTGACGGACATAGAATCTAAAGTCACGGCTGATGTGGCGTCAAATAATATTGAGCCATTGTTCTTTCGCGGAGAACTCGATGATGTGCAGGGGCCTAACGGTGTTTCTCGCTAGCGAAAGGCGTGCAGAATTCTGATCGCGGCACAGGCAGCACCGAAGCCGTTGTCGATGTTTGTCACGGTAATGCCCGAAGCACAACTGACTAAAAGCGAGGCGAGGGCAGTCTCTCCGCCACGGGTAGCGCCGTAACCAACTGACGTTGGCACAGCGATAATCGTCGAGGAGATTAAGCCTCCCAATACTGTTGGCAGCGCCGCATCCATGCCAGCAATGGCAATGATAATTTTATGTTGTTTGATTTCATCGATACGGTCCAGCAACCGCCATAAGCCGGCGACCCCGACATCATCAATTTTATTTGATCCGTAGCCATAGAACGCGAGCGTTCGAGCGGCTTCCCTAGCGACGGCAACATCCGTGCTGCCACCTGTGATAATCGCGACGTCACTATTCTCAGCATCGGGCAGAGGGTTTATCCATGCGGTACGTGACTGCTCGTCATAGTCCAATAAATCCGGCTGAGCACTTTCTATTATCGCGAACTGTTCGCTTGTAAGGCGCGTGAACAGCATGCGCTTGCTGGAATCTAACTGATCGCAAATGGTGAGCAACTGGGCAGGCGTTTTACCTTGGCAAAAAACAGCTTCGCCAATGCCTGTTCTGGACTCACGATCAAAATCAAGTAGTACCTCTGAATCCGTCAATTGTTACTCCACTGCCAGTGTTTCAATGAGAAAGGCGCTACCGCGCCGATAAGGTTCAACACTGACGAATCCTGCAAGTTCCTTGAACCCAGCAGCTTCGAATTTTTCTGCTGTCAATTCTTCAGCGAGCTTGTAAAACTCAGCTTGCTCATTGATCGTTTCAGTTGTTTCAAGCTCTATGACAATGCCACCCGCTCTTACACGACAGCGAACGCCTTTGATTGGGATCAACACCTTTAAGCTTTGCCAGAGTGTTTGTTCAACATCATTGATGACGGGCAATACATGGGGATCAATCCTGATGCCGGTTTCAATTCGACTAGAAAGACAGGGCGCCGCTGGCAAGTCGTGCAGATCAAGTAGTCCCAGCTCGCGAGCGATATCACGCAGGGTCTGCTTACTGATTTCACAGTCAACATAAGGGTGACAAACCTGGTGTTCTTTGGCGGCGCTAAGCCCTGGACGATAATCGCCAAGGTCATCCAAATTTGTGCCTGACATGACCAGACTCTCGGTATTTTCAACGATCGTCGCATAGAGATTGGTTTTACAGAAATAACAGCGGTTAGCTGGGTTTGCCAAATATTCGGGGTCTTCGATTTCTCCGGCATCGATCACGCTCAAATGCCAACCTTCGGCTTTGGCATATTTGCGAACACGCTCCGTGGCTTGTACTGGCACTGCTGGTGAAACCGCATGAAACATCTCAATTTGCGGATTCACGCGATGTGCCAGAACAGCTAGTGTCATACTATCAACGCCACCGCTAACAGCAACAGCTGCAGGGCCTACCGTCGCCAGATAATCGCTAAGTCGTTGTGTTGATTCAATCATCTTTATCATTCAACCATCTTTGCCATTCAATGCCGAGGACTCCAGCTGACGACGAATGTCAGCCTGGTCTGCAACAGAGTCCAATTGAGCTAAGTCGTCCATTTCTGTTTTCGCTGTTCTGCCACCAGGGCGCGCCGCTATCTTAACCCGATAAGCCTTGTCACCAATCGTGATATCAGTCGCTTCTCTCTGCAACAGGTGACGTTCTGGTTGGGTGTGCCGTAGCCCAAGTGTTGTGGTTAAACCAAAGCAATGACTGATCAACTGATCTATATCCTGACCATCTGACAGCACTCTAACGGCAAGAGAGAGCCGATTCTTCTTGCCATAAACACCGTACTGGACGATATCCAACACCCCGGTCATCAATTGTAGTCTTGAGATGGCCGCGGCCAGCTGTTCGGGCGTTTGATCATCAATTTCAAACTCCAATTGATGAATACTCTCCGACTGCCATTGTTGCTGCTCTGTTATTAATGCTGACTCCATCACCAGCATTCGAAGCGTATTAGAGATTCCTGGGAATTGTTTGTTGCCAAACCCAAAACCCTGACTAACCAACCGGCCTCGTGGCCGCTGATCCGGGGACAGGAATTTCATGATCGCAGCGCCGGTTGGCGTAATGCGCTCCCCCGAAATACCATCGTCGACGAACTCAAAGCCTTTAAGTATCAACGCCGTTGCAGGCGCTGGTATCGGTAACATGCCATGTGCAGTCTTCACCAGCCCGCCACCTAATGGCAGGGCAGAACAGCTACAAGAATCAATTCGCATTCGGTTAATTAGATAGCTGGCACAAATGATATCTGCGATCGAGTCCCAGGCACCTACCTCATGGAACGCTACCCGTTCGATGGGTTTGTCGTGAATCGCAGCCTCGGCTTCCGCAATCACTTTGAAAATGCCAAGCGCGATGCGTTTGGTTTCTTCGTCCAATGCTGACTGAATTAGCAGGGCTTTGATGTCACTGTAGTGTCGGTGATGGTGACCGTCTGCGTCGGTCTCGGGGATCACCTTAAATTTATAGCCCGACAATACGCCGTCATTAAATGGCCCGGATTCCAGGCGGACCAGAGCGGGGAAACCTGCAAGATCAATTTGACTGGCAAGCTCGCTTGCCATCTCA
The DNA here is from genome assembly GCA_051278195.1 of Candidatus Azotimanducaceae bacterium. Lineage (GTDB taxonomy): Bacteria > Pseudomonadota > Gammaproteobacteria > Pseudomonadales > Azotimanducaceae > JAHRVQ01. The sequence continues at coordinate 87,803 of JBNMQM010000003.1, forward strand.
GGAAAGCAATCGAGTGCCGCAGCAATGAACATGTCGCCGGAAATACCGCCAACGAGGTCGAGATGTAAGTGCATATTGATTAGCCAAGCATCACATGAGTAGGGCCGCATAGCCTGGCCACATCGATACCGTGACTACAGGCGTCCTGACAGGGTGAACCATCGCAGGAGAGGCAAGCATTTGCATTATTCGCAATCATATCGTATTCAGTCTTGGCGAACTCAACATCACCATAGTCGACGGCATACATTCTCGTTCGTAAGACATCTGAAATTTCAACGCCATAAGGGCAAGCACCTGAACAGTCATTACAAGCATGACGACAATAGCTCATATTAGTTAATCGGGCATATTGTTCGAGGAGACCTAAATCATGTTGGGTCAGTTCACGTTGACCTGAAGCCCCCAGGAACTCATCAATACTTTCGGCGCTGGTCATCGAAATGATTGATGCATCAACGTTTGGCAGCGACTGGACCCACTTGAAAGCCGCTTGAGCGTAGGTAGCGCCATTTTCTTCAAATGGACGCATGTCATTAAGCTTTGCGCCTCGCAATACTTTCATTGCGATGATGCCGACATCCTGCTTCTTCGCCTTCGCCATGACTCTGGGCAAGTCCGGTTGGTTGGCAACAAAGTCGAATGATCGAGTAAATTGTTCAAAAAAGGCTGGGTCCTGACCAAAGTTGTGAGCCAGTAACAAAACATCAACCAGGTCTTCATCCAGAGCATAATCAACGCAATCGATTAAGTTTCCAGCGTGACCAGAGATACCGGTCCAAGCAATTTTTCCCTGTTTCTTGGCGAGTTCGACAAACTCGAACCATTCATCATTTTGTAACCTGGCAATATCGTTGACTGCATGATTAAAAAATATCTCCACATGGTCGGTCTGAAGCCGTCGCAAACTAGCATCAAGTTCAGCCATGATCTGTTGGCGACTTGTGGTTGCGCCTACGTGGGCTTTCGTTGCGAGGTAGACCTGATCGCGCCTGCCTTTTAACGCTTTCCCAAGGACCCTTTCTGAGTCGCCACCGGTATAACTTTCTGCTGTATCAAAATAGTTAACGCCACGATCAAGTGCATGGTGAACTAGGTGTTCTTCACCTGTTCTTAATCGAGATGAACCGAATGATATGTCTGATATTGCTAGGTTTGTGCGGCCCAGACGACGATATGACTTTACCGTGGCGGCGTCGGAATTTGTCATTGCGGTTGCACTCAGTCCGGCACTACTGGCCAGCCCGGTGAGGGCACCGATTTTTAGGAAAGAACGTCGATTGATGGGCGTGGTCATGACCAGATCTCCTATTAGAACTCAATACCTTAGCACGGCCTCCCGCGATGAAAAGAGGCCAGCGCAGCCGCTATTGGTTAATGACGCCGTCCTGTTCCAGCTGATCGAGTGCTGCATCGTCATAACCAGCCGATTTTAGGGTGGAGCGGGTATTTTCACCCAGTTCCGGTGATCGGTGTCTGGGTCTGACATCAGCGGTCGCGAATCGCATCGGAATACTGACCGTGCGGTATTCGCCCAAAGTTTCATGGGTCATTGACGGGAATAGCTTGATGGCCTCTGCTTGAGGATCAGCAGCGACTTCATGGAGCCCAAGCACTGGTCCCCAGATCAACCCAGCCTCATCGAAGATTTCACCCCATTCGTCCCGGGATTTATCCGCCAGTGCTTCATCGATAAGTGGTACCAGCTCGTGCATTAATCGAAATCTTGATCGGACGTCAGCCAGCCTTTCTTCTTCTAACCATTCGGGCTTGCCAATCGCCCGGCAGAACGTCGGCCAATAACGTGTTTCTGGCATGTTGAAAACCACCCACTTGCCGTCACCGCAGGGATAACGGTTGGCTGTCGGAAGGAACAGTTCTTGCCGTGCTCGCTGCCTGACAGGCGCGTGATCCATGGTTGTCACCGCATAGTCAGTGGCTTGTGTCCAAACAGCCGCTTCATAGAGAGACGTCTCCACGACCTGACCCTCACCAGTTTTTTCAGCGAGTCGAAGCGCGGCCATTATCGAGCCAAATAGCGCCAGTCCAGTGGTATGGTCGCCCTGCGCAGGTCTTGCCATTGGCACGATGCCATCTGCACCTTCGCGCATTGAGTCATACAAACCAGAGCGGCCAAAGAAGGCCGTCACATCAAACCCTGGACGCCAGGCTTCTGGCCCGGTAGTGCCGTATCCAGTCAATGTGGCGTGAACGATTTTGGAATTCAGTCCGAGTAGCGTAGCGGGGTCTAATCGATATTTTGTCTGACGTTTTGCTAACAAATTGCAAAGAAACACGTCTGCGCTTTCAACGAGCTTATGCACCAGAGCAACACCTTCAGGCTTTGTGAGATCGACGCAAATCGATTCCTTGCCGCGATTATCGACATCAAACTGAAAATCAAAGGCCTTCATAGCCTCATCTTCGATCTTAGGTGGTCGACCACTGCCACGCATTGGGTCGCCGCTCAGAGGCTCGACTTTAATCACGCGCGCGCCCATATCCGCCATGATTGCAGCCGCACTCGGCGCAGCCATCCAGTTATCAACTTCAATGACGGTAATATCTTCTAGAGGTGCTCGCACTAGGCTTTCCTGATTTTGAAAAGCACTTATAGTACGCGAATCATATGCCCATGCAATTTTGGTTTTACGAGCGGGGGGATTGTTGAATTTTGGCTAGTCAGCCATTTTAGCTTTCGCTCTTGATTTCATATACATGTACAGCTGTCGATCGTGACGACTGGTAGCAGATAAGCGCCCATCCCTTGTCCAGGGCTTCCAGGCAGGTGGATTAACGCCTTCAGGTTGGTCTCCTGTCACGGTGACCCGCTGGATAACCCGCTCACCCTCAAAGTCGTTGAGCACGAAATGTTGAGTACAACGATTGTCCCACATCGCAATTGTGCCTTCGGACCATTGATACCGAACCGTAAAACGTGGGTTCTTGACCCAGCTTGTGAGGTAGGACAGCAACATCTCACTTTCCGTTGCGTTGGTCTCGACCACGCGGCGAGTGAAGTGCTCATTTACATAAAGTGCTTTCTTGCCGGTCACCGGGTGAACACGCACGACAGGGTGAATGGCCATCTGATCGGGGCGGTTGTGGGGTTGGGCGTCATGCAGAGCCGTTAACCCTTCACACATTTTCTGCAGGGGTTCGGATAGTTCGTCGAACGCGTGACAAAGGTTCGTCCACATCGTATCGCCCCCCACTTCTGGGCACTTCACCATTTTCAGGATCGACATCAGCGCGGGCTGTTCCTGAAATGTGATATCGGTATGCCACTCATCTGCAACGCCGCCTGCCGAGGCAGTGAGTTCGAATATTTCCGGAAAACCATTGACCGGATTTTTAAGGTGGGGGTGCCCCTCAAGTTGGCCGAAGCTTCGCCCTAGTGCCACATGGTGTTCCGCATCAAGATTCTGGTTGGGAAAAAACAGCACCATATGCTCACACAATGTTGCCTTTATCCAGTCGATATCAGCAGCCGTTACATCGGCCAGGTCAATCCCGGTGATTTCTGCGCCCAGGGAGCCAGATAAGCGACGGACATTCAATTTTTTGTCATTCATAAGGTCGGCCTCATTTGATGGAGGATAATATAAACTAGTGGCTTTGAATGGCAAAGTCTCAACCCTATGCAAGCGCTCTGGATCGAAAATCAAACACTATCACTAACCCAAGTCGACGAACCTGGATTTATTGAAAATGGCATAGAAGTGGCCATTCGACTCGCTGGAATATGCGGCACAGACCTGGAGTTGTTGCGCGGCTATTACGATTTCGTTGGCGTTCCTGGTCATGAGTTTGTCGGAACTGTGGTATCGGGACCCGATGCAGGACAGCGGGTTGTCGCTGACATCAATTTTAGTTGTGGGCAATGCTGGCAGTGCCAACAAGGCTCAAGCCATCATTGTACAAACCGATCTGTGCTGGGGATCAAACAGGCCTCAGGTGCTTTCGCTGAATCCGTTGTGATCCCAAAGGATAATCTAATAAGGGTTCCTGATGGTGTCGAAGACTGGCAAGCAGCGCAGGCCGAACCTCTTGCCGCGGCGTTACAGATTTTGGAGCAGATCCAAGTACAGGGTTCCGTGTTGTTAGTGGGTGCAGGTCGACTCGGTAGGATGGTTGCACGCGTGATTGTTGCACTGGCGCCTGACGCTGATCTTACAGTGTGTGTACGCGACGTTACGCAATCCACTGAACGAGGCCTGAACTATGTAGAACCCAGCCAGATTCAAACTGCTACATTCGACATAGCGATTGATTGCACAGGACATCCGGAAGGGTTTGCTTTAGCGATGCGAGGTGTTAAGGCAAAGGGGCGCCTGGTCGTCAAAAGTACTTATCCGGGTAATTTAACATTGGACATGAGCCGCGTCGTGGTCGACGAAATCCAAATCCTAGGTTCTCGCTGCGGACCTATGGAAAAAGCAATTCAGTGTCTGTCACAAGGGACAATCACGCTACAGGCTGACCGGCTCGCGTATTTTTCGCTGGAGCAGTTTTCAGAAGCGTTTGAGCAAGCGTCGATCAGAACGGTAGAGAAGGTGTTTTTTCAGTTCTGAAAATCGTCTAATAAAGCCAACTGAATAGGTTCTCCGCCACCCGCTGCCTCAACGATCTGGATAGTGTAGACACCCAGGGATTCGACTGTAATCGTTTGCGGTCCAATCAGAATGTTCGTTGTACCGGCTTCCGTGACAAATATATCGTAGGTGTTTGGCGGAATAGATAATGGTCCCGAGGTAAAGTCTGCAAGACTACTAAGATCAGGGCCGCCTGTTAAAGATTCTCCCGCGTCTTGAAAGTAAAGGTCCACCAGTGGAATGACGGGCGCCAGCTTAGTCACGTTGACTCTGGCTTGTGTATCGATTGGTCGTCGATCTTCAGTATAGAAACTGGTGCCAACACCAGTTCCGTCGATGCTAACTGCCGCATGATTGGAGGCGAATACACCGCTAAACAAAAGTCGTTCAATACTATCGAATTCAGTCGTTGCATCGCCCGCTGGTGTCACAGAAACGATCACTGCTGACTGTTCGAACTCGATAAAGTCGCTGGCTTCACCGAAATTGAGACTAGCGGCGACCGCGCCATCCACAAGAAAGTCGAGCTGACCTTGATTGGCGGTTTGGTTAATGAATCGAATGCCTGAAGGTATTTCTTCATTTAGAAAGAGAGACGTGCCTGATGGATCATTAATACTGGTCATCCGGACGGTTCCGTCGCCAGGACCAAAATAATCACCAAGAAGGAAAAAGCGATCTGCGCCTGCAGAAAGTATAAATTCGCCTGAGCGCCACAGCAGGGCGTTGCTGCTGGTGTCACGAATTTCTATTTGGACACCTCCACCAGCTGCTGTGGTACTAAATCCGGTCGGTTGGCCATTCGTCATTGCCACCGTGGCATCAATGCCGTTCGGGTTGGTGATTGTCAACGTGGCGCTAGCGACATTGCTGGTAGCATTCATAAAGCGGATACGGGTGTCGGTTGAGCCATCAGGGTAGCTAAAGGGTGGTTCAACAACTTTGACAGCAGTTGCACTGTCTACGCTGCCAGTTAGTATGATGACTTGGTTGAAGTCTATGTCCAAAGTGAACTGATCGTCGAGAACCGTTTGATTAATGCCGTTATTAAAGAACGAGACACGAAAATCTAATGGAATCTGTGGCAGGACGTCGGTGCTGCCGGTGTTTTCACCAAATGAGATCGTGCCTGCTGTTCGGTTATTGACCTCCAGAGTCAGTGATGGGGAAGCAGGGATCGCATTGACGACCACCAGCACAGCGGCAGGCGTCGGGGAAAACGTGAAACCCTCGTCATCGCCACAGGAAACCAGGAAGGCACACGCCAAAAGCACAACACAATAGATACGTCTCATAGATACAGCTTTATTGGGAAATCGAGGGGTTGGATTGCAGGACGCAACAATAATTCAATTCTTATGACGATGCCAGCCGCTAACGGTACATGCTGCGAAAAGACACGAGCGCCGCGGCGATACTGACATTCAGAGATTCCACCTGATTATGCATTGGTATATGGACCAAATCGTCACAAGCTTTAAGTGTTTGGGTAGATAGACCTTCGGTTTCGTTACCTAAAATGAAGATGCTAGGCTCCTCCGATGATAGCTCAGACAATGCTGTTCGACCCTGTCCAGTCAAGCCAAATAGTCGATAACCTTTCTGCTTGAGGGCGCTGATTTCAGTTTGCAAATCGTCACAGTAAAAGATTGAGGTTTTGAAGATAGCACCCGCGCTGGCTTTGATCACCAGCGCGTCGAGAGGCGCGCAGCCCTTGCGAGGGATAATCACACCGGCCATCGGCGAGGCGCCTACCGCGCGGATAATCATGCCTAGATTCTGAGGGTTCGTGACGTTCTCTACCGCAATCAGTTCTCGTTCAGTACTGATGGACAATTGGCTGATTGGACGATAACTGGGTGCGGCGATATCCAATACAACGCCCTGATCTTGACGCCTGTTTTTGGAGATACGGGATAGTGACTCTCGATTGTGGTGTAAGACCTCGGCACCCTTAGCGGTTGCCAGTTGGGTCATTTCGTGGATTACACCGGCTGTTTTATTGCTGTCAGCTAAGTGCAAGCGAAATGGCTTGATGGTGTGATCTTGTAGTGCTTCTAACACTGGCTTTCGACCGTAAATAGTTAGCAGACTATCAAAAAAAGCCTTTTTGCCTTCGTATTCTTCTGAATTGTTCATGGATGCTGAATAACCGGTTTAGAGCCTCAAAAGATCGCATACTTTCGGTTTATGACGAACTTCTGCCTGGCGTTCCCAGCGTGACCTTGGTGTTCTAGGCCAGTGGGGCGACATCAAGCCGCGCATTTGGATAGGCATTGGATGGAAAATGAATGTTTATAACCGTTCCGCGAACAGGTTTTATTTAACACCTGTTCGCGAGCGCTATTGGATAAGCCGACCATAAGCCAACGTGAAGCTTAAAGTGTTTCGGCAATTTCCTCAGGGGTGACCTTCGGATGAAACCTTTTCACTGTTTTGCGATCGGCACTGACCAGAAACTTGGTAAAGTTCCAGGGGATATCTTCGCTGCCTTCCTCGTCTGGAGCGCTTGTTTTTAGCCAGCTGTAAAGGGGTGCAGCATCTGGGCCGTTGACCTCTATCTTCGCAAACATCGGGAAATTGGCATTATATTTGGATGTTGCAAATGCCATAATTTCTGCATTGGACCCGGGTTCCTGTGCGCCAAACTGGTTGCAAGGGAATCCTAAGACTCGGATGTTGGGGTTATTCTCTTGTAAGGCACGCAGACCTGCGTACTGGCCGGTGAGGCCTCACTGGCTTGCCAGGTTAACGATCAGCAAAGCTTGATCGCGGTATTCTGAAAAGCTTACGGCTTCTCCTGTGATGGATTCCATTTCAAGTTCTAACAAATTCATTGCCGTTACCTTTCTTAAACAAAACAGGCTCTATTCTACGAGAAGATACCGTGTAAATACCATCTTCCTGCATCTAGATGCTTAAACACCCATAGCATTCCACCATCCCTTTGCCTGGCAATGTAGTAGTCGCGGGCAAGGGGTTTATCGACCCGCTGGTCCCACCACCCAAAGTCAATTCTTTCCGGTCCTTTCACAAGTGCTAGCTTGCCAGCGAGGCAAGGGGTGTTATCGACAACATTGAGTGCCTTGGGGGTTGGTAGTAGGAAGCTGGGGCGGGGTAGATCGTCCTGCTCTGGCGAAACCCAATAGTCTTTTTCATGCAGACGAATCTTTTTCCAGGCTTTTTCTGGGCGATGGTCGTTAGCTTCCGAAAGGCCAAAACATTTACCTGGCCCCAACCTGGCTGTCAGCATGTTCAATAGCTGATTTTGCTGGTCGCCTAGTGGATTTTTTTGCCCCTTCTGTTGCGTTTCATTGCCCCTCCCGTATTGAGAGAAGCCATCGCCGGCAAACAGGTCACCCGATGGTTGACCAGCCGGGGAAAACCGTTTCACGCTGAGTGCAATATTGTCGATTTCTTTGACACTCTTGATCTGGTCGAGTTTGAGTTGGGTCAATGTTAGAAACATTTTGCTGTCGTTAGCCGGTGCTGCTAGATAAACACTAAATGATTGCCTACCGTGGTGACGGTGAGAAAGATGCCATGTCATATGACTCACCCAGAACTGCCGTCCTGATAGAAAATCCTCGAGTTCTCCCAACAATCGGTTGATAGGAAAAGTGAGGGATTCAAGGTTGGTTACATCATCTAAAAAAGTCACATCATGATAGAAGTTTGCGGCTGGGCTAATGAAGGTTTGTGGATCGGGCTTGTCGCCAGTCAGGCGCTGTAAATAGTCGGTAAAATATGTACCAAAACGTCGAGTGAGCCCGCTGGCGGGCAACTCGAGTAATTGGCTCAAGTGATAAATGCCCATTTGTTGTAAGCCAGCAACAACTTTATGGGTGGTTTGCAAATGGTGCACCGGTACAGAACCAATACCAGAACTGATACCAGCTGTGGTGTCACTCTCGTCTTTGGGTGATGTAGCTTTAGCTAAAATAGCATCATTAGGCAAGCCGGCTATCGCCAATAGCATTGCAGCCTGAGGTGTAGAGCTGACCGTCATTGTGGTGCAATAACCCAGTCCCGCAAGCCCTGACCGGACGCTATTCTTCATATTCGTCAAGCCAGCGAATAAGGTCAGGCTGCTAGTGATTTCCAAAACCAAACAATTGGGTACCTTGATGGCAACGTTAGGCGTGAATTGATAAGCCCATTGGGCAAGATGCTGGAGCGCGGTAATTTCCCGGTCAACGTTACGTTCCGTGCTACTGACCTGCTCACTTAACGAAAATGCGGTATCAATGCTGTGCCCAGGCTTGATGCCGAGTGCCATTGCCATGGCATTACACTGGTATACCTGTTGTTTTTCCGTAATGACCAGCGGTTCAGCCTGACGTTGTTCATCTCGACACGCCATATCCAAAGCCAGTTGGTAAAAATGCAGACATAGCCACACAGATGATCGACTGGGTGCACGTTTACTCGAGGTTAGCTTATTGGAGACCACCTTACTGGAGACCACCTTACTGAAGACCATAGCCTGCATTTCCGTCAGATTGATCCATGTAAGCCAGATCCGACTCCCCCTGATGCCATTGTTGTACCTGCAGTTCGCTGAAATCTGGAGTTGACTGGTTCAAGCTGTCACTTAACTCCAATTGCAGAACATCCGTCGCCCAGGCCCCTTTACGTTTAAGTATTTGCAAGTTCAACTGACTTCGGTCACTAAGAGCGGATGCCACCTGGGAGAAAAGGCGTAGCCGCAACTCTGCAGGTGAGGGTAAATCTGCAGCTCGACTGTGGCGATATAAAACCCCCAGACAATGGCCGGTCTTACTGGCAACCTGTAGTCGGCGTAATTGCTTATTGTTCAATTGGCCAGGCCAGGCGATCACAGCGGCACAGCTTGAGGACGCTAGGGCCTTTTCCATGACCCAGAGCTGATCGGTTGGATTTGTTGGGTTAACAATAAGCAGCCGTGTGAGATCTATACCAGCCCGAGAAAGTGCTGGCGCATAAGGAATATAGGGGGGCGCGACCCATAGTAGCCAGCGGTTCTGAGTTTGGCTCAGCTTGGCCATTGCAGGGGTCAATAGACGCAATTCGCCGACACCGGGCTGATCGTGCAATATCTCGGTTAGCCCCTGGCTTGGCCAGCCACCATCGGCGAGCAAAGCATCCAATTGCTTGTAACCAGTGGCAATACCATGAGCCCGGTTTTTGGTATCAATACCAGAGGCACGCCAGATGTGTCGATTTTTCATCAGTGCAGCGAGAGCGTCCCGCTTAGAAGCTTGGTCTGGCGTCTCCCTTGCCGTTAGTCTTGTAGCGGCAGTTGAAGCTGGAGTTGTAGCAGCTTTTGAAAAGAGAGGGGGGATGGATTCAATACGGCCCATGGAAAGTCACGATATAAAAGTACTGTATATATATACACTAGTAAATTGAAGCCGGCAAGAAATGCTTGAACAAGAAGCGCTTTAAATCGGTAGAGTCTGACTTTCTTTTACTTCCTCCATAACCACATAAGTTCTCGATTCACTAACCCAGGGTAGCATGAGTAAGGTTTCACCAAGCAGTTCACGATAGGCCTTCATGTCGGCTACCCTGGCCTTAATAAGATAGTCAAAATTACCGGACACAAGATGGCACTCCAGTACCTCGGGTCGCTGGCGAACAGCTTCGCTGAACTCGGCAAACACATCGGCCGATGTTCGCTGCAGAGTAATTTCAACAAATACGAGCAACTCGAGCTCAAGAAGTTTTGGATCAAGACGCGCCTGATAAGACTGAATAAAACCCTGTCGCTCGAGACTCTTGACCCGCTCGCTACAAGGGGTCGGGCTGAGACTGATTCGCTTGGCCAGCTCCGTATTAGATAGGCGGGCATTTGCCTGCAGCTCACGGAGGATTTTAAGGTTGGTACGGTCTAGTGCTTTTCGCTGCTGATCTACAATATTATGATCCATATTATCCTTAAAACCCTTCCCGATGGTGTATATACCCTATTTTTGGTCATGCAAATAGTGAGATTCACTACCGCTCGTTGAATATACTACCGGAAAATTCATTGGAGAACTGTGATGCGAATTGGCGTACCCACAGAAATTAAGAATCACGAGTATCGAGTCGGCCTAGTGCCAGCGGGTGTTGGCGAGTTGGTTCGACATGGCCATCAAGTCATGATGCAAAGCAATGCCGGAATCGGCATTGGCTATTCCGATGATGCTTATCGCAGCGTCGGTGCCGAGATTATTGACACTGCCGAGGAAATATTTGCCCTGGCTGAGATGATTGTGAAAGTTAAAGAACCGCAAACCGTCGAGCGCAAGCTCTTACGTGCAGATCAAACACTATTTACCTACCTTCATTTAGCGCCTGACTTGTCGCAGACGAAGGATCTTATTCACAGTGGATCTATCTGCATCGCTTACGAGACGGTCACAGACGCAATGGGACGTTTGCCCCTTCTTGCGCCGATGTCTGAGGTGGCGGGGCGCATGTCTATTCAGGCCGGTGCGATGTGCATGGAAAAATCCCATGGTGGTAGTGGTGTATTGCTGGGCGGTGTGCCGGGTGTAGCGCAAGGTGAGGTACTCGTTCTCGGTGGTGGCGTCGTCGGTCAAAATGCAGCGCAAATGGCAGTCGGAATGGGCGCACGAGTAACGATAGTGGACCGATCTCTAGATGTATTACGCCGCCTCGACAACCTATTTGGTAATCGAGTTCAGACTCTGTATTCGACCCATGAAGCTGTGGAAGAAATGGCCTTAGTGGCAGACCTCATCATCGGCGCTGTCCTAATTCCAGGCGCTTCAGCACCAAAACTCATCACCCGCGACATGGTGAAACGGATGTCGCCCGGTACAGTTATGGTGGATGTTGCCATCGATCAAGGCGGTTGTTTTGAGACCTCTTATGCCACGACGCACGCAGAACCGACTTACATCGTGGACGAAGTTGTTCATTACTGCGTTGCCAATATGCCCGGTGCCGTCGCCAGAACTTCAGCCGCAGCACTGAACAATGCAACATTGCCCTATGTGCTCCAATTGGCTGATAAAGGCGTGAAGGTAGCGCTGCAAGAAAATGCCCATCTACGACAAGGATTGAACGTTTGCCAGGGCCAGGTGACCAATCAGTTTGTTGGCGAAGCCCATGGTCTGGATTATATCTCACCGGAAAAGGCCATCTCCGCATAAGAGTCTCCGGCATAGTCACTCGGTGATCAGGAAGGGCCGCTTTTAGAGCGGCCTTTTTTTGCCCGACTGACAGGTGTAACGAGTACAGGTAGACTCAGCGCCTGAACCTAAATGATAACCCCCTAAATGAAGTCCTACCGAACGACGTCCGAGCAACCGGGATTCGAACAATTGGGACTACAACAAGAGCAGTCCAATGATGTCTGATCATCAAACCTTAACGCTCAGCATCCACGAACATGTTGCAACACTGACATTGAATCGACCGGAAGCGAGAAATGCATTAAACAGGCTCGCCTACCAAGAGCTAGAGCAAGCTTTTCTGTCTATGCAGAAAGACGACGACGTTCGAGTGATTATCATCACTGGCACAGACCCGGGATTTTGCTCTGGTGATGACATCAAAGAGCTGATGACGGGTGACGGCAATACCGGCGGTAAGCGGTTACGCTCTGTGAGACCAGGCACGACGCCAGCTGCTAAAGCAATTTTAGATTGTGATCGACCGATCATTGCTGCGGTAAATGGTCCCGCCATTGGCTGGGGAATGGATCTCTCATTGTTTTGTGATTTCAGAATCGCGTCCGATCGGGCAAAGTTCTCCGAAATGTTCGTACGTCGCGGACTTGTCAGTGACGTGGGCGGATTAACTCGCCTACCTAAAATTGTTGGTCCTCAAATGGCAGCAGAACTGCTGTTTACAGGGGATATCATTGACGCCGAACAAGCACTCAAAATTGGCCTCGTAAAAGAAGTTGTCAGCCACGATCTACTGCTGGCAACAGCATCAAATCTGGCCGCGCGTATTGCGCAAAATCCACCACTCGCTGTCCGCTATCTTAAAGAAGGTTTACGCCGATCTTTTCACGGCGACTATGAAGATATGGGCACCTGGGTATCACAAACTCTGGCGGTCTTATTCCAGACTGAAGATCACAAAGAAGGTGTTGCGAGCTTTCTCGAAAAGCGTGAACCTAAGTTTAGCGGCCGTTAATGCAACAACCTTACTTGAGATTATTAAACCCAGTCAGCTTCACCATCATTGCGACCTTACTAATAGCCGGTTGTAGTCAATCGGAGCAACCGAACGTGAAAGTACTATCCGAGCCGATTGCTGAAAAGCACCCTCATGTTATGCGGCTTCATGGCCATGAAAGAATCGACCCATATTATTGGTTGCGAGATGACACAAGAAGCGACCCGGACGTCCTAGGCTATCTAGAAGCAGAGAATCAATATACGCAATCAATGATGAAACATACCGAGGACCTGCAGCAATCTCTCTATCAAGAGATTGCCGGTAGATTGGTTGCTGATGATCGAACCGTACCCATTAGACAAGGAAACTATGAGTATTACAGAGAGTTTCGAAGCGGCGGCGAATACCCGTTTTACTTACGGCGCATACCGGGTGAGTTAGACGGCGAGGTATTGCTTAATGTTAACGATTTAGCTATGGGGAACGAATATTTTCAAGTTGGCAACTGGGCTGTCAGTTTTGCTGATGACAAGCTTGCCTACTTGGTCGACAACGTAAGCCGTCGTATCTACACCATGTACATTAAAGAGCTTGCAACAGGTGATGTGCTGCCTGACGTAATCACTGGCATTTCAACTTCTGTCGCGTGGGCGGCAGACGGTAGGTCGCTGTTCTACGTTAGAAAAGATCCAGAGACGCTACTGCCTTATCAAGTCTATCGTCATGTACTCGGCACTTTGCAGAGCCAAGACGAACTCGTGTATGAGGAGCTCGACCGCAGCTTTTACACCCGTGTTTACAACTCACGCAGCAAAAAATTTGTCATTATCTCGAGCCAGAATACCGACAGTTCAGAAATTAGATTAATACCCGCTATCTCGCCAAAAGAAAAGCCTGAGCTGGTGCTCGCGCGTGAAGATAAACACGAATACCGAATCCGCCACGTCGAGGATACCTTGTATCTGATCACCAATTGGCAAGCTGAAAATTTTCGCGTGATGACGGTGAGCGATCGGCAGTTGGGTGATAAAGACCTATGGGAAGAGGTCGTATCTGGCAGAGAAGATACGCTTATTTCCGATATCGAAGTATTCGATGACTATATCGTTCTCGAGGAACGCTTTGATGGTTTGCCGCGGATTCGGATTATTGAACGCACCAGCAGCGCAGAGCATTTGCTGCCGTTTCCTGATGAAGTTTATACCACCTGGTTGCATTCTAATCCCGAAGTGAATACCGCGAAATTGAAGTATGGCTATGGCAGCTTGGGCCGGCCGGATTCTGTTTTTGAATATGATATGGCGACCGGAACACAGACGCTTCTGAAACAAGAAGCCGTACGAGGTGATTTCGATTCAAACCGCTATGAGCGCAAGCGAATCAAGGTGACCGTGCGCGACGGTACAGAGGTGCCGGTGTCAATCGTGTATCGAAAGGATGTCTTCGAGCAAGGCAAGGCGCCACTCTACATTAACGCTTATGGAGCGTATGGGTCGTCGTCCGAACCAGAGTTTTCATCTAGCCGATTATCTTTGTTAGACCGGGGCATTGTGTTTGCTTTGGTCCATGTCAGAGGCGGTGAGGAGATGGGCCGGCACTGGTATGAAGACGGCAAACTATTCAATAAGCGGAATACCTTCTGGGATTTTATCGACGCAACCCAGGCTCTCATTGATGCTGGCTATGGTCATAAAGACAAAGTGATTGCCATGGGCGGCTCAGCTGGGGGACTTCTGATGGGTGTTATTGCCAATGAAGCGCCAGAGCTCTATTTGGCTATTGTCGCGCATGTTCCATTTGTTGATACCGTAACGACAATGTTAGATGAAAGTATTCCGTTAACCACTGGCGAGTTTGCAGAATGGGGAAACCCAGCTGAAAAGCCATTTTATGACTACATTCTGTCTTATTCCCCTTACGACCAGGTGACGGCCAAGGACTACCCGCACATGTTTGTCACAGCAGGCCTGCATGATTCTCAGGTTCAGTACTTTGAACCTGCAAAGTGGGTCGCAAAACTTCGAGATCAAAAGACCGACGACCATCGCTTATTATTCAACGTCGACATGACCACGGGCCATGGCGGCGCTACTGGTCGTTATGAACGGTACAAAACTGAAGCGCTAGAATATGCTTTTGTCTTAGATATTCTCGATATTGGTGAATAAACGATCAGCCGTTCAAGAATTCATGCTTTGCAGTTTTATCGAGATGCGTGCAGTGTTGGTAAGTGCAATCGAGCCAGAGTAAGAGCATGCAGAGTCATAGGGTATTGAAGCTGGTAATCTTGATGGGTGTGTCGCTGATGCTAGGCGCTTGCTCAGGAGGAGGTGGCGGAAGCTCGTCTGCGCCCGCTGCGCCAACCCCTTCAGCTGCGCCGCCGGCGACACCATCTACTCCATCTACAACACTACCGCCTACCGGCGCTATTGAGATGCCAGCGCCTGAGCCCACATTGGGCCAGCAAACAGCACGAATTCAAACAGTGGTGGCATCACCTATCTCGATAGCTCTGATGGATTGTTTGGTGCGCGCTGCAAGCGGCGCCTGCAATTTTGAGAAGGTCCCCTTAATTGGCATGCAAACAACAACACCCACAATTGACGAGGTGATGGCCCGCGTCATTGTCTCACATGAATGGATGGGAGTTCGGTTTAGAGAGATTCTTGAAAAAACACCACCCGAAATTTTACTCTTGATGCGGAGCCTGACAGGCGTCGTAATTTCCTACGATATCCGGCCATCGTTTTATACCAGTCGGACTGGCGCTATGTATCTTGACCCTGATGGCATGTGGCTAACAGAAGAGGAAAGGGAGGTGATTGACAAAGCGCCAGACTTTCGTAGTGAGTTCCGCAAGAAACTTGATTTCATTATTCTCTGGCGATACGTAAATAACAATACTGATATTCGAGCAGGCAATCGTGATATCGATTCAGTCAGTCTTCGCACGGCTGCTTTGCTGTTTCATGAGCTGGCACACGCCAACGATTTTTTTCCGCAAGACACGCTAGCGCTTATTGATCGTTCAATATCAATATCCTCTGCGGCCAGCTCAGTGCCGTCTACAAGGTTGATAAACGATCTGCCATTGTCGTCGGGCGTGATGCGCCAGTTAGCACAGGTCTCATTCAGCTCAAGTAACGTCCAAGCAACGCCAGCACAGGCGGCGCTTACTGCAGAAGATATCGCGGTTGAATTTCCAAGTGACAACGCGAATGACTTTTACAACTACAGTACTAAGTTTGAAGATCTTGCCATGGCCTTTGAAGAAGCGATGATGTACTTCAGTTATGGGATATCTCGTGATGTCGCCGTCACGAATGCACCGGACAGTAATTTTTGTGACGACTATCTGGTTTCATGGGGGCAGCGCAATCGGATAGCAGATCCTAGTGTACAGGCGAGATCTCTGTTTGCGGTTAGCCTGATATTACCAGAGCGGCTGACGGCGGTAGAGGATGCCTTGGCTGGTATACCAGCGCCGCTGCAAATGACGGCGGGCGTAAACTGGTGTGACAATATCAATTTATCAGTCAATCAGACCGGCTTGTCTGGACCGGGTAAAGCTGCCGCCACCGTAGAGCTCATAAGACCTTATGAGTAGACCTTATGAGTCGTTCCTGATCGCGCTAGAAGATACGTCGAGACGAAACTCTTGCTCTGAGACTTCTATGCAAAGTAAGCGAAGTTCGTCACAAATTTCTGCTGTTGCAAGGTTCTGAAACTCACCTTCGCTCAGCCTTCCAAACACCAAAAATTTATGGCCGCGTTGGCTGAATGTCTCGATCGCCGCTGCTCTAGCGATGTCTGAATCTCCGTAATATTTGGCATCGTCGATTCGTACCAGGGTATCGACGCCGACAACAAAGGTAGCACCTGGAAAAATTGCCGACTTTTCAAGAAAAGTTGCCGCGCGAGTAAACACTCGCGGCTCATCCTTCAACCAGAATTGTCGTTTCTGAATGTCTATGTAGTCCAATGGTGGCTTGTCGACGTTGAAGGCGGATATTTCAAACGCGACTTCGGTTTGGAGCTTTTGTTCAGCAAGTTCTCGAATGGTAAAATGCCCTTCGTGCGGTGGGTTAAATGCACCGGAGAACAATGCTTTGAAGTCATTTTTACCGGTCCGTAATGACTTGCCTGTCATCAAGTCTTGCCACTCGATGGTGGCCGTCTGTTCCTGAAGGGGAGCCGGCACACCCAAAACCGGGATACCAAGGCTGACGGCGATCAGACCAATAATAAAATCAGCACAGCATTCTTCCTGGTCGATACGGCTTTGGTTCTTGTCTAAGGCAAGCAGGTAGACTTGAGTGGTGGTGGCTGTTTGAACGGCGACAAAGATTCGATCTTCACCGAGTCGTGTACGATCCGTCTGTAACGCGGCGGTTGCGCCTATCCCGATGACCGTTGAGTCATCGAGCTCTCTTGCATTATGAAATGCCCGAGTAGCGAGTAGCCTTGCGGTCTGTTCGCTGCAGGCTTGCGCTGGGGTCGTACCAAGATAATTTGATAGTGCAGCGTCGCTGTAAGGAACCACCGCGTTCAAGAGACTGCGTGAGGCGCCAGATACGGCTAACAGTTGACCAATGACACTGGTACCACCGCCGGTAACAGCGATTTCGAATCTGCCTTCAGTATTATGAATTTGTTCTATAAGGTCGCGCAAACTGTTGCTCAGGTCTTAACTGGTCAGCATGTTAGCACCATCAGGTCGTAATGGAGAGGCGTTGTGAATGACGCCAATTGGCTTCCTCTCGAAGATCTGCGGGGTAGCCGCAACGCCGGCTGGGTAGGGTAGAACTCGGTCGATAGTGGTTGGGTGGTATAATATTCACACTTCCATCACCTCCTGTGAACGGATTGGTTGAAATGTCGCCTGTAGGGGCCATCGGCCCTGAAATCCGGAACTTGAATGTCTATTGCATGTCTCATCATGAGCCTCTTAATCAGTCTCTTCCTAACAGAAGGGTAGGAATGAACTATGAAAACCCTATGGATGATCATCGGATTGACGTTAGCGCTACCCGTCTGGGCTGAAACAGAAATAGAAACAGAAACCTCCGTAACGACTCTGACGACGGAGCAATTAGAGAATTACCGGTTCCCGGTGAAGCCGAATAAATATGTCGTAAAGGAGCTGACCCTCGGCCAGCAGTCAATCATGGCCACTCAGCGTAGAGCGGCTAAGGACCTGCTTGTTCGGCAACTGGGGTTGGTCAGAATCACCAGCACGCGAGAAGACCTGAGTAGCTTACAGCAGTTGGTTGATCGCAAGGTGTTGCGCAAGTCACAACGAGAAGAGTGGCAAGCGATCGGTATCTTATTTGGTGACATTTTGGCTAAAGAATTCCGTCTCGATTGGGTGAGTTATACCGATGAAATGGGTGCCAACAGGGCGCTGCGATATCGCAAGACCGAAAACTTTATATTCCCCGTGACGCTCTTTTCGAAACGGGTCAAATTTAATGAAGATATCGATATGACTGAGATATATGCCGCACTAGAAACGCAGATTGAAGAATTTATTGCTTGGGAAAGTAACAACCGATTGCCGAGCACCCTACGTTAAGCAAGAAGTTAGGCAAGAATTTGGCCCTTTACGACTTTTCCAAAGAGGCTAATCCAGTTAGAATGCGCGCTCTCGAAGTTCAGGTTAATTGGTCATGAAAAAAGCTGTCTTAGGTACCCTCAAATTTTTCTTTGTTGATTCTATCGTCAATATCCTTGGGGACCTGTTCGAACAGCCGCTTATCATGTGGGCCTTTATTGGCTGGGGTTGGATTGCTGTTTTAGCGATGATCGCTGGCTTCATGACGACAGTCGGCACCGTTTAATCCATCATCGGTAACCTATCATCCAGTTGCTTAATTCAGCCCTCAATCGCTAAGACTTTCATCTGCTAAAGCCCTTCTAGACAAGCCCTTCTAGACAAGCTCTTCTAGACAAGCCTCTCTGCAGAGACTCTCCGAGACCCGCTGCCACTCATTAGTTTTCTAGCCCTGGCTAAGCTCCGCTAGAGCGAACTCATCAGGGCATCGCTTTTAATGTCTCTGCCAGTTTCTCCATGACTTTATCGCCAAACTCCACCGTTGATACGATCCGCGTGTCTGAATCGGCATTCGAGAGGTCAGACGTCGAGAAACCTGATTCGAATACACTTTTCATGGCGTCCCATACCGCATTAGACTCGGCGGTGAGGTTAAAGCTCATATCCAGCATCATCGCGACCGAGCCAATCATGGAATACGGATTTGCGACGTTTTGACCTGCGATATCTGGCGCAGATCCATGAGACGGCTCGTAATACGCTTTTTCCGGTCCCATGCAGGCCGATGGCATTAAACCTAGCGAGCCAAGAATACCGCCACCCTGATCGCTTAGAATGTCCCCAAACATATTCTCCATCACCATGACATCGAACTGACCCGGATTAAGACACAAAGCAGTCGCTGCGGCATCTACCAGCATATGCTTGACCTCGACCTCGGGATAATCGACGCGAACTTCTTCTAGAATTTCGTTCCAGAACACGCTCGACATCAACACATTGCTCTTATGAATGTTGTGCAAGACTTTCTTGCGCGACATCGCCTGTTCAAAACCAACTTTCAATATTTGTCGAACCTGATCCTCATCGTAGGCCAGAACCTCCTTAACGTAACGTTTACCGTTACTGTCCACACCACGTTCTTTTTCACCAAAGTAGAGGCCGCCGACAAGTTCTCTAATCAGCATAATGTCGATGCCATTTTTAATGACCTCTGGCTTCAGCGGCGAGAAATGCGCCATTTCAGGGCTTAAATAGATGGGTCGGAAATTGGCATAAGTGTTGTATCTGGCGCGAAGCGGAAGAATGGCGCCGCGCTCGGCTTGTTCTTCGACGGGTATTTTCTGGCTTTCTTCATGACTAAGCCCAACTGGCCCCTTGAGTATGGCGTCCGCTGCATCGCAGATGAGCTTAGTCTCTTCTGGAAATGCCTTGCCGTGATCAAAGTAGGCCTGGGCGCCGAAGGGTGCCTCGGTCAACTCAAACGAAACGTCTCGGTGTTGCGAGATCAAGTCAAAAACCCTGACTGCTTGGGTCATTATTTCGGGGCCAATGGCATCGCCGGCTAGAATCGCTATTTTGTGTGCGTTGGACATGTCTTTTGTTTTCTCACAAGGTCTTCGAGGGGCGAATGTTAGCATGGGTCTCAGTGGCTGGAATCGGTAATCACGCGCATTAGTTACGGTTATAGAATTGCGTTTAATAAATCAGGTAAGGGGCGCGCTCTTCGAGCCATTCTGCCAGTTCACGTTGCAGAGTTTGCTCTAGACCTTCGAATGTCTGGGCTGGGTCGTCGACCCATAACCTCAAGCCTGGGCCGCCATTTATGACGTCGAAAGGAACTCGATTAAGCTCGTATTCATATTCATGATGGCGCCATAAGTCGTAGTCAGGCCTTATCTGGCGTAGAATTTTCAAACAACCTGCTATCAACCTGTAGGGCATGAATAGCTCATGCTGATAATGCCGGTTGTCGGTATGAATCTGTATTCCATGACAGAGTTCATGCACGTGCTTATGAAAAGTTGGCTCAAAACTGCAGACTCGCAGCGATGCGCCAGCGCACCAGTCTGGCGCTAACCTCTTAAGGGTGTCTAATATTTCTGTTGCTGGAAAATCAGGTGCACCAATTAACTCGAGCGGTATGGTCGTACCTCGCCCTTCGGAAAGCGTTGTTCCTTCTAGCAGCACAGTACCTGGAAAGCAGCGAGTCATATTGACACTGGCCGCATTCGGGCTGGGATTGACCCAGGCATTGGTAACAGGCCAAGCAGATTGATTTGGGTCATAACCAGCCATAGGCACGACGTCGAGCTCGACGGCCAAATCATTTTTCTGTTTGAACCAAACCGCCAGCTCACCCGTCGTCAAGCCGTGGCGCGTTGGTAACGTATCTGCGCCGACAAAGCTTTGTTGCCCGTTTACGAGACGCAGTCCATCCACAGGTCGCCCAGCAGGATTGGGGCGATCTAAAACCCATACTTCGATCCCCAGGTCGGTGGCGGTTTCCAGAAAATATTTCAGTGTCGTGATGTAAGTGTAAATTCGACAACCCACATCTTGTAGGTCAAAGAGAATAAGATCGATGCCGTCTAGCATCTCTGGCGTTGGACGCCGGTGCTGACCATAAAGAGATATCACTGGGATGCCGTGAATAGGGTCGAGAAAGTCTGCCGATTCAATCATATTGTCTTGCTTGTCGCCGCGCATGCCATGCTGCGGACCAAAGGCTTTTTTAACCTGACAACCGGCAGAAATTAACGCATCGAGGCTGTGTGTGAGATCGTCTGTGACAGAAGCGGGGTGTGCCACCAAAGCAATGTTTCGCTTCGATATCTGATTAATTCTAATGCTGTCGGTCAGAAGCTGATCAAGACCAAATTGAAACTGCATATCAAAACTCTTGGCTGTTCGCGCAATTATTCAGTTGGGCGCGCACCAAGTCAATGTTGCGTCTAGCCACTTAGTGACTGGACTCTTAATGGCAAAAGAAGGGTTCTCGTTGCTGCCAGGTGGAAATCGGGCCGCTCGCCTGAGTGAGAGAGGGCATAGTAGTGGAGTCGGCCCTGACGGTCTTCGAGCACAGTTGCTGGCGCAATGTGCCAATCGCTTGTAACAAAACTGGGGTGTTCGACGTCTATAGTACAGTTCATTTGGAATGGGTCGTTGTTATTAGTATGGGGACTTGTTTCAGTGTCGGTCATTGACTGGCCAGACACTAGGACCTTTGGACTGGGTAATGCCACCGCTCGATAGGTTTCAAACTCGAACGCCTGCCATTGACCAGCAGGGGAAATATTTGCTTCTATATAGGTATCAGCATCAGCAAGACCAATAAAGCATTCAAAGCAGGTAGACTCCCAGAGTCCTGACCGGCGTTCCGCCAGGGAGTCGGTATTAGGCCAGTGAATGCCATGACCAAGTGGCAGCCGGAACTCAACGATTAGCTGAGTCCCTCTACGCTCAATACTGCCATGTATTTGGTCAATCGGGGCAATGGCATGAAAAGGCACCAGAACAAAATTCAATTTGATACTCTCTGATAGTCAGAGTGATAGGTTAACAAACTTTGCTCTCACAAATTTAGAGCAACACATACAGGGTTAAGGAATTCTCATGTACGACTACGATTTATTTGTTATGGGCGTAGGCTCAGGTGGCGTTCGGGCGGCGCGCATGGCGTCAACATACGGCGCACGTGTCGCCACAGCGGAAGATCGATATATGGGAGGCACCTGCGTCAACGTTGGCTGTGTACCCAAAAAACTGTTCGTCTATGCCTCGCACTTTCATGAAGAATACCAGAATGCAGAAGGCTTCGGCTGGGGCGAAGCTAAACCAGACTTTGACTGGCCAACGCTGCTTGAAAACAAAAATACCGAGATCAGCCGCCTGAATGGCATCTATCAAGGGCTCCTAGACAATGCAGGTGTGACGCATTTTGATGGCCGTGCCAGAATTGTAGATGAGCATCACATCTCGATCGGAGATCAAGTCATCTCTACAGATAAAATTCTGATCGCGACGGGCGGCTGGCCTTCCGTGCCGACTTTCCCTGGCAGCGAGCATGTCATCACCTCCAATGAAGCGTTCTTTCTCGAGAGTTTGCCAAAGCGAAGTCTAGTCGTGGGTGGAGGTTACATCGCTGTCGAGTTCGCTGGGATCTTCGCTGGCCTGGGTATTGAGAGCCACCTTTCTTATCGTGGGCCGTTATTTCTCCGTAACTTTGATGAAGATGTTCGTAAAGTCGTAGCGGAAGAACTGGTCAAAAAGGACATTAAGCTTCATTTCAACACCAACGTTGAAAAAATCGACAAGCAAGCTGATGGTTCGTTTCTGGTGACCTTCAAGGAAGGAGAGCCGATGGAGGTTGATCTTGTGATGTACGCAACGGGCAGAACACCCAACGTGACAGACATCGGTCTTGAAAATGTGGCGGTTGAGCAAGGTAAAAATGGCGCAATTTTGGTCGATGATGAATTCCGAACTTCAGTCCCCAGTATTTTTGCTCTGGGTGATGTGACGGACAAGGTTCAGTTGACCCCCGTTGCTATTAAGGAAGCCATGGCTTTTGTCCAAACCCAATTCCAAGATATGCCTACTAAGATGGATTACGAAGGTATTGCGACAGCCGTGTTTTGCCAGCCGAATATTGGCACTGTTGGACTTACGGAAGCCGAAGCGAAAGAAAAATATGGTGACGTCGATGTTTATCTCTCCAGTTTCAAGGCAATGAAACATACCCTTTCAGGGAGTGATGAACGTTCTATGATGAAATTAATCGTGGATCAAAAATCTGACAAGGTCGTGGGCGTACACATGGTGGGCGCTGAGGCTGGCGAGATTATCCAGGGTATCGCGATTGCGCTTAAGGCGGGTGCAACAAAAGCAGTATTCGATGCGACAGTGGGGATTCATCCAACCTCAGCTGAGGAATTTGTCACCATGCGGGAGCCTGTTGCGAACTAGATGGCAACTTTTGTTGGTGTTGACGGATGCAAGCTCGGCTGGTTTGCCGTCTGGCAAGGTTCACGCGGACTAAAGGCGCGGATTTATCCATCGGTCCAAGAATTGTGGTGCGAGCATGCTGACGCGACGCGAATTTTGATTGATGTGCCGATCGGACTGAAAGTTACTGAAGACCGGTTCATCGAGTCAAAGGTTCGCGCGCTCCTCGGGCCAAGGCGCAGCAGTGTCTTTCCGGTGCCTTGTCATGGTGCAGCCTATGCTGACAATTACCCGGATGCCTCTGCGGTCAATCGTTCAATTCTCGGCAAAGGGCTATCCAAGCAAGCCTGGTTTATTACACCGTTAATCCGGGATGTTGATCAGTTGCTACAGCAAAATCGACAGGCCCAAGCTGTGCTGGGCGAATGTCATCCAGAGCTTGCATTTGCGACTATTAACGGTGCGCCGCTACAAAACAGTAAGAAAACGGCAGAAGGTGTCGCGATTCGACAAACACTTATTCGAAAGCACTTTCGTGCTGTTGACCGGTTTATTGAAACCTGCCTTCGTGAGCACCCGCGTCGCCATTTACAGATAGACGATTGCCTTGATGCGATGGTCTTGCTCATCACTGCAAAGCAGGCGAGACCACTTTCTGAGACGAACGAGAGCGGCAAGGGCGATATTCCGATTCGAATATGGGTACCCGACAGGGCTAGTTACTATTGAGTGCTCATTTGCTATGGTCGCCGCTGTTATAAAGCAAAGATGGAGCTCGCTCATTGGAAGTAATAACAGATTCTCTTAATCTATTGGATGGTTTGCTGGGTTCAGCTCAATACTTTCCTTTTCTCTTGCTGGGTACCGGCCTCTTTCTGACGGTTTATCTTAAATTCCCCCAACTTCGTTTCTTCGCTCATGCTTGGCGCATTGTCAGTGGTAAGTATGACCGTGCTGATGATGAAGGTGATGCTTCGCATTTCCAGGCATTAAGTACGGCGATTTCAGGAACAGTTGGCACCGGTAACATCGGTGGTGTGGCGCTCGCGATATATCTTGGTGGACCCGCGGCGCTATTCTGGATGTGGATGACGGCATTTGTGGGCATGACCAGCAAGTTCGTCGAAGTGACGCTCTCGCATAAGTATCGCGAAAAAGATGCGGACGGACATATTGTGGGTGGCCCCATGTACGTCATGGAAAAGCGGCTCAATATGAAATGGCTTGCCGTGTTTTTTGCGGTTGCAACCGTTGTCAGCTCGTTTGGTACTGGCAACCTGCCGCAAAGTAATAATATCGCCAGCGGCGTCGAGTCGACCTTCGGCATTCCTCCCTGGGCAACGGGCCTGGTGTTGGCAACGCTACTTGGCGCGGTCATTATCGGCGGCATCAGTCGTATCGTGAAGGTCGCAGAGAAGATTGTACCAACGATGGCTGTTATTTATTTGTTTGGCGCTGCGATGGTTATAGCCGCCAACATCGATCAGGTTGTGCCTTCTTTCGTTGCTGTATTGAGTGATGCTTTCACCGGATCGGCTGCGTCAGGCGGTTTTTTGGGCGCCACCTTTGCCTATGCCTTTAATCGCGGAGTCAATCGCGGGTTATTCTCCAATGAAGCGGGGCAGGGCAGTGCGCCCATTGCACACGCTGCTGCACGCGCCCATGAGCCAGTTTCAGAGGGCATGGTGTCCATCCTAGAGCCCTTTATCGATACCATCATCATCTGCACCGTCACCGGCCTGGTGATCTTGTCATCTGGCGTTTGGACCGAAAAGTTTGAAAATAACTTTCAGAGTTTTGACACTGAAATTGTCAGCGGCATTTATTCAGAGTCGGTACCGGAACAGCGCGCGGCCTTGTTCCAACACTTGAGTTTCGGCAACGGTGAAGATTCTGTGGAGAGTTATACCGGCTCGATTCAATTGGCCAATGGCATACCCGTGTCGACGGGCTTCACGATCTTGCACAATCGTTCAATCGCTGAAGATACCCGTTTTTATCGCGACGGCACCGCCATCACCGGTAGCGTCGACGTCAGCGATGGTAACGTTGAAGGCGGTGTTAACTTGATCGGTAAGTCTCTTATACATTCAGTGGACTTGACAATGGAAGCGTTTAGCAGAAGTGCGCTTGGAGACTACGGCAGATACATCGTCGCGATTGGCCTCGTGCTCTTCGCTTTTAGTACTGCTGTCGCTTGGTCTTACTACGGTGATCGCTCCATGACTTATCTGTTCGGTGTTCGATCCGTTATGCCTTATCGTGCTGTCTATGTTGTCGGCTTCTTTGTTGCAGCGATCGCCGATACAACCTTAGTGTGGTTGATTTCAGCTATTACCATTGCCTTTATGACCATACCGAATTTGTACACCATGATTGTGCTGCACCGAGAAATGAAACAATCCGTTGATGATTACTGGGTGTCCTTTGACAAAGAAAACCCTGACGGACGCTAGAGGAGAATAGATTGGATTTACAAGATAAAGTCGCGATTGTTACTGGATCCTCGTCGGGGGTCGGTGCTGCTACAGTGAAACTTTTGGCAGCAAAAGGATGTAATGTCGTCATCAATTATGCATCAAGTGCCGAAGCCGCCAATAAGGTCGCAGAAGAATGTATTGCTCTCGGCGCTAACGTGCTCGTCTGCCAGGCAAATGTAGCGAACGACGAGGACTGCAAGCGTTTAGTCGATCAAACCATCGAAAAGTTTGGCCGTATTGATGCCCTGGTTAACAATGCTGGGACCACCAAATTTATGCCTCATCACAAGTTGAGTGGCCTCGACAAAGATGATTTTTTTAATATTTACGGAGTCAATGTAGTCGGTCCTTATCAGATGGTACGGGCGGCAGAAAAGGCATTACGAGCAAGTGGCGAGGCTTCCGTCGTAAATGTCTCATCTATCGCTGGCGTTAGAGGTGTTGGCAGTTCAATTGCGTATGCAGCGTCAAAGGGTGCGTTACTGACGATGACACAATCCCTCGCTAGAGTGATGGGGCCCGAAATACGAGTGAATGCCGTTTGTCCTGGTTTTATTCAGGGCGAATGGCTCGAGAAGGGCATGGGTGATAACTACCATAAGTTTAAAGACTCACTCGAGGCGGCAACTCCGCTCAAATTAACCTGCACCGCAGAAGCAGTAGCGGATTCTATTGTCGCATTTATCGAAGGTCATACCGTGATCACAGGGCAACACATTATTCTTGATGGTGGTCATTACCTCGTATGATGACTCATCCTTTACATCACGAAGCTTTTAGTTTCGTTCGCGCTCATCACATCCCGAATCTGAATTTAACGGTGCAGGAATTTAACCATGTCCGAACGGGGGCGATTCACTATCATCTCGACATGCAGCATCAGGAAAACGTTTTCTTGGTTGCGTTTCGGACAGTGCCTAAAGACTCCACCGGAGTCGCACACGTACTCGAACACACAACATTATGTGGTAGCGAAAAGTACCCGGTACGTGACCCGTTCTTTCTCATGATTCGTCGCTCGCTGAACACCTTCATGAATGCGTTTACGGCAAGTGACTACACGGCATATCCATTTGCCAGCGAGAACAAACAAGACTTTAATAATTTGTTGGATATTTACCTCGACGCGGTATTTTTTCCGACGCTTGATCCAATGGATTTCGCCCAAGAAGGGCATCGAATGGAGTTCGCTGTACCTGACGACCCCGAGACCGACTTGATTTATAAAGGCGTCGTGTACAACGAAATGAAAGGCGACCAGAGTTCTGCTGTCTCGCAGCTTTACGAGGCCGTTAAAGCAGAGCTGTTTCCGACATCAACGTACCATCACAATAGCGGTGGCAATCCCGAACAGATCCCTGAGTTGACTTACAAGGGGCTAACGGACTTTCATCAGACCCATTACCATCCCGGCAATGCCATCTTCATGACCTTCGGCGATATTCCAGCAATCGATCACCAGAGCAAATTAGAAACCAAGGCATTAGATCGGTTTGACTCTGCAGGGACCCATGTCGAAGTTCTACCAGAAATCAACCTGACAGAAACGTCTAGAATAGAACAGCCGTATGCCATAAGTGAAGGCGAAGACAGTAAAGAAAGTCATATCGTCATGGGTTGGAAGCTAGGACCGAATACAGACCTAGAAGCACTCATCAAGTGCAATCTGCTGTCAGATGTCCTGCTCGACACTTCTGCGTCACCATTACGGCTGGCCTTGGAAAACACCTCCCTGGCGGCAGCGCCGTCGCCACTGTGTGGTTTAGAAGAAACCAATTTTGAAATGAGCTTCTTCTGTGGCGTCGAAGGTTCTAAACGAGAAGATGCGGACGCAATTGAACAACTTATTCTAGATACCTTGGAAGACGTCGCAAAAAATGGCATCGCAGAAGATCGGATCGAAGCCTGTCTGCATCAAATTGAACTGAGCCATCGGGAGATAGGTGGCGACGGTTATCCCTATGGTTTGCAGCTGATGTTTTCTTGCCTCGCCGCAACGATTCATCGCAGTGACCCTATCGCGCTGTTAGATCTAGATCCGGTTCTGAGCAAACTTCGGACTGAAATTTCAGATCCTGATTTTATACCGGGGTTGATACGCACATACCTATTAGAGAATACCCATCGTGTCCGCTTGACGCTATACCCTGACGAAAACGTGGTGGCGCAGCGGGAATCCGCAATGAGTGAAAAGCTTGCCAATATCAAAGCAGAATTGTCTGTAGAAGAAATCGACCTACTGGTTCAACGCTCAGCAGCGTTGGAAGCCCGACAGAATAGAGAAGAACCGGTTCATTTATTGCCGAAGGTGGGCTTGTCTGACATTAGTGCTCGGCGACTGTCCCCAGAAGGTACTGAGATCACACTGCCAAACGGCATTGTACTCAATCATTACAGTACTGGGACAAACGGCATTGCCTACGAACAACAGATCGCTGACCTACCGGACATGTCGGCAGAGCTGAGACGGTTTCTGCAAATATATAGCCAGATTGTCACCGAAGTCGGGTCCGGCAATCGAGATTATCTGGATACGCAGCATCTGCAGCACAGCTTAACGGGCGGTCTCGGCTGTTACAGCAGTATCCGTGGGGCCATCCAAGATCCTAATCAGCTACTGGGGAAGTTCGTCTTATCGAGTCGTAGCTTAGTGAATAATCTTGATGCGATGAACGGCCTGCTTGCGGACACATGCTTTACGCCAGGCCTTGGGGAGCGTAACCGCATTCGAGATCTTGTGAATCAGCTAAGGATAAGAAGAGAAGCCAGTATTGTGAACAGCGGCCACGGCTTGGCAATGACCGCTGCAGCAGCTTATTTTCGTCCAGTACCTGCGCTCAATCATGAGCTAAATGGCTTGGCGGGAACTGTTTGGCTTAAGGAATTGGATCAGGGACTTAACGACGATGCCTCGCTTGACGCTTTGTTGGGCAAACTTGTTGAATTAAATGGTGACCTCAGTCGCGGCTCACGACAACTGCTACTCATCACCGAAGGTGATCTACCCGACTTAGCGTCTTTCGCTGAGCCCTGGCAGAACGCTGGAAACTCAGTCAATACAGTGCTAACTGCACCTGAAATTATTGTTCCCCAGCATCAAGCATGGATTACGATGACCGACGTTAACTACTGTGCGGAGGTCTTTCCGACAGTCCCAGAGGCGCACGCCGATAGTGCCGCTTTGACGGTACTGGCAGGCGTGTTACGAAATGGGTATCTACATCGAGCGATTCGTGAGCAGGGTGGGGCGTATGGCGGTGGTGCGACGCACGACGGCGGCAATGGGTTGTTCCGCTTCTATTCTTATCGTGACCCTAATTTAGACAAGACATTTGAATCCTTTCGTCAATCAATTGATTGGGTTCGCAGCAGTGATATTCATTTCGACCTTGTAGAAGAGGCTATTCTCGGCATAGTGAGTAGCATCGACGCCCCTGGCTCACCAGCAGGAGAAGCGAGGCAAGCATTTCATCAAACGTTGTTTGGTAGGACGCCGCAACATCGAGAAGAAATGAGAAAGCGAATTATCGAAACGACGGTAGATGATATCAAGCGCGTCGCTGAGATCTATCTGACGACAGATTCATCACGCGCTGTTGTGACGCACAATCGATCAACGCTCGATGGGGCATTTACGGTTAATCAAATTTAACCCGGCATTTTTAAAAAGTACTTTTAAGAAATACTTTTCGCTGAGCTTTGTGACTATACGTTACGACTAGATACTATTGTCGCACCGCAACAAAACTTCAGATTGCAATGTTACGCCTGTCAACATAACCCAGACGTCAACATCGTTTGATTTGTAACCTTTAGTAACGTTGGTAAGACCGCAAGGCGCGTGCTAAAAAAGAATTTGGAGAAGCAGCCTAAATTGGCTGAATTGCCGAGGGGGTTGCTTGACAAATACACAGAGCTTCTACATTCTGTTTAGGACAACAGGCAATGCCCGTAAGAGGAGTATTAATCCTACTTTGCTTACAATGGCAGCCTGTTTTTAAACTTAATAAGAGCAACAATTCCTAATAGGTATCAGCATGAGAGAACATCAGATTAGGCGTATGTTTGTCGCATTAGCGATTAGCATGTTGTCGATCATAACCACCCAGATTTCAGCACAAACACTAGATGAAGTTTTAGGTGTCCGTGAGGCGACAACTGCCGATGGCAGGAAGTCACAGTTAAAGGTCGATTCGTTGACCGACCAAACGCAAGATCTCCTGACGCAATACAAGCAGGTAATGAAAATCGTTGATGGTCTTCGTGTTTATAACCAGCAGCAAGAACGTTTGATTAAAAATCAGAACGCCGACATGGTTGAATTGAACGAGTCTATCGACAACGTCACTGTTGTGAATCGACAGATCTCACCGCTGATTGAGCGGATGATTGACAATCTAGAGACCTTTATAGGGCTCGACCTTCCATTCTTGAGCTCAGAACGAACTGATCGAATCTCTTTCTTGCGTGAAACGCTGGACCGACCAGACGTTGAAGTGTCAGAGAAGTTTAGCCAGGTAATGCAAGCCTACCAGGTCGAGAATTCCTACGGTGCAACCATTGAAGCGTATACTGATATCATTGAGTTGGATGGTCAGGATCGTCAGGTAGACATACTCAAGTGGGGCCGCGTTACTCTGGTATTCCAGACACCTGATGGTGCCGTTAGTGGTGCTTGGGATAAAAAAGCAGGTTCATGGGAAATTTTGGGCGATGAGTACGCGGGCGGAATCCGTGATGCACTTCGAATTGCACGCAAGACCCAAACAGCCGATTTAGTTAGGCTGCCCGTACCGGCGCCAGGAGAATAAGAATGAAGAATTTGGTAATACTTATCGCAGCGCTTGGTCTGATGGTCTCAGCGCCACTAAAAGCGTCAGAAAACGAAATTGAAGCGGCCAGTCTTTCCCAGTTATTGAATATGGTGAAAGAAGACAAACTGATCAATCAAAAAGCCAACTCACAACGAGAAGCAATTTTCACTAGAGACAAGGCGAACCAAGCCAAGAGCCTAGCGGACGCGCAGCGTTTACAAAGCGAAGAAGAAGCTCGCAGTACTCGTCTAGAAAACCAGTTCGAAAAGAACGAAACTGAGCTTGCTGATCTGCAGGAAACACTTGCTAAGCGTCTTGGTTCATTACGTGAACTGTTTGGTGTATTGCAGCAGGTCAGTGGTGATACCCAAGGTATCTTTGAAGGCTCTATTGTCAGCGCCGAGTATCCTGGACGTTCCGAATGGTTGTCTGAGTTCGCACAGTCTATGGGTAAGAGCTCTAAGCTCGCGTCTATTGCAGAGATAGAAAGACTCTGGTTTGAAATTCAGCGTGAAATGACCGAGACCGGCAAAATCACACGCTTTAATGCAGTCGTCAACAAGCTTAATGGCGACGTGTCTGAGCAAGAGGTGATTCGTATCGGTGCTTACAATCTGGTCAGCGATGGCAAGTATGTTGTGTATGACATCGACAACGACGTCATCAAGGAATTGCCTGCCCAGCCACCAGGACGATTTGTAGCTTCTGCTGCAGCAATACAAGAAGCGCAAGATGGTTTTGTCTCCTTTGGTCTTGACCCAACTCGTGGTCAGCTACTTGAATTGCAAATACAGATTCCAACAGTTGAAGAACGCATCCATCAAGGTGGTCTGGTGGGTTACATCATCATCGCCATTGGTGTGATCGCATTACTACTGTCTATTGAGCGGTTTGTCACGCTGACTCTGACGGCACGTAATGTGAACGCGCAGATCAAGAACACAACGCCCAATTCTGGCAATCCTCTGGGTCGCGTATTAAAGGTTCATGAGGAAAACAAGAATGTTGATCCTGAAACGCTGCAGTTGAAACTGGATGAAGCGATTCTGAAAGAGCAACCAGCGATTAATGCACGGATTGCGTTCATTAAGATCATCTCAATGGTAGCGCCTTTGTTGGGTCTGCTCGGTACGGTAGTCGGTATGATCTTGACGTTCCAAGCAATCACACTGTTTGGTACTGGTGACCCCAAAACTATGGCGGGTGGTATTTCTCAAGCCTTGATGACAACGGTCTTGGGTCTTTGTGTCGCGATTCCTACCGTGCTGTTGCACTCAATCGTACAAAGTCGTTCATCTAGCGTCATGCACATTTTGACCGAGCAAAGCGCCGGTTTGATTGCTGAGCACGCCGAAAACGCGGGTAAAAAGTAACGATTATGGATGACATAATTATAGCCATACGGACGTTTATGGAAGCAGGGGGCAATGTACTCTGGTACATTGCCGCCGCAACCTTCGTCATGTGGGCGCTCATCTTCGAGCGTGCGCTCTATATCAACACTGAGCACAAGAGAGATGTAGGTCGGGCTTTGGCTTACTGGGAGGGTCGCGATGAGCGTACCTCCTGGAACGCACATATGATCCGATTTCGTCTAATCTCTGAAGTGAACATGCGTCTCACGACAAACATGTCATTTATCAAGACGTTAATATCGCTACTACCATTGCTGGGGCTGTTAGGCACAGTGACTGGCATGGTGTCAGTTTTTGAGGCGATGGCGTATTCAGGTGGTAATGCTAGATCCATGGCAGCAGGTGTTTCTATGGCGACGATTCCTACGATGTCCGGCATGGTGGCGACACTATCTGGCGTAATGGCGAATACGTTTATGGCATCCAAAGTACAGGCAGAGTCTGACTATATGGAAGACACCTTGACCATGGATCACTAATCGAGTGAAATTTTAAGGCCAGAAAGCAGGTCGAGATAATAATAATGCGAAGAAGAGTTACTCAGGAAGAAGAGAAGGTCGCGGATTTGACTCCGATGTTGGATGTAGTCTTTATCATGCTGATTTTCTTTATCGTAACGGCGACGTTTATCAAGGAAACTGGCGTTGAAATCGACCGTCCCGACGCACTGACAGCTACACCGAAAAAGACTGTGTCGTTGCTAGTAGGCG
Organism: Candidatus Azotimanducaceae bacterium; assembly: GCA_051278195.1. Classification (GTDB taxonomy): domain Bacteria; phylum Pseudomonadota; class Gammaproteobacteria; order Pseudomonadales; family Azotimanducaceae; genus JAHRVQ01. The sequence goes on from JBNMQM010000003.1 coordinate 120,442, forward strand.
TTAGCGTCGATAACCAACTCTGGATCGACAAGAAGCGCGTCGACATACGGAATGTTAGACCCAGAATGGAACGCCTCCATTCAGAAAACCCAAAAGGTGGCCTGGTGATCTTGGCAGACAGTGAGTCTAAAGTTGAAAAAGTGTTAGCGATCATGGAAGCCGCCCGAGCAATCGGTATTGGGCAAGTGGCTATCGCTTCGGAAGAGGGATAGATAATGGTTATTAGAGTAGGTCTATCCATGGTTGTTGGTGTCGTCGTGACGCTAGCGCTATTTTATCTAATGCAATTCTTGATCTCCGGAGGCAAGAAAGCGCTTACCGAAGATACCGCTGGCCGAATTGTTGATATCGTTCGAGTTAAGGAAGATAACGAGGTTCAAACCAAAGCCAGGAAAGCCAAAAAACCACCACCACCTGACCAACCCCCACCCGATGTGCCACCACAAACCATGAACGTAAATGTCGATAACTCGGGCTTCACAATGGCCGGTTTGGATACGAGCGCAGGCATAGACATTGGCAGCGGCGGATTTGGCATTAGTGACGGTGAATACCTCCCAATCGTGAAGGTTCAACCAGTTTATCCACGTCGAGCATTATCACGTGGACTGCAGGGCTGGGCGATCGTTGAGTTTACTGTTTCCGCTCAGGGTTCGGTTCTAGACCCCGTTATCATTAGCAATTGTGGTTGGACTAGAGCTAAAAGCGCTGGTCCCTGCTTAGACAGTCCTAATAGCGTATTTGATTCTGCTGCCTTGCGTGCAGCTTCAAAATTCAAGTACAAACCAAAGGTCATTGATGGTGAACCAACAGAAACGGCCGGTGTCCAAAACCGTATCGTATTCGAACTGGCCGAAGGGTAGGAGCTCAATATGAAATATTTAGTTATTGCTAGTCTTCTCATGTTTGCACCGCTCCTGGTTGAAGTCTCAACGGGACTGGACATGAAGAGCTCTGCGACAGCAGCAGAACGCCGCAAAGTTCCTCCAATGAAAGAAAGAACTTATAAGATCATATCTGAAGCGCAGATTTTGATTGATCCTGATTCTATTCCAGTTGAAGAGGGTGAAGAGAAACCCGACGTAGTGGCTAATCCGCCTAAAGCTATAGAGATGCTGAAGGAAGCGCTGACGCGACGTGGATTGAATGGTTACGAAGTTGCCCAAATCTGGAACACTCTGGCTTTTGCTTATTACACAATAGACGATCTACCAGGCACTAAAATGGCCTATGAGAAGGTTCTGGCACAAGACAAGATCTCATTGGCGTTGGAACTGTCCTCTACCCGCGCGCTATTTCAGCTTTACTACGCGGATGAGAACTACGCGAAATCGATTGAGTTTATCGATAAGTGGATGGTGTTGAATGAGAAGCCCGATACTGACATCACGTTTATCAAAGCCACCGCTTACTATCAGATGGAGCGACTCGACGATGCTCTGACAACTGCCATTCGCCTAGAAGCAATTGCGGCGGAGCTGGGTAAGGAAATGAAGGAAAATTGGTTGTACATTCAAGTTGTCCTGTACAACGAAAAGAAGGATTACGACAAGGTAATCGAGCTTCTTGAAAGAATGATTGTCAGCTTTCCTAAGAAGCAGTATTGGATGCACCTTGCAGGTATGTACGGCGAGAAAGAGTGGGACGATAAAGCGCTGTCAGCCTATTATGCGGCTTACACACAAGGTATGTTCGAGAAAGAAACAGAAGTCATTATGCTTTCTCAGCGTCTGTTGAATGCCGAGGTGCCTTTTGAAGCCACGGCAATTCTTGAGAAAGGTTTCAAGGACGAACTGATAGAGAAGAATGAGAAGAACATTCGTCTGTTAGCGACCGCCTATACGATGTCTAAAGACTTCGACAATGCGATCAAGGCCTGGAAAGAGGCTAGCGTCTATGCCAAAGACGGAGAAATCTTCTACCGCCTAGCACAAGCACTTTCTAACGAAGATCGCCATAAGGAAGCCGTTGTAGCCTATCGTGATGCCCTCGAACAAGAGGACGGTCTTAAGGATATTGAAGAGGTGCAGTTCTGGTTAGGTATCTCGTTGCTGCAGTTGGAAGATTGGGACGATGCCCAAAAGGCATTCCGTCTTGCTGCAAAAGATAAGGATCGTCGTAAGAGCGCCAACCAGTACATTCAATATATTGCGAATGAGCGCAAGCGTCAGGCAGCACTAAAAGAGATGCTATCGGCTAGTTGAAATTTTAGGTTAGCCTAAAGGAGATAGTGTTAAAGAAGAAAAGGGGCCACGGCCCCTTTTTTTATGAATCGCTTTTTTATGAATCGTTCCCTTATTGGTCGTTCCCTTATTGCCCTCAGTCGTCGCGCTGGTTGGGTCGATAGCGAATAGACTTCGTAAACTTCTTGTTGCTCGCCTTCTTCTGCAGCTTTGCATTTATGCTCTGTTGTTCAGCAAGCAACGCGAGCTCACTGAGGTACTTGCCGTAACTAGCCCAGCGCTCTGCTGATAATGTTTCTGACTTGATCGCGGCCTGTATAGCACAACCGGGTTCTGACCGGTGTTGGCAGTCAGAGAACTTACAGCGTGTGGCCAGTTCGTCGACATCCTCAAATGTTGTTGCGAGATATTGTTCTTCCGACCAAATTTGAAGTTCGCGCATTCCTGGTGTGTCGATGATCAATCCACCACCAGGGATAGGGCACAACTCACGATGTGTCGTCGTGTGGCGCCCTCTGCTATCAGTATCGCGTACGGCACCAGTTTTGAAGTGGTCATAACCCAATAGCGCGTTGATCAAAGTTGATTTCCCAACCCCAGACGAACCTAGCACTGCGACTGTCGTTCCTTCCGAGATATAGGCCTGGAGCGATTGAAGGCCGTCTTCATTTAACGCGGAAATCACATGCACTGGTGTGCCGCTCGCGACGTCATGTATTTCATCTAGAAAACGGTCGCGATCATCACAGACGTCAGCTTTATTGAGAATAATGACGGGTAATGCGCCACTGGTGTTACAGAGAAACAAATATCGTTCAATGCGCTGCACATTAAAGTTATCGTCGAGGCCGGTGACGATAAAAACGGTATCAATGTTGGCTGCGACAACTTGTTCGTAGAACTTTTCTCCCGCTTGTTTACGGCTAAACTTGGTCGCACGTTCAAGCATGGCTTGAATGATGTACTCGTCTCCTTGCTCTTGTTCTTTTACCAGCACCCAGTCGCCAACAGTAGGCAAATCTGCTTTGCTGGATTCCAGCCTTGCTTTACCTTGTAGTATGCCGACCATCGCACCCTGTTCGGACATCAGTTGATATCGTCCCAGATCCTGCCGTATAACGCGCGCAGGGATGCTGTCGTCATCTATGGCGACTTGTTGTTGGAAGAAATTGTTCCAGCCTAATTGTATGAGTGATAGCTGTGTGAGCGAAAGCGGTGTCTGGTTATGTTCCGTCAACGGATTTTCCTTTCAGAATAAGAGCGGTATTGAATGAGCGCTCCAGATCGACGAAAAATAGCTTATAAAACATTGCTTACAAGACATTGCTTACAAGACATTGCTTATAAACCACTTATTGTCGACCACTTATTGTTAACCACTTATTGTTAACCACTTATTGTTAACCAAGGCTTACGGATTACGGGAAGGTCGAACCGGCGCGCGAGCGATTTGAGAGATAAACACAATCATGAAAACTAGCCTCCGGTTGAATTGGTAACTGAAAGCACCTTAGCCATTTAACCCGTCTCCCGCAACCGCTTTTGCGGCAAGGTATAGCGTATGAGCGGAGTGATGATGACCACCGTAGTCACAATAACCAGTACTAACGTAAGCGGCCGATCCCATAGAAACGACCAGCTGCCATCGGACAGTGTAATCGCCCGTCGCAGGTTGTCCTCCAGCATGCCGCCGAGGATAAAGCCCAAAAGTAGCGGTGCCATCGGAAATGCAAGAAGCCGAAGCACGACTGCCGCAACGGCGATCATCAACATCAGCTGGATATCAAAGCTGTTGAAGGACACCAGATAGACACCCATAACAGAAAAAAACATGATCAGAGGAACAAGAATGGGACGAGGTAAAAGCAGCACACGGGCAATTTGCGGAATCAGCGGTAGGTTTAGAACCAACAGAATCACATTGCCGAAATACATGGAAACGATCACTGACCAAAACACCTCAGGCGCATCAATGAAAAGCCGAGGCCCCGGCTGAACGCCATATGCAATCAGAGCACCTAATAATATAGCGGTGGTACCAGAACCCGGAATGCCAAGTGTTAGCAGCGGCACAAAGCTACCGGTACAGGCAGCGTTATTGGCGGCTTCTGGTGCTGCAAGACCAGCAAGGCTGCCTTTTCCAAACTGCTCACGCTCGGCAGGAGAAACGATATTTCGTTCCATGCCATAGGCTAAAAACGATGCTATCGTTGCGCCTGCGCCGGGTAAAGTGCCAACTAGAAAGCCTAATACTGATGAACGTCCGATACTCGGTACAATGCGTTTCACGTCTTCCCGACTGAGGGATAAATCGGCATAGGTGGGAAATTGAGTGCCTGCTTTAGGCGCTGGTTTTAGCACCATCATGAATGCCTCGGCTAAGGCAAAAGTTGCCATCGCTAGCAGCAGAAAACTGATGCCGTCGATCAGGTCCATTCGACCAAAGGTAAATCGTTGAACACCTGCGGACAGGTCGGTTCCGACGGTTGAAAGCATCAACCCGACAATAGTCATCAATATCGCCTTTAGGTAATCACCTCTCTCAGAAAAGGCTGCGACCAAGGCTAGCCCCAACAACATCAAAACAAAGTAATCGGCCGACTGAAAAGCCAGCGACAATTCAGCCAGCGATGGTGCCGCAAGCACCAGAAAAATTGCGGCGATAGTGCCGCCAGCAAAAGAAGCATACGCCGCCACTGCTAACGCTTTACCCGCTTTACCCTGCTGACTTAAGGGGTAGCCGTCAAAGGCTGTGGCAACCGTTCCAGCAACACCAGGCGCGTTAATCAAAATCGAGGAGGTTGAGCCACCGAATATAGCCCCGTAATAAACGCCGGCAAGTAAGATCATGCCGCTGGCCGGATCAAAGCCATAGGTGACGGGAATCATCAGTGCAATTGCCGATATAGGACCCAGCCCCGGTAACATGCCGATGAGTGTCCCGGCTGCACAACCGGCCAGTACCAGCCCCAGATTCTGTAGCGTCAATACGGTCTGTAGGCCAAGCAATATACCGTCAATCATGACCAATCCAAAAATAGGTCACCAGGGTTCAGGTAGATACCCAGCAAATCCATAATGAGCCAAAAAATGCCAGTCACGCCGGCGGCAACCAACAATATCCTCAACGGCCTTCTTTCGCCGAGTAGTAAAAAGCCAGCGGCCAAAAGACAGAATGTAGAGAACAGAAAGCCCATTTTATCGAGCATAAAGCCGTAAGCGGATAGCAAAGCCAACATCATGGTTGCGGGTACGAAATTGAGCTCACGGAGCTGGGACCAATCGAATGTAGGGGAGGGCAGTACCAGCATTAACAGCGATATAATGACGCAGGCTATGCCTATGAGGTAAGGCAACGAACGCGCATTAAAAGCTTCCTGTTCACTCCAAAAATCGAGCGGAATACTTTGTGCGCTCCAAAGATATCCAAGGCTTACCAGCAAAAAAAAGATGCCAACCACGCGTAAATTGTTTAGCCAAGGTCTCATGTGCCGGGACGCAAAAACCCAAGCTTAGTCATCAGGGACTTAATTTCAGTCTCTTGCCGCTCAAGAAATTGATAGAAGTCACTGCCTTCATAATGCAGTAGTGACCAACCATTGCGACGGCGAACCTTCTCGAACTCATCGGTATTGATGACCTGCCGAATAGTGTTTTGCATCTTGATATATTGTGCCGGCGGAAGATCCGGCGCTGCAAAAAATCCGCGCCAGTTCGCGAACGTTAGATCGAACCCTTGTTCTACAAGCGTGGGCGCCATTGGTATTTCCGGTAACCGTTCAGGCGCAGTGATAGCAATAATACGAATCTCGCCGGCTCTGGCCATATCAATTGCCTCGCTTAAACCCGTTGAAAGCATTTGCGTTTCACCGGTCAGTAGGCCCGCCATCGCTTTACCGCCGCCATCATAGGGAACGTAGGTTAAAGCCCGCGGGTTGACCCCAGCGAGTTCAAATGCACGGGCGAGAATAAAGTGATCAGTACTACCGCGAACCGAGCCGCCTGAGGCTTTAACGGACCTGGGGTCGGCCTTAAGCCGACGCGCGGCATCAGCAAAGTTTTGAATCGGAGAATCTTTAGCAACGGCGAAACAACTGTAATCAGCGATAACGCTCGCAATAGGCACCAGATCGCGAAACGACTGGGGGAATATTTTCTGTAGTGATCGCACAACGATGGGTGTTGAATTAATCAGTAGCGTGTTTTGTTGGCGTTGACCGGTTTCGATCAGCTTCGCGATGGCCCGTCCTCCGCCGCCGCCGCTTAAATTTTCAAAGGAAACGTCAGTGACCAGACCTGATTTCGTTAATGCCTCACCAACACCGCGTGCTGTACCATCCCAACCACCACCGGGGCCAGCAGGAATGAGGAAGTGAACTTCCTCAAGCATCGAATCGTCAATTGCCTGGGCAAATAAATAGGGCGCAAGTACCAAAAGGTAACCCACTAATAAAATTTTCATAGGGCGATTCAACATATTAAGTGTTCGGATTAAGCATTCGTATTAATGTTCGAATCAAGTGTTCGAATCAAGTGTTCGAATCAAGTGTTCGAATCAAGTGTTCAGAAAATTTAGAGGCAATCCGGGAGTTTCCCACTGGCAACTGACCAGCTTGCCAGTCGCAGAGAGCGTAATAAAAGCCGTTTTCAAACCTTCACCGCCGAAGCAGATGTTGGTTGTTAGTCTGTCGTCCATCGGTACCAAACGCGCTGTCTGACCATCTGGGCTGTGGATCGTAATGCCGCCATTCATTAATGTCGCGACACAAATATTACCTTCAGCATCCACCGCTAGAGAATCGAACATGTGGAAGTCCGGTATCTGAGCCATCATTGCGCGCTTACCATTCAGTTTGCCTGGCGCGTCAATCTCGTAGGCCCACAATCTTCCCGTGGGCGTCTCTGCAACATACAGTGTCTTTTCGTCCGGCGACAAACCAATGCCATTTGGCGCTTCTAGGGGGAAAATCACTTCTTGGATTGACTGACCATCGGGCGTGGCATAAAACACGCCAGTCCGATCTCGATCTCGCGCTCGATTCTTACCGTGATCGGTAAACCAAAACCCACCTTCACGATCAAACACAATATCGTTGGGCCCACGCAATGGCACTCCATTACAGTGGTTATACAGTATTTCAATGCTGCCGGTGTCCAGATCCACAGCTTCTATCCTACCGCCGCTATAGTCATCTGGCTGGTCGCCAGGGTAAAGCTTGTCGCCAACTTCGTGCCATTCGAAGCCGCCATTATTACAAAGGTAACAACGACCATCGGGACCGATAGCCGCACCATTCGGCCCTCCACCAGGTGTAGCAACCACTTCAACTGTGCCGTCACTCAAAACGCGCGATAGCGTGCCTCGCTTTATCTCAACAAGCAGCACTGAACCATCAAGCATCGCAATAGGGCCTTCTGGAAATTCAAGGCCAGTAGTGATCTCTATCACTTCAGTCATTTATTGTCTCTTGATTTAATACCGGAACACCCACTATAAAGAACCCCCGTTCAGTTGGAAAATAAGATGCATCTGGAACCGAATCTCCAAAGTACTGGATTTGTCTGGCAAGACAAATAAAAAACGAGTGAGCTACTGAATCAAGAGCATTTGGATCAATGGAATCAGGAAGGATACCTATTGCTGAAGGGCGTTTTGCGCCTTGATCTGGTGGCCGAGGTTGAGCAGTTGATTGGCCCAATTGAAGCGGCCAGAGAAGCTGAACTGATAGAGCGGGTAAACATTCAGCGACGCTAAGAGCGTTTACCCGTCACGCTGTGCTGACTCAGCTTTGCCATGATTTGCTGGGTTAAAATGCACGACTTTACTGGGATCAAGCCGTCTATAAAAGGCCTGGAAACTCTGAGGAATTTCCCGGGCATCAGGACAATTGTGGTTTTTTCTTCCTTGACGCCTCATCGCACTGAACCAAATCTGACGAAGGACAGCAGAAAAGCCTATGTCGTTCAATACGCCCACGAAGGTGCGAATATTGTAACGCCTCATGGGACGAGAACCCCTCAACAGGACCCTGAGCGTCAGTACCCAGTTCTGCATGAGGGGAAGCCGGTCAAAAGCCCCGCATGAATACGCTGTAAGAAAGGCTAGTGACCTCTCGCATCTTGGTAAGCCCAATCGAGCCATGGTAATAGCGCAGCAATATCGGCTTGTTCAACAGTACCGCCACCCCAGATACGGAATCCAGGCGGAGCATCGCGGTAAGAGCCGATATCATAGCCCACGGTTTCCTTGGCCAGGGTACTGACAATACTTTTGACTAGAGCCGATTTTGCCTGGTCATCCAGCGCTTGAAACCAGCTATCTTTTATCCCAATGCAGATAGAAGTGGATGAGAGCGTCTGAGGATCTTTGGCGAGGAATTCAGCCCAGTCAGAAGCCTCAACCCAGCGTGCTATTTCCGTTAGATTAGCTTCACTGCGACTGACTAGCGCAGCCAAACCCCCAATCGAGTCTGCCCACTCCAATGCATCTAACTGGTCTTCCACCGCTAGCATCGAGGGCGTATTGATGGTCGCGCCAGCAAAAATGTCTTCAATGATTTTGCCACCTTTCGTCAGGCGAAATATTTTCGGCAACGGCCACTCAGGTGTATAGGACTCAAGTCGCGCAACGGCGCGCGGAGAAAGGGCAATCATGCCCTGACCAGCTTCGCCACCGAGCACTTTCTGCCAAGACCAGGTCACAACATCCAATTTGCTAAAGTCGAGATCCATGGCAAAAACCGCAGATGTTGCATCACAAAAGGTTAGCCCAGACCGATTATCAGGAATCCAATCAGCATTGGGAACGCGAACACCTGAGGTTGTGCCATTCCAGGTGAAGACCACGTCTCGATCAAAATCGACCGTCGAGAGATCAGGCAGTTCGCCATAATCTGCAGAAATGTCACGGACATCGTCCAGCTTCAATTGTTTTTTGATATCTGTGCGCCATCCTTCACCGAAGCTTTCCCAGGACATAACATCAACGCCCCTTTCGCCTAGCATCGTCCACATGGCCATCTCAAAGGCACCGGAATCAGAACCCGGTACGATACCCAGCCGATAGTCTTCAGGGATACCAAGCATTACCTTACTTCGGTCAATGACCGCCTTTAGCTTAGCTTTTTCTGCTGTGGCCCGATGAGAGCGGCCCATGCTGTCAGTGCTTAATGATTGCAGTGACCAACCCGGACGCTTAGAAGTCGGTCCAGAAGAAAAGCAAGGATTGGCGGGTTTTCGAGTTGGCTTATCCATAATTCTCTCTTGACGGTAAAGCGGCGTACATTACCTGAAGCCTTGGCGACTAACCAAGGAATAAGATTCATCCTTCAGATGGCTGTAGTTCATATCAATCGTTCATAGCAACAGTTCGTGGCTATCGTTGATGGTATAAACTCGCGTGAACGATGTGACTGACGTATATTCCGAACTTATGAACAGCTCAACAAATCAAACCTCCGGTCTACAGATGCGTCTCGACCACATTAATTTGCCTGCCAGAAAACCAGAATGGCTTGCTGAATGGTATGCCGAGACATTCGATCTCAAGGCGAAAGATGGATTTGTACTCGGTGCAGGGGTTGTCATCGTCTTTGAAAAAGGCGAGCCACTTATCTATGACGGCAGGGCCCAATTTGGGTTTCGTTGTGGCACAAAAGTCCAAGTGCAGAGATGGGCAGAAAAATTAGCGGCTTCTGTCGAAGACGAGGCAGTCTATTGCGGCTTCAAGGCAACGGACCCTGAAGGCTATGTTTTTGACGTTTATTGGGAAGCGCCTGCAGGCTAAACGATGAAAAGACAGATCCAAATTGCCGCGCTCATGGCCACGGCCGCTATGTTTACGCTTGCGGGTTACGAGTTTATTCGCTCCGCATCAACGGTGTTGTTCAAATCAGCCTACGGTGCCGAAAACCTACCCTTAGTGATGGCAGCAATGCCTCTGGTTGTGTTTGTTGGGGTAGCACTCTATAGCCGTATCCTCACTCAACTAGGACCAAGAAGGACCCTCTTTGTAACTTCACTAGGTTCTGGCCTACTTATTTTTGCCTGCTATCTACTGGTTTTGACCGGCAGCAAAACAGTCACACCCGCTCTATATCTGCTAAAAGAGCTTTATATCGTTCTCTTGATCGAGCAGTACTGGAGCTATATCAATTCAAGCTTGACGTCAGATGGCGCGAAGAAACTTAATGGTCCAATTACAGGCATAGCAGGCATAGGTGGAGCCATAGGTGGCACCTTAGTCGGCGTCACTGCGACCAGTTGGGGAACGGAAACAATGCTTTTACTGGCTTCGCTCTCTTTGATCCCTGCTGCGTTGGTATCGAATTTCACCTACTTGCGTTATGGAGAACCTGAAGCGCCACCGGGTGAAGTCCAATCTGGACAGATGGGCTGGGGCTTGTTCCGTGAGAACAAGACGCTCGCCTATTTGCTAGCGATTGTATTGATCTCACAGGTGGTTTCAGCAGTTTTGGACCTGAAGTTCCAAGGATTACTATCTCTTGAGTTTACCGGGTCACAGGATGAGGAAACTGCATTTCAAGGTAAATTTTGGGGTACGCTCAACACCAGTGTGCTGGTTCTGCAATTCTTGCTCGTTCCGCTTTTGATGTCTTTTGTCTCACTGCGCTTGATTCATATTCTGATGCCACTGATTCATCTAACCGCGATTAGCATCGCTGTGATCTCACCATCAGTTATCACCGTAGGCATCGCCTTCTTTCTATTCAAGGCCTTTGACTACTCGCTATTCCGAGCGTCAAAAGAAGTCCTGTATGTGCCGCTAGGATACGATGAACGCTATCGTGCGAAAGAAATCATAGACGTGTTTGGCTACCGCACAGGAAAAGGCGTGTCGTCGGTCGGTATCGTTGTGCTGCAAAAGGCCGGCGTCGCGATGGGAACGCTGTACTTACCTATTGCCTTGCTGGCAACTGCCGCTTGGTTGGCGCTCATATTTCCATTGACTCGCCATGCCAAGGCGACTACTGAAGATCGTTAGGCAATAGTCATCCCCGAGAATAAACTACCCTTTGCGAGCGTAACAAAAGATCCTTTCTTAATTAGGTCTTTAGCCTCCGACGATGCAGATGATTGTTTTGAAGTTTGGCAGTTGTCCCAAGAGACTAAAGGTTATCGCGTGCCGTTCTTCGAAAATTTTTTGCAGCAGCAAACTAATTGTATGCATTTCGGCGCTTTTACTGAATCAAGAAAGTCCGCGATCGGGTGGGTCACATTGGGTTGGATAGGTGGCTATGGCAAGTTAGTTAGCCTGTTCGTCCACCCCCAGTTTCGATCGGACGGAATAGGCGGGCATCTCGTACGGCAGGTCATCTGTTCTGCGCTAGCCAAGAACCTAGTGCACGTTGATCTGGAAGTCGCGATAGAAAACAATGTTGCTAAAAAGCTCTACGAACAAAGCGGTTTCATAAAGGTTGGGTCCAGCTCAGACCGTCACCGGTATCGTTGCTCTCTGCCTGAATAGCACTGATGCTCATTTCGCTAACGAGATCATTCATGTCATCCAGCCGCTTAACGAGGACATGTATAAGGCTATCTTTCAGCTTCTCCCGAATATCGATGTGCATAAATACGAGAGTAGAGTGGTTTACTTCAAAAAAGATACAGTCAACCTGAGCTTTGACAGACGTCGTCCTAGGGCGCTCGGTTAAGAAGGATATTTCACCGAAGCAATCACCCGGTAGTAAAACAGCTAGCGGTTTAGGTGCTTTTTTTTTCTGAATTAGCACCTTGCCTGTTAGCAGTACATAAAAAGAGTTGTCGCTGGCACCCTCATTGATAATAACCTCATCCTTTTGTGATAAAAAGAAGTGAGAGTGCGCTCCCGTTAAAACCTCTTTTTCAGTACGGCTGAACTGATCAAAAAAGTGGACTTTATTGAGTATCTCGAGCCCCTTTTCAAAGCTGGTTTCTAAGCGTTTCATGCGCAGATATTATCCAAAGTTTATTCTCGCTAAAGTGTAGTCTGTTGGTTGGTTTCCGCCGACGTCAGGGTGATAATTGGGCGAATATAAAAGGGGATAGAAGGTATGGGCGATCTGCTGAAAGACAAAGTTGCCATTGTGACCGGAGCGAGTCGGGGCATTGGTGAAGCATTGGCCATTCGTTACGCAATGGAGGGCGCTAAGGTTATCGTGTCAGCCAGAACAGTAAACGAGGGCGACCATAGCCTCGAAGGCAGCATCCAGTCTGTCGTAGATAGAATTACGGCCGCTGGTGGTGATGCCTTCGGAGTGCGGGCAGACCTGGCGATTCCAGAGCACCGGGAAAACCTGATCAAAGCGGCTATGGATCGCTATGGCGCAGTCGACATACTCGTTAACAACGCCGCAATTACTTACTTTACGCCGGTGATGAACTTCAAGAAGAAGCATTACGATCTGATGTTGGAAGTTCAGGTATACGCCCCATTTCACCTTTCACAACTAGTGCTGCCCGGTATGATCGATCGACAATCCGGGTGGATATTAAATATTTCTTCCCATGCTGCGTTACATCCGGCAAAAGATAGTGGCGGTCGAGGCGGAACGGTTTATGGTATGTGTAAAGCCGCACTGGAGAGATTGACCACAGGACTCGCGTCAGAGGTGTATGGCAAAGGCATTGCGGTAAATGTTATCTCACCTGGACTTGTCGCAACACCTGGCGTTGTACACCATAAACTCATCACGGAAGAATCGAAGGATCGGGTCGTGCCGGTCGAGAATATGGCCGAGGCTTGCTTGCGCCTGAGTTATGGGGATCCAGCCGCTTTGACCGGTAAAATCACCTATGCTGTCGACATGATCGAGGAGTTTAATCTCACACCGAGCGCGCTTGCTTTTTAGCAACCCTTCACCGTTAGCACATAGCCGTTAACCCTGACCTGTTAACCCTGACCTGTTAACCCTGACCCAATGTGTGGTCTAACTGACTGCCAATCAATTCGGTATCGAAAGGAGACAGCTGGTAAACATAATAATTAAGCCAGTTTGAAAACAACAAATTACCGTGACTTTTCCAGGTAATTGTCGGCGCCTTTGATGGATCGTTGTCAGGGAAATAGTTCTCAGGGACGCTCGGCTGAAGCCCAGCCGCAAGGTCCCGTTCGTATTCGTCACGCAGGCAATCTGGTTCATATTCAGAATGGCCAGTGACAAATAGATGCCTACCGTCTTTTCGTTGGAATACGTAAGCCCCCGCAATCTTAGAGGTTGCGATCAATTCCAAATCTGGGTGATGTTCAATGTCAGCTTCTCTGATTTCAGCGTAACGGGAGTGGGGGGCATCAAAAATATCGTCAAAACCGCGGACCGCAGGCGCTAGCGGGTCCATCAAATAATGAGGATATACGCCGGATATCTTTTTTGGCAGTAGATACTTGTTAATGTCGTAAAGGTGATACATCGCCGCCTGCACACCCCAGCAGAGAAACATCGTGGACGTCACATTCGTTACTGTCCAGTCGAGTATCCGAGTCATCTGCGGCCAAAATACCACTTCTTCAAAGTCCAATTTTCCCAGTGGCGCACCAGTCACAATCATACCGTCGTATTTATTGTGCTGGACCTGTTCGAAGTCCATATAGAAATTTTCCATATGCTCGATGGGCGTATTTTTGGAAGGTTTGTCACTGATTCGCATCAGTTCCACGTCAGTCTGCAGAGGTGAATTTGCCAACATCCGGAGCAAATGGATCTCGGTTTCAATCTTCTTTGGCATCAGATTGAGGATCAGAATTCGAAGTGGTCGAATATCTTGTTGCGATGCGTCTGAAGAAGACATGCAGAAGATATTTTCTTGCTTCAAAATATGAGCTGCTGGTAGGCCATCCGGTATTCTGAGTGGCATGTAAACGTCCCCCGGGCCAAAAGTGCAAAAAAAAACCTACTCGCTAAGCTAAAGTAGGTTTCGGCCTTGACCCTCTTTAGCGGTATTTATAAAGCGCCCGCAAGCTGATGTTCAAATCGGCGCTGTCGGCATTATAGAACCACTGGGGCAGATTTGTCACATAGATTCCCGACCAAATTGTGCTTGTAACCGCTTCATGCCAGTAATCCATCGGTCATAATCGGCTGATTTACGTTGCATGTAGGTGAGAACTTCTGGGTGAGGCAAAACTAGAAATTTCTCTGACTGCAACGTTTCTACCACCGAATCACACAGCTGTTCGGGCTCCATCATCCCATCAATGCCTGCCACACCACCGTTCTTAGTATTTTCTGTCATCGCGGTTCTCACGGCTTGCGGGCAGAGTGCTGAAACCTTGATACCTCGATCGCCGTAGGTAACCGCCAACCATTCTGCATAAGCCACTGCAGCGTGTTTGGTGACCGCATATGGTGCACTACCAATTTGCGTTAGCAGACCTGCAGCGGAGGCGGTATTCAATATGTAACCATCGCCACGTCGCAACATGTCAGGAAGTGCCGCCCTAGTCGCATAGATGTGAGCCATTACATTAATTTCCCAAATGCGCTGCCAATCCTCATTTGAGGTCTCAGGGCCGCCTCCAACTCCAATGCCAGCATTGTTACAAAGTAAGTCAATCTGTCCGTGCATCGATTCTGCAGTGCTTATGAGGTGCTGAACCTCAGATTCTTTGGCAACATCAGTGCGGATTGCCGTGACGCCCAGTTCACTTGCGACATCGTCCAATGCAGGATTAACGTCTGCGATAATGACGTGCGCGGCACCTTCTTTCATAAATCGGGCAGCCATAGCTTTGCCAATACCGCTTGCGCCTCCTGTGATCACCGCTATTTTGTCTTTAATTTCCATATAGAGCTCCAATGAAGTTTTGCCGCAGACTCGCACATTTGTCGCGTCAGGGAAAGAATGGGGGGCGCTTAAAACATTTAGAAATATATCCACAACTATTCGATACTGGCCAGAAACATCCAAACTGACCACTTGCAAGCTTTTGTCATAAGGAGGATTATCCGTGCGTCAGTTTCGGTGCGAACGATAGACGAGGGCACCGGAGATAGTGTCGAATAGTGTCGAAAAGAGTTCGAACAGGATGCCTAAAAGGGTGCAGAGCCCAAACAGCGAAGAATAAATATGGACCAGCCTAAAATCGTCTCAGCGCTACCACACGATGCGGCGAACGAACATGTTCTAGAAAGTAACGACCTTGTCTTTGAGTTGGACGATGCTGCTCAGTGCTTGTGGGTCAACGACCGCGTCAAACAAGAGTTCGGCGATGTGCGCGGGAAGCACATTGACGAAATTTTCTTTGATGAGCCCGCAGTTCTTGAACGTTTCGAACAGATTAGACGTGGGCGTGAATTCATCTATTTCGAAGTGCCCAATAAGCACACTTGGCTGATTCAAGGTATCCATCATGACGGGCAGCTATCAGGTGCCGTGATTACCGCCCAACCAACTGAGGCCGCAAGCTATCAATTCCTGCAGCCTTCTTCTTGGAACTACGACTTAAACTCCAACAAGATCACCTTGTCTCAAGGCCTTACCAAACTGCTTGGGTTTGCTGAGCAGCAATTAGACCTCAATGACGCCAGACTGCATCGCCCTAAAGAGATCGGTTTGCTGATATCAGGGAGCAAAAAATTGATCCTCGGTGAAGCAGATTTTTTCATAGAGGAATTTGCGCTCGAGGATGTTTATGGCTTCACCCGCTGGTTTTGCGTTCGAGGGCAGGTGGCCGTGCGGAACTCTAAGAACCATGTTGTAGGCTTGAACGGATCGATAGAAGATGTCACCGCTAGGGTGATGGACAAGCAAGATCGTCAAGCACTCGAACTCAAAATGCTTCGCTTCCAAAAAATGGAAGCCATTGGCGAACTCGCGGGCGGCATCGCCCACGACTTCAATAATATCCTTACCAGTGTCATGGGCTATACCGAACTCGCATTAATGGAAGCCTCTCCAGATACCGCCTCGAAGCTCTCGACCTATTTACAGGAAGTTTATCAGGGCGGTCGTAGAGCTCGCGAATTGGTTGCCAAGATGCTGACTTTCAGCCGCACTGACAAAAGTGAACCCGCCAATTTTGACCTAATGCTCGAGATAAAAGACGTCGTCAAAATGCTACGCGCGTCACTGCCGAGTTCTATAGAGATACGAATAGACGTTGATGAGGGGCTGCCAGAGGTCTTTATCGATAAGCAGTTCTTGCAACAGATGATGATGAACCTTTGCATAAACGCACGAGACGCCATGCCAAACGGTGGCGTCATCCAATTGCGTGGACGCTCACGGACCGTTACCCGTGATCATTGTGATTCATGCCACGCGGAATTCGCTGGGGAGTATGTTGAACTCTCTATCGAGGATACTGGTACGGGTATTCCGGCCGATTTGCTAGAACGAATTTTTGAACCTTATGTCTCAACGAAAAATGACGGTTCTGGAATGGGGCTCGCTATGGTACATGGCATCATGCATCGCCAAGGCGGACATATTAAAGTTGATTCACTGCTTAACGACGGTACTGAGTTTAGATTTTTCCTCAAGCCGGCAGATGCAATTGAGGTTTCCTTACCGGAAAAACCTTATACCGATATTCAGCCAACTCGGCTTGAACACAAACATATCCTGGTTATCGACGATGAAGTCTCGCTGGTTTACTTTATCCGCGAGTTATTAAAAAGGAAGGGTTATCAGGTCAGTGTTGCATCAGACAGCCACGAAGCTTGGGATCTATTCAGTGCAACGCCAGACGAGTTTGATATGGTGGTGACCGATCAGACCATGCCTGGGCTCAGTGGCGTGCAGCTCGCTGGCAAGATGATTACACTAAAACCTGATCTGCCCATTATGTTGTGTACCGGCTACAGTGATGTTGTAGACGAAACCAATATAGCTCAGTACGGTATTCAGGCATTTATGCCTAAGCCGCTCGATAGCAAGGAATTCCTTCAATGCGTGGATGAGCTGCTGACTGCAAGCAGTCAATCAAAAAAACTCTAAGACATCCTGAGGCGTTTTGACCAAATAATTCGCGCCAGCACTTTCCAACTCAAGTCTATCTCTGAACCCCCATAGCGCCCCAATACTACAAATTTCTGCAGCATTTGCGGTAAGTATGTCGACTGCTGTATCACCGAGCAGCGCTATCTCCGATGCGGATATACCAAGTTGAGAGATCAACTGTTTGGCACCCGCGGCGTCGGGTTTGTGCGGGATCGTTGCGCTATACCCTTGTACTGCGACAAAGGTATCGGGCTTAAAAAAGTGCCCAATACACTGCTCAACAAAGCCATGATCCTTGTTGGAAAGCACTGCCATCTTACAGCCACGGGCCTTGAGTTCCGCCAACAATGTTTCAATACCGCTATACAGCTCAACATCCTGTTGCCAGCTAAGACGATAGTCAGCCTGCTGCAGTTGCAGTACGTGATCAATGGTTTTTTCATCTTGAACTTGCTCCGGCAGACAACGAATCACGCATTGGCGCGCGCCATCACCGATAAAGTGCCGGTACGCTTGCACCGGATGAGTCGGATAGCCGGCAACCGTGAGCACACGATTAAAACAATTCGCGAGACTGGTTAACGTATCCAGTAGGGTGCCATCTAGATCAAATAATAGGGCTTTCAGGTTAGGCATTTATGTCGATGAACCCCGATTGATCTCGCACTCGTTCGATCCACTGACGAATAGCAGGGTAGTCATCTAGGCTAAACCCGCCTTCGTCGCAAACATGGGTATAAGCAAAAAGCGCAATGTCTGCCACAGAATAATCGGTCACTAAAAAATCATTTTGACCCAGATGATCCTCCATTACCTCCAGTGCCTGGTAACCCGCTGCACGTTTGGTGACAAGTTCTGTTTCATGCTCGACAGCAGCATTCATGATTTTTATCCAGTAGCGGGCGGTCGCGATATTCGGTTCATGGCTATACTGCTCGAAACCAAACCATTGCATTACCAGTGCTTGGGCGTAGGCATCTCTGGGTAGATAACTCGTTTCGCGTGCTAGGTACCACAGAATTGCATTGCTCTCTGCCAGATACTGCCCAGGTGCAATTTCAAAAGTTGGAACCTTGCCGTTCGGATTGATCGCCAAAAATTCTTTGGTCCGGGATTCACCCTGTGTGATATCAATCTCTACCGTCTCGAGCGGCAGCTTCAACTGGGACATAAGTAAGCGGATTTTGTAACAATTTCCGGAATCCGCCATTTGATAGAGGCGATAGGTCATTCTGTTTCTCCTCGTGGTGGTCCTTCCAAAAGATCAGCAAGATGCATTTTTAGGGCAAAGACATCGAATTCGTTGTTCATCAATTTCGTCTTCAAACCATGGCTGATCGTCGAGCCTATGATCGGCTCGTTAGTGCCTCTCGGCTGATCTGGCAAATTGTAGTATCCCAATACAGACTGTAAAACTTCTAAAATTTGATCGGCGACTCTGTGTGAGTGCAAACGTAGCAATGCTTGTTTCAAAGCGCCGTGTTGGCCGGGCAGGCTAACGGACATGCCACTGAGTTCAATCTCAATGCTGCTGAGTTGCCGAACTATGTCAGGATCATCTTCAAGGCTTTGTTCGGCGACGACGGCATTAAGGTCGGCAAGCCAGCCCGACATTTCCTCGAGATTGCTCACTTCTTTAACAGTAGGTCTTTCGCTTCGTTAACCTGCGCCGCGAGGAAGGTTGAACCACCGCGGTCTGGATGAAGCTTCTGAATAATGCGTCGGTGGGCAAGTTTGATCTCTTCCTCCGACGCGCCAGGTTCAAGCCCAAGAATTTCTAGTGCGGCTTGCTCACTGAGCGCACCTTGCGTGCCACTAGACGACTCCCAAGAGCGCCATTCTGAGTGCTCGCGATCGAGATAGGCCTCAAGGACATTGACGGAATCTGCATCGTCGGAAATCAGAGCGTAGAACTCTTTTAGCTCCGCAATGGATAGGTCGGATAATTCAGAACCAGCAAATTTACTGGACACAATCTCGCCCGACATCTGGCCAGTATCATGGTCAAGAACCATTCGAATATAGTCTGTATTGACTTCAGAGGTCTGGCCACTGCTTTTGCTTGCGCGAGAAGGCTGGGCCTGACCCAATTGTCCCATCAAACCCCGCAGACCTTTTAAGATTGCAGCGGTACGCCAAAACCGAAGGCCCCACCTGACTATCACAGAGGCGAAAGGTAAAGCTGAACCTACTAGAACAAACAACCAATTCAACCTCCCGGTAATACCCAGGTACATCATCGCAATACCAACCAGGGCCAATAGATAGAGAATAAAAAAATTGCCTATTGCCAGACGCTGCTTGGCGAGCAAAAGCCGCATCGCAACAAATATCACCACAGCGATTACAAAGAGTAGAGCAAACAACAAAACGTAAGTCCTTGGGTTAGTGCTTGGGTTAGTGCTTCAATTGTCGAGTCAAGAGTCCAACCGCTTTGTTGTTCTTGATATTCAAAAGCGCCTTCGATCCGCCTGCAGCGTATACAGCCACAGCTGCGAGGAGCGATTTAAGTTCATCCGCACTTGCTAGATTGAACGGCGCATAAGCCCCACCAGAAAGTCGGGCAATCTCTTGGAAGGTTTGCTTCGTGGCCGAATCAATGCCTTCCTGGAAAACAAATGCGGGGATTTTACTGATGCCCATTTGCCCTGCGAGTTCGCATAGGCTGTCGGCATTTTCTTCCATTGCATCGCCTACAAATACCAGAGCTTGAATTTTTTGGCGCCGATTTTCGTCTAGACAATGGCTGAGGACCCGATGAATTTGCGTCTGGCCACCTGCACAGCGAACCCGGGCCATTTGAGGGCGCAACTCATCACCATCGGTGCACCAAGCAGAACTAGAAAATTCGCGATAGCCTTTGTAGTAGCAGAGCTGTATCGCAAGTCCGCCGAGGTTCGCGGTGCTATCAAACATTTCGTTTTGGATGTGAGTGGTCATATCCCAAGTCGCCGCACGACTCAATGTAGCATCCATAGCAAAAATGAGACGCCCCACGTCGGTACCCGTCTTGCGCGCAGGAACCTGCCTGACGGCCTCTAAGAAGCGGCCAACATCAGTGCTGCCAGAACGCGTAAGATCTTTTTTCTTCACTTGTACCTGTTTCGTTGTTTGATTACCGTGGAGCCAACTAGATTAGGGGTTTTGATGATGTCTCGCAATGAATCCGGCAGAAAGCTGGTGGTCGCGATCTCTAGCAGCGCGTTGTTTGATCTTAAGGCCAGTGACGCTGTGTATCGGGAGGAAGGACTTGAAGCCTACTCCGCCTATCAAATCGCCCGCGAAACAGAGGTATTAGACACTGGTGACGCGTTTGACCTGGTGCGAAAACTACTCAACATCAATGAGCTCGTAAAAGGCGGTGGTGCGGTAGAAGTCATTTTGTTATCCCGAAATACCGCGGATACTGGGCTCAGAGTATTCAATTCTATTCAGCATCATAACCTGCCTATTATTCGTGCGGCCTTCACCGGTGGATCACCGCCCTATCGTTATATGACACCTTTTGGTTGCCATCTGTTTCTCTCGACAAATTCTGATGATGTAAGGGAAGCACTGCAAAATGGTTCAGCCGCCGCCAGTATTTTGCCGAGTAAGCGAAATCAATCCCGCAGCAGCGATACGCTTAAATTTGCTTTCGATGGTGATGCTGTCTTATTTTCCGATGAAGCAGAAAGAATTTATCAAGAAAAAGGCCTAGCCGCGTTCGCTGAAAATGAATCTGCTGCGGCCAATACACCCTTAGCCGGGGGTCCGTTCAAACCATTTCTCGCGGCTCTGCATGAGTTGCAGAGTGAGTTTCCCAAAGATCAGAGTCCAATTCGTACCGCTCTAGTAACGGCGCGATCTGCGCCGTCTCACGAAAGGGTCATCAAAACCCTTAGGGACTGGAATATCCGCCTTGATGAATCACTGTTTTTAGGCGGCATGAAGAAGAGCGAGTTTCTCAGGGCGTACGATGCTGACGTATTTTTTGATGATCAAGCTGAGCACTGTGCGCACGCCAGTGAGTTTGTGGCAACCGGTCACGTGCTGCATGGCGTGACCAATCAGCTAGAAAAAAGCGACCTTGATCCCAACGCTGGATAACATCGAAGCATGGTTAGGGTGTAACAGTTGATCTGGAATGCGCTCAAGATAATTGCCAGCAAGGTCAGGATCAGCGTCAATGCCAGTACGGTTGAAATGATGGCGGTATAATTCTCTGGTGTTTCAAAACGGTTATCTAGAATATGGATTGCAACTACACTAATAAAAGATCCTAGCTCATGTCCTTTTATGCTGTATCGGTAATACCATCCGGCTTTAGTGATTGTGACATAATTGCAACATAGAGGAGGTCAGTACCAACAGCTATGTGAAGGGGAAAGCCAGCATCTAGACTAGACAGTCCAATACCAGACCGGCCTATGGGGATTGAAGTTGTAAACGCAGAGGAATGTAGATATTCTTCAATAGAATATTTGTGGTTATTTTTAGACGAATTACGTATATCTAATTTGAGAGAGGATCGTGTCCTATGAAGCTCCAACAACTCAGATACATATGGGAAGTCGCGCATCACGGTCTCAATGTTTCAGCGACCGCCCAAAGCCTTTACACCTCGCAACCTGGTATCAGTAAGCAAATCCGCCTGCTCGAAGATGAACTGGGGGTCGAAGTGTTTTCGCGAAGCGGCAAACATCTCACGCGAATCACGCCCGCCGGCGAAACCATCATAGAAAAAGCTGGTGAAATCTTGCGTAAGGTCGAAAGCATCAAGCAGGTTGCTCAGGAATTCAGCAATGAGAAGAAGGGCAGCTTATCTGTCGCCACAACGCACACTCAAGCCCGATACGCGCTGCCGGGTGTGATCGAAAACTTTATTGACCGTTATCCTGATGTCTCGCTGCATATGCATCAAGGCAGTCCAATACAGATCTCTGAGCTTGCAGCCGACGGCAACGTCGATTTTGCTATCGCCACAGAAGGCCTAGAATTGTTTAACGATCTAATTATGCTGCCTTGTTATCGATGGAATCGGTGCATCATCGTGCCAAAGAACCATCCCTTAACACAGCTCAATAATATCGCCCTCGAAGATGTCGCAGAACATCCCATTGTGACCTATGTGTTTGGCTTTACGGGTCGCTCAAAACTAGACGAAGCGTTTATGCATCGAGGCTTAGCGCCAAGAGTCGTTTTCACAGCGACCGATGCGGACGTGATCAAGACTTACGTCAGGCTGGGGCTCGGTATCGGTATTATTGCGCAAATGGCCTATGACGAAGAGATAGATGACGATCTTGTGGCTATCGATGCCAGTCATCTGTTCGAACAGAGCACAACCATGATTGGCTGCAGAAAAGGCACATTCTTGCGGGGCTACATGTACGATTTTATAGAGCTATTTGCACCGCATCTGACTCGAGAAGTCGTAGAGTCAGCGTTTAGCAAATCTAGCCGTGCTGAGCTTGAAGACCTCTTCAACGAAATTGATTTACCCATTAAATAGCTCAGCCAACAGTATACGAAGCAGGCGTACTAGATAAAACCCAGACCAGGATCGTCGTTTAAGATCTCTTAACTTTGGTCCTGCTTCGGCTGCACGCCGTCTAGAACTTCCTTGGCAAACTTGAAGTAAACTGTGTAAACCTGCCGTTCACCGCCTGTATCGACAACAAAAAATGGTGCTCGAGTGACGTTTACTTCAGCCGCGAGCTTCAGGCCGGCTGAGTCAAGGTTGCGCTCGTCAGCGACCAGAATCTCATCGATCTTAGCCATGTGACCGGCCGCGATGAGTCGTTGCTCAACGTCATGACATTTCTGACAAGGTTCGCCATTTGCAAGAATCTTTTTGACAAAAGTGATGTGCATCGTTACCCCTTCACGTGCGTGACGTCCAAACCGTATCCAATAACTTACCGGCCAAATCGATTAGGACCAGATCTTCAGGTCTCTCTACTTCGGCTATTCTGTGGTCTTAATGCCTAAATATTCGAAGGCATAGGGTAACAAACTGCAAATTTGCAGAGAAAGCATATTGAGCAATATCCAAATAACCATAGGTAATGGTATTGCTTGCGTTTCGTTTACCGTGAAACAATCCACCTTTAATCAATGGTACCTGTCAATGGATGTTGTTTGTTTGGATTTGGAAGGGGTGCTTGTCCCGGAAATTTGGATCGCTTTTGCAGAAAAGACGGGTATTGATGCACTCAAAGCGACAACTCGAGACATCCCGGATTACAACGTATTAATGCGCCAGAGGTTAGATATTCTAGCTGAAAACAAGCTAAAGCTTGCGGACATTCAAGCCGTCATTAGCACATTGGAACCAATGCCTGGCGCTAAAGATTTTCTTGATAGTCTCAGAGAAACCTACCAGGTCATTATTCTCTCGGACACGTTTTACGAGTTCGGCAAACCACTGATGGCGCAACTCAACCAACCGACGCTGTTTTGCCATAAGTTAATTATTAACGATTCAGGTGCTGTTATAAATTATCAGCTACGTCAGGAAGACCCAAAGCGAGCATCAATCAAAGCGTTGCACAGCCTCAATTTTAAAGTCTTTGCGGCAGGCGACTCTTACAACGATACCTCAATGTTAAGTGAAGCAGATGCCGGCTTCCTATTTCGTGCACCTGATAACGTTATCGAAGAATTCCCTCAGTATGCCGTAACTAACGATTATACGGAGCTGCGCGGATTTTTTGACAACGCCGCCGAAGCCTGAAAAAACATTCTTACTGGATATGCCAGACATTCCCGGTCGATTAGGGCCGAATTTGCCCTTCAAATCCCGCTTTTTGGGTATACTAAGCGCCGACCTATTTGACACTCAGGAATGACTTATGGCGGGAGCCGGAGAAAAACTCAGACAAGCGATTGAGGCAGAAAAGCCTCTTCAGGTCGTTGGCACCATCAATGCGTATACCGCAATCATGGCGGAATCCGTCGGTTTCAAGGCAATTTATCTATCGGGAGCCGGCGTTGCCAACGCTTCCTATGGATTGCCAGACCTCGGCATAACGTCTCTAAATGATGTTCTCGAAGATGTTCGGCGCATTACGGCAGCATCCTCATTGCCGTTGCTAGTAGACATAGATACAGGCTGGGGTGGCGCTTTCAACATCAGTCGCAGTGTTAAAGAAATGACCAAGGCTGGGGCTGCTGGAGTTCATATCGAGGACCAGGTGGCTCAAAAACGCTGCGGTCACCGGCCTAACAAAGAAATCGTCAGCCGAGAAGAAATGACTGACCGAATTAAAGCCGCGGTTGATGCCAAAACCGATCCTAACTTCGTGATTATGGCCAGAACCGACGCTCTCTCAGTGGTTGGTCTCGATGAGGTCATCACGCGCGTAGGAGAGTTTGAAGCCGCGGGTGCTGACGCTATTTTCGCCGAAGCCATGACCGATCTAGATATGTATCAACAGGTTGTGGATTCCGTCAATATTCCAGTCTTGGCCAATATTACAGAATTCGGCTCGACTCCTGGCTATACAACCGAACAACTTGGTTCCGTTGGTATTGCTATGGCACTTTATCCGTTGTCCGCATTTCGGGCGATGAACAAGGCTGCGCTGAACGTTTATCAAACGTTGAGAAACGAAGGTAGTCAGGCAAGTGTGATTGATACGATGCAAACCAGAGTCGAGCTCTATGAGTTTCTTGGCTACCATGAATATGAACAAAAACTTGATGAACTGTTTGCCGGTGATGGCAGCAATTAAAATCTGAGGATAGATCAATGGTTGAAAAAAAACTGGGCGGCGCAGGCCTTCGCGGTCAATCTGCAGGCGAGACTGCATTATGTACGGTCGGTCAAGAAGGTTCCGGACTAACGTATCGTGGCTACGGCATTGACGATTTAGCAGCAAATGCAACGTTTGAAGAAGTTGCTTACATGCTGCTCTACGGCGAGCTGCCGACACAACAGCAGCTTACCGCATACACCGCTCGTATTACTGCGATGCGTGACCTGCCGGATGCCCTAAAAACGGTTTTGGAGTTCATCCCGAAAGAAACCCACCCGATGGACGTGATGCGTACCGGTACATCGATGCTGGGCAATTTAGAGCCTGAAAACACCTTTGACGACCAGCAAGACGCAGCCGATAGACTTCTAGCAGCATTACCAGCCATTATTTGCTACTGGTATCGATTCACGCACGATGGCGTGAAAATCGACATCAACACCGGTGAAGCCACTATAGGCGGCCATTTTCTGAAGATGCTGACCGGTGAGTCACCTTCGAAGATGCACAGCGAAGTGATGAACTGCTCTCTGATTCTTTATGCAGAGCATGAATTCAACGCAAGTACGTTTACCGCCCGCGTTTGCGCAGCGACCTTGTCAGATATGTATTCTTGCGTTACTGGCGCGATCGGCTCTCTCCGAGGCCCACTCCATGGTGGCGCAAACGAAGCTGCAATGGAACTGATCGAGAAGTTCTCAACGCCAGAAGAAGCTGTAGTCGGCATCAAAGACATGCTTGCCAAGAAGGCCACGATAATGGGCTTTGGACACGCGATCTATCGAACTCACGATCCGCGCAATGACATTATCAAGGAATGGTCCGAAAAACTGGCAAAAGAAAACGGTGATACAAACCTGTTTGATATCTCTGTTGCGGTGGCAAAGACCATGTGGGACGAGAAAGCACTATTCCCAAATGCCGATTTCTTCCACGCTTCTGCTTACAACTACATGGGTATTCCGACCAAGATCTTCACACCTATATTTGTCATGTCTCGACTCACCGGTTGGGCGGCTCACGTCATAGAACAGCGTTCTAATAATCGTCTGATTCGACCTAGCGCGGATTATATTGGACCTGACAATCGAGCTTATACCCCAATTGGCGAGCGAGGTTAGTCACTGCTGCCGTATCGATAGCGACGGAATTCGCCATGAGCCTTAAGCACTTTGCTGATATAGCGGCGGGTCTCAGGGAATGGCGGAACTCCGCGGTGTCGGGTTACTGCAGTAGGGCCAGCATTGTAAGCTGCTAGCACGAGTGGCAGTTCTCCTTTATATCGATCCAGCAGATCGCGTAGGTGCGCCGCGCCACCGAGGATATTCTGTCGAGGGTTAAAACGATTATCGACCTGATAGTACTGCGCTGTAGGTAGCATCAGTTGCATGAGGCCAGTCGCGCCAGCTTTAGATACAGCATTAGGGTCAAAGTCTGATTCAACCTTGATAATGGCTTCAATTAGCGCCGCGTCTACCTTATAGCGAACACTGGCAGAATTAATATAGGCACGAAAATCCCTCGGGCCACCGACAGTGACAGGGCGATTGGCCATAATATGGCCTGCATCACTTAGGCTATCGCGTTTGGCAACTAGGTCGTATTGACCAGAACTGTGCGGCGGACGATCTGTAATCAGCCGTTCGCCATTGGGACCTTGATAAATATAGATTTCCGCCATCGCAGGAAAAGTTACGATGAGCAACAGCGACACAACAGCATTGTGAAGTCTGTAGCGCCTTGGCTTTAGCTGTTGATGGTGCATGTCTCTCAGTTATCCAATAATTGAGTGATCGGTCACAATAAATGTGACGCTGTAGTTTAGTGAAGTTCACGCTGCTGTAAACGTCAAAGTTTCGACCTTTTCGTCAAAAACTGGGTTTAAACCTATTTGAAAATTCTAGGAGAAAAAATTGGATATCATCTTGCCTGATCTTTGCGATGAGTTCCCAGAGTTGGTTCGAGTCATCGAGCCGATGTTCGGCAACTTCGGTGGTATTGATGCATTTGGAGGCGAAATCGTCACCATTAAGTGCCACGAGGACAATTCTTTGGTGGCAGATCGGGTCGCTGAACTCGGAGACGGCAAGGTTCTGGTGGTCGATGGCGGCGGCTCTATGCGATGCGGACTGCTAGGCGATAACCTGGCACTCAAAGCCGTTGAGAACGGCTGGGCGGGCATCGTTGTGTATGGCTGCATCCGAGACGTCGATATCATTGGCGAGCTTAGGCTTGGTGTGCAGGCGCTAGGCACGCATCCTATGAAAAGCGTGAAACGGGGCATTGGTTTGCGAGATGAGATCTTAAAAATTGGTGGTGTTGACATTGTGCCAGGCGAATTTCTCTACGCGGACAATAATGGTGTGTTGGTTTCAAAAACTGCGCTGATCTAGACCCGCTTCAATTTGTTGCAATGTGACTTATTAAGTAAGAGGCATTGGGTGCTCTTTAAGTATCGTAAAAGCGCAGCGCCGACCGGAGGAGCGAGGGCAGCCCTCCGGGCCGCAAGCAGCGGAGTAAAGAATTCCCAATGCCGGCACTGCCGGTAGTACTAGCCCAGAACACCATCACCAGTTCTAGATTTTGAGCTGTCTCAAGTTAGGATCTTGGAGGCCGCTTTCCCAGGCTCTCTGGAACTGTCGGTTAAGCCGATTGCATTCGGTGACATCCTTGAAGTTTGCAGACCCCTCATAGCTCTCATAGTCCTGCCGATAGATAACACCCGCACCGTCTGCGAGGACGAACTCATAGTTGCTGTTTCGTAGCTCTGGATGGACAATCCGAATACCGATGGACGAGGGCAAGCGTCTCGCGATTTCGAGCAACGCGTGGCCATTTTTAACGACGCGGTGTGAATCGTAGAGCAAAATTTCTATATGCGTGTACTTGTTGCGCCGCGCTAAGGCCGAAAAATTTTCGAGTAGTTCAACAGAGTCAAACAACTTGTGATCCAACATAGGGGATAAAATTCGAATCGATTGGGTCGCCTGTCGACACATAGCGAGAATGACGCGCCTAAATTCCTCTTCACGTCGTAGCAGCAGAAAAGCTGCTGTTTCACCGAGTACATAAGCCGAGTCTTCGTCGGCGTAAGCAACTCCTGCTTGACTCGTTCGTGTTGGTTTAAAGGTATCCGAGTAATCCAGCAACCGAACATAGGACTGATGCTGCAACTTAGATTCTGTTAAAGGCGCTCCTTTTGGCAACTCTTTTGGCAAGAAGCCGGCTTGTCGGTAGAAGTTATCGAGTTCGACAGGTCCGTCTACCTGAACACTTTTTAAACCAAACCGCCTGGCCTTGGCCGTTGCAGCTTCGACCAGAGCATTGCCAACACCCTTGCCTCTAAACTCAGAGTCTACTGCCAAACGAGAAATATGCCCCTCTAGGTCCATTCGAATAGCGCCAATGGTCTGGCGATTCGATTGAGATTGAAAATGCAGTTGTCGCGGGTCATCCTCATCTTCCATCGTGGAATCAGGTAGACCCAGTTCCGCGACCAAAACGCTTTTGCGCAGCGAACGGATTAATTTTCGGGCCAATGTCCATTCGACCTCGGCCGTATCATAATCGCGGATAACCACTGCTGGCGCATCTCCGGATATCAGTTTTCTCTGTTGGCGGTCATCAAGGGGCGGGAGCTTTTGTTCCATGCGAAAGTGAGCAATACCTGCTTCCATGAACTCTTCACCAACCGATGCAAAACCCGCCTTTACATAGAAACCAAGCGCATGGGATTGAGCATTTAGGTAAACGTCGGTGAACCCTAGTCGGCGGGCTTTTTCAACCGCATGCTCAAGCATGGCTTGTCCGACCTTAAGTCCACGATAGTTATCCAAAACGGCCATACGACCGATCTGCCCGGAACGGAGTAAACGGGCAGTGCCGATAGGGCGATCTTCGTTATCTGTCGCCAGCCAATGCCAGGCATCTTCATCCTGGCCGTCCCATTCTTCTTCCTGAGGTACTTTCTGCTCCACAATGAATACCAAGCGGCGCAGGTTAGAAAGCACATTTTTGTCTTGCACCCATGAAGCTTCACGGAGATTGAACTGTCGGATTTCGAGCGAATTCATGACAAAAAGGGTACCACGGCACCCGCGTGAATCAGAGCGGTGACTGTGTCGATATCCTTGGGTTGGATCTGTCTGGGCGAAACGAATCGCTGTTGCTGAAGATCCGTAAGCCAAGTAGAGGGCTGCAAAAGTTGAAACATTTCGCCGTTAATAAATAGCTGTTTGCCTTGGACAGCAATCCGACTAGACAACTCTAAACGGATTTCAGATTCTGCCTTGAGCCAATCGGTCACCTGGGCGTTCGTCATTTCTTGCTCTGGATAGGTAATCAAATCAGGGTCGCGCGGCTCTGTCATATAACATCCATACCAGCGTCCCATCAGCGAAGGCTCCGTGAGCGCAGCAGCCAACTGCTGCCCCAAGTTCTCTACCTCGACAGGATCGATCTCAGCGCCATAAAGTCTATCGTTCAAGCTCTCACCCTCGCTGCCTTCTTGCAGCAATAGATCGGCGAGATACGAGGCCATCTCGCTTAACAGCGGGTTACGAATGCCGACCGATAGGGTGATGCAGTTGTCGCTGGCGATGCCGTGATGCCCAACGCCAGGTGGAATATAGAGCACATCTCCAGGCTTCTGAACCGTGGTATGAGTCGCTTGAAAATCGGCCAACAAGCGGACATCGGAATCTGGGCGTAAATCGTCTAGAACGTGTTGGCCGTCATCTAGAGACCAGTGTTTTTGGCCCTGAAGCTGGACCAAGAATACGTCGTATTGGTCGAAGTGAGGTCCACAGTTACCATTCTGGTGTGAAGCACTGGCCATCACATCTTCTATTCGCCATCGCGGTAAAAACGCGAATTCACGACTAAGCCAATCTGAAACTGCCGGCAAGAAAGATTCCAGATTCTGAACCATTAGCATTTGATTTGGGCCTAGTTCACCTCGTTCGAATGGACCCAGAAACAAATCATAGCTGCCATCTAGATCTTCGATAACCCGAGATTCGACCTGATCATCTTCAGCAAGTAATTGCAGTGCTTCGAGCGTCAGCTGTTCGAGTGATTGAATATCCACTGTTCCAGGGCTAGTCGCTGCTTTGCGCCAGTACTTCTGTTGGAAGTCATCGTTGAGTAGATTAGTCACCGAGTAGTTGGTCCACCATCTGTACTGCGTTGCCGATATAGCTAGCAGGCGTCAGCGCCAACATTTGATCTTTTGCCGAATCAGGCATCGGTAATGCCGCCACCATTTCTTTTATCGCGGCTTCATCAAGCGATCGACCCCGGGTGAGCGTCTTCAGCTTCTCATAGGGTTCTGGAATGTCGTATTTACGCATGATGGTTTGGATCGGCTCTGCCAACACCTCCCAGCTATGGTCCAGATCAGCCGCTAGGCCAGCGCGATTGATCTCCAGTTTACTCAATCCTTTCAGCGTGGACTGATAGGCAATCAAGCTATAGCCAAGACCAGCACCCAGATTCCGCAACACAGTGGAATCTGTGAGATCGCGCTGCCAACGAGAAATCGGCAATTTCTCCCCTAGATGCCCGAGTACGGCATTTGCAATGCCTAGATTTCCCTCGGAGTTTTCAAAGTCGATTGGGTTGACCTTGTGCGGCATGGTTGAAGACCCTGTCTCACCGGCGACCTGCCGTTGCTTAAAGTAACCGATTGCAATGTAACTCCAAATATCACGATCCAGATCAATGAGAATGACGTTGAATCGTTGAATCGCGTCAAACAATTCAGCAATGTAGTCATGGGGCTCGATCTGGGTAGTATAAGGATTGAAGGTCAATCCAAGCGACTCGATGAAGTCTTTAGCGAGTGCGGGCCAGTCCAGCTCTGGGTATGCTGACGTATGAGCGTTAAAGTTCCCCACGGCGCCATTAATCTTTCCGAGCAAAGGGCTGCTGGATATCGTACCAATCTGGCGCTCCAAACGATGGACGACGTTCGCGAACTCTTTACCCATGGTGGTAGGCGATGCCGCTTGTCCATGGGTACGGGCCAACATGGCGTCAGCACGGTAGGACCGCGCATGCAAACGTAA
>JBNMQM010000004.1:0-124415 GCA_051278195.1 Candidatus Azotimanducaceae bacterium
TGCGCGCCAGGGGCTTTGCTGAAGTGTGGATAGGTGCACTGACACGATCCGCACCGATGTATGCTGTGGTGCTGTCTGTCGCCTATGTGTTCTTTTCTGGGCAAGACCAAGCGTTGCCTATCGTTGGTAATATTCCGGCCAGTCTGCCGGAATTTCATTCCTTTAGTTTTAATCGTACCGAGCTTGAACATCTACTACCTTCCGCGTTATTGATTGCCATGGTGGTGTTTATGGAGAGTACGTCCATAGGGACTGCCGTCGCAGTCAAGCAGCGGGCGAAAATTATCCCTAATCAGGAATTGGTTGGATTGGGGTTTGCCAACATAGGTGCAGCATTGATCGGAGGTTTTCCAGTAGCGGGAAGTTTTGCTCGTACGATTGTTAATTTCTCTGCCGGTGCCGCAACGCAATTGGCGGGCATTGTGACGGCGCTATTGGTGCTTTTCGCCTTGGTGGGATTCGGCTGGTTTTTCTACTATTTGCCGAAAAGCATATTGGCTGCGATTATCCTTTTGTCTGCTTGGCAGCTGATCGATTGGAAGGGTATTCGCCAGACATTTACGTTCAGTGCTGCAGATGCTGTGACTTTTGTATTTACGTTTATTGCCGTCCTGGTACTTGGTGTCGAGTCTGGTATTTTGGTGGGTATTGGTATTTCCTTCGTGCTGCTTATTCGCAGTAGTAGCAAACCGCATATTGCCATCGTGGGGCGCTGGCAGGGTACAGAACATTTCCGTAGTGTGACGCGCCACGAAGTAGAAACACTGCCCAACGTACTCGCGGTGCGCATTGATGAAAGTTTTTACTTTGTAAACTCGCGCTATATTGAGACTTATCTGTTGAATGAAATTACAGAGAGTTCAGAATTAGAGCATGTGCTGCTGATTTGTACGGCAACCAATTTTATCGACTCTAGTGGTCTTGAAATGCTAGAAATGCTCGCGGATAGCCTCGAAGAATTGGGTGTGACGCTGCATCTAGCAGAGGTCAAAGGTCCGGTTATGGACAAGCTCAAAGAGACGGATTTTTTTGCGCATATGCAGGGTAAAATTTTCTTTACGACGGACATTGCGATGCGCGCGCTGGCTGAAACCAAAGCCACGCGTTGAATCGACGAGCGAACTGAGTTATCAATAGGGCAACTAATACAACCAAAACCCTAACAAACTATTCAACAAACAAACGCCACTTAATTTGAATGACTGAGGAAATACCATGTACACCGGAACACTTGATTACCAAGACGGCGACGCGACGTTAGAAGCTTATATTGCCTACGATGACAGTACGCCTGGGCCTAAGCCTACGGTTTTGATTGGACACGATTGGACCGGTCGACGAGATTACGCCACGGGCAAAGCCGACGAGATGGCTGCGCTGGGTTATGTCGGTATCGCGATCGATATGTATGGCAAGGGTGTGTTTGGTAAGGACGATGATGTTGAATTTAACAGCGGTTTAATGGGGCCCTTTGCAACAGACCGCAATTTGCTGCGAGCTCGTATTTCTGCCGCCCTAGCACTGGCGAAAGGCCTTGATGTGGTTGATAACAGCAAGATTGCTGCGATGGGTTACTGTTTTGGTGGCATGTGTGTACTTGAGTTGGCGCGGTCTGGCGCAGATGTGCTTGGTGTCATTAGTGTGCACGGTATTTTTTCTCCCGGCGATGTGCCGAACGAGAAGATCACGGCCAAAGTACTTTGCTTGCATGGTCACGACGACCCAATGGTGCCACCGGAGCAGGTGCTAGCGCTGGAAACTGAAATGACAGATGCGAATGTTGACTGGCAAGTGCACGCCTATGGTGGCACCAGCCATGCATTTACCAACCCAGGCGCTAACAACCCGGGCTTTGGCATGATGTTTAATTCAGTGGTCAATAATCGCGCTACACAATCCATCAAAAATTTTCTGGCGGAAGTTTTTGCCTAGAACTTGATCGCCACATTTTAATGAATAGTTAACGGTAGGCGCTTAGAAGCTGTCTTTGCGCCGCCGGGTTTCAGCGAAAACTGCGACGTCTGATGCACCCGTCATATCCAGCGTCTTCTGCAGGGCTGGGCTATTCGGGCGAAGAAACGGATTGGTCGCTTTTTCCACACCAAGGTTGGATGGGACAGTAGGTTTGTTCGCCGCCCGCAAAGATTTAATCTCGGCTGCCCGGCTTTGCAATGTCTGATTTTCAGGTTCAACAGAGAGCGCAAATGCTGCGTTAGCCGCGGTATATTCATGGGCGCAGTACACGGTTGTGTTGTCTGGGAGTGCTTTCAATTTGGAAAGGCTGGTCCACATTTGTTCTGGGCTACCTTCAAACAGTCGTCCACATCCCAGGGCAAAGAGTGCATCGCCACTAAATAGCATGTGATCATCGGCGAAATAAAATGCGATGTGACCAATCGTGTGCCCGCTGACGTCAAAAATCATGGCCTGGTGATCACCGAATTGATACATCTCACCATCTTCCATTTCGACGTCTATACCCGGAATGCGTTTGGCATCTGACTTAGAGCCGACGATTGTGCAGTTCCAACGTGATTTCAATTCCAGGTTGCCACCCGCATGATCAAAGTGATGATGAGTGTTCAGAATATGGGTTAGCTTCCAGCCTTTGTCCTCTAATGCCTGATTAATGGGGCCGGTCTCGGGCGTATCGATGGTGGCGGTGAGCTTGTTCACCGTGTCGTGGATCAGGTAGCCATAGTTATCTGACAAACAGGGAAATTGATAAACCTCAAGCATGTGACTCTCCGTTGCTTCTTATTTCGTTAATTCGCGTTCTGTTAATTTGCTTTCTGTTAATTAGCTTTCTGTTAATTAGCATTGGCGTAAACGATACAAGCGCGGTTAAAAATTATTTTCTTATCTTGTCGGTATAACACCTGAAACTGCTCACGTTGATTCAGCAGATCAGAGACCCGGGTTTCTTCAGCCAGCGTCGGGTACACGAGGCCATATAGAATCTGTTCGTTGTTAAAGTGAACCACCATCGAATGAGGTTCATGCGGCGTTTGTGATGCCACCTCTTCATTCGATTGCTCGGTCTGGATGTACGTAATGTGATGTTTATTGATGAGGCGAAATGCACCGGCTTCGCTTTGAAACGAAATAAACATGTCATCATCTTTGTTGAGAAGCTCTTCAACGAGAGGATTGCCCATCGCTGAAAGTAAATCCTCAGTTATCCAAATCGTGCCTGGAATGGATTCATCGTTGTCGAGGTTGAGGGTTATAGAGACTGCAATTTTTGGAATTTCATACATATCAGCTATCCGTCGGTTGCCTGTCCAGGCGTCAACTCAAGTCGATAGTCTAACAGCGACTCCGCTACAAAACTAAACCAACCCCTAATAGATTGGCCTGCAAGGGCAGCGCCGAGCCAGAGTCTGTCGTCTTCCCACATTTCCTCAAAAGGAAGCTCTGTCAATGGTGTCCAGTGGGGTATAGCTTCATCGGTTTCTGTGGGTTCGCCGCTGAATTCGGTCGCGACATAAACGAAGGCGTGGATTCTAGGCATATCTTCGGCATGAAAAAATAGCTCACCCGCCGCACGTATCTTGCTGGGCGTAATGCACAGCTCCTCTTCGGTTTCGCGAATGGCGCACTCTAGTGGGGTTTCTCCCTGTTCGAGACGGCCGCCTGGCCCGTTCATTTTCCCAGCGCCCAAACCGCGCTTTTTTCGAATGAGTAGAACTTCATCGTCGCGCATGACAAACATCAATGTTGCCGTTTCTTGCGGCTGCCATTGCACCCAGTCAATGTTGGCGATTTTAAGATGATCAGGTGTGATCATAAAACTTATTCTCCCAGTGTCATAGTATCTCGAGTTGGGTGGGCTAGCCTCGGCGATCCTGAGTCCCTGCAGAACCTAGCCGTCAAGTCTGGCTTAGTTTTCTTATAGTTTGATATTGACCCTACCAGTTAATGGTGTCAGTTTAAGGAACAATTAAATAACAAGAGAGTTTATGTATGTCGGTTTTTGACGAAGAAGATAACCAGATTCTTAGTTCTTTGGGGAGGACCTCGATAGGGTTTGTCGCTTTGACAGTAACGCTGATTGTTTTAGCGATATTTGTCAGCACATAAGACTGAATCATGTAGTGTTCTAGGTTTGGGTTTAGACGGTTTCGTTTAGTGTCAGAGAACAAATTGCCTTTATGACCTCGGGCCACGCGCCTGGTGGTAGGTCATGGCCCATTCCCTCAATTTTCACCAATGTTGACCCTTTGATGTTTTCATGGGTATCGATGCCGCCTTCTATTGGAACGAGTGGGTCGGTCGTGCCATGAATGACTACGCAGGGTATATCCAGCCGATTTAACCGTTCCCGACGATCGCCATTGGTGGCAATTGCGGCCATTTGACGCGCAACGCCCATAGGATTAAACGAGCGTCTGAAGGCTTCCACTGCTCGTTTCGCGGTTCTTCCTGGATCAAATTCAAACCCCTTGCTGCCCATGACTTTGGCGTTTTCTATCGCCCGTGCAACGGTTTCATTCTCACCATCTGGACGCGGCGCCATTAGCGCAGTCTGAGCCTCTGGCGTCGATTTAGGCAGATCTGGATTGCCTGAGCTGGACATAATGGACGTTAGACTGAGCGCTTTAGTGGGGTAGTTGCAGGCCACTAACTGGGCAATCATACCGCCCATCGAAGCGCCGCAAATATGGGCTTGTTCGATACCTAACTGTTCTAGTAAGCCGACGCTGTCGGCCGCCATATCATCGAGTGTATAAGGTACATCGGGTGTGTTTCCGGCAAGAAAATCCGCCATCAGAGCCATCATATCGAACTCTCCTTCAGATTGAGTTGAGAGGCCAGAGTCTCGATTGTCGTGGCGAATAACATAATGACCTTTGTCGGCCAGCTGCTGGCAAAAGTCTTCGTCCCAATGGATCATCTGAGCGCCGAGGCCCATAATGAGCAACAGTGGCGTGCCGTCGGCGTCGCCAAATGTGTCGTACTCCAGGTGAATATCGCCAACCGGTAGCTGGGCCATGGGTAACTCCTTAGAATGTCAGTGTGAATGCAATGTCAGTGTGAGATGGGTGTCAGTCTCTTGTATTTCCGGTGGCGTTTTTAGTCGACAACTCGCGTCAGCAGGCGCGAGACAATTGCCGCTGACGATATCGAACTGATAACCGTGCCAGGGGCAACTCACGCGAGTGCCTTCAGCCGCTGCTAAAGGACCTAACAGATGGGGGCAAATGGCCGAGTGCACCAATACTTGGCCATCAACTTCTCTAATCGTCCAATCACCACGGCCCAAAGTAACGGTGAGGGGTAGCTCGAAAGGTTTCTCTAAACGCAGCTCCGATGGCGCTGGTGATCCGACACGCTGCCGTAAACGAGCTTCGCGTTTTTGCATCATGTCCTCGTCTTCATCCCATAAACGGCTATAAAGCTTGAGCAGGCTGGCGCTAATTTTAGCAATGGATTTAGGTTCAATATCAGGCAACGCAAAAGTGACTTCGATATCCGTGTGATCTCCTACCTCTAAAAGCCGGGTCCAAATTTCGGAAATTTGATCGTTTGCTTGATAGCTTCTTGCAACATATTCCGATTGCTCTCGGTTGACGCAGAGTTCGACGCTGGCTGACTGTTCAGGGTTAGACCAAGTGCGCCATCCCCATTCGCCAGCTGAGTCTACAGTGACGTAGTCAAAGCTTGAATCGTGTAACCAAGGCAAATGCTGCCAGTCGAGAACATTTTCCCAGACGCGGTCAATGTTGGCGTGAATACGACGTTTGTATGAGGTCACCTGAACGAGGTTTAGATTATTGGGGTTTCGGTCAAGAGGGTGATCTTGTGTAGCAACCATGGGTAGCATCTAGAAAATTTGGCTAGAGTTTAACCCTGCGTCTCGGGCAATTCTAGGTTGTATAGAGTGCATTGGCACGATAGAGAAATCGATATATGGAGTTTTGTAGTCGCATGACCTTATTTTGCAAATCAAGGGTTTCCATCATGTAACTTGGAGGGTCGGAGCAGAGGTTTCTAATGCGCAAACTGCAGTCTAGGTTGCGACACATGCGATTGCCGATGGTGCGCCTCTCGTCTGTCCCTTTCACGACAACACTGAACATGGCTGTGCCGTTTCGTTTGTGGACATGATTACACCAGGAGCACATTTCCATTCTTGGTCGTGTGGCGGTCGTTACTGCTCGTCTCAGCAACATACCGCGTAAATCGTCATCATTGGCTAATGGAGCGACGACATAGCCGCTATGCCCACCAGGATGAATCCAGCCAAAATAGTCCAGAACAGCCCAGTCAACGTGATCGAGGCGTGGGACGAAAGGGCTCTCTTTTTCGTCGGCGAAGATCTCTTTTATGTGGGATTCGGTGAGCGGGTTCATGCAGGCTCTCAAAACAAAGCCAAGATCCTAGCATTAATTCCGATGTTCGGCTCAAACTTCACCAGAATAGAACGTATACATTAATGATAACAATAAGTTACACGTCTTTTGATGCCGTGAAAATAATCACCAGCTGGTACTTGAATTAGCCGATAAAGGCCCAAAATTAGGGAACGAAGAGAGTGGAAGTGCGTCTAAGTATCTAGTTGGAACAAGACCTTATTGAACACTTTTATGGAACACCATTTTTTGTCGTATTTTTCATGTAATGGGGAGCACAACTATTATGACTGCAACTGCATTAGCGATGCCGACTCAGCTTCCTGTCTTAAGCAGTGGGAGCTTGCAGGGTTATCTTAACTCGGTACAGCAAATTCCAGTGCTAACAAAGGCAGAGGAGAGAGAGCTATTTCGCCAATTGAAAGATGAAGACAATCTCGATGCTGCGCGCACGATCATTTTGTCGCATCTTCGTTATGTGGCATACATCGCTCGTAGCTATATGGGCTACGGTTTGCCGCTCGAAGACATCATTCAACAGGGCAATATTGGCTTAATGAAATCTGTTAAGCGCTTTAAGCTTGACCATGAGGTGCGGCTGGTCACATTTGCCGTGCATTGGATCAAGGCCGAGATTCATGAGTACATCCTCAAAAACTGGAAGATTGTTAAGGTCGCCACAACAAAGGCTCAGCGCAAATTGTTTTTTAATCTGCGCAAAGCTAAAGCAAGTCTAGGCTGGTTCTCTCACGAAGAGGTCAACAGAGTTGCGGAAGATTTGAATGTAAAGCCCGAGGAAGTGATGGAAATGGAATCGCGCCTGGGTCAAGTAGATACCGCTTATGACATGACAGTCGCGGACGATGAAGACAACTTCTTTGCCAGCCCATCACTGTATCTTGCTAGTGGTGAAAAAGACGACCCAGCATGGGTTGTGGCGGACGAGGAGGTCACTGACATCCAGGCCAGTGGTTTGGCGACGGCATTAGCTTCTCTCGACGAACGCGCACGCGATATTGTTCAAAGCAGATGGCTATCCGACAGCAAGGCAGGCCTTAAGGAGTTGAGCGAGAAGTATGGCGTGTCTATGGAGCGTATTCGTCAGATCGAGGCTCGATCGTTTGAAAAAATGCAACCTTACCTCGAAATCGAAGCCTGAACCTTAGCCTGCCCCAAGCCTTGTAGTAGTCCCCCAGATTATTTCGGTAATAAATGAAAACGGCGCTCATGGCGCCGTTTTCATTCCTGCCTATTTGTAAATCCGTGTTCAGTTGTTCTAGACATCGATTCCTTTCCTTACGTATGGTGGCGGTTCGCGACACCCGGATGAAGTTAGGGGGATACTTTGTCAGATTCACAAACACCTGCCGTTGCGCCGGACATTAAGAGGTCTACGGCGTGGATCTATGGCTCAGTCAGTTTACCTCTGGCCATTGACCGCCACCCTGCATGCAAAAGTGCAGCGTATTGTCGGAAAGCGACTGGCTCGAAGAGCCCCAACGTCGCCCCAAAATTTTAATGAAGGAGCGGTGCTATGAGTTTAATTGCTACTGATGAAACAAATTTTGATTTTCCGAAAATTGTTGACGATCTGAATCGGTTGCTGCGGCTTCGTGCCACGCCCATCGGTATGAAGATGTTCAAGACCGTTGATGACATGGAGTCAATTCCGCGTATCCGGCGGCCCAAGGATATTCATACCACGGATCAAATTGTCGGCCAGGCATGTCGTAATGGTTGGACAGTGGGTATCACCATGGATGATCTGGTCGGTGCTCAATGCGGAACGGTAATCGGTTTGCATCCACGCAATGAAGAATGGCTATCAGGCAATCGTATGCACGGCGTCTGGTATGGAACGGCTGAGGATGCTGCTGCCCACCAGGCTTCAATGGACGTACTAGCCTATGGTCAATATGAGGCTATGGCGGTAAGCCCGCTGGCCAGTGAACGGATCAATCCGCCCGACATCTGTTTGATCTATGCCACGCCTGCTCAGATGATCCTGTTTATTAATGGTTTGCAGTGGACCGGATTTAAGAAGCTTGATTTCTCGTGCGTGGGAGAATCTTCATGTGCAGATTCCTGGGGTAAGGCACTCAAAACAGATGAGCCTAGCCTGTCTATTCCCTGCTTTGCGGAACGTCGTTATGGGGGTGTGATGGATGATGAGTTACTGATGGCGATTCCGCCGCGATATCTGCCTAAAGTCATTGCGGGCCTTGAAGCGCTTGCCAAAAATGGTTTGCGCTACCCGATAGCACCTTACGGGGTGAATAACGATGTGAGAGCAGGAATGGGCGTTAGCTACTGATCGTGCAGTTTGCACTCTCTAGTCAAAGATCGGCGGTCGGCCTGGGTTCTGTAAGTACTCTGCTGCCAGGTGGATATGTTTTTCAATTACCCGCCCGGTAGAGAGTGGCGGTAGATCACTTAACGAAAAGAAAGCGGCGTCCGATGTTTCCGCACCGGCACTTGGTTCTGCCGAGTCCGTTTGGCGGCACAAAAAATACAGTTTGTAGAAGTCTCGGGTATCCATGTCGTACTCATGGCGGGCTTTATGAACCAGCCCATAGAGGCGCTCCGCCTTCACCGCGATGTTCGCTTCTTCGGCGGTTTCTTTCTCCACGTTTTCTGCGGGACTAATACATACGTCGGCATAACCACCGGGCAGGGTCCACAGGCCATCGAGTTTTTCTTTCACCAGTAAAATACGATTTCCCCTAAATACGGCACCACGAACATCAACCTTTGGTGTGGCGTAACCTTCAGCTTTATCAGGCACCAGATTCTCGATAACCGTTATGGGTACCTGGCCAAGCAATGCCAGCATTTCGTTGGCAATATTGTGGATGTCCTCATAGCGCTCCTTGTCAAAGTCGCTCTCACCAAAATACAGGCCTGTGCTTGCAATGGCTTGTAGTCGTTTGGCCCAAGTTAGCCATTGATCTTCCATAACGAAATCGCTTAGCTCTAGTGGTGACGAGTATGGCCTCTTAATCCAAGATTTATCAAATAGTGTTAGCGTAGCGAAAGAGCTTTTTTGGAGTCGGTATGAAACATCAGTTATTCACTTTTTTGCTTATCAGTCTTTTGTCGGTTGCGGCTCGTGGCCAAAACTTCTTACCCGCAGTCCCGATGGCATCGGTGCCGTTACTGGATCAACAGTCTATTGATCGGGTGGTATTTGGCTCCTGTAACAAACAGGGGTTGGATCAGAGTATTTTCGATACCGTCGCGAACACCCGCGGTGATGTGTTTATGTTGATTGGCGATAACGTTTACAGTGAGGATGAATCGGACGACCCTAAACTACAAAGTTTGCGTGATGCTTATGGATTGGTTGCCGAGTCCAAGCCCTTTGAACGATTGCGTGAAACGATGCCTCTGCTTGTCACCTGGGATGATCATGATTATGGCGTGAACGACGGCGGCGGCGATTGGCCATGGAAAGCACAGTCTCAAGCACTCTATAACCATGCCTGGGCGATCCCGGATGAGGACCCGCGGGCGAAACGAGATGGCGTGTACTTTTCGAGAACCGTAGGACCGGTGGGCCAGCGAGTACAACTTATTGTCCTGGATACACGCTATTTTCGATCACCATTGAAGCTCAATGATGCCAACACCGGTGGCGGCAAATATGTGCAGAGTGATGGTGAAAATGAAATGCTAGGCGAAGCTCAATGGCAATGGTTGGAACAAGCATTCAAAGCGCCAGCGGACGTGCGCATATTGGCGACTTCGGTTCAGATGATTGCCACAGGGCATAGTTGGGAGGCGTGGCATTTGATGCCCGACGAACGAATGCGTTTCTATGAATTGGTCACTCGAACAAGCCCTAATGGTTTGGTGATGATTAGTGGCGACCGCCATATGGCGGCCATTTATAAGCAAACTGAACATGTGCCTTATCCGCTCTGGGAAGTGACATCGTCATCGCTAAACCTGCCGCTGAGCGACATTCTTGACAACATCATCGACGAGCCGGGTGAATTGAGGATTGGAGACCCGTACTATGATGCCAACTTTGGCTTGATCGATATCGACTGGGTAACGCGAAAGTTATTGCTTCAAGTGCGGGATGACCGCGATCGCGCGGTTCTAAGTGTGAACGTTGACCTTGACAAGCTCGCGGCACCTGCGCCGCAATAAACGAAATGTGTGACAGATAGTTGATCGGACGTGCTCCTCGAAAGTGCTGATCAAAAGGGCAGTCATAGAGAATTACTTTAGGAAGCATCGACTATGCTAGCTGACATTACTAACTACTATCAGATGACAGACCGGGTTGCGACATCCGGGCAGCCAACAATATCGCAATTTTCTGAAATCGCCGCTGCAGATTTTGATGTCGTCATTAACTTGGCCATGCCTGATGGCGAGCATGCGATCGCAAATGAAGACTCGGTTATCAGTCGATTGGCGATGACCTACATTCATATCCCTGTGCCCTGGGAGGCGCCGGGTCTTAACCATCTAAACCAGTTCATTGCTGTCATGAAAGCAATTGAGCCAGCCAAAGTATGGGTTCACTGTGTGGTCAACGCTCGGGTTTCCGCGTTTAACTACCACTACCTAAAGTCGTGCCTCGGCTTACCAGAGGCTGAATGTCGGTCACCGCTACTCAACGAGTGGGCACCTGAAATGGACTCAGTCTGGCGGCAGTTTTTAGCCATTCCTGCCGAGCAGATCAAGGTGCGAACAAATGCATAGTGTTGGCGTTTATTGCGCTTCAAGTACAGGTGACGTGCCAGCGTTCGTGAGTCTAGCTAAGGCATTAGGTAAGACTTTGGCAGAACAAGATACTCGTTTGGTTTATGGGGGTGGCAGTGTCGGCTTGATGGGCATTATCGCAGATGCAGCGCTCGCCGCAGGAGGCGAAGTGTTAGGTGTCATTCCAGAATCATTACGTCAACGAGAAGTGCATCACGAAGGCCTCACAGAGTTGGTAGTGGTCGACACTATGCATGAAAGGAAAGCGATCATGGTGGCTGAGTCCAACGGGTTTATCGCCTTGCCGGGTGGTTTTGGAACGCTGGATGAACTGTTCGAAACGCTGACCTGGGCACAGTTGGGCTATCACGATAAGCCGGTTGGCTTACTCAACCCCGAGGGTTATTTTGATTCGCTGCTTGAGTTTCTTGGCAACGCTGTTGAGCATAAACTCATCATAAGACAACATGTTGATATGTTGCTGGTCGATCAGGATATAGATCGTCTGTTAGCTCGGATGGAGCAGTACAAGCCACCGGATTTGGCAAAGTGGCATACTGATTAGCGCAAAGCATTCCGCAGAACGGTTAAAGAGAACGGTTAAAGAGAGCTCTTGATGCTTAAGGAGACGTCACTACCATCCACTTCCGGTTCGTCTCGATTACTTAAGGGAAATGCGAAGTCGATATGAATGACTCGGCTGGAGTCGGATTTGCTAGACGCAAGCCGAATGCCAAACCCAGCGCTAGCAAGGTAGTCGTCTTCGAAGCCTTCACTAACGCCCGGATCCCACGCACGTCCAATATCGACGAACACAGCGAAACCAAGATAGGCCAAGTTTAGCAAGTGATAGTTGGTGTACTGTCTTTCTTCAAGCGTTAACACCACGCGTCGATCTCCAGACTGGAGGCGACGATTAAAGCCCCGTACGCCGTTTTCGCCGCCGAGCAGGATCTGGCGGTGACTATCGAGATTCTCTGACCAAAGCAGACTTAACTCCGCAAAGAATGACCGGTGGGTGGTCTGGCTGTGAAAGTAGGTCAACCCATAATTGATAATGACGTCTTCTGAACGGTCGGTTTCATAGTTGTAGATCCCCTCCCATTGAAGCGCATGTCGCAGCAGTACTTTGTCGCTATACAAGAGGGTGTCAGCGAAGTTCCCGCTAAAAACTAGCCTATCTTGATCGGAACCTAGGTCCTCAGAGGCATAACCGAAGTTGACATTCAGCGTGTACCCCAGATGGAGATCTTCCGTTCGGTTAATTTGATCAAGGTTGAATGCGGTCGTGTAGTTATCTTCGACTATCTCCAAATTGACGAAGGGGTATGAGAGTTCTTTGCTGATCGGTAGAGTGGTGGGTGAAGGGAAGTCACCGGTCGGTTCGAACACCTCATTTCGATAGCGGTAGCCAACACTTAAACGTCGCGCTTTGCCATCCACTAGCCCCTTTGAGAATCCGTAAGAAACGCTCAGATCCTCGATCTCGTGTCGCACCTCGGTGATATCCTCACCGCGGAAGTATTGCGTATCAATCCTTTCAGTTTGATTCGCTGAAACACCCCAGGCTCGACGGGTGTCTAATGCATAGAAAGGCAGAAACACCCGCGCGCCGTATAAGTCGCCGTCGTTACTGTCTTGTATCAACAAGCTGGTACGTATTCGGCTGCCACGAACATTGGGGTCTTGAAAAGAGATGCTGGTCGATTGCCGCTCTTCGTCCTCTTCTGTAAAGACCGATAATTTTTGACCCGTGCCACGCCAGTTACTTTCACCTATCCCAAAACGGTAGTCGTTTTCTCCACCAGACCGGGCTATCGAGGCATCGAGCGTCAGTGACCAGACGTCTCGAGTGACAACCTCGAGATCTACCGTGTCCTCGCAGGTAGATACACGGTGAATATTGGCATCGTAGAGATGCCCTAGATTGCGCAGTATTCTGGCCGACTCTTGCGCTTCTCTGGCGGTGTAGTCGTCATCCTGGTTGAAGAGCAGGAGCTCGCGGATATGGTCTTCCCGGGTCAAAGTGTGAAAGCGGTTAGCCCAGCGGTACAACCAGTTGTTTTCTTCTTCATTATTTTCGTCAAATATGGGCAGGCGGGTGATATAAACGTGCTTGATCTTTTTGTTCTTCAAGACCACGAGGTTCG
The DNA here is from genome assembly GCA_051278195.1 of Candidatus Azotimanducaceae bacterium. Lineage (GTDB taxonomy): Bacteria > Pseudomonadota > Gammaproteobacteria > Pseudomonadales > Azotimanducaceae > JAHRVQ01. The sequence continues at coordinate 13,223 of JBNMQM010000004.1, forward strand.
AGCGGTGAAAATCGTAGTCTGCGGTGACTGGCTGAAACGCTTCAGTGCAAGTGACCTCGTTGCTAAGCTCTGCTGCGTGGGCAGTGGTCGGCAGGCTTGCTAGTACCGCCGACACAAAGGCTGGTATTAGGAGGAGGCGGGGCAAATGTTTCGAATCTGACATAAAAGTTGCCGTGTTGGCGATGTTCGATTAAAACATGAGGGCAGTTTTTAAGTCACTTAAAGATTGGATTCCAATCGCTTGATACCGTACTCTTCTGAGAGAATTGGCAGGCTATACCGCGCAAGGAGCACATTAATGGACGCTATGTTTACGATTGGAGCCTCAGGTATCGTTGGCTTAGGCGTTGGCTTTTTACTGAGCAAAGCTCTAACCAAAATCGCGTCTCAAAAAGAGAGTGGAACAACCTCTGATGCTAGTGGAAGCGACGTGGAATGGTGGAAAGTCCGAGAAACCCTAACAGGGACTCAATTGCAAATTCTGCAGCATCTTGAAGCCAAAAAATCTGCGACCATTACCCAGCTGCAAAAAAAGTTTTCGTTCATTCCTGACAGAGAACTTTATTATCGTCTTGAGCAGATCGTGTTGATGCAATTTGTCCGGCGCGGCAGAAAAGACAGTGACGTCGTTTACGAACTGAACGAATACTACTCAGCAACCGTCGAGGATGATAAGACTGTAATGCTCGCTGGTGACTAAATTAAGAACTCGCACCTCCGAACGAGGCGCTAGCAAACCCTGTCTAACGGATCGACTTCTGGTTGATCATTGTCAATCGTTCTTCTGATAGTTGTTCTGCTGCTGCCCGCACTTTTTCGACCCGCCCTTTCTCGATCGGCTCTTTTAGCAGCTCATTTATACTCAACCACAACAACTCAATGACCTTATAAGCAAACCGGCAGGCTGTAATAGCGGCGATGTTCGGTGCTGCGGGATAGTGGCGTAGAAATTCGTTCAGTTGCGCGGAATCTAGATCGTGAGCTTGGGCATAGACGGCAATATCGTAAGCAATCGGGCCATAGCGAGCGTATTCCCAATCGATTAACACTGCGCCACCTGTGGTTGGCTTCAAGATATTGTTGGGGTTCAGATCGCAGTGACAGATGGCATTGGTCATCGATGACCAGTCGTAAGTCTCGAGAAACGCCAAGTGATCGAAAAATAGGGCATCAATGCCATTTGTCTGAGCCAGATAGTCGCGCACTGTCTGTGCGGGCGTCCAGATTGGCGCGTTCATTAGATCTTTAGGCACAGGGAGTTGGTGCAACTTACGAAGCGTTTTGGCGACGCTCGCAGCGGCCGCCCGGTCATGGTTCTGAACGAAATCAACAACCAGATATTTCTCATGCCAGAGGCGGGTCTGCGGTGTAATGCCAGTGCCTGCCACAGCCTTCAAGACTTGCTTTTCTAATTGCCTGTCCACCCCAAGATGCTCAGTATTGCCGTTAATACGCAGGACCATCGATCCTTCGGCAAAATCGATTCGATAACTTTGATTGCCAGTGCCCGGTAAAAACTCAACGTGCTGTGATTGCGTTCCGGTGCGCGACTCGTAGTCGTTCAGCGCCCATTTTAGCTCAGAATTTGTTGATAGTAGCGGCGGCGCCATGTGAGGTATCCAAAAATGACAATAACCAAATAGGCCGCAAACAATAGCGCGGTAAAATAGAGTCCGCGATCAATATAGAGATAGATCGAGAGCGCGTCGAGTACAAACCAATAGATCCAATTTTCAAGTACTTTTCGTGCAACCATGTAAGTCGTCACGATCGCGCCCCAAGTGGTCACAGAATCCAGATAAGGAAAGTTGGCGTCAGTATAGTTCGCAAGTCCATAACCGGAGAGAGCACTGATGCACAGCGTTATCAGAATGACGGTCAGGTGGCGCTGGGTAGTCCAGGTCGAAATGGCTAGGCTATCGCCCTTATCAGGGCTCTTGCGCCACTGGTACCAGCCATAGACTGCCATGGCGAGATAGTAAACCTGTAAGCCTGACTCCATATAAAGCTTTACCTCCCAGAACACGCTGAGAAATATTGCCGTAGAAAAAAAGGCGGCATACCAACAAAGTATATTTTCTCGCATGGCGAGCAGTAGATACGCGACGCCTAAAACCACGGCAAGCAGTTCTAACCAGGAATTCTGCAGTGCTTGAGCCAGGGTGACCCCCAGCAGATCAATCATCTGCTAAACCGCGTAAGTCATCCATTAAGAACTTCATAACGAAGATGCCTTTGCCATGGGTTTCCCAGCTGTGTCGAATTTCTACTTTTAGCGTATCCATGATCTGGTCGTAGTCACCAAATAGCTGTGTCGCAAGATCATTTCTTTTAACCGAGATGTCCTCATAGCTTGATACTCGTTCGATAAACTCTTTGATCGCTGGAATATAATCGTCAGCAACTGGGTATAGGCTCATATCGACTGATACTTTCATAATGCTGACCCCAATCGGTATTCTGTTGTAATGCCGATGACTCTTGGTTCTCCAAACTGCACGTACGGTTCGGTTTGATAGCCATTTTGCGGGTTGTTGCCAAAGCTACCGAAACCTCGCACCGTGTAGTCGCGATCACCTAGGTTACGACCCCAGAGATTGATACTAAAGCGCGCTTTCTGGTAGGCAATATTGGCGTTAACTAGATTTTGTTCTTCGCTTTTTAAGTCGTGTCGATCGGAGAAAAAGAAGTCGTCCTTACCGACGAGGGAAAGATTTGCTCGCCACGTCCCCATCTGCCAGTTCAAGCCAACCTGATAGCTATTGCCCGGTGCCTGAGCTTGATCTCGACCCGACAAATCCTCGCCAAACTCGTTGATAAACTCATCAAACTTTGCATCTAGAAGTGCCATTGAGGCATCGACAGAGAAGTGATCGGATGCAAGCCAGACGACGCTCATCTCCAAACCTCGGTTGGTCCCTTCAGCTGCATTGCCAAGGAAATCGATAAATTCTGTGCTGCCATCTGGACGTGACTCAACGAATGAACTCTTCACCTGTTGGTCTTTGCGCTCATCAAAGAATATCGCACCTGTTAATGTCAGCCGGTTGTTCATTAAGCGAGATTTGATACCGAGTTCCCATTCGATGAGTGATTCCGAATCGAACTCCCGTAAGTTGCTGGGCAGGGTACCATCAGTGTTGAAGCCTCCAGCTTTGTAGCCTCGTGCAACGCTAAGATAGGTCATTGTGCCAGGTGCTAGGTCATACTTGAGCGCGACTCGACCGCCCCAGAGTGATTCTCCCGGTGACACATCCGTGCCCTCTGAGTTGTCATAATCTGTGTTTCTTCTTTCCCAACGCGCGCCCCATCCGAGTTCCCAGCGGTCAGATAGCTGGGTATCCATTTGGAAAAACAGTGCGCTGGTATCGAAGTCGTAGCGGCTATCGAATGGTCCAGCAGCAAAGGTGTAGTTTCGAGTGAGGTCTTCTTTTTGCTCAAGTCGATAAATACCGACGAGCCAATCTGTGGAATCCCCAAATATACGACTGTTTGGGTTTGACAAAAGTCGAGCTTCAAAGCTGGTAATGGACTTATCCCTAAGGTACTGGTCAAAGGAGGTATAGCCAATCGGGTCAAACCCGGTGAAGGTCCAATCCTCATCGTAACTGTATTCAAGTTCAGAATCAGCGTGAGCACCAATCAGTGTTAGTTCAGCGTTTGCCAATTCGCGACTGGCTTCGACAAACAGTGACAGGCTGGTTTGATCATCCTGACCCGGTTGGTCAGATAAGGTTCGTCGAGAATTGTTGAGTGTAAAAACATCATAGCCATTGTTTACATCGACGTGCGAGGCGCCAGCGATGACCTGCCAACCTGCTAGGTCGTCCACTGCAAGTTTTAACCGCGCAGTCAGTTCGTCTCTTGCATTGTTATCGTCAATGTCCAAAAAATCGTTTTCGTAAAAACCATTGGATTCATGCTTTTCGACGGCGAGTCTGATCGCAATACCTTCGCTTAAAGGTTGGTTCACGACAAGGCCTAGAGTTCGATGGTCGTATTCGCCTGCGGACAGACTCAAGTTGAGTGACTGCTCCTGCACAGGGTCGTTGGTTTTGATATATATCAATCCAGCGAGTGCGTTAGCACCATACCTTGTGCCTTGCGGCCCGCGGAATACCTCAACTTGTGAAACGTCCATTAAGGTTCCGATTGAACCGACACCGCTGAAATCAACGTTATCAACTATATAGCCAACAGACGGGTTGAGGGGTTCTGCGAACTGGCTGCGTTCTCCGATACCACGAATCTGGAAGAACCGCGCTCTCGATGTGCCGCCAGAAAAATTAACATTTGGTAGTGCTGAAATCAGTTCGTCAAAGTGTCGTGCACCGGATTGGGCGATTTTATCTGCATCGAGTACCGATAAGCTTGTGGCGAGTGATGCTGCTTCGGCACCGCGGAAATCCGCGACAACCTTTACTTCTTCAATTTCATTTAAGGCGAAGCCTAACAAGGGTGTTAGGCAAGTGGTCAGCAACAACATCTGGCTGATGAATCTCATGAGTCTCTCCTTTGGCGGGATCTGTCCAACCAATAAAGTCAAAAAGAGACCCGGTTTGGACGAAGCAAAAGAGAGTTCTCCTTTTCCTACGCCGGTATTAACCGGATCAGGTTCTAGGGTTCTCTGCGCAATTGCAGAATCTCAGGCTTTCACCGCCCCTAAGGCAAGCGCTTATTATGGCCGAGAAATATCCAAACTGTAAAGCCGGGTAAAAATTCAGCCCGGTTCCAGTGAGCGGGTGAAACGGATAAACATGATGAGAGCGAGCAGGGTCATCGTAGCTGCAAGCAGGAAAGCTGCGCCGGGAAAGTAAATAAGCGAATCAGCTGCCGTAAAATAGCCGAAGGTTTGGGTCATCAGGAGTGGGCTAATAATCGCTGTTAAACTCATCGCGCTGGATATACCACCCTGCAACTCACCCTGGCGGTCAGGGCTAATCTGACTCGAGGCGATGGCTTGCATGGCGGGATTGGCAAAGCCGCCGAGAGCGCCAAAGACTAGCGCGACGTAGACCAGCCAGACTTGATCGGCAAACGCATAACCGATAAATGCGACCATACTGAACCCGAAGCCAATGATAGCAGCCCGCCTTGTGCCTGTTATCGGGATCACCCAGCGAATGAGAAATCCTTGTACAAGCACCATGCCGACACCGACAAAGCCCAGCGAATAGCCAATTTCTTTGGGTGTCCAATTGAATTTCTCGATGCCCCAAAAACTCCAGGTCGCCGGTAACACGTGGTGTCCAAGGCTAGAAATAAACATGACTGAAACGATGCCAATCACCATGGGAAAAGCACGAAGATGCATTAATGTACCGATCGGATTGGCGTGCTTTAGATCGAGTTCGCGGCGATTTTCGACTGTCAGCGATTCCTTCAGAACAAAATATCCGAACGCCATATTGGTAAAGGAGATAGCCGCGGCTGCAAAAAATGGCATTCGTGTGCCGAATTCACCGAGAAAGCCGCCAATCACAGGTCCGATAACAAATCCCATACCGAAGGCGGCGCCAATTAAACCAAAGCGTGCGGCCCTGTCCTCTGCTGGAGTGATGTCGGCGATATAAGCGTTACAGGTACTCATGCTGGAAGCACCTAACCCGGAAATGATACGGCCGACAAAGAGCAGTATGAGTGTATCGGCGAACCCCATGATCAAATAGTTAATGCCGGCGACGAACAGTGATACAAGTAGAATAGGGCGGCGTCCAAAGCGATCAGAAATGTTGCCCACCAGCGGTGAAAATAAAAACTGCATGATGGCGAAGACAAACATCAACCATCCGCCGTACTGTACGTTTGAAGAGAGGCTCTCGCCAGTTATCTCCATCAGTAGCCCCGGCAATACTGGCAAGATGATGCCGAACCCAATGCTGTCCATCATCGAGGTCAGGGCTATAAAGACCAGGGCGTAGCGATTCACGCTTTGAGTTGTCGCTCGAATATCGCGAACAGTCGCTCATAGTGTCGTTCGGCCGATGCCTTGTGGTATTTGCCAGCCCGATCAGGGAATACGAAACCGTGTTCTGTTCCGGGATACCACTCGATCCTGGCATTGACGTTTCGTTCGTCTAAATACGATTCAAGTTGATCGATCATCTCGGGCGGTGCCCAGTGATCGGTTTCGGCGCAACCGATATAGAATTCGCCATCGATGCGGTGTGCGTCCAAATGTGGTGAATCCAGCGCTTCTGTGAATAAGCGCACGCCGTGCAGTGAGGCTCCAGCTTTGATTCGGTCACTGAGCTGGGCTGTCGCGGCGAAGGCGAACGGACCACTCATGCAATAACCAACCGCACCGGCTGGGCCTTTACTGGCCGCAGGTTGGGTTGTCGCCCAATTCAATAGGGTCTGGCAATCTTCTACCACCATACGATTACTTAAACTGTCCATATGTTCCACCATGTCCTCTCGTGAGCCCATGACGAAATCCCGACTTTTGCGGTAGTAGAGGTTGGGTAAAATCACGAAGTACCCGGCAGTCCCCAAGCGGCGCGCCATATCGTGCAATTCTTCACGTTTTCCCGGCGCGTCCATTAAGAACAGGATCACGGGGTAGGGGCCACCTTCATCAGGATGGGTCACAAAGGTGTTCATCGCACCATCTGCGGTCGTAATGTCTAGTTCTGTTTCTTGCATGATATTTCTACGGCCAATAATGGCTCGATAATGCCAGAATTTTGCCGTCAATCGTGGAAAAAAGTTCAATTTCGCGTAGCATTGCGATTTTCGAATACCAGCTCTGAGGGCGATATGACAGACAAAATTAGCAACGGACAGCTCGAAATAGAAAAGGTCCTATATGATCTGGTCACTGATGAAATTATCCCCGGCACTGGCGTCGAGGCCGATGTTTTCTGGCAGGGCCTTGAGGATATTCTGCAAGAGATGATGCCGCGCAATAAGTCGCTACTGGCCATCCGCGATGACTTCCAAAAGAAAATCGATGATTGGCACAAGGCTCAGGCAAGTAAGCCGCACAATGCTAAGGCGTATGAGGCTTTTTTGAAGGAAATTGGTTATCTGCTGCCTGAAGGCGGTGACTTTGAAATCGAAACAGAAAACGTCGACGACGAAGTTGCCCTAATGGCGGGACCGCAATTAGTCGTGCCAGTTATGAATGCACGCTTTGCATTGAACGCCGCCAATGCCCGTTGGGGTGGATTGTACAATGCGCTTTATGGCAGTGCCGGTACCCACGATACTATTCCAGAAACACCTGGCTCTGAAAAAGGTAGCGCCTACAACCCGGGTCGGGGCGCTAAGGTTATCGAGTACGCGCAAGGCTTTCTGAATGAGAATTTCCCACTTGCTTCGGGCAGTTACGGCGACGTCACAGCCTATGAGGTCGTCGATGGCGGTCTGGTTGTGCGCCAGGGTGACAGTCAAGCGGCTCTAGCGAATACCGCTCAATTTGTTGGCTATTTAGGCAAAAGTGCATCCCCCTCAGGTATCTTGTTGGTTAATAACGGTTTGCATGTCGAAATTCAAATTGACGCTAGTGACATCATTGGCAAAGATGACAAGGCCGGTGTTAGAGACATTTTGATGGAGTCTGCGGTCTCAACGATTCAGGATTGTGAGGACTCTGTCGCTGCAGTCGATGCCGATGATAAAGCCGTTGTCTATCGAAATTGGTTGGGTTTGATGGCAGGCACTCTGATTGAAGAATTCAATAAAGGCGGTAACACAGTGCGCCGGGAGTTAAATCGCGATCGGATCTATACGGCACCTGATGGCTCTGAGGTGAGACTGCACGGTCGAAGCTTGTTGCTGGTCAGAAATGTTGGCCATCTCATGACGACTGACGCTGTTCTCTACAAAGGTGAAGAGATTCCTGAAGGTATTCTTGATGGGTTGGTCACCAGCTTGTGTGCCATGCACGATCTAAACAGCAAAGGTCCAATTCGCAATTCACGCAAAGGCAGCGTTTATATCGTAAAGCCTAAAATGCATGGTCCCGATGAGATTCAATTTGCTGTTGACCTATTTAGCAAAGTCGAAGATGTTCTGGGGCTCGCTCGCAACACCCTCAAGATTGGCATTATGGATGAAGAGCGTCGCACGACGCTGAACCTGAAAGAGTGCATTCGGGCTGCTAAACAGCGGGTCATTTTTATTAATACAGGTTTCCTAGACCGCACTGGCGATGAAATTCATACCAGCATGGAAGCTGGTCCCATGGTGCGCAAAACTTTGATGAAGCAACAACCCTGGATTGAAGCTTACGAAGACTGGAATGTTGATATCGGTCTCGAAACGGGACTGCAGGGACGTGCACAAATTGGTAAAGGTATGTGGGCGAAACCCGATGAGATGGCGCAGATGATGGAAGAAAAAATCGCTCACCCACAATCTGGCGCAAGCACGGCTTGGGTTCCGTCTCCCACTGCGGCAACCCTGCACGCCATGCACTATCACAAGGTGAGTGTTGCCACTCAGCAAGATAGTCTTAAAGCCCGCCCCCGGGCGAGACTTGACGATCTGTTGACGATTCCAGCATTGGGCGGCACCAACCTTTCACATCAAGAAGTGCAAGAGGAGCTGGATAACAACGCTCAGGGTATCTTGGGATATGTTGTGCGTTGGATCGACCAAGGGGTGGGGTGTTCAAAGGTTCCGGACATCAATGATGTCGGTTTAATGGAAGACCGTGCGACCTTGCGCATTTCGAGCCAGCACATTGCAAATTGGCTGCGCCATGGCGTTTGCTCTGAGAATCAGGTGATGGAAACCCTCAAAAGGATGGCTGCTATTGTTGATCGCCAGAATGCAGATGATCCGGTTTATCGTAATATGGCACCGGAATTCGACAAGAGCGTTGCCTTTCAAGCCGCTTGCGATCTCGTCTTTGCTGGTGCTGATCAGCCTAACGGTTATACTGAGCCTGTATTGCACGCGCGAAGAAAAGAAGCTAAACGCCTTTTCAAAAGCTAAGGCTGAGTCTAAAACCTACATCTAGTGCCTTTTTTACCCCTGAGGCACTAGATGACGCCGTATGGTCGCGTATCTTCTATATAATCAAATGAAGTTCTGTTACGTTAATCGTTGCACAATTGATGACCTGACTCTGTTTACCGATGTCTGACCTCCAGAACAAGAAAATTCTGATTATAGAAGATGAAGCTCTGGTTGCCCGAGAGCTGAAGAGCCGTCTTACCCAGATGGGCTGCGACGTTGTGGGTATTGCTTATGGTAGTGAAGGCATTGAGCTTGCCAGGCGAACAAAACCCGATCTGTTACTCACCGATATTCATCTTAAGGACGGGGAGGATGGCATTGAGATGGCGCGTACTATTCAAGCCGAAAGAGATGTCCCGGTCGTTTTCCTGACGGCCTACTCCGACGAAGCAACCGTATCACGTGCCAAAGAAGTGGCGCCCTATGGATACATCATCAAGCCTGTGGACAATCGAGAGCTGCAGATTGCCATCGATATGGCGCTGTATAAGTTTGACATTGAACGAGAATTAAAAGAAACCCAGCAATTGCTGCAAACTGCACTCACCTGCATTGGCAGCGCACTTGTCTTCGTCAATGAGAACGGCGCGGTCACAGACTTGAACGCTGATGCCGAAGACATGCTAGGTAAATCCAGGCGGCTTGTCAGAGGGGAGCCCTGGCCCGACTTGTTTACTCTCATCGGCTCTTCCATTGAAAACAAGATTAATGCAGCCCTTGGTAGCAGCGAAGTCGTTAAACTCGCGCCATTTATTAATCATGCTGAGGGCGCAGTGCCTTGTTTACTAGACGGTATTGTTGGTCCTATGGAGCATGGCGGGGTATTGATTCTACGAGCCCTATCTGAAATATCTGACCCGATTGAGGCGATGCCAACGACCGGTGAGTTGATGAGCCGGGTCGGCTCAGAGCGGCTCATACCCAGCGAATCCTCAATGTGCCAGCTACTAATCGCCCGTCAACCTAGCGCTAATCGCGAGATGGTTGAAGAAATATCGGCAGTGTTGAACCAACAACTACGTTCGACAGATCTGGTGAGTGCCTATGCTGCGAGCTACCTGTCCGTCAGCATGCCCTACACGTCTGTTAACGAAGGCCGGCTCATCGCGAATTCGTTACTAGGCAAGCTGAAGTCTCATTTTCCCCCCGAGCAGGGTGATTTCTGTATCGGCTTATCGTTTAGTTCTCCAGGAGATCAGCAGCCTTTTGAGTTGTTCCGTCGTGCCAGCTGGGGCTTAAAGGTTGCCCAGGATGCTGGGGGCGATCGTGTCATCGTCTGGAATGACGAGATCGATATGCCGGATGCAACGAACCATGACCAGAAGCAGCGGGAATACCAGAATCTTGTCTTGCTTTGGAATATTCTGAATGTCGTGGCAAATACCGGGGACCTGGTCGAGGCCAACCGAAAGTTGTGTAGTCACTTGCAACGTTCATTCGGCATGACAGTGACAGGTATTTTGCAACTTAAAGGCGATTCTGTCATTGCGATCGCAGGTGCATCAGAGCTTGCTAATCACGCCGAGATTGCCGTAGGTGACTTTGGCTTGAGCCAGCTAGATTTTGATCTGATTAAACGCCTAATGTCATCTCAGATACAAAGCCAGACGGTCGGCAATAAGTATTTTTGCAAATTAAATAGCGAACTTCTTGTGGCGCTAGTGGGCAGAAAGCCTATGGAAAGCGCCGATATTGAATTTCTCAAAACGCTGCTCACTTACTATGCCGCTGGGCTAAATCGCTTTAACTTGCCAGAGCAATTACCAGATGTCATGGATCGAGGCGAGCTGGTATTTGCGTCGCCTCGTATGAAGAGCCTGATCGAAACCGTACAACTGGTCGCAGAAACCGATGCAACGGTGTTGATTGAAGGCGAGTCCGGCACGGGTAAGGAAATGCTGGCCAGGAAAATACACGAAGAAAGCGATCGAAAAGGTAAGCCGTTTATTATCGTGGATTGTGGTGCCGTCGTGAGTTCTTTGATTGAGAGTGAACTTTTTGGCCACAGAAAAGGCGCCTTCACGGGGGCCGATAAGGACTTTATTGGCCGTCTAAGAGAGGCAGATGGCGGAACGGTATTGCTCGATGAAATTGGTGAACTGCCCTTAGAAGTTCAGGTTAAGCTGCTGCGATATGTGCAGGACAAAGAGATCGTATCGGTTGGTGGTAGTCAGTATCAGACCATCAATACACGCATTATTGCGGCTACCAACAAAGATTTGAAGGCGCAGGTTGAATCTGGGCAATTTCGTGAAGATTTGTTTTATCGGCTCAATGTTTTCACGGTTGACGCGCCACCTTTGCGAGAAAGAGGTGATGATGTCATCTTGCTCGCACAGCACTACCTGGTTGTTTATGCGACCCAGTATAAAAAATCGATTACCGGATTCACGGCCGAAGCACAGCGTGCTCTGGTTCAGTATGGTTGGCCTGGCAATATTCGTGAGCTTACGAATGTGGTCAACCGCGCGGTGATTCTCTGTAAAGATTCGACTTTGAGCACGATACATCTCGGTCTATTCCCCAAAACCGAAAATGCTCGTGTTGAGGTCGCTAGCCGCTTGCCGAATATTGAAAGCTTCACCGCCCAGCTCGTTAACCGAAGTCTGGAAGAGCCAGATCTGCAACCTATTGCACAATGGATGGAAGAAGATCTCATCTACTTTGCTCTGCACCGTAATGCCGAAGTGCTGAATCGAGCTGCCGCTGACCTCGGGATTCCAGAATCCACTTTGCGCCGCAAAGTCCAAAGGCTTCGCGACAGCTACGGTTCATCCGCACCTCAACGGCCGGACTATTGGCGCCGATTGTTTATGGATTTGAGCGTTTTGTTTGAAGAGGGCAATGCATCTGGTGGCTATTTGGACCATTGCACTCGGCTCTTGATGGCCGATTTGGATGCTAGAGATTTAGGTCGAAAACAAGCGGCAACTTTGATGGGTGTCTCTCTGCCTACATATCGCCGAATGTCGGCTGGTTCGCCATAAATTTCCTATAATGAAAAATATGGCGGAAATATATGGCGGTATTTTGACGTTTCTTTCCGCCATTATTTTCCACGCGACCTTCCGATCTCGAACAAAGCCATATAAAACAACAATATAAGTGCTGCTCGTAAGGTGGCATAGATTCTGCTCTAACATTAGTCAGCTTTTAAGCTTTTGCGACGGCGTCTGGTAGCTGTTGCAAAACAAACGATGTCGGAGGTTCCGGCGTTAACAAAAAAGACGGTCAGTAAGGGTAGTGATGTGCCTGTGTTGATCGAAAATTGACCACTAGGAGTTGCAAATGACGAGTTGCAAACGGTTTGTGCTTTTGGCCTGTATGTTATGGGCTGGAGCAAGCTTTGCGGATGTAGAATCGAATGTCGAAGCGGATGAAGTAGACGCGAATGTTAGAGCGGGGTTAACCCAATCGAGCTTTCCAGAGTCTGCCGCTCTTTCAAAAAATAAAGATGCAGACCCCCGTATTCAGAGTACCGATAAAAGTAACGATAACAAAACCGATACAAGTGCCGATAGTCGTGGCTCAAGTATCGCTCGATATCTGTGGGATGAAAGCGAAACAGTACCGAACGTCGATCTAGCCTCCTTTCTCTGGGATGAAAGCGAAACAGTACCGAACGTCGATCTAGCTGCCTTTCTCTGGGATGAACGGGACCGTGCCCCTCAAACTGCAACCTACCTCTGGGGCAACGAAGATTCACCAGAACCGGAAGATAACCCAGGCACCGAAGTCGCGAAGTTCCTTTGGGATGGTGATGACGTCAATCCTGCCGGAACACTTGCCAGCTATCTTTGGCAGGATGATCGACTCCGACCTACCAATGACGCCTTTTTAATTGGTACGCCACAGCAAGCCAATCCGCAAGATCTCGGCCATTACCTCTGGAGTGAAGGCGACACCTATCAGCAAATTGCAAGTCTTGGGATGCCATTACTTGAAAAGGTAACTCGAGAATTTATTGTTGTCGCAAGCGACTTCTCGCGACTTGAAAGCGATCTGGTCGAGCTGGACGCATCTATTGTCGATCGGTTCGAAATAATTCGTGGTTTTGGCGTCGAGTTAGATCGAGACCAGCACGCCTCTCTCAGTGCCAATAAAAACGTGATCTCGTTAATGGAGAACCACCAGGTAGAAACCGCTGGCGTCATCTACTCTGCCAAGGGCGATGCCGAACTTGGTGTTAAGAATCGCAAGGTGAGCTGGACAATCCATAATTTAGGCAATAGACCACTCAACTTTGAAACATTGGAGTTAAGCTGGCCGGCAGAAAATGGCAAACTTAAAAAAGTCAAAATTGACGGCAATGTTGTATACCGTGGGTCAGCGGAGAATACAGCCATTGTTGAAATTGATACCAAACATCGAATCAGAAAGAACAAAGCTTCTACGATCACACTCGTCTTCAGTCAAAAAGCAGAAGCTGGTACTGATAATTACGACCTGGTAAGTCACTTCAAAGAAGGCCTCACATTGGAATACGCCTTCGAGAATGCGCTACCTGTCCAAGGGCGTCAGCGGGATACATTTTTCCCAACTCTGATCGATGCAGACATGCTTCATGTCCAAGGTATTACTGGTAAAGGCGTCGGCGTTGCTATTATTGATACCGGCAGTTGGAGTCGTAAGAACATAGCGCAAAATACGGATCGACAGCCTCGCGTCGCCGCATACTATGATGCCATTGAGAACAGAACAGATCTGCCCATGAGCGATCAAAATGGTCATGGCACTCACATTGCGAGCGTGGTGGCGAGTTCGAAATCTACGCTTGATGTTAACGGTAATCGACCCGGCAGCTATCACGGTATCGCACCTGATGCGAACCTAGTGATCGTTAAGGCATTCGACGAGAACGGACGTGGTTCTTACATGAATGTGATTCGAGCGATTATTTATGTGATTGCACATAAACAAGAACATAACATCCGAGTCTTGAACCTATCTTTTGGCGCCACGCCAATGAGTCACTATTGGCAGGATCCATTAAACCTTGCGGTTATGGCAGCCTGGAGGGCTGGCATTGTTGTTGTCGTTTCCTCCGGTAACAACGGCCCTGATCCTATGACCGTCGGTGTGCCAGGTAACGTACCTTACGTGCTTACGGTAGGGGCAATGACAGATTCCTATACGCCTGAATATCCAGGTGATGATCGCATGGCGATCTTCTCGTCAGCAGGTCCTACACTTGAAGGGCATGTTAAGCCTGAAGTCACAGCACCCGGCGGACATATGATGGGGCAAATGAGCAAGCGCTCTACCATCGCCAACGAGCACCCTGAGTTTCACGATGGCTATTCTTATTTTCTAATGTCTGGAACGTCGCAAGCGTCAGCAGTCGCCAGTGGCGTTGCCGCTCTAATGATTCAGAACGACCCAGAGTTGAGCGCTGATGATGTGAAATGCCGATTGATGTCGTCCGCACGAGCAGCTACTCAAGCAGACGGTACGTTGGCATACAGCGTGTTCCAGCAGGGAACAGGTTTGATCAATGCGTTCGATGCCGTTTATAGCACTGCCAGTGGCTGTGTAAATAAGGGCTTGGATATTAACAAGGATTTAGCGGGAGTCGAGCACTATGGCGGACCAGCTAATCAAGCTGAAGATGGTAGTTTTTACCTCAGCAGCACAGACGGTTTCATCTGGAATCTGAGCGAATTCAGTAATCAGGGCTACTTCTGGAATATGAGTGATGTCTCAAACGCAGGCTTCATTTGGAACCTAGGTATCATCTGGAACCTAAATTCGCTTGAGCAGAATGGCTTTATCTGGAACCTGAGTGATTTCGAAAGTAATGGTTATAGCTGGAACCTCGCCGAGCTTGAACAAAACGGCTATATCTGGAACTTGTCCGAATTGCAAAATGAGGGTTTCATCTGGAACCTAGCGGGCGGCAACAATAATGGCTTTATCTGGAACCTTGCCGATGTGACAAACGAGGGCTTCATTTGGAACCTCAATAGCTCCGAGACAGATGGCTATATCTGGAACTTGGGTAACATCGAGGGTGCTTCGATGGTTTGGAACATGGCATTTACCGAGAACGATGGGTACATCTGGAATCTTGGTTACACCTGGGATGTTGACGCTGAAAATCAAGGCTTTATCTGGAACTTGGGTAGCGCGGACAATCAGGGCTACATCTGGAATTTGAGCGATCCGACGAGTCTTGGCTATATCTGGAACCTTTCTGACCCAACCAGCGCTGGTTTTATCTGGAACCTTGCCAATGCGGAAAGTGAAGGGTTCATTTGGAATCTGAATGACTCTGAAAACAACGGTTTCATCTGGAATCTTGCCGACGCTTCTAGTGACGGTATCATTTGGAATCTTGCAGATGCTGATAGTGATGGGTTTATCTGGAATTTGGCAGATGCAGGCAGTGACGGATTTATCTGGAACCTGTCAGACGCTGAGAATAATGGTTTCATTTGGAACCTTGCTGATGCAACCAACCAAGGGTTTATCTGGAATCTGTCAGAAGCTCAGAACAATGGTTTCATCTGGAATCTTGCGAGCGCTGAAAACGAAGGATTCATCTGGAACCTCTCGAATATGAGCGTCAATAAATGGGTTTCACAGGAATAAACCAGTCGTGACTCATCCTTCTCATATTCGTCAGACTCTAGTCCCTGCTCTTGCGAGCAGGGTGATGGCGATGTTGCGTTCGATGAGTTTTGTTCTGGTTCCGTTGATTCTACTCATCAGTCTTACCCTTCCAGTGAGTGCGGAATTTCGCCTTGGAGATCAAAGAAACGTCATCTTTGATCGACTGACGACGGGTGATGGTTTGTCCCATGCTGCAGTGACAGCTATCACTCAGGATAAATTCGGCTTCATTTGGATTGGTACTCAAGAGGGCTTAAGTCGATATGATGGTTACAAGTTCGAGACTTTTTACCATCTTGATGACCAGCCTAATTCAATTTCACACCACTCTGTCTGGTCAATTTTGTGTGACTCGAACGGTGAACTTTGGATTGGTACTGACGCGGGTTTGAATCGTTTCGATCCAGTCACCAAGAGTTTTGAAGCGATCGTTCTTAATGGTGAGCCTATCGGTACAAAGAATAGTGTTTACACAATGTTCGAAGACCAATCTGGCACACTTTGGATTGGCACGAGCACGGGTCTGACGGCACGATACCCCGATGGTCGACTTCAGCAATATCGCGATACAGACAATGGCGATATCGGCATTGGCCCACAAAGTGTTCGGCGAATATTCGAAGACAGCAGCGGTATTCTTTGGGTGGGCACAGAGGACAATGGGCTCTATCGATTAGATTCGAATATTGATGAGTTCACCTGGGTCAATGACATTGAACTACTCGACAATTATGTCCGCGATATCATGGAGGATGCAGAGGGGAATCTCTGGGTCTCGACGACGAATGGTGGCATCACAGTTTATCGACCAACAGAAGGAATGCTAAAAAGGTTTACGTTTGATAAAGATGAAGACAGCAGTCTTGCAGCGAATCGCGTGCGTACAATGTTGCTGGATGACAACGGTGATATCTGGGTTGGAAGCGACGGCGGATTGAATCTTTATGATCCTGAGACAGAGCTTTTTAAGCGCTATACAAATGACCCTACAGATGTCCACAGTCTGGGTGACAACACAGTGATTGAACTCTTTCAGGATGAAGGTGGTGTGATCTGGGTGGGTACCTTTAACGGCATAAGCAAGTTCAATGCAAAAACCAGCTCGTTTCCTAGATTCAGACAGGATGCGACAAGGGGTGGGCTTGCCAGTAATGCGGTCGCATCGTTTGCTGAAGCAGAGGCAGAAAGCGTTTGGGTCGGTACGTTCAACGGCTTGAATAAGTGGGACGCCGTGAATGGTGAGTTTCTGCATTTTCCCGCAAAAGACGTTGGTTTGAGTGACGATAAGATCATGTCGCTGCGTCATCACCAGGGCACGTTGTGGGTTGGCACCATGAACGGTGGTATCAATTTGCTGCGGAACGACCAACTTGTCACCATCATGCAGCATGACCCTGTTGATCCTAAGTCCGTCAGTTCCAACGCTATTAGCCGAATATATGTGGATAGTCGAAACGACGTTTGGGTGGCGACCTATGGTAGCGGCGTCAATCGTTACATTGGCGATGGTCGCTTTGAGCGTTTTCCTAGTGACAATGCGAAGGGTCAATTTTCTGATTTGAAGGCCGTCGATATCATTGAAGCTGATGATGGCCGGATGTGGGTTGCCACAGATGGAGGAGGGATTATCGTACTCGATCCCAACACCGGTGAAACTGAAATATTCCAGCACGATTCAGACAATGATCAATCGATTTCAAGTAACAATGTCATCTCTCTTTTAAATGAAGACGGTGTGATATGGGCCGGCACGCGAGATCGTGGCGCAAATCGATTTGATGTGAACACAAAAAGCTTCAAACGGTATACCCGCTCTGGAGGCCTGGCTAGTGACCTTGTATACGGCATGCTAGCGGACGAGCAGGGCAAGATATGGCTTAGCGGTGGTAAAGGGCTGTCCGTGCTGGATCCAGAAAGTGGTCGCGTACAAGTGTACGACTCAACCCACGGGCTGCAGAGCGACGACTTCAATAGCGGAGCATTTTTAGAGCTATCAGATGGGACCTTCCTATTCGGTGGCAACAACGGCTTTAACGCATTTTATCCGGATCGAATTCACGGTAACTCTTACGTACCACCGGTTCGTATTACCCAGTTTTCGAAATTCAATCAGCCGTCAACATTGCCAGTTCCTGTTTACCGCAGCAATACGATTGAATTGAATCACAATGACTCTGTGATTGGTTTTGAGTTTGCAGTGATGGATTTTACCGCGCCACAAAAAAACCGTTTCCGCTACAAATTGAAGGGCTTTAATGATAGTTGGATTGAAGCAAACGATTCTCATCAGGTGACCTACACCAACCTCGACGCCGGTCAGTATCAATTCCTTCTACAGGGCTCCAACAATGATGGTCTATGGAATCTGGCTGGCACGTCGATTCGCCTTGCGGTCAATCCACCAATCTGGGCGACCTGGTGGGCATACCTCATTTATCTCGTTCTCGCGCTTGCATTGATTTTTCAGGGGCTCAAGGTAAATGAAGCGAGGCTCCGTCGTGAGGCTGAGAAGCGCTACAGTGACCGGTTGCAGCTCTACATTGAATCTCTAGAGGAAGCGACAGACAGCGTATTGATCGCTGACGCTAACAAAAATTTGATGTACTCCAACAATTCTATTGAAAATATTCTCGGTATTTCTCCAGCGCTTGCGGTGGGTCGTTCGATCATGTCCCTGCTTTTCTCTGATCCCGCCGATGCTAGTATGGCGCGAGTTGGGCTACGCCAGAACGGCCGCTGGCACGGCGAGGTTCAGTCACGTCGTGGCACGGAGCAGGTCACGACTGAGATTACTATTGCTGCGGTACACGACGATAACGATAACGAAACCGCTTACGTCAGTATTGCTCGCGATGTCACTGATCGAAAAAAAGTCGAAGAAGAACTCGAAGGCCACCGCATGAATCTTCAGGCTCTGGTAGATGTGCGAACAACAGCTCTTAAGCACGAAATATCAGAGAACAAAGCCGTTCAACGAGAGCTTGCCAATTCTCTAAAAGAGAAAGAGCTGTTGCTTAAAGAAGTACATCACCGTGTAAAAAATAATATGCAGGTGATCTCAAGCTTGCTCAACATTCAGGCCGAGACCGTCGCCGACAGTACGTTCACAGAATTACTCGGTGAAAGTCAGCAGCGTATCAAATCGATGTCACTCATCCACGAGAACCTGTACCAATCAGATAACTTATTGGAAATCGATTTCGAAGACTATATCAACATGCTGGCGAACAGCTTACACAGATTCTATTCGGTGCCAGATGTGATTGTATCGCTCGATATTCAAGTAGATAACGTGGCGTTGGACATAGAAACCGCCGTGCCCTGTGGACTGATTATTAACGAACTGATTTCTAATTCTCTTAAGCATGCATTTAAAGGTCAAAAAGATAGAGGTCTGCTCTATATCCACTTTCGCAGCGTCGGTTGCCAGTACGTATTAGAAATAGGCGATAACGGAAAAGGTTTGCCGAGCGATTTCTCGGTTGATTCAACAACGTCCATGGGTATGGAAATTGTTTCCATCTTGACCCAACAGATCGACGGACGACTCACATTTGAAAACAATGAAGGTGCAAATTTTAAAATTGCCTTCCCAAGGAAAGAAAAGCATGACCAAGTCGCTGCTAGTCGTTGAAGATGAGGTGCTTGTCGCTCGTGACATTAAGTCGCGACTCACTCGTATGGGTTACGAGGTTTTAGGTACTGCCAGCAAAGGTGCCGAAGCAATCGAGAAAGCACTGTCGTTGCGACCGGACCTGATCCTTATGGACATCCATTTGCAGGACGAGATCGACGGTGTCGACGCCGCGATAAAGATACGAGAAACTTATGATGTTCCTGTCATTTTTTGTACAGCGTATTCTAACGAGGAAACGTTGGAGCGAGCAAAAGTCAGCACGCCTTACGGCTATGTTCTAAAGCCGTTCGACAATCGTGAGCTTGAAATTAATATAGAAATAGCGTTGTACAAGCATCAGATGGAAAAGGATCTCGCTAACACGCGACAACGACTGGATGCGACGCTGACGAGTATCAGTGATGGCGTAATCGTGACTGACCTGCAAGGTAAGGTCTGCTTGTTTAATCACATGGCTGAGAGAATCACTGGCTGGCACAAGCAGAATGCCGAGGCTGCTGGTCTTTCACGGGTTATGCTGCTTAGACCCTTTGATGAGGCGGGAGAGGAATTTGACACCGCGGCATTATCTGCAGGTAACTCTGTCGTTAACCTTAGGCAACGGCTTGTTCGCGCTAATCAAGCTCAACTGCCTATCGAAATTTCTACAAACGTGATTCAGAGTGGGAGTGATGAACTAGTGGTCATCACTTTCCGCGACATCACACGACAAATCTCGTTTGAAGAAAAAATCCGGAAGAGTGCGTTTTTTGACGACTTGACCGGTTTAGCCAATCGGTCGCTGTTTATTGACCGGTTGGAACGTGCGATTACTCGTCGAGAGCGGGGTGCTAAGGACGATTTTGCTGTCGTCTTTATCGACCTAGATGGCTTTAGCACGATTAATGAAGGGTTAGGTCATCAGCACGGTGACCAACTCCTGAAGGTGGTGGGTACACGAATTGAACAAACCGTTCGACCAGACGATACGGTTTCAAGGTTCGGGTCTGATATCTACGCAATACTGCTCGATCCTGTGGACTCGGCAGCGGGTGCTATTGAGGCATGCCAGAGAATTCAAAAAGTCATTGGGACACCGATTGATCTTGGAGACGAGATGGTCGATTTTTCTGCTAGCTGCGGCATTGTACTTAACCGGCCCGGTGCGACCGCTCAAGAAATAATGCGCGACGCAGACACCGCTTTGCATCGAGCTAAAGCTGATGCAAAAGGCGCTCATATCATTTTTGATGATTTGATGTATCAAAATGCGCTTGGCTTTATAAAACGTAAGAGTTCTATGCAGCAGGCGCTTAACGACGGGGTATTCGAGGTTTATTACCAACCCATTGTTGATGTCCAAACGGAACGGCTGGTCAGCATGGAGGCGCTCGTCCGCTGGCCACATCCAACCGAAGGATTCGTATCACCCGCAGAGTTCATCCCCATTGCAGAAAGAACAGGCTTAATTTTGCCGCTAGGAGAATATGTGCTCCGTGCGGTTTGTCAGCAGATTAGCTGTTGGAACCATCGAGGGATCGGTGGTTTTAGGGTCGCCGTGAATTTGTCAGCACGACAGTTTGAAAATAATGTGCCCGATATGGTGGGCGGTATTATTCGTGAGACAGGTATTTCTCCACTATCTTTAGCGCTGGAGATCACCGAAGGAATTGCCATGAAGAATGTTGACCAGAACATTCGCATGTTGAAGGAGCTCAGGGCTCTTGGGCTTAGCATTAGTATTGACGATTTTGGTACCGGGTACTCGTCACTCGCCTACCTCAAACGTTTTCCGCTGAATACGCTAAAGATTGACCGATCGTTTATTCAGGACATCACCCAGAATACTGACGATCAGGAAATCACCAGGGCCATTATTGCGATGGGGCAGAATCTTGGCCTTAAAGTGCTGGCAGAAGGTGTTGAAACAGAACGGCAGGTTACAATCTTGCGTGACAGTGGTTGTGACTATATCCAAGGTTATTACTACAGTCGTCCGCTACCCGCCTCTCAGCTAGCTAACTACCTAAAACAGGAGAATATATTACGCAGAGGTAACTGTAGTGCAGAGAAACAACTTAGACACTTTGGTGTCTGATCAGGCCCGAGTCGCTGGGCAAGGCGCTTACACAAGGGTCTGACTAGCATCTAGGTGCTATGGATCAGTTGCTAGTCAATTAGAAATAATCAGAATATAGTGCGCTTTGCTCTATCGCCTTGGTGCTCGCTGAGGAAAAGATAAAGGGAAAGCTCATTAAAGCGATTCTGAACATTATTCTAGTGGTCATGGCGCTTGGTTCCCACTTGGCGGCGGCTGATGAGCTTTCGGAATATCATCTTCTCACGCTCGCTGAACTTAACGTTTTGGCTGACGATTACCCAGATTCGGTTAGTCTTAAGCTCGCTTTGGTGCGTAAAATTGGCCAGTCGGATCAGGCAGCTGCACTTCGACTCGTATCAGAATTGCTGAAGCAGCCTTTAGATCCGTCCGAGAGGCTGATCACCACGGGGTTTTCTTGCGAACTAAACATCAAGCAAGGTTTGATTGATGTCGCGACGCCATTTTGCGAGCAAATCACATCAAGTCTCGAACAAGCAAACTTGACCCACGTCAGTCGAGCATTGGCACTGAACGCGCAGGGATACTTTTATACCCGGCAGGGTAAGCCTGAAGAGGCTTTAGCACGATTCGAAGCAGCATTGCGACTGCCAGAGATAAGCGATCAAATTGTCGTTGTGACCATCATGCATAATCGCGGCGTCACTTTGATGTTGTCTGGATTAACGGATCTTGCGATTCAGGCATTCGAAAATGCCGATCAGCGTAAGTCCATTCTTGCGTCGGATGAAACGCTGCCGATGATCCTCGCATTTAACCTCGGTTACGTTCAGGCCCAGGCCGGTAATCACGAAAGTGCGCTACGCAGTTTTGCGATTGTCATTCCATGGTTAGAGAGTACGGGCCAACTAGCGCGTGCCTATATCGCACATACTCATACCTCTCTGTCGCTGAGCGGGCTCGGTCAATATACCGAAGCACTGCAAGAGTTAGCGCCTTGGATGGAAAGGCTGGAACGGGAGGATCTGGCGGTACCACCAGACAGTGCCGCTCAAGCTCAGCTCGCACTCGGCAAGGCTTACCTCGGTCTTGAGAGGCTTAAAGAGGCAGAATCTGCGCTGTTGAAAGGCATTCAGATCGCGACAGAGAGCGACAACCCAAATCGGCTGCGAGAACTCTCGCTGCTGTATGGGGAAATGCTGCTGGAACATCAGGACTCAACCGATGCCATTGGTTATCTTTCTAATTTTCTAGACCGATTCTCGGCGAATGACAAAAGTTTTGAGTTGGGCTCGGCCCACATGTTGCTAGCCCGTGCCTACGCGAAAAACGGCCGGTTTGAAGATGCTTTAAGCCATAGTTTAAAGGCTTCAGACTCAGCGAATGCCGCTCAGGGCGCGGACTTCGCCCGGCGCATCGCGTCGTTGTCGATCAGCAACGAATTAGATGTAAAAGACCAACAGCTTTATCTTGCTGAGGAGCAGCAAAAGGCCCAGGAAACGGAGCGGCGTTTAACGCGGACGATCGAAATTGGCGTTCTTGGCGGAATATTGATTTTAGTTGTCATTATCCTGCTGTATTTCAACTATCAGAGGCGTGTCCACGAATCAAAGACCCACAAGGAAGCTGCCGAGCGTCTGCAGAAAGAAGTAGAAATCAGGACGGAAGAGGTCCAACAAGCATTGCGCCAGAGTTATGAAGCGGAGCAGCAGCGAGCAGAAATGGAAGTCAGACTGGCGAATGACGAAAAATTGCGATTGATCGGTCAGCTAACCGGTGGTGTTGCTCACGATTTCAATAACCTGTTGACCGTTATACAGCTGTCGTCCGAGCTGTTGCTGTTAGACCTTCCAGAGAGGCAACAAAAGTTAGCCAGAGACATTATTGCGGCGACAGATTCTGGTAAGGCGATCACTAGTGGTTTGCTCGCCTATGCGCGACAACAGGTCTTGCAGCCCACCCTCATTGATCTTAAGACCTTTTTTGCCGCCAATAGCTCCCTGTTTAGACGCACTGTAAATGACATGTTGCAGTTGGACACAGTGATCTCCGATCAGGATGTACCCTTACTCATCAGAGCGGACGCAGGGCAGTTGGTCAGCGCTTTGTTGAACTTGATTCTGAATGCCCGTGAAGCAAGTGAGGCGGGTTCGACAATAGAAGTCTTGGTGCGCCGGTCTGCTGGAAAGATTGCGATTTTGATTCGTGACTCTGGTCAAGGGATGTCGCCAGAGGAGATCAAACATGCTGTAGAACCGTTTTATACCACCAAAGGCCCGGCGGAGGGCTCTGGATTAGGACTAGCGATGGTAGATGGCTTTATGAACCAGTCTGGTGGTGAGCTCTGTGTCGATTCAGAGCTTGGTTTAGGAACGACAATCACCCTTTTGTTCGAGTCTGCGGCATCAGAACTGCTGCCTGACCTCCAGGAAGTTGAGCTTGCTGCAGTGGGTACTGGCCAAACGATACTACTGGTTGAAGATGAAGAGCAGATTAGGGAAGTTGGAAAAATGGCCCTAGAAAGTGCGGGATACCAGGTCTACCTGGCCGAAAATGGTGATGAGGCTTTGCGTAAGATAGAAAGCCGTCCGGATTTTGACCTCTTGATCTCTGATCTGATGATGCCCGGCACACTCTCAGGTGAACAGCTTATAGAGAAGGTCAGAGTCTTCAAACCCGAACTCCCGGTTCTACTGATGACAGGTTATGCATCCCACGTCCCGGCTCAGTATCCCATCTTGATGAAGCCATTTAAGTTAAATGAGTTGTTGGCGACCGTGGCGCGGTTGCTGAGAGAACCTGATTGAGGGCCGGCTAGTTTTGATTCTGTTGTGGAACTGCGAGACACTGCGGCGCAAATAAATGTTTGATAGAGGGAAATAAATGCAGAATCGAGAAATTCATCTGGTCGCACGTCCAGACGGGCTACCTAAACAAGAAGACTTTGCCCTGATTGAGACCGAACTCAACTATGAAGGTAAGGGTATTCTGGTCAAGAATTTGCTCATGTCCGTGGATCCAGCAATGCGGCCACCGATGACCAATGGACAAACCAAACTCGACGAGGCATTACCTGCCGGCGCGCTGGGTAAGGTTGTGGAGAGTGATGATGACGCATTTCCGGTCGGTACTTATGTCCAGCATCGTTTTGGTTTCCGTGAGTATGTGATTGCGACAACGGGCGATTTAACCAAAGTGGAGGTGGAGGACGAGCCACTTTCAACGCACATGCACATTTTGGGAATGACTGGTTTAACTGCGTACGGCGGTTTGCTGGTAACCGGTGAGCTAAAAGACGGAGAGAACGTTTTCGTTTCGGCAGCTGCTGGTGCAGTCGGGTCTGTCGTAGGCCAGATCGCCAAGATAAAAAATTGTCGAGTCGTCGGTAGCTGTGGCTCTGACGAAAAAGTCCGTCATTTGATAGATGATTTAGGCTTTGATGATGCGTTCAATTATAAAACGTCAACCATCCGCAAAGAGTTGCACCGTGCTCTACCAGAGGGCATCGATGTCTATTTTGAGAATGTCGGTGGCGCTCACTTGGATGCTGCCTGCGGCCAGATGCGTTCGTTAGGCCGTATTCCGGTTTGCGGGATGATCTCCGCTTACAATAATAAAGGCGCACGATCAGAGGGTGTCACGACGCTCTCTAACATGATTTACAATCGCGTCACGATGAAAGGATTTGTCGTTTACGAGTTCGAGCACATGCGTGAGCAGTTTCTGTCAGATATGCGCCAGTGGTTGAAAGAAGGCAAACTGAAGTATGACGAGACGATTCTAAATGGTATCGAGCAGGCACCAGCAGCCTTAATCGGACTACTGCAGGGTCAGAACACCGGCAAAATGTTGGTGCAATTAGCAGTCGATGATTAAATCGATCCTTGTTAAAGGTGGGCTGTCCAAGACATGCCCACCCCTTCGCTCTTTCTCTGGCCGAACGAATGTGTGGCAAGCTATCGCTATCCTGTGATGGATTGAGTTATCGACAGAGACGCTTTTTCAACGAACACGCAACAAACAACCGGCCTGTAAAAACAGGCACAATAAACATCACATAAGACGGTGGCGCAAGGGATATGCGGATCGGAACCATAGTCGTTGAAAGAAGCATGTCAATGCCTAACAATCTAACAGATCCAGTAAGGGGAAATCAACCTATGCAGGCGGCATTGAATGCCTTTATCCGTCAATGATGCCGAGCCGTAATAGATAAAAAGAGGTTATAGATTGTCTCTTTCCAACTCTGTATTCTTGCCCGTAGTCGTTAATCATAAGGCATAGAAAATGAAAACTCGAATTACAGAACTATTTGGTATTGAACATCCAATCATCCAGGGCGGCATGCACTTTGTCGGTCTTGCAGAAATGGCGTCTGCTGTTTCCAACGCCGGCGGATTGGGTATCATTACTGGCTTAACCCAGGGCACGCCAGAAAAGCTCGCCAAGGAAATTGCGCGTTGTAAAGAGATGACCGACAAACCTTTCGGTATCAATATGACATTTCTGCCGGCGGTGACACCTCCAGATTATGAAGGCTTGTTTAAAGTCATTATCGAGAGTGGCGTTAAAGCAGTCGAGACTGCCGGTAATAATCCTGCTAAATGGCTGCCTATGTTGAAAGAAGCTAACATCAAAGTTATCCATAAATGTACGGCCGTCAGGCACGCCCTAAAGGCAGAGAAAATCGGCTGCGACGCTGTTTCTGTTGACGGTTTCGAATGTGGCGGTCACCCGGGCGAAGACGATATACCTAATTTTATTTTGCTGCCGCGTGCTGCAGAAGAGTTAACTATTCCGTTTGTTTCATCTGGTGGTATGGCGGATGCAAGAAGTCTTGTTGCGTCTCTGGCAATGGGTGCAGAAGGCATGAACATGGGCACACGATTTATTGCGACCAAGGAAGCGCCAGTTCACGATAACGTTAAGCAGGCCATTGTTGCTGCGTCTGAGCTCGATACGCGTTTGATTATGCGTGGTTTGCGTAATACAGAACGAGTGCTCAATAACGCTGGGGTTGAGAAGCTAATGGAAAAGGAAAGAACACTGGGCGCTGATCTTAAGTTTGAGGACATTATGCCGGAGGTTGCAGGTATCTACCCACGCGTCATGATCGATGGTGATGTTGAAGCAGGTGCCTGGTCTTGCGGGATGGTAGCGGGTTTGATTCACGACGTGCCAACGGTAAAAGAATTGATCGATCGTATCATGCGTGAAGCTGATGACATCATCTTGAAACGTTTGACCTCGATGCAATCCGCTTAAGATTATTTAAATCAGGCCAAAAAAAACCGGACAATAGTCCGGTTTTTTTTGCGTCATAACTTCGGCTTTCTAGAAGTCAGCTGCGAGTCTAAGGTACCAGAAGCCACCATTGAATCCCCATGGAGACGTTAAGGCACGAGTGACACCTAGGAAGTCCAAAGTTGGATCCTGTTCACGATCTGGTAGCTCATCAAAGACGTTTTCAGCACCTAACGTCACGCGATAATTCTCGTTAAAGGTAAGCGTTCCTTCGAGATCTACGATTACGGCTCCTTCATAGTCGTATTGGTCAGAAGCGTCGCCTGGGCTGAACAAGCCGCCCGTGGTGGACCAATCAGAGTAGTTGTTGAACCTTACAAGGCCGTTGAACATACCATCAGAGTTGAGGCTGATCGTCAGTGTTGTGCGGTTTTCAGGAACCTGATTTTCTAAGTCATAGATGCGTGATCGATTGATCGTGCCGCCACGTACGCCGGAAACTTTCTGCTCATTAAAGTTGTGGCGTAGGTCGAAAGTTAATTGACCTAAGCTAGTATCAAAGTCCCGGATTGCTGCGACATCAAAACCGTGGATTTCTGAATCGTAGCCGTTGACGAAGAAGTTGGCGCTACTTCCCAATAGTAGGTTTGCATTGGGTATCCCTGCGTTTGTCAGCAACGTCACCTCAGCTGCTGTCACTGTGTTGTTCAGTAATGCCAACCGGTCATCAATCTCAATATCATAGTAGTCGAGCGTCAGACTGAAATTGTCAGTTGGCACCCAGCTCATCCCCAGCGTAAAGCTGATAGATTCTTCTGGCTCAAGCGGAATGGCGCCTAACGTCAACGCGATCGGATTGCTGACCGGGTAAGTGCCGTTTGGAATCAAGTTACCGCTGGTATCAGAGGTAGTTGTTACATTCAGCGTGTTGACTTGGCCAGGCGTTGGAACGCGAAAGCCAGAGTTTGCGGTGGCGCGAATCGCAAATGCATCTGTAAAGGCATAGCGTGCGGAGACTTTAAAGTCTGATGTGGAATCAAACTCATCAAAGTCCTCATAACGAATCGCCAGTCCAGCAGACAACTTATCAGAAAAGTTTGTCTCAAAATCAACATAGACCGCGTTACTTTCGCTCTCGAAGCTACCGGCAGACTCTACAGGGAAACCCTGAAAGCCGTCAGATCCCACGCCAAAAAAGGCTGCAGTCGGGCCGGCTTGAATAGAGGCCACATCACCTGCGCCAATCTTATAAGTCTCGTCGCGCCACTCATAGCCGAATGCCACGTTGAGCGGAGACGCTAAACCATTAAGTTCAACTTCAGTGACGAAATCCAGATTTACGCTGGTTTCTTCTTGGGTGAGTGTGCCCGGTTTAAAGTTTGTAGGTGACAACCGTCCAAGGCTTGGATTAATAGTTTCAGAGATTCGATAGTCCGCTTCCGATTCTGCGCTTCGAATTTTTACGTCCCATTGAAGGCCGTTGCTGAGTTCTCCACGAGTGCCGATGACAACAGCATAATCTTCGAGGTCAGCACCGAAGTTAGGGTTGTAGCCACCGGGGAAGAGCGTGAAGATTGGGTTGCGTAAAACAAAACCACTAGCACTTGTACCGTCGGCCACTAGATAGTCAGCGGGGTCGAGTCCGGATCCTGTGATGCTGTCGATTAGTGTTTGTGGGGCTGCATCAGGCAAAAAATCGCCATCTGCATCGACTTGTAAGGTGTCCCGTGCGGTGGTCATGTTGACCGGGTCTAGTACTGGGCCTCGATAGAAGAAGTCAGAAACAGTCTCGTTTTCTGAATAGCTAAAGTTGCCGTAGACCTCTAGCGTTTCATTAATGTCATAGCCAGTATTGATAAATAGCTTGGTTGACTCAACGTCGGGGTCACCCCAGCGTTGACCGAAGCCATCTAAAGGCACCAGGCCGGGTCCTACAATGGTAGCAACGGCTGCAGCATCAGGTCTTGCCTTGCCGCGATTCGTGATATCAGCAGTAGAGACTTCAAGCGTTCCATTGATAAAGCCTTTTTCCCACAGACTCAGCCCACCGTTTAAGCTGATGCTGGTTCGCTCACCATCATTTTCGAAATACTCGCCGGTTTGGACCGCTATCGAAATCCCTTCGTCTGCATCTTTCAGAATGACATTGATGACACCAGCGATGGCATCAGATCCGTACTGAGCTGCCGCGCCATCGCGCAGTACTTCTACCCGTTTGATCGCCGCCGCTGGTAACGCCGAATAGTCAACGGCCTGTGCGCCCTGGTTCACGGTGCCAAGCGGTGCTAGCTGCAAGTTAACGAGCGGTGAGCGATGTCGACGGGTACCATTCACTAATACGAGCGTGTGGTCTGGCGATAGGTTTCTGAGTGTGACGGGACGGATGAATGCGGTGCCATCTGCAATCGGAAATCGTTGGGTGTTTATTGACGGTGACAATTTGGCCAACCCGTCTGTCATGTCGAATGTTGCCTGGTTAGAAAGGCTCCGGCCGCTAAAAACATCGACCGGTGATAGTGTTTCAGTCGGTGATAAGCCTTCTTTTCTGGTGCCGGTAACAACGACTTCTTCAAGATCTACCGATTCGGCAGCCTGAATGAATGTGGGTAATGCGCCAATGAGTAGTAGGCTGCTTGCGAGTAGCAGTTTTGTTTTATGCATGTTCTCCCCCAGATTTTGCACCATTATAGAGCAGCTAATTGTACCCATAGGTACGTTAATATGCGATCAGAATTGGATCTAATGAGGCGAATTCACTTGTGCGTTATTCGCCAAATTGCCGCCAGTTTGGGTGATTTCGACTCAATTTTCGCCTGGCAGTGCGTCGACTCTGCGGTAACGTATTGATATGAAGGGGTAAAAAATAAGAGCCGCTGTGACTGGGCATTACCGGCGAACATTAACGCGCTGTGTACTGATCAGCGCTGATAGGACTCCCCAGTGAGTCCGAGCTATAGGGAGTTCACGCATCCGCGAATCGATTCAGTTCTCTTGGTTCGGGACACCAAAATTTGTTGGTGAATGTGTTTGCGAGTCCTGTAGGCGAGCCCATTGCGATCGGTCGTTGGCTGGTTGGGTCGAACCGATATCCAGTTCAATCTTGATCACGGTAATCCATCGCTCAAGTGGTGTAGGTCTAACTTGGAAGCAGGGCGCGGTTTCTATGAAACGTGTGGGACTAGGTTTCTTTTCGCTCCAAAAATGGCCTAGCGAAATTCGTCTGGCTTTAGAATGCGTGCACGAACCACATGATCTTGTTTCGACGGGGGTAAGCTTCAAAGAAAAATTCCCATTCTGGTCCGCAATGACCGCTCCGCAGAAGCGTCTGCGCGACCTCGGGGGAGAAAGCGCATAACATTAACTTGAAGGTTAGTGGCTGTCGGGCACGCTCATGGCATCCCCAAGAAAATCGAAGACCCAGAGTGGTTACTGCAACATCTAAATGAGCTAACGGACGCACACGAAAGGGATCAAAAACTGCCTTGGAAGGTATCCGATGCACCGATTGTAAAGCTAACAGGTAAATGGAAGCTCGGCCAAAATCGATCTGATCCCAACCAACTAGGAACAATCGCGGGACTGATGTCGAGTGACGGTTCTGAATCGCATGGCTTGGCAAACTTGTTGAATCGACATGTGCTTTCAGGTGACGAAGGTTAACAAGCCGCCATGTTTACCTTGGCCCAGCTGTCGTGATGAATGGCTGAGATAGATGCCTGAGAAGTTAGTCTGGTGACACCACGCGATCAATCCGCAGGTTAGAGTGGGTAGCGTAGTAATTGCGCATCCATAAGCGGCCAATGGCTTTGGCCGGCAACTGCAAGCCGAGCTCTGGAACCTCCTGTGCAACCCATTCGGTAAACGAATTGCTATTTGGACCAGGAAACATCGTATAGGTCTTAGCAAAAGGGTAGCTTTTGATCGCCTTACGAACAGCGGGAATGGCGGCCTCTGCATCTGCTCCGGTCAATTCATGCAACAAGATTGCATCATTACCAAACCAGGGAGTGTTGGGGTCGCCTTCATGATAGGTGAGAGCCGTACCCGTTCGACGAAGCCGCCAGCCAATAACTTGATGGATACGATAGCGCTGTTCGCCCACCGATCGCGTTGCGATCCATGTGTGAATGGCAAAGTACCCGCGAAAACCCCACACGTTTGCACCGTACACGCGTATGCTGGCACCACTGATTTTTGCTGGCGTTAAGCCAACAGGTTGGAGCAGGGGTGGCACGATGAGTAAAAGTATAATCAATACGCCAGAGCCAATGAGTAGTTTTCCAATTCGAGATCTGGTTTTTTTCAAGGTCAGTCTCGGGTCATGTGTTGTCGAGCAATTGGACGGCGGCGGGTAAGGTGATTTCACAAGCGGTATCTAGTTTCAACGTTGCTAGATCGTCAGCTCGGGTTTTGCCAGCATTCACGATGGCAATCGGTAGACCACGCCTGGACGCATGCCGACAGAAGCGAAAACTGGAGAAAACCATCAGCGACGATCCGACCACCAACACCCCTGAGGCCTGATCAATCGCATCGTAAACACGCTGTACGACTAGCTTTGGGACGCTGCCGCCGTAGAACACAACCGTGGGCTTCAACATGCCGCCGCAGTGATCGCAGTCGGGTACCCGAATGGTTTCAATCAGGTTGTCAGGTACATCTGCATCGCCGTCTGGCGCTAACAATGTGGTTGAGGTGGGGAGATGTGGATTATCCTCAATCAAGCGAATTTGCATGTCCTCGCGAGAAACTTCGTGATGGCAGTCGAGGCAATGGACACGATCTAGCCGGCCATGCAAATCAATGACGACCTGCTGTCCATTGCGCTGATGTAATCGGTCGACGTTTTGAGTGACAACTAAAGCGCAAAGGTCTTGGTCCTCTAGGGTCTTAATCGCCGCATGCGTTGCATTGGGCCGTGCGCTCGCGACCGCAGGCCAGCCCGCCAGACTTCTCGCCCAATAGCGCTGGCGTGATTCAGGCTTACTGACAAAGTCTTGATGTTGGATCGGTGTGGAACGTTGCCAGGTGCCGTCGTCGTCACGATAAGTGGGGATTCCGGATGCCGCACTGCAACCGGCGCCTGTAATCACAACAAGAGGTTGGTGTGCCTGAATAAACTCGGCAAGCAACTCAGCAGACAAATTAGGGCTATTAGGCACGCGCGTCCTTCATGGCAGTTTTACGTCCTCAGGATACGGCTGATACTTGTCAGGCGGTTTCTTTTTACTGAGATATTTTTCATCAAGTTTTGCCGAGCGACCAGAGTGGTGATCTAAACGACATGTAGATTGAGACAATTAGCATGCAAGCCGGGCAAATGATCAGTGCCATGGAAGCGCCGAGTAGGTCGACGAGGAAACCGCAAAGTAGAGCGCCGATAGGGCCTGCGCCCATAAAAGAGAACGAGTAGAAAGACATCATTCTAGCTCGCTGGTTTTCTGGCGCCTGTTCTTGCATCACTGTTCGAGACATGGTCATAGCGATACCGCCGCACAAGCCCCAGCCGAAAATACAGAGGATTAGGCTGTTGAAGCCCAGACCCAAACCGCCGCCGAGCAGGGCAATTGATCCCAGCATCTGTGAGATGAGTAGTGCTCGGCCCTGGCGCTTAATGTCACCAAAACGCATTAACAAAAACATCGTAAACACGAGTCCAAGAGAGTTTGCACCATTCACCCAAGATAACTCGACCGAAGAGCCGGAATACACTTCCCGAATCAGCAAGGGAATGGTCACAATGTAGGAACCCATAAAGAACATACCCATGGCGCAATTTTGAATTACCACAGCCGACATGTGCGGTGATTGACGCACCGAGTGATAGCCTTCGACAATTGAGTAGGCGATTTGCTGGAGCATTTTGTTTGAGTGGCGAACAGGGGCTTCAAACGGCAGTTGCAGGCGATGAAAGGCCACGGCCCCGAAAAATAAGAACAGGCTTTGTAAACTGAGGATGACGACCGCGCCAACTGTGTCTGCGAATGCCGCAATGATGAAGCCGAGCATTTGGATACCGAACTGGATCAAACTGACCTGCACTACTCGCTGTTGGATTCGTCCATCTGCAACTTGGGCGAGTAGGCCATCTCGTGCCGGTGTGACGATTGCCTGACTACAACCAATGATCACCGCAAACACAAGTAACAATGTGTAGGTAAATTGATCCAATAGAATGGTGGCGATCAAAAACAGTGGTGCTATCGCCGCCAGCAAGTGACCGATTAAGGCCATGCGCCGACCGCCTACCTGATCGGCAAGACTGCCACCCACTAGCATTAGCAGCATAGCCGGGAGCAAAAACGCCATTTGCGCAAAACCCACCATGGTAGGTGATTCTGCCAATACGATAGTCACCAGCCAGGCGAAAGCAACGCTTTGGATACCATAGGCCAGGAACCAGGCGCCGGTACCCAAAAAGTAGTAGTGTAGGGGCTTCATTCGGTGTGATACTTCATGTGGCAGCAGGGCTCAAAAGCGGCCCGCCAATCCAAAGGAGTATAACCGTTTTTGTATACACGTGTGGTTCTTGAACGACTCGACGGCTGAAATTACATCCAGTCACCCGGCGACGCCAGGTATCTCCCATTGGCAACCCCTTACGGTGCTCGATCGCACTGGATTGCCGTCCTGGCAACTTGGGCTTTCTGCTTTTCTCTTCTTAGCACTGTTTGGCTTGAGTTCCTTAGTGATATCAAGAGTGCCGAACCCCAGCCTTTACCCCATTGTCGTGGCATTCGTTGCCATCATTAGCTATTTCCTAGTGCTCTATCTAGAAATGGCGCGAGGTTGGTACGGCGATCTGCTGGAAGTGCTTGATTTTGATAGCAGTTTGATTGATGTTCAGTCAATTCTTGAACCCACCGCGCGGGTTCGATGGTTGCAGTACGGGCTGGCGCTGATTTGCGCGATCATCAACATGCAATTCAACGATCAGATTATGGTCGGATTAAATTTTATTTTTTTTGTTGCTGTTGGTCTCTATTGGTTGGAATATCTGTTGGTGATATTTTGTATTGACGTGTTTTTTCGTCAATTGCGGTGTCTGAGTGAAGTATCAAAACGGGTTCGGATTAGCCTTCTAGAGGCTGATCACTACGCGGTGCTGGCGAACCCTATGTTGCGTTTCCTGCGCCTGTATATTTTTGGCTTGTGTATTATTTTTGCCAGTTACACGGTGTTTACGTCCGGCGAACTTGCCTTTAGCGCGTTGTTGGTTTTAATGATGCCGTTCTATTTGCCAGGGCTTTGTATGCTTGGTCTCTTTATGTTGCCCTATAACCGTTTAAAACGACGTATCCACGTGGCGAAGACCATTGAGTTAAATCATGTGTACCGGGCGCTGGTGAAAGGCGATAAGGCGCACCTCCAATCTTCACTAATTGGCGAAGACGCTGACAAGTTAAGTCGTGTAGATTTGCTTTACTACTCCGAACGGATAGGCAAGATCAAAGAGCTGCCTTTTACTGACAGAATCCGCGGTATGTTGCTGTTCGGTGTGTTGCCACCGTTGACCTGGGTGATCGCCGCGTTGATCGAGATTTTTATCGAAGGGGCACTCTGAGCAAAACCGTGTTGGAGATTGATCGCAGCATAGTGGTAGAGAAATGCTAGCTTGTTGTGTTGCCTAAATATGGTGAGTCTCCATCAGGCTTCCAGCCCTCTATGCAACAAGATGAATCGTAGCACAAGCCGCTGAACGTAACGCCAAGACTGCTGTACTAATTGGTCATTGCGGCTCTGTCGTCAATACTATCTCATCAAACGCCAGCAGCGTGTCGGGTGAAGCAAGACCTGTCGCAGCGCCGGAGATAGGC
Organism: Candidatus Azotimanducaceae bacterium; assembly: GCA_051278195.1. Taxonomy (GTDB): domain Bacteria; phylum Pseudomonadota; class Gammaproteobacteria; order Pseudomonadales; family Azotimanducaceae; genus JAHRVQ01. The sequence continues at coordinate 47,538 of JBNMQM010000004.1, forward strand.
GTTGCACTAGCGGCGCCCGAAAATAAGCAAACAAGTAAGAAAACAATTTTTTCACTGGATTACCTCTATTATTTTTGTCCTAAAAGGATCAGGTAATATTCGCGCCAAATACTTAAGTTATTGATTTATATTGCTATTATTATTACGCAAACAAGATTCTAAACTTTAGTGTAAAGAAACCTGGCAGTTTGAGTGATTGACTTGACTGTCCTAGGTATTACGGCAGTAGCAAGAAGATCTAACCGGTACTTCGGCCCGCGCCAGCGCTTGGTCTAACAATAGCTGAACGTGAACACGTTCATGGCGTTCGCCGCGCTTGCTTAGGCATTCGCTTAGACCATGCAATGACCAAATATTACTCGGATGTTGGCAAGGTCTTGCCAAAGTGTCATTTAAACCGAGATCCGCGCGATAGATCTCTTCAGCCTCAGCGAGTTGATCTTGATCCATTAACAAAGCAGCCAGTGCATGCCTGGGCGGTTGCATCCAACCCCAGGGTTCATCGTAAAACAGATTGTCGCTGTACTCGGCGGCGGCTCTTAAATGCGTTAGCCCGGCTTCGATTTTCCCTGACTTATAAAGTCGCTCGCCTGCTGCCATCTGTTGGGCAATCCCTAAAACATCAGCGGCGGGATTATTAAACATGAAACGTGTTTCTTGTACCGCCGCTTTTGCTCCAAGAAAAAGTTCATATTCAAGCGCTGCTGCTTCGTGTTGTCCTGTATTCGCTAATGCAATTACCCGAGCATAGCGTTGTAAAGCGGTGGTAAAACTAAATAGTTCAGAATCTTTTGGTAATGCTTCAGTGAGGATTTCTGCCCACATGCCAAACCGTACCATCACATGTAATTTCATCCCCCAGAAGGCTTCGAAAAAATCCGGCATAAAGGCTACTAACGATTCTGGCAATAGACGCTGAAGCTCTAGCGCAGCATCCAATGCAACTTGCTTTTGTGCCAAAAACATTGCGCCATAGGCAATGAAATGAACATTGTGGATCCGATAGATGGTGTAGAAGTTACGGGCACCTCGCAGCGCGGTGAAGGGTTGGTCAGCCAACGCTGCCCTTTGGTTTCTAGAAATCACGTTTTGATAGTCACCGCATAGCACATCGATGTGGGTGGCCATGTGTAAAAGATGGCCCGAGGCAGGCACCAGATTCGTTAGGTGGTCACCATGGGGCAGCGCAACTTCTGGTGTTGGTGACATTTCCATCAAGTGGATGTAAAGGTGAAGCAAACCTGGATGTTTCCAAGCGTCGGCATTTGACGCAAAGGCCGCCTCGAGAATTTCTTTTGCTTCAATGGTTGATGCGCCTTCAGCGGGTTGTTTCGTTTTTAAGTGCCAAAGAGCCCACGGCGTTCTTCCCATTAGAGCCTCAATGAAAATAGCACTGACATCAAGATTGTCGGGATGCTGCTGATGAATCTTGCGCATCTCATTGGCAAAACGGTCATTAAAGGGCGCATAGTCTTCGACCTCCGCATCTTGGGGATAACGGCAGGCAACAGCAGCCAGCATGGCGACTTCAACGGTTGCGGCGCTGGTAATAGCAGAACCTTTCGCAATAGCGTCATGCGCGACCTTGAGGCAGGATTTCTTCTCCTCAAACGGGAACATTTCCCAGACCTTGTTGTAGTTCGGGCCGATCGCGTAGGCGATGCCCCAGTACGCCATGACACTGTTCGGATCCGCGGCAACTGCCTTTTGGAAACAGATAACAGCTTCTTCATGGTTAAAGCCATAGAGCCACGTAAGGCCACGATCAAACCATTGTTGGGCAGCAGATGATGTGGTGAAGATTTTAAAATGATGTTGACCGAGATCAAATTCATAGTTGGACGTTGCTTCTGCTTCAGGCATGTCAGGACGTCTTTGTTTTTGGTTTTCGCTATCAAACCTCAATTCGCGGGAAATTCGCAAGTGGATTTATATGAAAAACTAACAAAGCCGATCTATACGCAGCAGATTGATGGCAGTCCCCCGACAACTAGTTCAGTTCATAGCTGATGCCGTTGGATGCAGCGGCGAGATATCGGTCAGATCCTTCGACAAAACCGACCGCTATAATTGCAGCTTTATCCCAGGGTCCATCATTTTCAACGTGCCAGGTTTTAGCCACCGACTCTGTGACTAAATCCCACAGGATAATTTTTTCTCTGGAGGTACCTAAGAGTAACTTAGTTGCGCTAGCGTTAAAGCGTGCCGAAATAACACCTGGGTTCCTTTTGTAAAGTTGAAGAATGTCCTCGCCTGTTGTGGCATTTCGCAAGATAACCTCTCCTTGGAAGGCAGCGGAAAAGGCAATTTTTTGGTTGGGTGAAAGCTGAACGAGATCGATCGGTTGCTTGTTGGCCCAATGTTGCAGTTCTTCACCACTGTCTAACGACCAGTAACGAACTGTGCCGTCGTGTGAACCTGTCAGAGCAAACTTCGCGTGTTGGTCGATAGCAACGCTGCTAACCGGGCCGTCATGTTGCAATCCGCCGACAACGCCGCCACTAACGGTATCGAATAGTATCGCCACATCATTATCTTGCCCCAACATTACGTATTGCTTGGACATTGCGACGGCGAGTATTCTTGAGGGGCTTTGCCAATAGCGGATAGCCTCACCCGTCGACGTGCTCCACAGGGCCATAGCCTGGCCTTGAGTCGTTGCGACAAATTGGCCGTCTTCTGAGAAAACGGCTGCGCGGAAAGCGGAATATTGTTCGCCCGCATGGTTCCAGTTGTACAGGCGTTCCTTGCTTGCAATTTGCCAAAGGCTACCACCGTGGTCGATGGAACCAACAAAACTGAGGCTGCCATCTTCTGAAAATCCAGCGCTGATCATACCCCGGCTGGCCTGGCGAAAACCTTGGTCGGTGGGAACGGTGTCTGTGCATCCAGCCAACATCAGTACAGCAATGAGTAGCCATCGATATAGCATTTTGCTGTCCATGCCCATTGTAATGATTGCAATTGAAGTACAGTAGAATTGGACTTGTCTGAAGCCGCTCCGACTGAAATGTCTACCTGTTCTAATCTAACATTTAGAGGTTAGTCAAGAAATCGATAATCAGCAACTCTGCCTGGTTTCCGTTGCTGAAGCAGTCGCTCGATTTTAAGAACTGATCAGAAAAGTTAGGTCTACTATTGCCGTCTTCTGGGTTTTATTCTGTCGCATAGACGCCAACTTCGCTCTGGACACGATCGACATACTCTCAAAGTACAGGGTAATCTTTGGCCAAAGTTGAGATCCAGGTGACTGGCTCGTTGTCTATCAGCCCCACCAGCATGCTAGCAACGTAAAAGTCGAATACTGTGAGGCGGCCGCCTGTGATGTAGCGTTCAGCCTCAATCTGAGCTGATAATGCAGACAGGTCACCCCGGGCAAACTGTTGCTGCTCGGCTTTTGTGTTTCGCCCGAGGCCTCGGAGGTCATAGGTTTTTCTGACCGTAGATTGGGCGGACTTCGCGATCAGTGATCGCAACATAGCGAGTACCTCACTGGAGAAGCCTTTTGTGCCCGTGATGCTGTATATTCGTTATAAAAGGGAGAGACAAATTATGGCTGACTACATTCCACCGACTATTGACTGGGTCCGCAAGCAGGTTGAACTATACGAAGGCAGCGGCGGTACCGAAGGCACAACGCTGCTCGAAACAGGCTTGCCCTGCATTATTGTCACGCACACGGGTAGAAACAGTGGCGGGGTTCGAAAAATTCCGCTGATGCGAGTTAAAGTTGACGAGACTTATGTGCTGGTTGGCTCTATGGGCGGACAGCCGAAAAACCCAGTCTGGGTTTATAACCTCCGTGCAAACCCAGAGGTTGAGATTCGAGATAAAACAGAAGTCACGCCGATGACCGCCCGTGAGGTGAGTGACGAAACCGAAAGAGTTCGACTGTGGCAGAGTTGTGTTGAGGCGTTCCCTCAATATGCAGAGTATGAGAAGAAAACGACTCGCAAAATTCCCGTCTTCGTTGCGGAAGCCAGCTAAGCAAAAAGTGCCTTTGGCCTTTGACCCAAGGCGCTCAAAGGCACTTAAAAGTTAAGTTGTTTGTTAGATGCCGTCGGGAATCAATAGCACTCGGCCAAAAGCCTGGCGTGATTCGATGTAAGTGTGGGCGGCTGCCGCTTCGGACAGCTTGAATCGCTTGTCGATCACGACCTTAAGTTCACCCATACCGACGTCACCAATGAGTCTTTGTACGTTGGCTCTTGCCCTGACGCCGTTATAGGCCAGTTCCGCGCCCTGAAAGTAGCTCACATAGGTTTTGTTCTGGCCGGACATCACAGAAAAGTCTGGTCGGTAAGCGTCTCTACCAGCTCCGCCCATCGCCACAATTCGGCCACGGTATGCTGCGCAGCGTAAACTCTTTTCTAGATTTTTACCGCCCACTGAATCGACAATCAGGTCAGGACCTTTTCCACCTGTTAGTTCTTTTACCGCTTCCTCAAAGTCCGTTTCCACATAGTTAATGCCTTCATCCAGACCGTATTCTTTCAGTCGCTCAAGCCGATCATTGGACGACGCTGTTGCGAGTACCCGTGCGCCGGCGCGTTTCGCGAGTTGGATGCCAGATAAGCCGGTGCCGCTTGCGCCAGCGTGAATGAGTACGGTTTCGCCAGCGGTGAGTTTGCCAAACTCAAACAGCGAATCATCGGCGGTACCAAATGGGATGGGTATGCACGCACCGACTTCAAAAGACATATCATCTGGAATAGGCCAGGCTGCTCGAGAGCTTACGGCTCGAAGTGACGCATGGGAGCCGCCATTGCCGGACGTCGTGACTCGCTGACCAACATGCCGGTCGGTGACATCGCTGCCAATCTCGATGATCTCACCTGCCGCCAAATAGCCACCACAGTAAGGGGTAGGGCCAGCGGGACCAAAACCCCGGGCAAGAGTGTCACCACCTTCAATACTCACCGCATGCACTTTCACCAGTACATCTCGAGGACGCAGAACGGGATCAGCCACGTCCTCGTATTTCAATACGTCAGGTGTTCCGCCTTCGTAATAAACTGCTGCTTTCATCTCTCGCTCCGAATACTGTGAAAAGAGGCAGACTAACTGGCAGCTTAAGGCCAGAGCAAGGGTATTATTCGGGAAGTGATCAGGCGATATTAGGAACTGTCAAAAACTATGTTGATGGTCTAATCGTCAGATTCGAGCCGGTGGCTTATAATCTCGAAACTGAAGCCAATCAATCAATCTATTAAACAACCAACCAAGGAACACCATCATGTCACTAACATTTGAGAACAAAGTTGCCGTCGTCACCGGCGCGGGAAATGGCCTCGGCCGATCTCACGCTCTACTTCTTGGGTCCCTTGGTGCAAGTGTTGTCGTTAACGACCTCGGCGCAGCCCTCGACGGTACCGGCAGTAGCGAAACAGTCGCTGATGGCGTCGTAAATGAAATCAAGGCAGCTGGCGGTAATGCTGTTGCGAATCCAGATAGCGTCATTGATGGCGAAAAAATCATTCAGTGCGCGCTCGATAATTTTGGCCGAGTCGATATCGTGATAAACAACGCCGGTATTTTGCGCGACAAATCATTTCATAAAATGAGCGATGCCGATTGGGACCTGGTCTATGACGTACACCTGCGCGGTGCATACAAGGTGAGCAGAGCGGCGTTCCCATACATGCGTGAACAAGGCTATGGTCGATTTGTTATGACGACATCAGCGGCAGGCATTTACGGCAATTTTGGTCAGGCAAACTACAGTGCATGCAAGCTTGCACTACATGGTTTGTCGCAGACAATCGCAATTGAAGGTGCCTCAAAAGGTATTAAGTCGAACACCATCGCCCCGTTGGCTGCCTCTCGAATGATGGGTAGTGTGATGGATGAGGAGACCATGGCAATGCTCAACCCGGAACTCGTCAGTCCTTTAGCAGCGTTCCTCTGCCATGAAAGCTGTGACTCTAGCGGTGGCCTTTTTGAAGTAGGTGCAGGCTGGATCTCGAAAGTCCAGTGGGAGCGTAGTGAAGGTGCATATTTTGACCCTAAAGGCTTTTCAATTGACGATGTCGAATCATCTTTTGACAAGATTAATGATTTCAGTAATTCGTCCAATCCCAAAAATACTGGCAGTTCATTGAAGGCGTTAGCTGCCAATCCGATGTTGCCAAAGCGAGATGCGTGATCTGCGGGAACCGGGCGTGAGTCACCGACTCAATACACGCATTGACCAATGGCGGATTCTCTACCTGAACATGTGATCGAAAATCGTACCTACTGGGATGGTATGGCGCAGCGATCTGGTGCGATCCGTTCCAGTGGATTCCAGAAGCCTATAGGTTGTTGAAGCCGGGTGGGCAGCTGGTCTTTTTGGGAACGCAGCCGCTCGGCATTATCACAACGCCACCCAGCGGGGATATTTGCGAACCCATTTTGCATCAGTGCTATTTCGACCTATGTAAGCAGGGTTGGAGGCGCGTGAAAGTTGACCCAGGTGGCGCTGAATTTAATTTGATGCATTCTGCCTAGCTCAAACTGTTTAGAGAGACAGGGTACTGTCACTAACTATCAAGAACTAGGTTCGCAGCAAGATAATGCTGAAACTAAGTTTTCAACGCCAGCAGTCTGGGCGCAACGCTGGCCATGTGAACAGGTTTGGCACTTAAGAAAAGATTAGTGCATAAAAGACATCGTCTTCAAAAATAACAATAGGATAACGATATGGATTCGGAACTTATATTTACGCTGGTTAACGCCTTTGTGCTGCCATTCTGGCTACTGCTGTTAGTCGCACCTTTTTCAAAGGTGACACGGGTGCTGGTTCATTCCGGGCTAGTGCCGGTCATTCTTGGTCTGGTTTATGTGGTCTTTATTGTGATTAGCATGTCAGGAGATTCGCCAGAAGGTGCAGGTATGCAGAGTATTGCTGGTCTTCAAGCAGCGTTTTCTGACCCTCGCGCGTTAATCGGAGCCTGGGTGCACTATCTGGTTTTTGATTTGTTTGTTGGTGCCTGGATGATCCGTGATGCCAAACGCCATGACATCCCCCACCTTGCCGTTGTGATCCCCGCGATTCTAACCTTTGTGCTGGGGCCGTTTGGGCTGCTGCTATACGTTGGTCTTCGCGCGATCTGGAAAAGGCGCTTCACGTTGGAAGAAGTCGGGTTAGTACAATAATTCGTGTTTGCCAAATTTGGGGATGTTTACTCTGGCTCTGATTTAGTCCTTGGTTTAGTCAGGGTTTCATCAACAAACAACCACATGACCAACACACCGATACCGCCAACGCCGGCGGATAAATAGAAAGCGCCTGATAGAGTGATCGTTGAAGCGGTAGCGCCCACCGCCAACGGGCCGATCAAGGAGCCGGTGTCGGACAACAGCCGCCATACACCGAGGAATTCCCCGCGCTGTCCATCCGGGGCAAAATCAGAACCTAGCGTCATATTGATGCCGCTGCCAAGACCGTTGCCAGCGCCGGCGACAATACCCGCAATCGCCATGCTCAAAAAGGTATCGGTAAAGGGCATCATGAGCATACCCGCGCTCAAGATGCCAAGGCACGCGATGGCGGCGGGGCGTCTACCCCATGTGTCCATAATGATGCCCGCTAACGGAAACATCATCATATCGATACCCGCAGACAGGCTCACCACAAAACCGATGGTGGAGGTGTCCAGGCCAATAGCATCGCCCCACAATGGCAACATGAGACTGCGAGTCGCACGTAATATGGTTAAACACCAAATCGCAAAGCCCGCAGTTGCGAACACGCGCCGGTGTGCAATCAAGATGGCTGGTACCATTTTCAGGATTCCAGCATCCTCACTAGGTTCCGATTTATTGTTCACCTTCACGGTAAGCATGACGAGTATCAGAGCGATAGTTGCGACGACAGCGATACCCCAAAATACGTATTCGAAGCCGTACACCTGCGCCACGATGCCAGAGGTCGCAGGACCGATCAGGTTACCAAAACGCTGCACGCCAGCCATGGTGCTAATGGCTTTACCGCGTTGGTGGACTGGGACTGCTTCGCTGACGTGAGTCAATCTTGCCAGTAACCAACTGGCCACCGCAGCGCCGAACGCAAATGCCGCTAGGCCTAACTGCCAGGTAGAACTTGCCTGACTAGCGACAACAGCGGAGACAGCCATTAAGCCAACCGATAGCAGCATGACGGTTTTATCACCGAATCTTCCGGTGGCCCAACCGGCGGGTATATCCACCGTCATGTTGCCAAGACCACGCAGCGAGAACACCAAGGCGGTGACTGCTGCACTGGCGCCAAGATCCAGGGCGAATAACGGAATCACCAAAATGACGCTGCCCTGGCACAAGGACATCAAAAAACCGGGCACGTACACTGACCAGAGCAAAGACTTATAGGTTGCCCAGATACTGTGGTCTGCGGCGGGCAGTGGGGGCTTTGGAGGTGGCATACGACGCTAGTTAAATGAGACGAGACGCAGATTACACCTATGGCCAGTGATTACAAAATTGTCCAAATCATGTAATCTCGCGGTTAGGATTTTTAGGAGAAAAATGCATGCAGTGCCCCAAGTGTGATGGTGAAATGGAAACGGTGAGCACCGATGATGCGGGTTCTATCCGAATCGACCGCTGTCTTGAATGTCACGGCCTATATTTTGATCAGCTCACTCGTGCGGATCTTGCGTTGGTCGAAGGTAATCAGGCTATTGATTCAGGGGATGCTGAAATGGGTGCGGAATATGACGATATGGTTTACGTCGAGTGCCCCAAGTGCGACAAGATTATGGACCAGCGAAAAATTGAAGAGCCTGTTGCGATTCGATTTGAGCATTGCCCCAGTTGTTATTCGACCTTTCTAGATGCAGGTGAACTCACCCAGTATCTGGACGAAGCACATCGGGCCGAATTCACAGCGCTGTTGCCTGAATAAACCGTCGACCAAATCGTCGATTAAACCTCAGCGGCGGTTAGCATAAGCCGACTTGACACTGCTGAGTAGAGACATAAGCTTGATCGCCCTAGTTACACTATTTATTTGAATTCTCCACACGAACTTTCTGTCTAATCGCTTAGTTAAGTTAAGGACCCACTATCATGCAAATTGCTGAGATCGACCTGTCAAAGTACTCTAACCAATACTCTTCTTACACTGAGCTCCGGCTGCACGAAAATCGTCTGCTGAATATTGCTCTGCTGAACGGCGATATTGTTTCCAATATGCAAGATACCAATGGCGGTGTTTCGGCGCGGGTGTTTGATAAAGGCGCCTGGGGGTTTAGTTCCAATCCAAATGCCACCAATGATTCTATCGAGACCACAATTCAAGCAGCGACGCGCAATGCTGAGTTTCTGGCCAAGCGAAGCGGTAACCCTGAACTCACACTGCCCAGAAGCCAGGCGTCAGCCAACAGTGATTCCAATACGCAGAAGCCGCGCAAAACCCAAGACGAGATCATTGCATTCTTGAAAGGTATTGATACTTATGTCGGTGAGCATTGCCCGGATATCGTGTCGCGTCAGGTAGTACTAAATTGCCTTGATATGGAAAAGAAACTGCAAACTTCCGAGGGCTCTACGGGGCACAACACCAACTCTCGCTCGATAGTGGCAGTCAAGCTAACGACGCGTAATGAAGCAGGTGAGCCGATCGAATTATCTCAAGCGATCGGTGATCGTGGTCAGTTTGAGGATGTCTTTGAAACGCCAGAGCGTATACATGCTGCGGTTGATGAGATGTATAAACATTTGATGAACAAAAAGACCGCAGTCAAACCGGTCTCTGGCTATCACGATGTGATCTTGGCATCTGATCTTGCGGGTATCCTCGCTCACGAGGCCATCGGTCATACGACCGAGGCGGATATCGTTCGTGAAGGTTCTATTGCGGGTGACTATCTAGGTGAGCAGATCGCCAGTGAATTGATTACGTTGGTCGATTTTGCGAACAGCCATAACGGTGAGATCTTGCCCATGCCGATTTATATGGATGACGAAGGTGTGGAAAGTCACGACGCGGTTTTGATTGAAAACGGCGTGCTTAAAAGTTTTATGCATAACAAAGATAGTGCCCAGCACTTCAACATGCCGTTAACCGGTAATGCTCGTGCATTTAGCTACACCGATGAGCCTTTGATCCGCATGCGCAACACTGCGATTTTACCAGGCAAAGATAAACTAGAAGACATGATTGCCTCGATCGACGACGGTTACCTGTTGATGCGACCCACCAACGGTCAAGCAGACACCACCAGTGAATTTATGTTCGGCGTCCAAATGGGTTACGAGATCAAAAATGGCAAGCTAGGTAAGGCGATCACCGACACGACGATTTCGGGTGTGGCTTTCGACATGCTGAAAGAAGTGACCATGCTCTCCGATGAAATGGTTTGGGGTTGTGCGGGTATGTGTGGCAAGAAGCAACCTATGCCAGTCGGCATGGGTGGCCCAGCTGTGAAAACTAAAGTCTTCATTGGAGGCGAGTAATGACCAATAAAGATATTGCTCTCGAAACACTCGCGCAAATTAGCAAGTCTGGGTTTTCTGATGCATCGACCCGGGTTGTCGCTGAAGAGTTCCATGAGCTTCAAGCAGAAAATGGTGCCATCAACCTGATGCGGACCAACTTTGAAACCGACGTGGGCATCACTGGAATAAAAGATCACAAGAAGGCCAGCCTATCGGTCAACAAAACAGATGGTGAGACACTCAGCAAGACGGTGGCCAATCTCTCTGATATGGCGCGTGGTGCATCGCCAGATGACGCCTACGGCATTGCCTCGACGCAGCCTGCTGAGACGTTTGATGCTGGCCCGGTCGAACCAGACTATGATCGCATGTACGACAGAATCGTTGAGGTGCAGGACTATGCCAAGCAACAATATCCTGACTTAAACATTGGTTCGGTGGCGATTACTTTTGGCAATCGTCGTAGCGTCTATGTGAACAGCAATGACGTTCAGTTTGAATCACGCCGTGGTGTTTATCGGGTGTCGACCATGTTTACATCAAAACGTGGCAAACAAACCTCATCGATGAATTACTTTAACTACAGTGCTTATGACCTCGATACGCCGGTTCAAGATATGGTGAATGCGGACGCGCTGATGCGGCAATCGACCGAGCAAATCGATACTCACAATATCCCCGCAAAATTCACCGGCGATATGATTATCACGCCCAATGCGTTGGGCAGTTTTGTTGGTTTTCTTACCGGGAAAATTAGCGATGCTGCGTTGATCAGCGGAACTTCAGTCTATAAAGACAAACTCGGTGAGTCAGTCACAAGCGATAAGCTCAGCCTGCGCTCATGCCCCGTTGCGGATGGTGTCTCATCTGGCTACTGGGTCACCGGCGATGGCTACAAGGCAGAGAATTCCACAATTGTCGAAAATGGTGTGTTGAAGTCCTACTTGCTGGGATTGTACGGCGCTAACAAGACTGGACTGCCGCGTGCAGTCAACGCAGGTGGTTGTTATCAAATTGATGAGGGTGAGACTGATCTTGAAGCGTTAATCGGCGGCGTCGAGCAGGGGATTCTGATTGGTCGATTCAGTGGCGGTAATCCCAATGATCGCGGCGATTTCTCTGGCATTGCTAAAAACAGCTACTACGTTAAAGATGGCAAAATTCAGTTCCCCATTAAGGAAACTACCGTCAGCGGCAACATGCTGTCGTTGCTAAACTCTATTAAAGCGGTCAGTAAAGAACGTTTGAACTTCGGCGGTAGCATTTTACCGTGGGTTCTGACCGATGGTGTGACGGCGTCCTAGGCTTCGAATAAAACCGGGGCTACTGGATAACCCCGTGGCCCTTCGCTAACGACTAGCTCGGGTCTTTCTGGGCTGCCGATTCCGCAGCAGTATTAAAATTTTCGGAAGCCTCTTTTTCTTCTTTGTCTTGTTGCCTCTGATCCCGCCATGACAGCTTGTTCATTTCTTTAACGGCTTCTGGTACTTCGTCGACGACGACGTTTTCAGGTTCCGCCGCGAAGGAAAGAGAGCCGTAGCCAGCTAACACGACACATAAAAGCGGCAATGCGTATTTTTTCATGTTGATATCCTAGCCTCTACGCTTGTACTAATGGTGGAGAGGGTTGTAGAAGTAATTCTAAAGATGATTGATATTGAAACCGAGTTAATCATATCGGTAACCCACAATTCAGGACAGATTTCGCGGACCAGCGGCTGATTAACAGTCAACCAGCGGTGCTTCTTCCTCTAAGTTGCGCATATGGTCAGCCATCGGGGCTATTTTTTCGAGCAGGTCTGCTCTGAGGTCCGGCGCCAGTGCCATTTGATCCAGAGCCACCGTCAAACAGTGTAACCACTGGTCACGATCTCTCAGCCCAATCTCAATATGATTATGTCGTGCACGGAGCCTTGGGTGACCATATTTGTCGGTGAACAACGGTGGGCCGCCAAACCAGCCGGTAAAATATTCGAATAATTTCTGCCTGGATGGATCTAAATCCGCGGGGTGTTTGTCGCGGACAAGGCGGGCATCGGGGTTCTGGTTCATCTCATCATAGAATCGAGTCACCAGTTCCTTCACGCCCGCCTCACCGCCAAGCCGCTCAAAGAGCGTCCCAGTTGCTTTCATCAAAGGCGCTTTCATCAAAGGCGCTGTCATCAAGATTTACATCTTCTCGATGATATTCTTAAGCGCGTCACAGTTCTTTACCCGCTCTTCGGTCGTGGTGCCAAGAAAGCTGGCACTCAAGCTGGTAACGCCAGCGTCCTTAAATGCTTGCAGACGGTCCTTAATGAATCCTTCCGAGCCAACGAGCGAGGTCGCATCGAGATAACTCTGGGGAATGGCTGCCTCTGCAGCAGATTTCTGACCAGAGAGAAATAAGTCCTGAATCTGTTCAGCTTCTGCCTCGTAACCGTATTTTCGGAAGATCTGGTTGTAGAAGTTCTTCTCTTTTGCGCCCATACCGCCCACATAAAGCGCGATCCCAGGTCGTGACATATCGCGGTAAGATTCGAGTCCTTCGCCGACTGCAACGGCACCACCGGCGTAGATGTCGAGAGGTGCTCGACCAATATCACGCTTGGCATTGCCGCGTTTGAGGGCGTCTCCCCAAACGGCTTCTGCGCCTTCCGCCATATAGAAAGCGGGTAGCCAGGCATCAGCGATTTCAGCGGTCATCTCAACGCTTTTGTCGCCAAGTGTGGCCAGCGCGATCGGAATTTCATCACGGTAGGGGTGGTTGATAATTTTTAGCGGTATACCGAGGCCTGTACCCTGGTCCGCGGGGAGGGGTATCTGGTATTTCTTGCCCTGATGGTCGAGTTTCTCTTCGCGTTTCCAAATAGCGCGGCAGATCTCAACAACTTCGCGCATGCGAGTGATGGGCGCGTCATAGGGTACACCGTGAAAGCCTTCAATGACCTGCGGGCCGGAAGCACCTAGGCCCAGCATACAACGACCTTCTGAAAGTGCGTCTATGCCCGCCGCCGTCATGGCCAGCAAGCTTGGTGTGCGACTATAAATATTCAAAATTCCTGAAGCGATAGTCACCCGTTCAGTCTTGGCTGCAACGTAGCCCATGGCACTGACGCCGTCGAATGAATAGGCCTCGGGTATCCACACGACATCGAGGCCGGCTTTTTCCATTTCAACAATTTCTTTGGTTGCGCCGACATAGCCCTGCGCGTAACTCATCATGGTAGCGATTTTCAATGCTCTTACCTTTCTTGTCTGAAAGCCTAAGTGTACGGCTAATCATCGAATCAGGGCAAATGTCCTAGTGCAGTTGGCGCATTATCCGAGGGAGGTAATAGGCCAGTGAGAGCGCTCTTGCGATGAAATATCCATGCAGCGCTAGCCATAAGCCATGGTTGCCGAAGGGCGGCACGGCGACCCACCAGAGACCCAGATAGGCCAGCAGCGACACAATCATTGCATTGCGCATTTCTGGCGTTCGGGTTGCGCCGATAAATATGCCGTCTAGCAGATAACACCACACTGAAATAACGGGCGCGAGCACTGCCCACCAAAGGAAAGTACGAGAGGCCTCTCGCACGGCTTCTACATTGGTGAGTAAATCGATCAGCCAACCGCCGCTCAGCCAAAACAGGCCCGAAAGCACCAGTGCCGTGCCCGCGCCGAGCTCGAACACATAGCGAATGGATTGATTCATACGATTGTGATTACGGGCACCCACTGCGGCGCCGATTAACGTCTCGGCCGCAAGCGCAAAGCCATCCAAAAAAAATGCGGCGAAGGTGACAAATTGCATCAAGATCGCATTGGTTGCGAGAATAATATCGCCCTGACTCGCACCCTGGTTGGTGAACCAGGCAAAGGCAAAAATGAGGCACAGCGTTCGGATCATGATGTCGCGGTTGACCACCAGCATCCGCTTAAGCTCCGATGCGCGCAATATGACCTTGGCAGGTACAACGCCGGCGGCGCGCAGCCTTGGCCATATGACCACAAAACCAGCGCTGAGTGCTGTGATTTCCGCCAGTACTGTCGCCAGCGCAACACCTTCGACACCCCACCCAAAACCCAGCACGAAAATCAGATCGAGGATGATATTCAGCCCATTTAAAATGATATTGAGCAACAGCACCGTGCGAGTCGCCTGAACCCCGAGCAAATAGCCCATGACCGCAAGCAGTGCGAGTGAGAAGGGGGCGCCCATAATACGAATGGTAAAATAGGCTTGGGCAGCTTCTTCAACTGCAGTGCTGCCGCTGAGTAGCCCAAAAGCAGCGGCAGCAATGGGAATTTGCACCGTAATCAGTATCAAGCCAATAGCAGCACCGATGATGGCCGCTCGATAAAACACCGCGCTGGCCTCTTTCTGCTGATTTCCCCCCACCGCTTGTGCGACCAGTGCTGTGGTGCCCATTCGGAGAAAGCCAAAACCCCAGTAAATGAAGCTAAAAATAACCGCGCCGACGGCGATTGCGCCCAGCAGACTGGCATCGCCCAAATTTCCGATGACAGCGGTATCCACCAGACCCAGCAAGGGTATTGAGAGATTCGACAAGATGATAGGCCAAGCAATATGAAGCACCTGGCTGCGTTTTATAGTTGTTGCGTGCATGTTCGTGATTCCAATTCGTACCGCACTGATACATCTGATTGACTAATGTAAGTCAGAACTTACAGTCTGTTAGTAACTCCAAGGTGTATAATTTTACTGAAGTCGAGTCTAAATAAAAAAAACTAAAGGAGACCAAGATGTCCGAAGTAGAACAGGTCAAGTTCGTATTACGTTTACCGCCAGCGTTACACAAAAAAATCAAGAAGAGTGCAAGTTCGCACAACACGTCGATGAATAAGGAGATCACTAATATTCTTAATGACTCCTTTAGTCGTGCATCGACGGATAAGACGCTTGCCACATTGATCGCTCGTCTTGAAAAAAAGAAGGTTATTTAGTAACTGATTGGGTTCTAACGTCTTTCGATTAGCATACTGCCGGCTGGCCAGTACCAGGTATTATTGCGAGGTTATTACTAGTTCATAGTGCCGGCTAGCATAGTACACGGGTTGCGTGCTGTATGCGGCCAATGGTCGAGAGCCAACAGAGTACGCCAAACCCGAGCGCCAGAATCCAGAAGTAAGTGGGTAAGACGCACATCAGTGCCAAAACCAAAATTGTTTCAAACCCCTCTATGATACCGCCCAGGTAGAAAATCGACTTTTCACCCTGCGCGACGGTCTCGATGCCACGCTTTTCGGCCATCACGGCGAAGGCTAGAAATGAAGTCCCGGTGCCAATAAAGCTAAAAATCAAAAATGCTCCGTAGATCGCGGTTTCTGGTTGGGCCAAACAGAATGCGAACACCACCGCTGAGTAGAAAATGAAATCGAGCACAATATCTAGGTAGCCCCCCAGATCTGTTTTGCCAACAACTCGCGCGACGGCACCATCCAGGCCGTCACAGAGACGGTTGATTAGAATCAGCGCCAAAGCTAGTAAGTACCAGTCCATCAGTACCGCGGGTATGACCAGCAAGCCTACGCCAAACCCGGCCCACGTAATCTGATTGGCTGTGATGCCATATTGGGCGGCGCGTATTCCCAGAATATCTAGCATAGGGTCGATCAGGGGGCGTATACGCGTATCGAGCATCTGGTATCCTTATTGACTCGTATGAATTGTAACTCCGATTAAGAGAATTGTTGCTGTGAAAAAATACTGGATGTGTATCGTTTTCTTGAGTCTCTTTGGCTCGAACGCCATGGCATTGGAAGTGGGTGATATGGCGCCAGATTTCTCCCTTGAGGGGACCGACGGGCAGGTTCATCGTTTGTCAGACTATCGAGGTGAAAAGGCTGTGGTGTTAGCGTGGTTTCCAAGGGCCTATACGAGTGGATGTACGATTGAGTGCAAATCACTGGCAGACAATGGTCATCTGATTAGAGAATTCAATGTCGCCTACTTTATGGCGAGTGTCGATTCTATTGCCGATAATGTTGGTTTCGCCCAAGAGCAAGACGCGGACTTTCCACTTTTGAGTGACCCTTCAAAACAGACTGCCAAAGCTTACAATGTGCTCGGCAGTCGCGGCACCGCTGCGCGTCATACCTACTACATCGGTCTTGACGGTAAGGTTTTAGCCATTGATAAGAACGTCAGGCCCGCAACGTCAGCTGAAGATATGGCTGCCAACCTCGCAAAGTTAGGCGTTGACCCGGTCAGTGAGTAAAATTAGGTGCCACAGCTAATAAGCGGTCACGGTAATGAGATGCCGATAGTGCTTTGTACCTTCTGACGCTGCGTTGCTATGGCGCGTAGTTGCGTGGCATCTTGGCCCTGCATGTTGAGTTCCTCGATGATGTCGTCGATATCATCGGGCGATCGAGCGAGGCGCGCGTAGGCGATATTCCGCTTCGCTTCACTCTTTCTCGGCCCCTCTGGTATGGCATTCAGTATCTGTAGTGCGGCGTCTAGATCCTGATGTGCAACGTTGCTCACGATGCTGCTGAAGGCCCTGTTTTTTGCATCTCCTTCGGGTAGCCCGCGTAACCAAGACATAGCCTCTTTTGGGTTGCCGCGATACCAATTTGCTGCAACCTGACCGACCAATGGTGCCGCATAGTCTTCCGTAATCCTCGCTTCAATGGCCTCAGCAGCACCTTTTGGGTTTTGATGGGACATGCTAGAGATTACGTTTTGAACTGCAGTTGGGTACGCAGGGTCTCTCTGAAAGTCCTCTAACCAGGTTAATGCCGCCTCTGGGTTTTGACTTGCCTTATAGTTGCCAATCCCCGTGATAAGTCGAGTACGAATACTAGGGTTCTCGATGCCGGCGATCATGCGCTCAGCGACCGCAATCGTATTATGGTTTATAGAACTGGCGATGGTGTTCTCGACCATTTGCGGGTAACGATCTGATTGCCTTAGCAGCCAGTCGAAGGCGTCTTGTGGATGACTGTTAACGTAGCTAAATGCGGCTGATTGATAAAGTGTGCCACGTCGCTGTTCATCCATGGTGTCGATATAGGCGAGTGCTTCCGCTGGCGACTGTTGTACCCAGGTCGCAATAAGGCTGTTGAGCGGGTTCGCGTTGCCAGTTCTTGAGATAAAGTCTTCTATCATCGGCAATGTACGTTTAGGGTCGCGTTGACCCAGCATCGATAACATTTGTTGTTCGAGTTGCACATTGTCGCTGAGGTTTTCGCGGGCAAAGGCGAATGCTGCATCTTCGTCAATATTGACGTATTCATGCAAAATGGATTGCAGCATTTGATGGCGTTCATCTGTGTTGCTGTGACTCTGGATTCGGGCAATTGCGGCTTCGGGGTCTTCTCGCAACCAACGAACCAGTGCCATCTGGATCGCGCTCATTCGACGTTGGTGGTTCATCAAAAGCGCTTCTTCAAGCGCCTGAGGTGGCGGCAACTGATTAATCTGCATTACGCCGCGCATGGCACCAGCAGACTGGCCTAAGGATTTTTCAAGCTCTGCGAGCAAGCCAGAGTCAGCCAGCGTTGGGTCGCGAAAAAGCCGCCCGGCGATCTCATTCTTGAGTTGCATGTTGGTGAGAGTGTTGAAATAGCCGATGGCGGCCTCTGGGTCTTCACGCACCCAACTGGTGACAACGTGACTGATGAACTGGTTGTTAGATATGGTACTGCTTGCCTCAATAAATTTGATGGCTTCGAGTGGATTCACTGACGTAAATTTTTCCAAAAAGATACTGACTAGATTGTAGCTGTACAGCGGGTCTCGAGATTTTGCCGCTTGTAGAATATAAGCTTTGAGGTCCTCAACCACGGCTTGGTCAGCCAGTAGATGTGCAAGCTTCAATTTAGTGAATATAGAAGGCTCGGCATCGACGTCCTGGTAGGTAACAAGATTGGTTGCTTGTCCGTCGACACCCGTTGCTAAGGTCGCCTCGGCAGATCGCGTCTTGGATGTTGCTTGCGTGTTCTGCACGCTAGTGTCAGGATTTAGAGGCACATTGATATCGGATCGAGTAAACAGATAACCGGTAAAGAATCCTGCGGCAGAGAATACGACAATCAATATGACATATTTCATTTGGAAAGCTTCCGAAAACTCAGTATGCCAAGGCCAAAACAAGCCAGAGCAAAGACCAATGCTAGGAGTAACTGAATAGAGGCACCCTTTTGCAGTACCGCCTCTGAGTGATCATCTGGATTGACATAAACCGTTTGAATGGAGCCGATGGGAAATTGTTCAATGAGCTGTTCAAGGTGACGCTCTGAGGAAATAGGTAAGTCGGTGCGATAGACTTGCTCACCAGCGAAGCTGCCGCCTAAATATTGATAGCGGTAAATGAGTTGGTGCGCAAATAGCACCTCGCTGCCACGTCGGGTTTTTTCAATCATTTGTGACTGATAGATGATGCCCTTGGCTTCCTGCCATGAATGAGTATCGTACCCTCCCCATGCGGCGGTGCCGAGCCAAACCGACAGGCTGCTACCTGCAATGAACAAAATATAGCCAGCTGCGCGGGAATAACGATTCATTTAACGGCTTTGACTGGGTTGTGACACGTCCTGAAACTGTAATTGATTTAGAGTGTAGTAGACACCCCGTTGGGCCATCAGATCCTGATGGCTGCCCAGTTCTTTTACAGCACCATCTTTGAGTACCAATATGCGGTCTGCTTCTTGGATAGTCTGCAGGCGGTGGGCGATCAGAATTGATGTGCGGCCGTGCATAATCTGTTTCAACGCTTCCTGAATCAGCTGTTCTGTTTCGGTATCAATGCTCGCCGTCGCCTCGTCCAGAATGAGTATTTCTGGGTCGCTGGCGAGCACTCTGGCAAATGCCAGTAATTGCCGCTGGCCTTGAGACAGGTTTTGACCTCGTTCCACGAGCGGTGTGTCATAGCCGCCAGGCAGACGCTCGATAAACTTATCGGCATTCACTGACGTCGCTGCAGCAATTGCTTGCTCGCGAGTGATTGTCGGGTTGCCGAGCATAATGTTGTCTAGAATGGAGCCTGAAAAAATATGGAAGTCTTGTAAGACGACACCGATGCGTCTCCGCACTTCGCTCGAGGGTAAATGATTAAGGTCGATATCATCCAGAAAGATGCTGTTGTCAGAGAAGTCATAGAATCGTCCTAACAAACGAATCAGGGTGCTTTTTCCAGAACCTGTCGGTCCGACGATAGCCAATTTCTCGCCCGGTGTTATGGTGAAAGAAACATCCTTCAGCACAGGCCGATCGTCGTAGCCAAAATTTAAATGGCGAAACTCCAATTTTCCCTCGATCCGGTCCGGTAACTGGGCAGGCTCTTTTGGCTCTCGCACCTGCTCGTGCCAATCCAATGCTTGAAAGATTCGTTCGGCGCTGGCCATGGCGCGAAACAAGATGTTGTACTGCATGCCCAAGACACGAATGGGTCGGATAAACATATCAATAAATTGGCTGAATAGAATCACGCTGCCGAGCGAGATGGCTTCTTGCAGCACAGATCCGCCGCCGATCCAAAGAATCACTGCGAGTGCCATATTCACCATGTTATCCATAAACGCGCCGTAACCTGTCTCTAGATAAATCGCACCAATTTCATGCTTTTTGTTGCGCTCATTAATTTCCCGATAGACACCGAGATTTGTTTCTTCCCGATTGCTGAGTTGAACAACCTGCATACCGCTCAGATTTTCTTGCAGATTTTGATTCAGCTGGGACACGGTGTTGCGGATCAGTCGATAGACCTTGCGTGTTGCCATGCGGAAAAAGTAGGTGATGACGGCAAACACCGGAATGGCAATCAGTAGATAGAGCGTAAGCGTGACGTCTATGGCAAACATCAATCCAAGGGCGATAAAGAACGGCACAAACTCTCCGACTAGCATCCCTAAGCCCATGAGCATTTCAAAGAGTGCTTGGACGTCATTAGTGATTCTGGTCATTACCCGGCCCACAGCGACCTTGTCGTAAAAGGAGGAGGGGCGTCGCTCCATATGGGCAAATAGATCAAGGCGCATATCACGTAGCGCACTCAACACGGTTTTGGCATAGGTAACGCGATGCAGGTGATAGAGCGTGTGACAAACAATTGTGACCAGGGCGAACGAGAAGCAGGCAGTCACAATCGGCGACAAACCTGACGCAGTGCTGAGCCAATGGTTGAGCGCATTCATGCCAAAATCAGGGAGTAATGCCTCGGGATTCCCCATGATGATGCCGTCGATAACGACACGGCCAATGATCACTGGCAGTAGAACGGCCAAAACCGAGGCGATAATCACGTAGGCAATGCTGATCAGGCCGATTTTCTTGTGTTGACCCACCCAGCCGAAAATGCGGCCCAGGTACACCATATTCATACTTTGGCCATGGATGTCGGCGTCAAAAACAGCGTGATCAAGTTTTTCGCTCGAGCTGTCGTCTATTTCTTCGTTTACATTGTCATTCATATCACTTCGTACATTGGCGCTCATTTCGGCGCGCCCTCTAGTTGTTGCTCCAATCGACTATTGTGGCTTTGGGCTTTCTCAAGATCAGCGTAAAACCCGTCGCTGGCGAGCAGTTCCAAGTGGGTGCCGATCTCGATGATGCGGCCTTCCTCTAGGACGATAATTCGGTCTGCGTGTCGTGCAGTCGAGACCCGATTCGACACCAGCATCGTGGTGAGACTTTTTCGGACCCGTTTTAGGCCGGTTAAAATGTGTTCCTCTGTTTCGGTATCAACCGCAGAAAAACAGTCGTCGAGAATCAATAGTGGCGTCATCCGAATGAGACCACGCGCCAGTGCCGTGCGTTGCTTCTGGCCACCAGACAAGGTGACGCCGCGCTCGCCCAAAATAGTATCAAGTCCCTCAGGAAAGTTTTCGATCGTTTCTCTTAACGCCGCAGCTTCAGCCGAGCGCCAGATATCGTGATTATCTCGGTCCAAATTATCATAGGCGATATTGTCGCCTAGGCTATCGGCAAACAAAAACGGGTCTTGGAGTACCAAGCAGACCTGCTCACGCAGTCGCGCCAGAGGGAAACCAGAGATTGGATGCTCGTCAAGATAGATATTGCCGCTGGTTGGTTCGAGTAATCTAACGAACAGCCTGAGTAGCGTGGATTTGCCTGAACCCACTCGACCAATCAAGGCAATCGTTTCACCTGGCGTAACCTCAAAGTTGATATCTTCAAGAGCGTAGTAGTCTTTGTTTTCGTATTGGTAGTTGAGTTTTTCAACGCGGATCCGGCCTGTCAGTTTTGGAAACTCAGCGTCTCTTTCATCGGCGATTTCTGGCTCATGGTCGAGTATTTCAAACAAGCGCGCGGTGCCGGATGCACCTCTTTGCCATTGGGTCACTAGTGAGCCGGCCTCTCGAACAGGCCAGAGCAGTAATGCCAGATAAGAGAAGAACGCAGCAAATGTGCCCAGGGTAATCTCCCCCTCGGTGACGAGATGGCTGCCGTAGCCAATAATGACGATGGTCGACATGGCTGCCATGGCTGGCATCAGCGCGCTGAGGAATGAGGTGGTTTCGAATAGAGATTGGTTGTAGTCGGCAAAGTCCTGGTTGACGTTTTTGAACCGGCTGATTTCTTCATCTTCTTGAGCCATCGCCTGGACGGTGCGAATACCGTTCAAGTTTTCCTGAACAAATGTGGATAATTCCGAGAAGCCTTCTTGCACTCGGTAGGAATCCGCGTAGATACGTTTTGAAAAATGATAGGCCGCGTAGGCAATAATGGGCAATGGCAGGATCACGGCCAGTGCCAATTTGACGGACAGCGAGAACATAAACATGAGTCCGACCAGTGCCGTAAAAATCAGAACGCTGGTCATTCTTGTTGTACCTGCGATGACCTGCCTGACCAGGGATATATCGTTGATCGCGCGCGCCATCAAATCACCGATACTGTAGCTGCCGAAAAAGTTGGGTCCCTGCTTTTGAAGATGTTGATAAATTCTGTTGCGCAAATCAAAGGCGGCATACATACCAATACGGCGAATCAAAATACGGCTAAAAAAGGTGACGATAATTTGTGCAATCACACAGGCAGCAATCGCCAGTGCTGGGTAGGCAAGTGCGTCCAAAGCGGTGTCATAGTTAATATTGCCTGCCGCTAGGCCAGTTTGGCCCTCGGTGATGAGGTCGATGCCTTGTTTTACAAACAGAGGAATAAGGGCTTCGAAGACCCGGGCCACCAGCAGACCGATCATGCCAAACGTAAATGCCCATACGTTTGCCTTGATGTAGGGCAGCAGTCTTAATAATACTTTCATGCTCGATTCACAGCGACGGAACGACGTTTTGGTACCGGGGTTGATACCAAAATGACCTGCTAGAGCGGGTGGTAGCGGGCAGGTCTTAGTATCAACTGAGGGAAATGATAGTACCGATGCTTGGGTTTGATTTCAATCTAGAGTCGACCTATGGGTTTTGGAGAATGGGTTTTGGAGAATGGTCTTTAGGCAACGGGTTTTAGGGAATGGCTGTTAACGAAGGGGTATGATTGAAAACGACAGCGTCTGTAGGTTTGGGGGAAACACCATGCAATGGCAAGCATCTACTGAAGACCAAAAATTCCTAGCTGAGGTGCGAGATTTTCTCAGCACTCACCTTGATCCAGCGATATCCCGCAAAGTCAGACTTGGCTATCCAGTGGAGAAATCTGAGCAAGACGACTGGACCCGGATACTCAACCAGCAGGGTTGGGCTGCAACTAACTGGCCGGTTGAAGTCGGTGGTACCGGCTGGTCAATGGTGCGCCGTCACTTGTTTGACATTGAATTACGTCATGCCCACGCGCCAGAACTGCAGGGCTTCGGTTTCAGCATGGTGGGCCCAGCCATCGTCAAATATGGCACCGAGGACCAGAAGGCGTTGTACCTACCCAAAATACTCAATGCTGACATGTCCTGGTGTCAAGGCTACTCAGAGCCGGGCGCAGGGTCTGATCTGGCAAGCCTGCGAACCGCTGCGATTTCTGACGGTGATGATTATCTGGTAACGGGATCCAAGATATGGACGTCAGCGGCGGAAGTGGCAGACCACATTTTTGCCCTCGTGCGTACCGATCCCTCGGCCAAGCCCCAGGCGGGCATCAGTTTTTTGCTTATTGATATGGATGATCCCGGACTCAAAGTGGAACCGCTGATCGCGTTTAACGGTAAGCGCTTATGGAATCAGGTGTTTTTCGATTCAGTGCGTGTACCAAAAGCGAATCGACTGGGTGACGAGAACAAGGGCTGGACCGTGGCTAAGAATCTACTTGGAAATGAGCGGTTGCTGGTATCTCGTGTTGCTGAGAACAAGCGCTTGCTGAGCAAGATATTTGAGATCACTCGCGTTGAGGTAACCAGAGGTATTGAGATTGATGCGGCCTTGCTTAAAAAAATTCATCTCGCTGAAATTCAGTTAGATGCACTGGACGCGACGGCGCGGCGACTGCTGTCAAAATTTGATCGTGGTGAGGCCATTGGCGCTGAGCCTTCGATGTTGAAACTCGGTGGTAGTCAGCTGGTACAGGAAATGGATCGGTTGATGTTTGAACTCATTGGCTATTACAGCGTGCCCCTCGATTCTGTGTTACGTCAGGATGCGCCAATCGGTGAAGACTTTGAAGACATGGTCGTGAGCCAAATGTTTCATCACAGAGGTTATACGATTGCGGGTGGTGCCAGTGAGGTGCAGAAAAACATTATCTCTAAGGCTGTTTTAGAACTTTGATAAAACTAGATTTTCTAGAGTTACTAGTGGACGGGTTTAAACTTTCGTGTCGTCTTACCTTTGACTGAAAGCGAATAGGAGCCCATAAAACTCGCTTTGATGGTCACAGTCTGACCCTTCTTGTATCGGTTTCTGCCAGGTTCTGTTTCCTGCCAAATTTGGTTGTTGGCTAAGGTCAATAACCACTTGCCGTGAGCAATTTGTTTAGCTTCAGTGATTTCCGCCACCACTAAAAACTCTGCTGCTTGTTTTCGTGGGTTTTTCGCTGGTAGTTGGGAGGTCGTTTTGACCTGAGCAACAGGTTCTTGCTTGTAGGTTTGTTCCACGCTCGAAACTAGTTTGCTATCAGCTTTTGATGCTGATGATCCACTTGCTTGATTCGCTATGGCAGCTTTTGGTCTAGTGACTTTCGCTGCTGTGTCATAGCATGACAAGCGCAATTGACTGTCTGAGATATTGATGCAGAGAGATACATCTATCATCTGCGGTGCAGCAGCTAATGCTGGCGCGCCCAAGAGACAAGAAATGAGGCAGGCAAAGAAAAAGGATAGCCGTTGCCGGCTACCCTCCACTTTAGCGCTATCAATCATCTTAAAAAGCAAGACCGATCTTCCCGTAAACAACTGGTCCACGACCGTCGTGGATCACTGTGTCGATACCACCGTTGGTATTCACTGCAGGTGGCTCTTCGTCAGTGACGTTAAGCGCACCCAGAGTCAATGTTGCTCCTTCGTTGAGGAAGCCCATTGGTGGGAACTCATAGTTGTACTGGAGATCCAGTGAGGTCCAAGCATCGATCTTGCAACCAGCACCGTTAGCGACTGGAGCAGCTGCACCGCCGATACCACAATTTACGCCATCGGCTACTTCACCAATAGCAGTTGCGATTGCGCCACTTCCGCCACCAGTATTGTCGTAGTCATGTACGTATCGAACAAAAGCGTTCACACGATGACGGTCAAGTGACCAACTAAGGGCTAGATTGCTACGAACACGTGGCAGAGAGCGACCAGCGCTTCGACCATTGTTTCGTTCGCCAACGCCGCTTTGGACAACAGTTCCACCCAGGCCACCGTTTGCAGTCGCATCGAAAGTTTCAATGTCATATTCGATCAAGTAGGTCGTCTCTAAGCTAGCCGTAAAGCTACCCATTTGATCTGTATCCCAACCATATCTGACTGTGAAGTCGACACCAGAGGCGTCTACAGCGTTTGCGTTAATAAAGTTCGGGTTCACGCCAGCAAGCGTACCATCAAGGTTACGAACGACCTGTGGGTTACATGGGTTACAAGTAGAGGCGTCGCCTGCGATCGTACGAGTCGCAACTTCTGCGTCCACAAGATCCTGGAAGCCTTCACGAATCACGAGGTCTTCGTACTCGACATTGTAGAAGTCAACATCCATTCCAAAGCCTTGCATGACACCTTCCTGAGGATTCCAGGAAAAACCGAGGTTATAAACGTCAGCTTGAGATGGCTCAAGGTTTGCATTACCCGTAGAAATAATCGGAATAAACAATGGGGGCGCAGTTCCGTCAGTTGTATTTTGCAACTGAGTTACGCTACCAGCCAGAGTGACCAGTGAAGGCACTTTGAATGATGAGCCAAGAGAGGCGCGTACTGACCAATCGTCGGTAGGTGTCCAAATCACAGATAGTTTTGGATCTGTGCTATCCGCACCATCAGAAATCTTGCCGTAGCTCTCGTTACGAACAGCAAATTGAACTTCCACGGTATCGTGAACCGGTAGCAGGAATTCAACAAAGAATGCTGTCACGTCTCGGTCGACATCGTAGTTGCTTGCGCCAGAGATAAACGAGAAGTTGAAGTTAGACGTATTGTCATCAACCTCAAGTTCGTTTGAGTCATATCGGTACTGCAGACCAACTGCGACACCAACGGGCTGTCCGTTGGGTAGGTCAAACAAGTCACCAGTGGCAATGGCATCAACCGTGAACAGCTCTGTTTCAACCCGAGTTCGGATCAAACCGATCACACTGTTGTAGAGATCATCAGTATTGGCGAGGAGCGGATCCGTTTGCGGTGCACCTGTTGGTGTTACAACGCCTGAACCAAATGGGTTGAAGTAAAAACAGTTGCCGCCGACAAAGTTACCTGAACCTGGTGAACCAGATACAGGGTTACAAGTGGGTCCGGCCAAACCTGCAAAGCCAAGTCTGATTTCTCTCAGTAGTGTGTCAGTATTTCGTGTGATGCTCTGATACTGCGAGTAGTTGTAGTTGAGATCGTAGGTCCACTGATTCTCTTCGAACCAATCACCTGGTAGGTCACCACGTAATCCGGCTGTAACGTGAGTATTGTCGTTTTGATAGACAGTACGAGTGTCTACATTGCCTGGTTGAGTTCCGGGCTGACCACCACGAATACGGCCGATAAATCGAAGCGGACCGAAGGCTGCAGGGTCATAAGAACCACCCGCACCGAGCGGATCGGCTTGAATCGCCAGACTTGCGTCAGCAAGGTTGACAATGCCATCGGCATTTTGGTCGGTAAATGTCGTCAAATCTAACAATCCACGACGAATACCATCGTCAATCACACCTGGGTGATGAGCGGGTAAAACGGTTGGATTTGTGAACGGGAAGGTAGAATTAAACCGCTGTCCTTCATTGTTTGACTGGCTGAACTCACCGTAGACTTCAGCGTATTGGCTGAACTCATGCCGCATGCTGGTGAAGAACAACAATCTGTCCTGCTCCTGCACAATGGGGAAGAAAGCAGCGAAGTCATACCCACAACCGCCTAGAGCACCAGCACCTGGAGTGGAACCGTTACCAGCAAATTGTGCGCAGTCCAAGTCACCAAAACCACCTGTCTGGGCATAGCCAGGTGTGCCTGGCACAAACCCAGAACGAAATACGTCTGTTGCGCCCAATAGACTGGTTGGCAGCAGAGTACCTGGGCTACCAGATCCGCTTGGGCCTGTTCCTGTCGCGTAGTCCACTTCCTGATTAAGAAAACCGCCGCGATCTAGATAGCTTAAAGAAGCCATGATGTGAGACGTATCGTTACCAGCACCGAAGATAACGGAAATTTCCCCATCTTGCTGCTCGGAACTATTGGTAGAATCGGAATAGAACAAGTCCATTTCGAAACCTTCGAAGTTATCTCGAGTCAGAAAGTTGGCAACACCTGCAATTGCGTCAGTACCGTACAAAGCAGCGGCGCCGTCTTTGACGATTTCAATACGTTGAATCGCGATACGAGGTACTAGAGTTGCGGTATTCACAAATGGGTCAGCGCCGCCAACTGTAGATTGACGTCTGCCATTCATAAGAACCAAGGTGGAACCCAAACCGAGTCCACGTAGGTTGATGTTACCGCCACCATTACTGCCGTCGCCAAATGCGTTCGGGCGAGTAGTGGAGCCAGTATTAAAGGTTAGGTTTTGTACAATTTCTTCGATTGTTGCAATACCAGAGTCATCGATTTGAGCTTGGTCAACGATTGATAATGGTGAAGCAGAGCTTTCCGAGGACCTCTTAATATAAGAGCCCGTTACGACGACCTCTTCGAGTTCCTGCTCCGCTATCGCATTGAGCGATGGCAAGGCAGACAAGCTAGCGACTAACGTAACCAGCCCAGCCGCCCGGCCGAGTTTTTTGTGATTCATAGAATAGACCTCAAGGTGTTTTTTTTCTTATTGCCAGCCTGAATAAATGATCAGCCTGGTCCCCCCAGTAAGACGATTTCTTTATATTTGAACGGAACCGGGTCACGTTCTAGAATTAGACTATAGATGCCCCAAAATAAGTCAAGGGTGAATTAGTCTCATGATTAGTATGAGCCTGCCTTAGGTTAATTGGCGCGGCGCACCATTTTGGCTCGAAAAGGCGGTTGTTGCCGGACTAAATCGTAGCTTTGAATTGTTGGAGATGAGCTGGATAAACAGCACTAAAATGAGCTGCATTCGGGAAGTAAATTGGAGAAGCTGAGCTTGAGAAGCTGAGCTTGAGAAGCTGAGCTTGAGAAGCTGAAAAAAGGGCGAGTAGGGCTTAAAGCACAGGTAAAAAAAAGCCAGCCCCATGGGGCTGGCTCTCTTTTAGACCGAAGCTTTTAGACCGAAGCTTTTAGACCAAAGTCTCAGCTAAGGGCTTAACTAAGGACTTATAGCCACTCAGGTGTAAACACAACGCCAAGTTTGATCATGCGACCAAATGGGTTATGTGTATAACCGTCGTAGTTCAAGTCAGTAGATGCCTTGGGTGGATCTTCATCAGCTACGTTGACAACAGAAAGTGAGAACGTGAAGTTTTCAACCATGTTGTTGATATAGTGAATGTCATGAGTGATATGGCTATCCACTTCATCCAGTGAAGGAAGTGAAGGCGCGACATCATCATAGGCACTGACATAACGCATCGCGTAGTTTAGACGATGAGACTCGTTGCCCCACTTGGCAAGCAACTGAGCTTGTAGCTCAGGTTTAGGCAGTGTGGGAGAGGTATCGTTTAACTGACCAGCGAAATCGCCACCGGCAGATAGAGTCGTATTATTGATAGACACGAAATCATCAGATTCAAACTCCAGTACGTAAGTACCTTCAGCACCAATTGTCAGATCACCATTGGCAACATCAAAGAAGGTGTATTGAGCATTGAAGTCGAAACCACTCGTTTGCTGGTTTGCACCGTTGATGATGTTCCGAGCGATTCGCTGAATACCTGATGGTGCTGTACCAAGAGGCGTGAAGCGTGGGCGCAAGTCATCACACTGGGTAGTACCAACGCCAGTTCCGCCATCGGCACAATCGAAGCCCGTGTAAGCAGAGATGAGCTGACTAGCACTTTCAGTCTGGAAGGGATCTTCGAAGTCAAAAGACCAGTAGTCCAATGAACCATTGAAGTTCTCACCAGTGAAAATGATACCGAAGTTAAGCGTTACCGCGGTCTCAGCTTCAAGACCTGGGTTACCGGTGGTATCAACTGCTTTGAATGCGTTCGCAGGTGCTAAGAACTGTAGTGAAGTACCTGTGCCGCCTAAGAAGCTACCGGGAGGTCCACGGAAGGTTGTAGACGCAGAACCACGAATCTTGATTAGGTCAGTTGCTGCCCAGCTAATCGCAATTTTGGGGTCAATGCTGTCACCGCCGTCGTCTTCGCCATAGTCTTCATAGCGAACTGCCAACTGAATGTCAATCGTGTCGCTAACAGGTACCGCGAGTTCAGCAAACGCACCGTAGATATCACGGCTTGTGCTTTCTTCGTCAGAAGCTGCCAGGAATGCCAGTAGACCAGCACCACTTGCGTCACAGGTCAGGCTAGCTGTGTGACCTAGCGCAACAGATGTTGGATCTACGAACGGGCAAGGGTTGATCGCACGGTTAGCAATATCTGCCAGCGTAAAATCGTAATCCTCTGAACGAGTTTGGAAACCCGCAGCCCAACCGACGTTACCGCCATCAAGCGCCCAGCTAGTCTCACCATTAAAAATGGCTTCGAAAACCAACAGTTCATTTACTGCTTTAGAAGCAGTTTGTCCTGTCATCCATGCGATGAGTGAATCGGAGTTAGCAACGGCTGCATTGAACTGAGGATTAGTTGCCCCAGAAACAGCTGATGTCTGAATCGAATTCGAGAAAGGGTTGTAGTATTCACAACCGCCAGTACCAGGAGTACCCGCTGCAAATGCTGCTGCAGTATCACAGTTAGGACCACCGAAGCCGTCGAGGCCTAGGGCGAGACGTTCAATAAAAGTATCACTACCTTCTAGGTTGCGTTCGCGATCAGACCAGCTCAAGCTGATATCGAAACCGATATCGTTTGAGAAAGTACCTTCGAAGCCACCGGAGATTCGTTGGGTTTTAGTCGCACGAGAACCGGTTTCTGGCTTGCCACCTGGACGACCCGTAACACCGATCATTCGAGTCAAGGTATAAGCACCCTGCGACGCAGCCGTAAAGGGGCCGACATCAGAAAAGAACGTTGGGTTCTGCGCCTTGAAATCAATCAAACCTGGGTGGCTCGCGGGTACAATGCGATCCGGACCAAACAGTGACTGTGGTGGGTAAGAAGGAGACGTTTTCCACGAAGGCATATCCATATCGGCATAAAGAGCTTCAACATGGAATGCGACGTTTTCGTTGATGTCGATGTTCAATTCACCGAAAACCTTAGTGGTTTCCTGTTCTTCGATAAGATTGTCGAAGAATGTGAATTGAAAACGACAAGAAGTACCATCGACCTGGCCACCGAGCAGCGTACACTGGGGATCAGCTCCACCAGCACCGAGGATGGTCCCGCCGGCTGATGAAGGCAAAATTCGACCGGGGTTGCCGATACCAGACCAACCGCCCTGAGGGTTTTCAGAAAATGGCAGCAATGCCCAATCTCGGTCCTTAATGTTTAGCTCTTCGCGCTTGTCATATTCTGCTGATATAGCAAAATGAATATTGTCGCTGCGATGTCCAAAAATAAAGCCGATGCTGTTATCGCCGTCGGAGTCTTGAATATTCTGGTGTGAACCACGAATTTCCAAACCTTCAAAATCGTTTCGTGTAATAAAGTTCATTACACCAGCAATTGCGTCTGAACCATAAAGAGCAGCAGCGCCGTCCTTCAATACTTCAACTCGGCCAATTGCCATAGATGGTATTGCACTGATATCAACACCGATTGCTTCCGTAGAAACATGTCGTTTGCCGTTGACCAACACGAGTGTTCGGGCTGAGCCTAAACCTCGCAGGTTAACAGTAGAAACACCTTCGTTACCCTGGCCGCCACGTGTATCGAATTGGTTAGTTTCACCGATATTACCGTTGGTAACACTCAGGTTTCTGACCATTTCCATAATGCTTGGACTACCAACGTCTTCTAAATCAGTTCTGGTGATGACGTCGACAGGTAGTGCCGCGTCTTCCGGAGTACCCCGGATGAATGATCCTGTAACTACTACTTCTTCTAGTTCTTGTTCCGCTAACGCGTAAG
Organism: Candidatus Azotimanducaceae bacterium; assembly: GCA_051278195.1. Taxonomy (GTDB): domain Bacteria; phylum Pseudomonadota; class Gammaproteobacteria; order Pseudomonadales; family Azotimanducaceae; genus JAHRVQ01. Next base: position 78,565 of record JBNMQM010000004.1, read on the forward strand.
TTACGGGCAACAAAGACATTGATGCTGACAAAGCTGCCAGGCCAATGGCCTTCCTAAACTTCAATTGATCCATGGAATTTACCTCTTATTTTTTGTTTGCCGATAACACAATTGAATGACACAACTGTCTCGTTAGACACCCCCTAAAATTGGCCAAAATGGGAGCGCGCGTACGCGACAACCTATTCATACCAAAGTTCAGTTTATGGCCAGAAACTATTCAGGTCAACTGAGAATTAGGATCAGGTAAAGATCTCCAAGGCTCGTATCCATTGGCCATTAGAGAATCGAGGGCTAACGACAATGTGCGACTGCGCTGTAATGGTGCTCAAGCGCCCGATACCGAAACTAGTTATTAGCTTAGAAGATTTCGTGCTCACTGAAATCAAGTAAAGCTCTGTTTTGGTGCGTTAATTGCCGGTACTGAGGCGTGGTATAGGAGTTGGTAATTCTTGATATTCCAAGCCGGAATATTTCGACCTATAACGGTGCGAAAATGGTTTCTGTCAAAAGTGGATCGCGCTCGATTTTAGCACTTCAAATCAACAGCATTTTTAGCCAGTGATTGAATAAATCTGTTGCGAGTTTTCTAGTCTTGCTGAATTCGGTATTGGTTGATTTGGACTTCGTCGCCGTAATCTGCATAGTCGCCATCGGCTCGACGGCGGCGAAACTCGCCCCAGTTGATGGTTTTGTAGAGAGGGTTTTCACCGATTAGAGGTGTGCAATCGCAGCTGTAGGAGGGGTTTAGGAAGTACGGTGCGCTGTACCTTGGCATGTCGGTGTTGGCGAGGACTCTATGGAGCGGTGCTCGATACAAATCATTGGTCCACACTTGGAGCATATCGCCAAGATTAACGCAAAGCTGAGACGGTTCGGCTGGGGTAGTTTGCCACTCGTCGTCCACCAAAAACTGTAGGCCCTCAGTATCATCTTGCTGAAGTAAGGTGAGTGCGCCAGCGTCTGTGTGCTGACTGACGCCTAAGATATCTTCGTTCACGTTATCTGCAGAGCCTGCTGAAAGGTTTGGACACGGCGGGTAATAATTGAGGCGAAGAAAGCTAGTGTGCTGTGGTCCAAAATCGGGGGCGTGATAGGACTGGTTGAAGGTCTTAAAAATTGCTTCCAACAGCCTAATCGCGACATGGTGGCATGATGCCGACCAGTCCGTCGTGACGTCTTGAAAGCTCTGATCGCTGGGCCAGTTTGTCGGTGTTGCGGGTGACAGGCTAATGTCGAACACTTCCTTCCAATCAGGGCGGTTTTTCGTCAGCTCCTTGTCGTAGAAGCCAAATGGGTTCTCCGCTGTTCGCTCGTGTTGCCGTTTGGACGCTCGTGACTGGCTGAAGTAAGTCGCCATCTGGCTGATAAAAGTTGTGCGGCGCTGCGTATCAAGCCCGTGATTCTTTAGTGCGAAAAACCCATCTCGTTCACAAGCCTGTTTGAGCCGTGCAAGCTCAGACGGTTCAGACAGTGCTGCATAATCAATGGTGGTTAGATTCAACGCTGGCCCCAATCATAGATGACGCTCGTCATCGAACAGGTAATCTTCTTCGCGGTGGGTAGATGCAGAAATTCGTTCGGACCATGGGCGTTCGAGTGTGGCCCGAGTACGCCCGTCACCACAAATTGTGATTTGGGGAGTTTTTTCGCCAAGAATTCCATAAAGGGAATGCTGCCACCGCAACCCATATTAATAGCAGGTGCGCCGAAGTAGGTGTCTGATGCAGATTGTAATGCGGCTTCTAGTGCTGGGTCTGTTGCGGGCGCATGCCAGCCTGGAGCGGGTTCACCGCTGTCAAAGCTGACCTCAACACCATACGGCGCATTTTCAGTGAGCAAATCCGTTAATTGTTGTTCCGCGAGCTTGGCATCGGTCGTCGGTGGTAGCCGCAGGGCAAACTTGGCAGTGGTGTAGGGCCGCAGGACATTACCCGCGTTAGCGAGATCCGGTAGGCCATCGATGCCTGTGACTTCTAGCGAAGCTTGCCAGGTGTTGTTCAGCACGAGTTCGGTCGGATCATCTGAAATAGGTCCGCTGCTACCCGCATAGGTATACATTGTATTGAAGTCAGCACTGAGCACTTCCCCGGCAGCTGCGGCTTCACTGCGGCGAATATCTGGAATTTGCTCATTCAGGAACGACGGTAATATCGCGCCGCTATGTTCGTCTTCGACTCTTGATAGTAGCTGGCGCAGCAAGCGAAAGCTCGAGCCTACGATGCCGCCCGCCATGCCCGAGTGAGCGCCCTGTTCCAATACCTGCACCTTCAGCTCGCCAATCAACATGCCCCGAAGTGACGTGGTTACCCAAAGCTGATCGTAATTACCGCAGGAGGAGTCGAGTGCAATGACCAGAGAGGGGGTGCCGATCTGACGATTTAGCTCGTCCATATAAAAGGGTAGGTCTGGGCTGCCACTTTCTTCAGATGCCTCAATCAGGATGACGATGCGCGGGTGCGGCAAAGATTGTTCGCGCAGCATTTTAATAATGGCGACTGCAGAATAGATGGCATAACCATCGTCTCCGCCGCCGCGACCATACAGTTTGTCGTCTCGGCGAACCGCGGTCCAGGGTGCCAGCCCTTCATGCCAGCCAGTGAACTCTGGCTGTTTATCCAAGTGACCGTAAATTAAAACAGTGTCGTCAATTGCTCCAGGATATTCTAATAATAGCGTTGGCGTTTTGCCCGGTAGTTCGTGCAATTCAATACTTAGGTTGTCGACCTTCTGGTCGCGGACCCAATCCATCACATGCTGCATCGCCCGGTCCATATGGCCGTTGGCTTTCCAGTCGGGGTCGAAGCTCGGTGACTTGTTAGGGATTTCAATATAGGTCGAGAGGCTGTCGATAATATCGGCCTCCCAGAACTCATCGACTCGCTCTTTGAGCTGTTCGTGGTTGATCATGTTTGGATTCTAATCCTATTCGTTTTTAACGAGGGTCTTTTTTCGTAAGCGGTGGCCGTTTAGGGTGTTGTTCTTCAAACTCGCCTTCAATAATCGTGGAGTCGTCTTGATCGGGCCAGACGCGATTACCGCCGACATGAATATTGCCCAGGGCGCCGATCATGCCGCGGCTGATCAGCCATTGGGCGATTGGCTTGCGTAACATTGGGATAAGACAGACGAAGCCAATGCCATCAGTGAAAAAGCCTGGTGTTAACAACAGCGCACCACCAATCAACAACATGATGCCTTCTAATAGCTCTTGGCCGGGGATTTCTCCCTGGTTGATCCTGTCTTGTAATCTGACCAGTGTCGCAAGACCTTCCAGCTTTAATAGCCAGAGTCCGACCGTCGCGGTGAGTACCACAAGACCAATGGTGGGTAGGGCACCAATATGACTGCCGACCAAAATCAGCAGATACATCTCCGCAATGGGAATGGTAATGAACAGTAGGAGTCCGAAACGCATGAAAGCACAGTTAACAACAGGAACGCTTATTATATCGGAATCCCACCTAATGAATAGCTGTGATAAGTTATCGGCAAGAAGAAGAGATTGAGAGGTAAGAAAAAGGTGAGTGACCCCATTTTCGTTGCTGGCCCAGTGGGGCAGTTGGAAGCCCAAATAGATGAGATCCCGGAGGCGAAGTTCGTCGCGGTGTTATGTCATCCGCACTCGCAATATGGCGGTTCGATGCACGACGGTGTGCTGCAGATCATGGTTGCTGCGCTCAACGGACTAGGGGTTAGCACTGTGCGTTTCAACTTCAGAAGTGTCGGTCAAAGCGAGGGTGAATTCGATCACGGTGAAGGCGAAATACAAGATGTGTTGGCGATGTCTGCCTGGGCAGAAAAACGATGGCCAGGCTTGCCGCTCATTTTGGGCGGATATTCCTTTGGTGCAGCAATGTCGCTGATTGCCGCTTCGAGAATTGAAGAAAAAGTCCGCAAACTAATTTTAATTGCCCCGCCGATTCAGATGATAGAGAGCGATGGGGCTGTGTCGATCGATAGCTGCGTGATTGTGGGCGGCAGAGACACCATTGTTTCGGCTTCCGCTGCCGCTCAATATTTTAAGCCCGACCAGCTCAAATTGTTGCCCCAGGCGGATCATTTCTTTATCGATTCACGGGTAGAGCTTACCGAGTATATTCACGGGTTCATGAACGGCGCCTAACTCAACAGAACTTAAATCTACGGACTCTTAATTTACGTAAAGGGCGTCTACGTAAGCCAGATCGATGGAACATCGATAATAGATGGAACCACAATAGATGGAACTCAAAGCAACCGAACTTCACATTGAAGATCAGATCGGAATCATCAGGCTCAACCGACCCGATCGCATGAACGCCTGGACCGGCCGTATGCACACAGAATATCGCTGGTTGCTGCAGACACTTGAGGCTGACGCTAATGTTCGCGCCATTGTGGTGACGGGTAACGGTCGCGGATTTTGTGTGGGTGCCGATAGCAAAGCGCTCGAAGGGCATGTGGCGAGGGGTGGGTATGATTCTGGTACGACGGATGAGATCGCAAAACCGGGGTTCGGGGTGCATGAGGCGTTCGATGCATCTTTTGCCTATCATTTTGGATTAACCAAACCCGTTATCGCGGCGATTAATGGACCTGCGGCAGGCGTGGGGCTGGTGTTGGCGTGTTTTGCCGATATCCGTTTTGCAGTACATGGGGTAAAACTCACCACGGCCCATGGCAAGCTCAATCTGCCTGCGGAATATGGCCTTTCATGGTTATTGCCGCGGATTATTGGTCTCGGCAAAGCGAATGATCTGTTATTCACGAGCCGTATCTTTACGACCGATGAAGCCTATGACCTTGGTTTGGTCAATCGTCTCGTAGACAATCAGTCACTTTTAGAAGAAACGCTGACGTATACCAAGCAAATGATCCGCGATGTGTCACCGGGTTCGATGCAGGCGACCAAACGTCAAATATATACCGATCAACATCGTGATGTCGGTGCTTCGGTGGCGGAGAGCGAACAGCTTCTGCTCGAGATGATGAAACAGAAAGATTATGCCGAGGCGGTAAAAGCCTATTTAGAGAAACGCCAGGCAAACTGGTTGGGAGAGTAGCGGATTGAACATGCCTAAAACTGAAGCGGTACCTTATTACTTGCCACTCGGTGATGAAGTTGAGATTTTTCTTACCGCATACGAGCAACGGCTGCCCGTATTGCTTAAAGGGCCAACGGGCTGCGGCAAGACCCGTTTCGTTGAGTACATGGCGCATCGGCTATTCAGAGGCGAAAATAGCGATGAAATTCGTCGCGATGTATCTGAGCCACTGCAGACTGTGGCCTGTCATGAGGATTTAAGCGCCACTGATCTGGTGGGCCGATTTCTGCTCCAGGGCGACGAAACAGTTTGGCAAGATGGTCCCCTCAGTCGATCGGTTAAGGATGGCTCGATATGCTACCTAGACGAGATCGTTGAGGCGCGAAAAGATTCCACCGTATTGATCCACAGCCTGACTGACCATCGGCGGATTCTGCCGGTTGAAAAGCAAGGTATAACGCTCAATGCCCACCCTAATTTTTTGCTGGTGATTTCCTATAATCCCGGCTATCAAAATGTACTGAAGGATTTGAAACCCAGTACGCGTCAACGATTTATTGCCATCGACTTTGATTATCCTGATGAAGAGCAGGAAGCGGGCGTCATTGCTCATGAGTCGGGCGTCGGCGAGCAAGAAGCGGTGGATCTGGCGAAGCTCGGAGCCAGAGTTCGTAACCTAAAACATCATGGTTTTGATGAAGGTGTCAGTACCCGCTTGCTGGTTTACGCGGGGCAGATGATGGTCAAAGGCGTAACGCCTATTCGCGCCTGTGAAGTCGCGATTTGTAAGGCCGTGACAGATGAAGCCGATGTTCAGCAAGCGATTGGTGAACTGGTCCGATCAATTTTTCCTGCTTGAGCTGACTCGTGACTGAAATAGAAACGAAACTTCGGCGCCTAAAACCGGATGTGGCTGATCAATATGCGCGCGTCTCGCGGCTGTTGGATGGCACTCTCAATGAGACTCAACTTTCCCGTTGGAGTGACCTCTGTTGGCTGCTGGCAGATGCTGGTTGGCATGGTTGGGAAACAACCCACGATTATCTTGCCTTGTCGTTGCAGCTAGCAGATGAACCCGAGCGGCTGCTGGCAGTGGGTGAATACTGTTCGTTATTGGTCGGCACTTCATTCGAGCCAGGCCGCATCTATTTACGTGGTGTCAGTGACCTTATACAAGCGCGGGAGTTCCGAGGCTTATCGGTTATTGAGCAAACGGGGAAATTGATTGTTGAGCGCTTTCAACATGCATCAAATCTACACACGGCATTTTTCAAAACAGCATTTGTCGTGGCGATTGATCAGGACCAAAGCATATTGTCTGCCTGGTGCCGATTTGCGGCGCTCAATGCCAGTCTTGAGCGTGCAGCACTGCTAGAATTTCTAAACCTTTCTCAAACGGCGCCTGAGCAAAACTGGTTGATACTCGCCGAAATTGCCGAGTGCCATCGCGATAATGCCGTGGCCTATCTCGCCTTCGCGGCGAAAATTCGCTATGCGGTTGCACCTGTCGAGCAACCACTGGCCGCGTTGGTTCTAGGCTACTCAAAAAAACAGCACAGTATTGATCAGTGGCTAGATGCACTGGGGCGGTCACTGCCGTTGCTAAAAGAGTCGGACGCCCGAATTTTGGTCGAGTTAACGGAACCTCTGAATAGCGTCGTGCTCGCAACAGCCTTGGCAGAAACGGCCGTTAAGCTGCCACTGAATCAATTCGAGGTGATGAGCGCCTGGCTTGAAAGTCGGCCACGAGCCGATCATGAGAAAGTGACTGCGGCCTACTTGAAGTTGGAATCGGCGCAAAGTGAACAGCGTCTCCAAGAACTCATGGGCCAGGTGCAACTCCATGAAGAGCAGCGCCAACTGCAGTTATTTGCCGAGGCGATGAGTGGCACGCGACTTAAAATTGAAGCAGGAGAAGGGTTACCTAGCTCCGATGGTCAGGTGGTGCGTTTGCCGGCATTGATTGATGTGCATCGTGAACGTGCTGACAACTATCGTTGGTTAAAAACTGCTTTGACACATCAGCTCGGTTGTTATGAATTTGGTACGTTCGACTACAGCCGTGGTAACAGTTACGTCGCTTTTGACGACCAGTTTCGCAGTTATGAACAGCCCATGTTGGCTGAAGTGTTGTTTACGATCTGCGAAGCAGCCAGGGTAGATTGGCTGCTTGCGAAGCGGTATCGGGGTGCGGCTCAAGACCTTGAACTCGTAAAATCAGCAGCGGCACAGGATCGACTTTTGGCTGGATTGTCAGAGCGACATCAGTTACTAGAAGTCATGGTTTCCTTCTCACTGGACGCAATCCAATCAGACGCGTTGACGGAATCTGATTTTCTTGACGGGTTTTTGGCAGGTGCTTTGGCAGAAGCCGCGATTGATCTTTGTGAGGTCATGAATCATTTGAAATCAAACACGGCAAGCGTGCAAACCTCGATGGATGTCATGGCGACGTGTTATGCGATTGTTTCGATGACGCCGATTGACGTGAAGCCGATCCCAACTGTTATGTATCGTGGCGTTATCCCGTTCGATGATGCGAGTATTAATTTGCAGCTCACGGCGTTGGAAGATATGGACCCCGACTTTACGGAAAATGACGAAGACGGTGTGCAAATGACAGGGACGACGGATGAGGCGAACCCTAATATCGACGAATTGCAGGCAGGTGAAGTAGAAAATCCGACAGCTGTGATTTCGGCAGATGAAGATATTCTGGTGCCCGATGACCTAGAGCAATTGGATGACCCAGCGGGTTTGAAAAAGATGGAACGCCTCAAGCAAGAGCGACAAGAGCCCGCAGAAACTACTTATCGCTACGATGAATGGGACCACGTCATCGAAGACTACCGACGCCGCTGGTGCACCTTGTTCGAGTTTCGTCAACTCGAACAGGATGTGGATTTTGTGCCAAATACGTTGAGTGAACATCGAGCCTTGGCGACAAAAGTGCGTCGCCAGTTGAATATGTTGCGACCCGAGCTACTGCGCAAAGTAAAAGGCGTGCAGGATGGCGAAGAGCTAGATTTGGAGCGTGCGATCGAAGCGGTGGTTGATCGCAAGTCCGGTGTTAGTCCCTCTGACAATATCTACGTGCAGCGGCAACGCAAAGAGCGTGATGTTGCTGCGCTATTTTTACTCGACATGAGTGCCTCGACCGACGACCTAATTGAAGTTCCGCCGACAGTTTACGTTGAAGATGATGATGACTACTTGCATGGCTTTGCTAACGTTGGCGAGGTGCCAGAGAAGGAACGCGGCAAGACGATTCTTGATCTTGAGAAAGAATCGGTGGTACTGATGGCTGAGGCCCTGGAAGGGTTGGGCGACTCATACGCGGTTTGCGGTTTCTCCGGTTATGGCCGTGATCGAGTGGAATATTACGTCTGCAAAGATTTTGATGAGCCCTACAACTATCATGCGAAAGGCAATATTGGTGGTATTAAGCCATGCCGGAGCACGCGGATGGGGCCGGCGATTCGGCACGCCAGCAAAATGCTCGCGGCCACGGAATCGAGAGTAAAGGCTCTGATCATTATCAGCGACGGCTATCCCCAAGATTATGACTACGGCCAAGATAGAAATAGCAAAGACTATGGCGTTAAGGACACCACTCGCGCCTTGAGTGAAGCCAGTCAGCAAGGCATTCAGAGCTTTTGCTTGACGGTTGATCCATCGGGTCACGACTATTTGCGCGAAATGTGTCCTGATCAACAATATATGGTGATGCAGGACATCACCCAATTGCCCGATGAGTTGTCTAAAGTTTACCGAGGGCTGACGTCATGAGCTTGTCGCCATTTCACCTAGCGATACCGGTTCGCAACGTCAAGGAAGCGGAAACGTTTTATACAGATATTCTAGGCTGTAAAGTTGGACGTAAGAGTGATCATTGGGTGGACCTTAATTTGTTTGGCCATCAATTGGTCTGTCACGAAGCTGAATTAAGCCCTACCTACGGCAACCCTGTAGATGGCGATGATGTACCCGTGCCGCATTTCGGTGTCGTACTCACCATGGAACGCTGGCAGGCTTTTGCGGAGCGATTAAAATCCCTAAACGTTGAATTTGTGATTGAGCCGCGAATTCGCTTTAAAGGGCTCGCGGGCGAGCAGGCGACCCTGTTCTTTAAAGATCCTAGTGGTAACGCGCTTGAGTTTAAGGCGTTTGCCAACATCGAAGCGGAACTCTTCAAGTCCGACTGAGTCTGTCGTTTGCGATAAGCATTGGTGAACAGAGCAGCAAAAATTAGGCAAAAAAAAGCGGCTGTAAAACAGCCGCTTGGAGTTCGCTAATTAGGATTTGGGAAAAGCTTAATCAGCGAGAGAAAGGTTGCGCGTGCGGTCAGTAGAATAGGTCATGCCGCCATCAGCAAAGGCACACACGGCGTTGAATCGCTCGCCTTCTGTGCTGACTTTCATTTTCACTTCAAAATTTCCACCGCGCTTTTTGATTCGCTTCAATTTGCTTCTCACATCAGACTGGTACAACTCATCGAGGTGAGATTTACATTCATTCAGGGCATCGCTCTTAGAGCCTGCTGCACTGGCGTTGAATGACATAAAAGCGCTTAAACAAAAGATTGAGATAAAAGATAACGTCGATTTCATATGATTTCTCCCTTTGACAGATTGTTTATCCGCAAAGCGTTCACCGTGATTTAGTGAGTTGAGGTATCAAGTGATACCCAAGAAGGAAGGAATACTGGCTCGCATTTCTTCTGTACTTTCACTGTCTCACCAACAATGTAAGCACTGATCACATTATAATGAGAATGTGAGCAACGTCAACATAGAGCTGGTTTATATGACTTATTCCCTGTGGCTATAAAAGTAGCGCTAGCGAAACTGTAAGAGCGCCTCTCGAGGGCCGCCCGCTTCGCCCAATACGTGTTTGAGGTAGTCCGTGTAGTTACCCATCCACATACTCGATGATCGCTGTCGCCCTTTGGCAGCATCCGTTTTAGTGGACTTCATTTACCAATTATTGCAACGCAGCCAGACTTTGCCATCAGAGCTTGCCTCGCAAAGCTCCGTCCAGGCTTCCACCGCTTCCTTAGACGGTTCTACCTGATCTTGGCGGTCTGCTTTCATTTTTTTCACCACTGCTGCGAGGTCTTTATCGTTAACTTCATATCGAAACTTCGCCTCAATTCTGTCGCAGACCGCTTTGTTTTGAATTTCGTCATGTAGAGCATCGAATGAAAAAGCTGCGGCTGCAGCAGGCTCAGCAGGATTTTCTCCTTGCCAATCTACGCGGCGCAGGGACTCGCTGTAGCCGCCAGCTTTAAATTGCGCGATCATTTCCGGCGGCGTTGGCTCGTCGCATGCGACGCATGCAGCAGTGCCTACAACGACGACATCGAAGTGCGTTGGGTCTGGCTTGTCGATAACTGAAGTGTCGCTGGTACCGTTGCTCATCTAAAACTTTTTGTGGCTGACTTTGTGTTTTGCACCGAGTATTCCTTTTCCTTGCGCGCAGGCAAAGACTAGGGCTAATGAAAAATCACACAGGTTGGGCTGTAACCTTGACGTGACGCTGGTCGCGGCGAATGTACCAACAGAACAACGAGGGTACTAAAATCAATGCCAATATCGCCGAGCCTGCAACGCCGCCAGCAATGGCCATTGCCAGTGGCGGCCAGAAGTTACCGCCAAAGATGATCAGTGGGATAAATCCGCCGATGGTAGTAACTGTCGTCGAGATAATGTGCCGACTAGAGTTGACGACCACTCTGGTCGTAGCCGCAATGTCACCGGCCATTGCATCATCGTTGGCGCGCAGCGCCGACAACACGATAATCGCGCCGTTGATTGCCAGGCCAACCAAACCCAGGGTGCCAATCAGAGCGGTATAGCCGAGCGGATAACCGGATATCCACACGCCAAGTAAAGCGAGGCCAACGGAGAGGAAACCGACAAGACCAATTATTGCCGCATGCCGAAAAGAGTTAAGGGATAAGACAATCACCGCGACCATTAGCCAAAGAAATGTCAGGAAGGTCGCCATGATGTTGTTGACCGCTTCGCCGCGCTTTTCTTCTTCGCCGCCAAATTCGATACGATAGCCCGGTGGCAAAGAGATGTTGGCCTGTTCTAACCGGTTCCGAAAATCCTCGACGGCTTCACTGGGATAGGCGTAAGGCAGCAGGAAGCCAGATACGGTGTTGATCCGCTCGTTCTGGTAACGGTCAATTCGAGTGGGTGCGGGTTCTAGTCGGATGCTGGCGAGCTGCTCTAGCGGAATGCCGGTGTAACCGGATCGACTGTTGCCACCCATGATGGGCAGCGAATTGATCTCGCCCAGATGATTGCGAGCGGAGCTGTCGAGTCTGACTCTAACTGGGATTTCTGTTGAGCCTTCCATTACATTCGCTGCAATCAAGCCGCTCAAGTCACTGTTGAGTTGTTGGGGGATTTGTTGATTGCTGAGTCCGAGCATCCGCGTCATGTTTTCATTCGGATAGACCGATACTTGTGCCACGTTTCCCGAGAGTGTCGACGTTGTGTAGGTCACGTCTTTAGTATCCGACAGTACCAGCCGAATTTTTTCTCCCAAGCTGCGTAGGGTCACAAGATCTGGCCCGACGATTCTGATTTCAACTGGCGCTGTGAAGGGCGGCCCCTGCTCGAAAGGCAACGTCATAATCCTTGCTCGAGGAAACGCTTGCATCAGATCTTTCTGAAGGTTCGGCAGTATGACGCGTGGGTCATCCACGTGAGCTGTTGTCACAAAGCCATTGGCGAAACTCGAAACACCGTCGCTATTGCCGATCATGTTGTAGTAAACCGGCGGTGAGGGTTCCCCCACAAACCAGTGGCTCTCGACGATCTCTGGCACACCAGCAAGGTACGCTCGCGCACGATTCACTTCTGCCAATGTCTGATTAAGAGACGTGCCAGCAGGCATGGTGACTTGTACCTGAAATTGATTGCGGTCCACGGGTGGGAAAAAAGACGAGGTCATGGTGCCGGCAACCAAAAACCCAATGATAGGCAGAACGATGGATGCGCCAACGCCGATGAGTGGTTTTTCACAAACTGTGTTGATCAACTTCTGATAAACAGGAATCAAATGTTTAGGGGTATAACCATTCACCCACCAGTGGTCAGAGTCTGGTTCTCTTGGCAGATATCGATCAATAAATCCGGCAACAGTCGGGATGATGGTCATTGCCAAAATGAAAGATGCACTCACAGACAGCACCACTGCGACGGCCATCGCGCCAGTAAAATCACCGATACCGCCAGGGGTCATGGCAATCGGTAAGAATGCGAAAGCAGTGGTTGCCGTGGAGGCGAGCAGTGGTACAAACAGGTGTCGAACCGACTTACTGATAGCACTGGGTATATCTGCGCCATCTCGCCGTTTCATTTTGTATTCTTCTACCACGACAATCGCGTTATCGATCAGCAGTCCCAATGCGATAATCAGTCCGGTCACGGACATCTGATGTAAGGGGATATCCAATGCGTAGAGACCCACTAACACCATCGCCATGGTCATGGGTATTGCGCAGCCCACAATAAATGCTGAGCGGAAACCCATTAGAAAAAACAGCGCGATCAAGACCAGTAGAATCGCCAGTATCAAGTTGGTGAGTAGCGTCGTGAGACGTTCTTGTGTGTAATAGTTCTGATCGACAATGATGTCGAGTTCAACAAGTTCAGGCAGTTCGGCATCATACTCATCGATGATTTGTTTAGCCGTTTCCACCCAGCGGTCTACGCGACGGCCCGTTTCCATCGTAGTGGTGACCAGGATGCCGCGTTTATCATTTAATAGCGCTAAAGATTCTGGTGGATCGACATAATGCTTATAAACATGAGCGACGTCTGAGAGACGTAAAAATTGCCCATTGGCAGAGCCCGGCAGTGGAATCGAGCCGATTCTTTCAACTGAGGTGAGTTCGCCTTTGACTTCGACCACCAATGAGTAATCCGGGCCTTCCAGATCTCCTGCAGCAACTTTGGTGTCCGATGCACTGATCGCTTGCATGAGTTGCGGCATGGATATACTGGCCCTAGCCAAGCGTAGTGGATCAACCTCGACCAGAACTTCTTGTAGGGGTTCGCCATATACATCTGTTTCTTTTGTGCCCGGTAAAGATGACAGTCGTGTTTTGAGTTCGGTTGCGATTCGCTCCAAAACTGAAATGGGTGTGACATCGCTGGTAATGGCAATCGCGAGAGTCACGGCGACGGGTGATCGAGGTTCTAGCTGAGGGTTTGTTGCGCTCGTCGGCAAATCCGTTCCTATTTCGCCCATCTTGTCGCGAACTTCGCTCCATACCAGGTCGACTTCGTTAGCCTTTACCTCGTCGTATAGTTCCACTTGGATATTGGAATACCCGGATCGTGATGTTGATGCGATGGTTTTGACCTCAGGAACTTCTCGCAAGGCATTTTCAACTTTTTCAGTCACAAGCGTTTCAACGCGTTCTGCTGTGGCTCCGGGGAAGAACGTTTCCACGAAACCAAAACGTTCAGTCATAGTGGGGTCTTCCTGCCTCGGCAGATTAAGGAAGGCCGAGATCCCGGTGACAAGAATAAAACCCATGGCAAGTGCGGTTAGGCGGGGAAATACGTAGAATGCGTTAGAAAGGTGCATTGTTTAACTGCCAGCTGGCAGAAAGTTGGACGAGCGGGTGGCCACGCGGACGTTTTGGCCGGGGACGATGCGACCCGTGCCACTGTCGACGATCAGATCACCATCTTCAAGCGTGCCACGAACGTAAACGGCATTTCGACCACGATACAAAATTTCCACCAGCCTGGTTTCGACAGTGGTTGCATCCGCATCGTTCTCAGTGACGACCAGTACCGCCCACAAACCTCGTTGGCTCTCGGCGAGCGCTGATACTGGTACCCAGTAACCATCTCCTTTCACATTGACAGATAAGTTCAATTCGGCGAGCGTGCCACCAAACAGATTGTCACCGTCGATCGTGAATAGGGCGGTGACGGTGCCGGTGACGGGATCAACATTGGGCAAGATCGCCTTCAGTCGTCCTGGAATCTGACGGTCACTAATCGTGAACTCATAGGAATTTCCGACCACAAGACTACCGATCATTTTTTGCGGGAAGCCAATCGTTGCTTCCAAAAAGCCGTTTTCGACCACTGTTATCGCCGGTACTCCTGGGTTCACGATGCTGCCTTCATCAAGGTGGCGGGTTTGCACCTGGCCATCGTAGGCAGCTAGCAGGATCGTTTTGTTAAAACTCACAGCGAGCTGTTCTGCTCTTGCACTGGCCGCTCTCAGTTGAGTTTCAGTCACGCCGAGATTAGCTCTCTGAATGGCTTGCTGCTGTTGGAGTTCGTCTAGTAGTTGGATAGAAACGTGACCTTGTATCGCCAGTTCCTGGTGCCTTTTTAGGGTTGATTCACTCAGTTGTAGCTGCGCCTGCTGGGCATGAACCATCGCTCTTGCCGTATCCACTTCTGCCATGGCGGCTTCGAGTTGGGCGTTAATCGCAGCCTGGTCCAACGTGACCAGTGGCTCACCGGTCTTAACGAGGTCTCCTTCATTCACATGGACTTGGCTGATAACGCCGGAGGTTTCAAATCCCATATGGCTCATGCGGCGGTGCTTGAGTTGTCCGCCATAAACCCTGGTTAAATCGTAGCTATCCGATAAATTTAGCTGCAGCGTGCTCACCGACATGGGTTCTGCGAACAATGGGGCGTGCCAGAGGCTAATGCTCAGGAGCAGGGCAGCGATCGATTTCGGCATGAGATGACTCCGAGGTTTGCGTAATTATAATTCTAATGTTAGCAATGTCAACATGCCGAATGGGTCACGATCTAATACTCATCTGGACTTACTAGCGTAAAACGACTCAAAATGGCAAAACCCAGACAGGCTGCGTCGGTCAGACTGCCTCAAACTTTCAGGTTAAACGGACATATTAGATGGACTGTGAATGACTAAAGTGACCGCCAGCCGGCCATACCATCATGGAGACCTCAGACATTCGCTGATTGAAGCTGCCTGCAAGCATCTCCTGAAGTCCGGTGCGGATACCCTTAGTTTGCGAGCGCTAGCACGAGAAATAGGCGTGTCGCAGACTGCTCCATATCGTCATTTTGAATCCAAGTCGGCATTGTTTCGTGCCATTGCTGTGTATGGGTTCGAGTTAATGGCTGCAGAGATGTCGACAGTCGCGAAACAGCATGAAGATGACCTTGAACAAGCCTTTGTCGAAATTAGCTTGGCTTATGTTGGTTTTGCCCAGCGAAATCCTGAGAAATACCAGCTATTTTTTGATTCGTCTTTGGTGGATTTTAATCAAAGTGAAGCGTTGGTTGAGGCTGGGTCAGCAGCCTTCAGCGTTCTAACCGGCGTCATTGAACGTGGCATTGAGGAAGGCGTATTTGTGGATCGTCCGGTATTAGAGGTGGCCGGTGCGGTCTGGGCGAGTGTCCACGGCGCTGCCAGTTTGGTTTTATCCAAAGCGCCCGCAGATAATCACCATTTAGGAAGTCCCGCAATGACAGTGATGAATCAGTTGTCTGAAGATCCGCGACCCACCATCGAGCTATTCCTGAACGCAATTCGCAAGCCTTGTTAACCTCTTTTTAAGCTTTTCATAAGTGACGGCTAAAGCCTGTTGTTCGATGCTCTAAATCGATATCTTGGCCCAGTCTCCACGGCGCCAAAAATAGCCAAAGATCAATACGTGTCCAGCTCGATAGCCGAATTGGTGCAGGCACCAGATCCCGATTAGACCAAAACCTAGATAGGGCCCCAGCAAGTAGGCGCCAGGCACGAGTAGGCCCCACTGCGTGATGAGGTTTACCCAGGTCACCTTCTTCACGTCACCGGCGCCATTCAGCAACGTTGCCAGCATATAGCCCATGCCATTGATGCAGATCATCAGGCCGAGGATACGTGTGGGCCAGATGGCCAGCGCTCGTGTTTCGGGGTCGTGAATCCAAATCGATAGCAGAAAGTCGGGGAATAGCCAAAATGGCATGCCTAATATGAACATGCCAATCACGCCGACTTTGATGACATCCCATGCCCATTGAGTCGCGGAGGGGATGTCTCGCTCTCCCAATGCCTGCCCGACCAGAGTCGCGCCGGCGGTACCCAACCCCCATGCGGGTAATCCGACCAGATTGATAAAGTTGATCAGCACGCTATAGCATGCCAGTTCTCGTGTCCCCACTAGACCCACAATTGAGTAGGTGGTGGTTAAGGCGGCGACATCGAGAAATTGTTGTAGCCCTGCCGGAATTGCGAGCCGCAACACGTTACGGACCTCCGCATTGGTTGGCCAACTCACCAGATACCCATAGGATTTACCGTTGCGAATACCCAGCAGTAAAAATAATACGGACCCAACCACCGCGGATAGCGCGGTCGCAAAGCCAGCGCCCTCGGCCCCCATCTCGGGTGCGCCGAAATTGCCGAAGATAAATATGTAGTTAAAAAGGATGTTGGCAGCGTGCATGATGAGCAGCGATGGCAAGTAAATTCGAGATAAGCCCAGGCCATTCCAAAAGCCAGAGTTCGCGGCGATAAACCCAACAAAAACACCCTGCAAAATGATCCAGCGTATGTAGGAGACACTGATCGCTACGACCTCTGGGTCATTGTTAATCAGGGGGATAATGTAGGGGATAGCAAAGTAGAGAATAGCTGACGCGATCGGTGCAGAAATACCAATTACAAGTAGGCCAGCGGACAGATAAGGACCGCAGGCTAACAAATTCTTCTCGCCGCGACGTCTTGAAACGGTTGCCTGGACAGCAATCGAGAAGCCGTGAAAAAAACCAAGATACATAAAGGCAAAAAAGGATGAGAAACCCACGGCGCCGAGTGCAGCATCGCCCAGACTGCCCACCATGGCTGTATCCACTAAACCCACCACAACGCCCGACACCATACCGCCCATAATCGGTAAGCCGATGACAAATATCTTTCGAATTCTTTCCGGCTGAATCACTGTCCAACGTGCTCGTTCTGGCGGTCGGCAATCATAGCAGTCGATCTCTCAACTTGTACGGGTTAGCATTATTCAGTTCTGTTATTAAGGAAGTGGATATCAATAGCGTAGACCCCGGTGCTCCGACTGTAAGCAGCGTGATGACACCGGCACGATGGTATTTTTTGAGCGTTGCATCATTTGTCATTCCGATGGGGATTCAAACGGTGTTGTTTCCATGGTTGCTCGCAATTGAACTGCAGCTGGGTGCGCGTGAGCTTGGGCTTGGTCAGATGGCGTTACAGATTCCAGCGCTGTTCTTGATTCTGATTGGTGGTTTTCTCGCGGATCGGCTCGATGCACGCAAGATGTTGATCTCGCTGCATCTGATTGCCATTCTACCCCCGCTGACGCTTGCCTTGTTCATTTCGAACGACGTCTTAAGCTTCGCCTTGATGATCGCGTATGCGCTCAGCATGGGCGTGGTAACGGCGTTTTCTCAACCCGCGCGAGATAAATTACTCAGTGCTATAGCGGGAGATCAAATACAACGAACTGTCACTATCGCGATGGGACTGACGTTCGGCGCGCAAATTTTTGGCTTTGGCATCGCGAGTTTAGCGGAAGTTGCGGGTGCTGAACTGTTGCTTGTGGTTATGGCGGCAATTTTACTGTCCGGTATATATGCCTCATTCAAGCTGCCTGCATCGCCCGGTAATTCCGATAAATCTAGCAGTATGCGCAAGTCTATTGCTGAAGGTTTACGCATCGTTTTTGAATCTGAAAAAATGCGTGCCAGTGCGATAATGCTAGCAACCCTTAGTGTATTTTATGGCGGCACATTTATGGTCTTGAACCCGTTAATTGTTCGAGATGTTTACCAGGGCGGCGCCACGGAGATTTCTTTATCGTTTGCCTGCTTTATGTCTGGCACGGTACTCACGTCCGTTGTCTTAGTGACTCTAGGCGGCTTAAAGAACCCAGGGCTTGGGATGATTCTCGCGGCGAGTATCGCTGGCCTCATGCTCGGGATCACTGCACTTGGACTGCCATTTATGGGTTATCTTGCGGTGCTATTTGCTTGGGGTTGTTGTGGTGGTCTGGCGATGAGCATGGGCAGAACGATCATGCAAGAACTTGCACCAGAATCGCATCGAGCCAGAGTCCTGTCTGTCCTATCTTTGGCCAATGTGGGCGCACTGCCATTCGGTGCTGCCTTAATGGGGTTCTGTGCTGAATATCTCGGTATACTCAACAGCTTTTTGGTGGCCGTGGCGGGTGTCTGGTTGATAACAGCTTATGTCGCCACGCGTACCCGACTCGCCTATCTAGATTTAGACACTTAAGCGACGACAATTTACGAGCAACAAATTTATAGAAACAAATTTATAGAAACAACATCAGCGACAACAGGAAATTGATTTTGCGACAGCCCATTGAGCACTATGGTGATCTTAATAATACGCGTTTTTGCTGGTTTGAGTGGGGCACCCCCAATTCAGACCCGACCATTGTCTTAATTCATGCGACTGGATTTCATGCCCGTTGTTGGGACCAGGTGGTTGCCCATTTGGGTGATCGACATGTCCTGGCCTTGGACCTGCGCCACCACGGGCGTAGCGAAAAGGGCGACCCCTGTGGTTGGGAAGTCTATAGCACCGATGTGATCGCTTTTATCGAAGCTCAAGATCTCGACAACATTGTTCTCGTCGGTCATTCAATGGGTGGTTACTGTGCGGCAAATGCACTCTGTGAAATAGGGCACCGTGTTACCGAAACAGTATTGGTCGACCCAGTAATAATGGACCCGGAAACCTACACTGATACACACGAGCGTCATGAGTCGTTTTTAAATGATGATAACGAGCATCCCGTGGCGCGCAGACGAAATCATTTTGTTGATGCTGATGCGATGTATAAGAACTTTGAAGGTAGAGGCAGCTATGCGTCCTGGAAGCCCGAGGCTTTGCATGACTATTGCGAACACGGTCTTCAATCCGACGAGGAAAACGGCGGCTATAAATTAGCTTGCCCGCCGCACCTTGAAGCCTCGATCTATATGGGTAGCATGAGCCAGCCGATTTTTGATGGGTTTGGAAAAGTGACTGTCCCGGTCACGATAATGCGTGCTAAGCGAGTAGAAGTAAGGACGACTTTAGATTTTACCTTGTCCCCAACCTGGCCAGGGTTAGCCGCGCAATTTATGAATGGTCGAGACGTCTATTTACCAGAACTCACCCACTTTATGCCAATGCAGGCACCTGAACTTGTTGCGCAGTACATACTCGGTGAACGCTAGTTCAGAACATGACCCCTGGCTGTTAGAGGTTGCTGAAAAGTTGCTGTAGATCGGCCAGTCGTATGGGCTTGGTGAGAAACTGATCCATGCCGATGTCATGCGCTTTTTTGCGATGCTCCGGCAGCACATTGGCTGTAAGTGCTACAATTTCGACGTGACTGTCGCCCTCGGATTCGTAGGCTCTTATGAGGCGCGTCGCGTCATAGCCGTCGACCTGTGGCATTTCACAGTCCATAAGAATTAAGTCAAATGGATTACGATTGGTCTGCTGCTGCAAGTAATAACGGTAAGCTTCATCACCGTTGTTGGCAAGCGTCGGTTGTATGCCAAGCCTGTTTAGCATGCCGCAAATGACTTTCTGATTGATTTCGTTGTCTTCGGCTACCAGTACACGAAGGTCTGAGGGACGTGGTCCATACATGGGTTCCTCTTCAATGACGTCCGTGGCACTGACTGAACAGAATAGTTCCTCAAGACACGTCAGCAGAGCACCAGGACATATAGGCTCTTCGAGAACATAGTCCACGCCATCAGAAGCTTGTTGGTGGCTCTTTGATGTTCTCGCCAACTGAATAACTAAGAAATTTTGATCAGTTGATAAGTCGCGAGTCGCTACCGGTGTGGTGGTTAAAATCACGTCCAGTTCGGGTTGTTTGTGAATAACAGCTTTCGCCTCATCAATATTGGCCGCATTGAATACCTGGATACCCCAATCTTCCATCGTCTTAGCAAGGCTTTGGCGTTTGGCATCAATCGGTTCATAGATTAATGCGTGTAGCTGGCGGATTTTTTCGGGGACGATGTCCAATAAGATCTCATCGTCCGAGTCGCCCATTGGAAGTCGGACAATAAATTCGCTACCAATTCCTGCTTCTGAATTGACAGTAATACTGCCGCTCATGATATTACAGAGATCCCGACAGATCGAAAGCCCTAGCCCAGACCCGCCGAATTTTCGGTTGGTGGATTTATCGGCCTGACTGAAGGTGGAAAAAATATGCTGCTGGTCATGCTCCGAGATGCCGATGCCGGTGTCTCGGATAGCGATCACTAAGTTTGAATTTTCGCGGTAGAAATTCAAGGCGATTTGGCCATCAGACGTAAATTTGAAAGCGTTGCCAAGTAAGTTGACGACGATCTGACGGATTCGCGTCGGGTCACCCCATACGGCAACAGGTAATGTATTGTCGATATTAACGAGGAGTGGGATTTTTTTCTGCTGTGACATTGCGGCAAACACGAGCACGGTATCTGACGTAAAGCGGTTCAGATCGATAGGTATTCGTTCCAACTCTAGTTTGCCGGATTGGATTTTACTGTAGTCGAGAATGTCATCCAAGATTGTCAGTAACGCGGCTGCCGAACTGTATATCGCAGAGACGTAATTTTTTTGTTGCGTGTCCATGCGAGTGTTGTTGAGCAGTTCGGTCATGCCGAGCACGCCATTCATGGGGGTTCTAATTTCGTGGCTCATAGTGGCTAAGAAGGATGACTTGGCCTGACTCTCCCTCGTTGCCTCTTCTTGTTTCTCCGATGTTTTGCGGAATCGTTCACCCAGTGCGTAGGTCATTACCATCATCCAGACGAACTGACCAAACTGAGGGCCGTATGAGACGATTTGGTTCAGGAGAGTGGCGTCGTTATATAGGCCCATGCCTTGCATTCCCATAAACGCAAAGATCAGCAGCGTCGCTGAGTAGCCGCCTGCATAAAACAATGCGTCTCGCTGTTTTGCTAAAGCCATCGGAACGAGCGCGCAGAGCTGAAAAAGGAAAAAACTAGTATTCACAACCGTCAGCAGGATCACTAAAAGGTTGGTTTGAATGTAAAACTCCAATGGTAAAAGTACAACCCAGATCGCGATAAAGAGGTTGATGCCAGTGTTAAGAGAGGGCCATCGCTCTTTTAGTAACAGGAATTCGGCAAAGAATTTGGCGAACGCGATTGAGCTAAGGTTTATGCAGAACCACCAAATTAAGTCCCGGGTATTCGCTTGGAGTTCTGGAAGGTAGCTTAGGGCAGACCCGTCGCGAATGGCCCAGGTGAGTGTATAAGCGAAGATACTGCTAGCGAACCACAGATAGATCGGCAGTTTCGTTGTGGTCAGTAAAATTAGGGCGTAAAGAAAAATGCCTAGTGCCGCGCCGTAAAATATATGCGATACCTGAGTCTTTAGAACCAGTCCTTCGAGGTGATAGACAGGTTCTTCCAATAAAAGGTCGTAATCAGCTAGCGGCGCATCTAAATATAGGTAGTAGGTTTCAATCGAATAGCTGTCGAGTCCAACGGAGAAAGTGTTGAGCGCGCCAGTGGATGGTCTGATTGGGTTGTCAGGGCCCGTCATGGGTGTCTGGTATAAGCGAGCCTCACGCATCATGGGGCTTCGGTAGCTTAACAGTCGTCGTAGGTTATGATTGCTATCGTTGCGCAAACTGAACTTCAACCAAGCGCCGTTGACCGGGAGATTACTTTCCGCCAGATCTTGGAAGAGGTGATCGAGGTCCCCGCGGATGACGGCCAGGGTGGAGAACTTTCGACTCGGGTCTGTTAGGACTGTCGCAAACGGAAGGATGCTGACTTGATCTGAATCAGGATCGATCAACGCGGTGCGCACCATGTTGTTTTTGGCATTGTCCATCGCGTAGGCGGCAGGAATACCCGCTAGGCAGCATAAGCCCGCGGCTACGAAAAAAATGCGTAGCAAGAGAATCGGCATTGACTGAGTGTAGTTGAGGTTCGAGTTTCGACACTTTACTGGAGTAAAAAATGAGCAAAAAGCCACGTTTAGCTGTGACTATGGGCGACCCAGCAGGAATTGGTGCTGAAGTGGTCGTTAAAGCGTTCCAACATGCCTCCATCTATACCGATGCCATACCTTTTGTGCTGGGCAGCGAGGCTTGCTTGAGACTTGCGATGGCAAGCGCCAACCTAGAAATACCGATTCGAGTGCGTCAAAAACTTGACGAAATTGAAGGCGAAGCAGGCGTTCTAGAACTGATCGAGCCGGTGTCGTTTGATATGAACCAGCATGTTTACGGCAAAGTCAGCGCAGCAGCGGGCAAAGCGGCAGTAGGTTACTTCGAATCCGCGGTCACTATGGCGTTAGCCGGACATATTCAGGGTGTCGTAACCTGCCCAATCAACAAGGAGGCGGTGCATGCCGCGGGCTTTATTGGTGATATTGGTCACCAGGAGATATTAGCCAGGATGTGCGGCAGTACACTGACCGCGACGATGCTGATGACGGCCGGATTGAAAGTCGCTCACTTATCGACTCACAAGTCTCTGATCGAGGCTGCTCGTTATGTGACTCAACCTGTACTCGTGGAAAAATTGCAACTTACAGCCGACCACATGACCCGGTGGATGGGTCGGCAGCCCAGGATTGCGGTGGCTGCACTCAACCCTCATGGCGGTGAGGGTGGCATGTTGGGGCGCGAAGAAATCGACGAAATTGCCCCGGCGGTGCAAGCAGCCTGCGAAGCTGGGCTCGATGTTGTTGGTCCGTTTCCAGGAGATTCTGTTTTTTATCGTGCCGTCGCCGGTGAATTCGATGCGGTGCTTGCGCTCTACCATGACCAGGGCCATATCGCGATAAAGATGCATAACTTTGAAGAAAGCATCACCGCTACGATGGGTATTCCCTTTGTCCGTACGTCCGTTGATCACGGTACCGCGTTCGATATTGCGGGTCAGAACCTCGCGGATGCACAGGGTTTAGGGCGTGCGCTCGAAGCCGCCATCGCGATGCTAAATGGACGTTTG
The DNA here is from genome assembly GCA_051278195.1 of Candidatus Azotimanducaceae bacterium. GTDB lineage: Bacteria > Pseudomonadota > Gammaproteobacteria > Pseudomonadales > Azotimanducaceae > JAHRVQ01. The sequence continues at coordinate 101,588 of JBNMQM010000004.1, forward strand.
AGCTGATTTTCGTGATTTTTTCCACCTGGTTAGGCATCTTTCGTAGCACTTACGTGAGCACTTCTCTAAATGCGGAGTATGAATTTGGCAGCAAGCAATGCCTTATGCGCTTATTCGCCCGACTTTGCTTGACCTATCAGCCTCATTTCTAATGTGTCAAAGCCGACCTTTTTTGGTACTGTAAGCGCCATCAATACGCCGGTTAAGGGGAGCACGGTCTATATAGCCGTATCCCTGATAAATGTAGCGGTATTCTAGACGGCATAGCGTCTATGGAACCGAGCGGTAATTTGTGAATTATCGCAACCAAATTTGAAAGACGAGGAGTAGCACCGCATGCCATTGGTATTAAACGAAGAACAAAATATGTTGAAGGACGCAGCGAAAGATTTCTGCACCAACAGCACGCCTATCACCCAGCTTCGTAAGCTGCGCGATGATAAAAATGAAGTAGGGTTCGACAACGCAACTTGGCAGCAAATGGTTGAACTTGGTTGGGCTGGCATTACTGTTCCTGAAGACTTCGGTGGTCTAGGGTTCGGTTTTATGGGCCTTGGTGTTGTCATGCAGGAATGTGGTCGCACTTTGACTGCTTCACCGTTACTGGCGACCGCTGTGCTTGGCACGAGTGCAATTCTTCATGGCGGTACCGACGAGCAAAAAACAGAGCTGCTGGGACAGGTTGCCGGCGGTGAATTGCTATTAGCTCTCGCTCTAGAAGAGACCCCACATCACAGTCCTTATGGCGCAGCAGCAAAAGCAGAAAAATCAGGCGCTGGTTACAAGGTCACTGGCAAAAAGACATTTGTACTAGACGGACATGTTGCCAATAAGATTGTTGTGGTTGCGCGTACCTCAGGCAATTCCGGTGACCGAGACGGTCTGACGCTGGTTTTGGTTGATGCTAATGCAAGCGGCGTCAAAGTCACCCGTACTTTTATGGCGGATAGCCGTAATGCAGCCAATATTGAGTTCGATGGCGCTGAAGGCGCATTGCTAGGCGAAGAAGGCAAGGGTGCTGATGTATTGGATAAGACATTGGATGCCGGTCGCATTCTACTTGCGGCCGAAATGCTCGGTAGTATCGAAGAATGCTTTGAACGAACTGTGGAATACCTCAAGGTTCGTGAACAGTTTGGCGTTCCTATTGGCTCCTTCCAGGGCTTAAAGCACCGCGCAGCTCAAATGTTTTGTGAAGTAGAGCTTTCAAAATCAGTAGTTCTTGAAGCACTGAGTGCACTGGACGAAAATTCTGATCAACTACCAGAGCTCGCAAGTCTTGCGAAAGCTCGACTCAATGATACTTACCACCTCGTGAGCAGTGAAGGTGTCCAAATGCATGGTGGTATCGGGATGACTGATGAGTATGAGATTGGTTTCTTCCTGAAGCGTTCGCGAGTCTGTGAACAGACTTTCGGTAACAGCGCGTTCCATCGTGACCGTTACGGCGAAGTTCAGGGCTACTAGGATCTGATCTGGTATTAGCCAGGAAAAAAGAGCCTAAGAAATAGGTAAACCAAAAAAAGGCGCCAATTGGCGCCTTTTTTTGTGGTTATCTTTTTACTTATGTCCCTTTATAAGAGTGAATGACATTCAATCAAGCCGTTCTCAACCGTCCAGGCTGATTCATACTGCAGTTGAAGAAGTCGCATAGTACGGGTCTAAACCGATCCATATCGACAAGAAACGAATCGTGGCCCTGCACAGAGGGGAGTCTCACGAGTTCGACTTCACGTTCGCCGTTGGTCAATCCTTCTACCAGTTCGACTTGCTGTTGTATCGGAAACAACACGTCGGATTCAACCCCAATGATGAGCACTCTCTCCGCACCGACCTTGTTGAGACCATGCGTTAATGAGCCGCCATGATCTGCGACATCAAAAAGATCCATTGCGCGTGATAAATATAAATAGCTATTGGCGTCGAAAGTACCGATGAACTTATTGGCGTGTGCTTCGAGATACGATTCCACTTCAAAACTGATATCAAATGCTTCTCCCGTTGAGCGTTCTTCCGCAATCAGTTCACGGCCAAACCGTTGCTCAAACTCTTCTGGACTTCGATAGGTCAACATCCCCAGTTTACGGGCCAGACGCAGCCCTGTACGAGGCGGATGTTCTAACGGGTAATTGCCACGCAGCCAGGCCGGGTCGCTCAAAATCATCTCTCGTTGCAAAGAACGCAATGCTATGGAGTAAGGTTGGCATCTTGCTGCAGACGAAATGCTGACCAACGACTTAGCGACCTCTGGAAATAGAATTGAATAGGCCAGCGCCGTCATACCGCCCATTGACGCTCCCAAAACGGCGTGTAGTTGTTCAAGCCCAAAGTGTTTGACGACCTCGTGTCCTGTTCGAGCAATGTCTTCGAGCGTCACCACGGGGAAGTCCATTCGGTAGGGTTCGCCAGTTGCAGGATTGACGCTGCCGGGACCGGTTGAGCCAAAGCAGCTGCCGAGTGAATTAATACAAATGATGAAATACTTGGTCGTGTCAACTGGGCGACCAGGGCCTAGCATTTGTTCCCACCAACCGACACTTTGGTCATTGGGCGACGAGGCGGCATGGGCAGAAGGTGATAAGCCGGTGAAGAGCAATATGGTGTTGTCCCGCTGATGGTTCAGTAGCCCCCAGGTCTCATACGCAACTATTGGTGACTCGAGCGAGCCGTGCTGCATATCGAAAGTACCCTCAATATTGTGAAACTGTCTTCCGCTGGTCATATCCGTTATCTCCTTGGGTTCTGCTATTTTGCACGCTCACAGATAGAAAACTAGTCCGTGTCTTGACCTGCCCGCACTTCTCCGGTGCAATCAACCCATGGATATTCAAGCATTACGCGTATTTCTTGGCTTGTGTCGGCATTTGCATTTTGGCAAAACCAGCGCAGAGTTTCATATGAGCCCCTCGGCGCTGAGCCGTCTCGTCCAGAGATTAGAAGCAAGTGCTGGTTGTCCACTTTTGATACGTGATAACCGTTCAGTTGAGTTGACGGAACAAGGACAACAACTCAGAAGTTATGCCAGCGAAGTCGTTGCTGGCTGGGATGAACTAAAACGGAACATGCAGCAAGTAGACGAACGGCTGTCAGGCAGTTTGAGGTTGTTTGCCTCTGTGACGGCAAGTCAAAGCATCTTGCCAAATGTGTTGTCGCGCTTTCGAGAGAATTTTCCAGACATTCACATTCAGCTGGAAACTGGCTATGCCATTGACGCACTCCAGCGACTTAGCGAAGGGGCCGATGTTGTTGTGGCGGCACTCTCGGTTGATGATGATGCCTCTCTACTGAAAAAGATTGTGACGAGCACGCCCATTGTTGGTGTTGCTTCCTGTGATATGGCCAGCTCTCTGGGCAGATCACCTAATTGGGAAGGAGTACCCTTGGTTTTGCCAGGCTTTGGTCCGGTGCGAGACCAGGTGGATGACTGGGTTCGTAGTGAAGGGTTCAAACCTGAAATTTACTCTGAGGTCGATGGCAATGAGGCAATCTTGTCATTAGTTGCACTGGGTTGTGGAGTCGGGTTTGTGCCTCAACTGGTGTGGGAAAATAGCAGTCTGAGGGATCGAATTGAGGTTGTCGCAACGGGACCCTTTGGCGAGTTCCACGTTGGTTTTTGCACCAGACCAAGGCAATTAGAAAAGTCCGCCATTATCCGCGCTTTCTGGTCGTCGATAGAGGTTGTTCGTCCCTAATTCTCGTTCAGTTATCGCGTCAGCTGCATTCTACTAACGCGAATTTGCTAGTGTGCTCTTATGCGTTGGCTCCGGGGACAAATGTGGACCGTCTATTAACTAAATTGTTACTCGCCGTGATTGGGATTACCCTTACGGTCACTGTTGGTGTTACCTACTTATAAGTGTTTGGAGTTTCTATGAATCGTCACAAGCTACGCGCGCTGATCATCTTGACCCTGCCGGTTATATTCGGTTTTGGGCCATGCGGACCAATTGCGGGTGGCAAGCTAAGTGAGCCCGTGGTGACCGAAAAGGTTACAGATTTTCGTTTTGTTCAGGACACTGACCGTTGCGCCGTAGAAGTCTCATCGGATAAGCCTCACTCGGTCACTGTGAATTGTTGGGCGGTCGGTAACCAGCTGTATATCGGTTGCAGGGATTGTGAAGAAAAGAAATGGTCTCGCGTCATTGATTCTAATCCGCTTGTTAGAGTGCGTATTGCTGAGTCGATTTATCCCGTCAAGGCAACCCGGCTGCTTGATCCTGTTGCCATAGAGCGGGCGTGGAATTTCCGACTGGAAAAATACGTTGAAGATGAAGCGGTCCCGGTCCCGGAAGGTTATTGGCTATTCCATATGGGTTCTCGACCTCGTGGGTAGAGAAGGGCCACTGAGGTGTCTTTTTCCACTGTAAAGATCCAGTGGCCCAACGCGATTGTTACCAGCAGCACCTAGGATTCAATACCGACGAGTACGGAGTCAACTTTGCTTGGCGGCACGTCGACAACCCTGAGGCAAAGTGCTTCAGCCGGTGGAGCCCCTTTAAATCCGACACGACCTACTTTGAGGGTGAGTTTATGATCAACTACCTAGTAGATGATTTGGATTCTTTATTGGATAGCCTGCGGATTGCTGACATAGAAATCATCGGTGAGGTCAGTGTTGAAGACCACTGTATTGAACTCTGGGGGTCGATAGATAGCGATTACGAGAAAATCCTCGAGGGCGTAACGAACGAGTCCCTTGTCATAAAACCTCCCTGCCATAAGATCTACACGCGGTTCGGTCGAGCGCTGGAGTATTTTCCGACCCGTGGCATCATCTAAAGACTATCGGTAAGATGGTTTGCCTTATCAAGGACACCTCTACCGCATGAGCGACCTGTACAATCTGATCTTTTTCCCGACGGTTAAAGCCGGTGAGGATGAAACTGAAACGAAGGTGCAACTTGCGATCAAGCTAAAAGTTGACGCCAGCAAGGTCGATAGCTGGTTTGCGGCAGGAAAACCCACTCTGTTACTCAAAGACGTCACTCCTGATGTCGCTGACCGTTATATGCAGGCGATTGTTGAGTGTGGTGGTAATTGCAATATGCAGCCGAGTGGCAGCGTGGGTAAGGACTCGTTGGCACTGATGCCAAAACCGGCGAATGTTGAGTTGTTCTTATGCCCTGCTTGCGAATATGAAGAAGAGCTACCCGAAGGCCAGACCTATGAGCAGTGTCCAAAATGTGATTTGGTCATGGACAAATGGGCTGAACGCCAGGAAGACGAGCAGAGAAAGGAAGAGGTCCGCCGCCGACTACTTCGCGATGCCCGTTTTAAGGGTGATGCTGAAAGCGATGAAGACCGCAAAAAAAACGAGCTAGCTGAACTAAAACGGCTAGAAGCAGAGCTCATGAAAGAGCTCGGCATTAAGCCACCGAGTCGACTGTGGACGCTTTTTTCAGCACGACCCGTGTCGATCTCTGCCAGCATTGGTATTTTGTTGGTAACGCTAAGCTCAGCGATAAGTTTAACCGTGTCCGGTTATCTTGATTCACAAGTCACAGCAGAAATTGCTGCCGAACCAGCCAGTGAAGAAATTCAAGCGCTCGCTCCGACGATTGTCGATGCGATTGGCATGCAGCTATCCGGTAATGAGGGTGTGATGGATGAGTTGGCATTAGCAACCCAACTCATCGGTGGCCAAAAACTGAATACTGACGCCTTGAGCGCCGCGACCGAACAAATGATGAAAGGCGCAGGCAATGAACAATTCTTGCAACGAGCGAATGAGTCAAGTGCATTGAAAACCACAACGCCGGGTGGCTTAGGAGAACCTGCACCGGTCCGTGTGAATCGAGGCACCCTGGGTGGCATAAAAGGCTTACCTGGTATCGATCAGATTAGCGATGAACATCTGGCGAAGATCAAACATGAGGCAATCACCTACGGTCAAGAACAGGTCGTAGAAGTCTTGGTGCACAAGCTTCAGATGCCGGACCCCAAGAATCCGAACGGGCCCGACGTGCTGGTCAACAGGATCGATAAGTTAGATGGCTCTAAAGTCGCGAACTTGATGAAGTCGCTATCGAGAGATCTAGAATGGGACAGTTATCTACTGAGTCAGGTACGCGATTATCTCCTCGAAGGGCGCAGGGGGCAGGCAGATGAATTGACCAGCACCATTAAGACCCCAAGGCTGAAAATTGAAGGCTTAATGTTAGAAATCGACTATTTGGTTCAGAGCAATCCAGACGCCAATCTGAAACTGATGCTTGCGCGGTTTTCGAACGAGCTGAACAATATTCAAAGTCTCGACCTGCGAGCAAGGTTTTGGCTCCGGCTTGGGGATAAATTGGCATCGGCGGGTGTACCAGACCAACCCTATGATGTGTTGGCACGTGTCGAGGATATGGCTGATGATGCAGACGACGAGGGCGATCGTGCTGCGATTTTAGCCAGACTTGCGGTTGCTAACGTCGACAATTTCGATGTATCTGCCGCCCAGACATTGTTCAAACGAGCGATGCAATCCGCGGCGAAAGCTGATTCTGTTCCCCGCAGAGTGGCTGCGTTCATCAGGATTGCGCAGCGTTACTATGATGCACGTAATCTGACTATGGCTGGCGAGATACTATCTGAAGTACAAATACTCACCGCCACAGAACTTAATACACAGGAGCGTGCGGCTGTCTTCGTCGATATTGCCATTGCCCAGCTATACATGGGCGATCTGCCTGGCGCACTGCAGTCCATTCGAAACGCCGCGTCCGGTTCAGCTCGGGAGAAGTTATTGAATCAATTGGCAGTATGGTCTATCGACGAGGGCGAAATATATTTGGCACAGTCATTGATCGAGCAAGTAAGGTCGCCTGCGGCGAATTATCGCCTCGCAATTCGTTTGATCAGTTATGTGATTCATTCTGGTGATGACCGAAAAGCGGCAGCACTGATCAACGAATACTCACCGAGACCAGCATCCATTAAAGACCTCAGCGAGCAGGCGCTCATTCTTAGTCAGTTTGCTCGCTTGCATCTTCGACTTCGCCAACCGGATAGAGCCGATCAATTGTTTAAAGAGGCACTAAGGGCTTCAGATCAAATGACGGGTCGAAAAGCTGCCGTGACGCGTGGCGTGATAGCACTCGACCAGGCTCGTGGTTTGTGGATAGTCAAAGCGAAAATAACAATGGAGCAGGTTCAGGAAACCGTTGTGTCAGAACCGATTGGCAGTGAGATTGCTGTGACGGAACGCGTGATCAAAAACCTGCTGCCGCAGGCGATTCGCGATCAAGCCGAAGTTGACTAAGAGTTGACTAAGAGTTGACTAAGAGTTGACTAAAATTGTATTAGAAGTAAAAGCGTAGGCTCGCAATCAAACGATCCGGATTACTGCCATATTCCGAACCTAGAGCAGTCTGACTCGGTTTGTCGCCGCTGAAACCAAAATAGCTTATCCCTAGATACAGGTTGTCACTCAGGCTGAAGTCGGCGCTCAGGTTGGCGAACATTGATTCGTCTTTCAGGTTGGCAATGATTGTGAGTGAGACCGACGTGAGCGGTGAAACTTGCCAGCTCAGAGAGGGTGACAAGTAGTGTTTGCCCAATAGAAATACACCGCCAGTTTGGTAGGGTGTGCCCGTCAATAGATTCAGATAGTCAGCGGGGTCGTCGGCACCTGCACCATTATAGTGATACTCGAGCATGCCAAACCACCGAGTGTTAAATCCATAGTCGAGACCCAATGACGTGCGGTTATAGTCTTCGTCGCCAGAAACCGAAGCGGTTTCGAGCCAGCTGCCAAACTGCCCCAGGGTAGTTTCTATGCCAAAGCCAATGAGTTTTTGTTCACTGAAGCGAATAAAGGTGAATTCGAAATCGCTGCCGCGAAAATTTGATTTTAGTCGGCCAAAGGCTGCTGAGTTTTCGTTGCCGTTATCTCCTAACACCACGCCAACATCGAGTTCGCTTAGTTGGCCGATGGGGCGTTGGAAGCGGATGGCATCAATGCCGACTCGATACTCAGTATTGAGTGTCTGCACATCAAATGGCAGAAAGACATCGGTTGGATTAATGATACGAGCCGCGCCAAAAGTGATCGGTTGTCGGCCGATGGTGAGGTCGCCGCTATCAAGGTTGATTTGAACGTTAAATCGATCAAGATTTTGCCGGTTTAGACTCTTGTTGCTCGTGTCTCCCGGCGTTGTTTCTATATCAGTCAAACGATAAGTGTTACGACGAGCAAAGTTCAATGAGCCGGTGTCATCCGAATTGAATTCACGCCCTAGTTCATAGTGAAGTTGAAAAGAGTATCGGTCCTCCCTTGTATCCAACACGTCCAGCATGAACCGACCGCTAAATTGGCTAGAGAAAAGATAGTCCGCGCTGAGGCCGCCGAGTTCAATTTCATCTTGTACAAGACTGTAGTTTTTCAAATATCCCGAGACTCGAGTTTCGGCGTTTGCGACTGATGCAGTGCATACTAGTAGCAAGATATAGCCGATCGATTTCAAGACGACTTCTTTTCGTCCCGTTCGATTTGGCCATCAACAACATGTATCAGTCTTGATGCCCGTTTCATGATTTTTTCGTCATGGGTTGAAAACACGAAAGTCATGCCGAGGGTTTCATTCAATTCTTTCATCACGTCCAGTAGCGCAATGCCAGTTTTGGAGTCCAGATTCGCCGTGGGTTCATCTGCCAAAATGATATCGGGATGTGATGCCATAGCCCTCGCGACAGCGACCCGCTGTTGCTGGCCACCAGATAGCTTGTTCGGTCGTCGGTCAGCGTACTCACTTAATCCCACCTGGTGGAGAGTCTCGGCAACGCGATTTTTCCTCGTCGCGGCATCAACGCCCTGTAGCAGCATGACATATTCGATGTTTTCTTCAGCAGATAAAACAGGGATCAGATTATAAGCTTGAAAGACAAAGCCAATATGATCTCGACGAAAGTCGGAGAGTTCGCCGGGTGACATGTGTGCAATGTTTTGCCCACTCAGCATGACATTTCCAGAGGTTGGCTTATCCAGCCCACCAATCATGTGTAGCAGGGTGGTCTTGCCAGATCCTGACGGACCAATGATGGCGGTAAATTCGCCGGGTTCAATGCTTATGCTGATACCATCAACAGCCTTAACGACGATTTCATCGCTCTGTTGAAAGTACCGGCAGAGATTGTCGGTTTGTATTAGCGCTGTCATAGGATTCTATAAACTCCGCTGCAAAGCTTCAGTTGGGACGATCCGTGCGGCAAAGCGAGCAGGGTAGATCGCCGCGACTAACGTCAGGAAGATGACATAAATCGGAAATTGGATAAATTGATACGGCTCTAAGCGGGTCAGGATGCGATTATCAATGGCAATGCCCGAAATTTGATATTCACCCATAGGCACGCCGTGCACGGAGGTATAGGTGCCCAGTAGATACGCTAAAACCAGGCCGGCAAGGCAGCTGATCAAAGCGATGAGCAGAGCCTCTGTCATGATCAAACCTGCGAGCCGTGCGGGCCGAGTGCCGAGCGCTTTGATTACGCCGAATTCATAGATTCGTTCATAAATTGACATAAACATCGAATTAATCACACCCAAGCCAGCCAGAATAAATAAAATGGTACCGATGATTAGAGAGGCGAAGCCAGACATCTCAATGATCGAAGCGATGGGTTTGTTCAGTTGCAGCCAGTTCAGTGTTTCCAGTTCGGGTGTGTTGAGGTTTTGATAAACGGCAGTGTCAGGCCGTGTTGCGAGCGCGCGGTCTGTGAATCGTAAGGCGAACTCGTGACTCTGCTCGTTCGTTAAGCCAATGACGCCGCGCGCCTGATCCAAGTTGGTAAACACAACCCCCTTGTCGACGCCCTTGATACCAAATTTAAAGATCCCTGAAACCCGGAACAGTGCTTGGGCCAGTTCACCGGTGTCAGCTTCACTTAAGGTAATGACGATTCGGTCGCCGAGGCCAACTTCAAGCAGATCCGCTAGTTCGTCACCGATAAGAATTTCGCCAGATTTTCCTGTCAGGTACTGCCCCTCAATAACCGCGTCAGGTAATTGAGTGACTTGCCCTTCGCTAGCAGCGTTTATACCGTACATAAGACCAGTTGCAACGTTATAGCTGGACGACAGCATGCCGCCTGCGAGTACTCTTTCACTGTAAGCAGCAACAGTGGGATCCTGGTCGAGTGTCTCGCTGATCTCGTCCGCTTCGGATAGGTACAAATCCACATCGAAATTGTCACGGAATCCCACGCGATGGATTTGCGCTTCTCCCACGAGGTTTTTTGTAATCGAATTAACGAGGATATCCAGCATGCCGAGCATTAATGCATCAACTAGAATAAGAGCTGTCAAACTAAAGCTAATGAGTATCGCCGTCAGTAACGTGCGTCGGGTATTGCGTAGCAGGTTTCGAATGGCAAGTTTGAGTGTCAGCATGTCAAAAGCTACGCATGGCTTGAGTGGGTGAAATACGAGCTGCGCGAATGCCAGGTGGAATGCTGATAATGAAGGCGAAAAAGATGAGTAGCAAAAAGGGCAAGCCCAATACGAACCATGACATTTCGCCGCGATAGGCGCTGAACATAATCCCCCCGACATCAATGGGTTCTGATAATTCGAAACCCACGTGGGTTAGCCAGTACGTAAGTGGCAGGGTGAGAAACAGTGAAGCGGCAACACTGAGTGTTGCCAGTACGGTGGTTTCTATCGTGACCAAGCTCAATATCGTGACCGGGCTACTACCGATGGCTTTCATTACGCCGAACTCGCGGGTTCGCTCTAGTACCGACATGAGTACCGTGTTGAGTACCCCGATAAAGACAATAAACAGGATAATGCCCAGCGCCACTGTGTTACCTCGTTTGTCCGATTCCATCGATTTATAAAAGTCTACTTCAACCTCTTGCCAAGGCGAGACAGTTAAGTTTGAGAAGGCGACGTCCGGAAGAGTTTCGGCAAAGTTTTTTGAGTAGCTCTTAGCGAAAGCCTCTGACTCATCGTAGTTGTCGAGCGTTACGACGATCTCATGGACGCGTCCTTCTAAAGCAAGAAATGACTGAGCCGCATTAAGAGGTAAATACACGTTAGCGCCATCGCCACTGTCACGACTGCCAATAATCGCGCCGACCTTGAAGATATCGTTAGCGATGGAGCCGTCTGCTCCCTGGGAAATTAAGATCAACTCATCTCCCAGGCCGACCTCCAGGGATTCTGCTACGCCCATGCCGACCATCGCTTGAAAGTAGCCGTCGCTGTCCGCCTTATTGTCGATGTAATGACCGGTGGTAACCTTGTCAGCAATCAAGGTCGTTGCTCGTTCTCGGGCTAGATCAATTCCGATCACTCGGGCCGGGTGATTGCCGTCATTGGAGTAGGCTAGGGCGGGAGCGAAAATACGGTAGGTGTAGCTTTTAACGTCGCCTCTACCTTCTAGCTGTTGACCGATATCTTGGTAGTCATCAATGGCTTTATGCAGTTTGGGTCGGTCCAAATAGTCACCCTTATGAATCTGGACATGGCCGGTTTTAGTGAGCGTGAATAAGTTAATGAGGTTGTTGTAGCTACCTTCAACCAAAGAGAAGGATAAGGCACAGAGGAGATAGCCGCCGCCAATGCTGAGGGCTGTTAGTAAACTTCTTCGGCGCTGACGAAAAATATTTCTGAAGGCAAGTTTGAAGAGTAGGCTCACGTTTAGTTCCCAGCCTAAAACCGAGACTTCAAATTGCGCAGGGTAAAAACGTCCGGGTCCACATCATTCGGTTCGAATATGAGTTCGTCATAGATGATGATGGTCTTGTGGCCTTCTTTGTTCAGTGGAATCATTTCAAGGCGACTAGGTAGTCGAACATCGCCAAACTGTTTGAGTTCGGAAAAGGCCAGGGTGCGGATCAATTCTCCGCGATCATCATAAAAATTCTGTTCGATCGGCACCATAGCATTGCGATCTACGACGTAGTCTATTTTGCCCCAGACCGTCACGGTGAGTTCTTTGGGTATCAGGGTAATGGTGTACTTGGTTTCAGTTTCGCTCAGCGTCAGGTCGTACTCGTCGGTCAATGTCGTTTGCTTGACCAGATCATCGTTGGTGAAGTCGCTGCCCATCCAGGCACCCATCATCATAGAGGGGGGTACTTTGATGACCTTGTTGATCTTGGGAAAGTAGTTCCACATCTCCTCATCTAGCTTAAGTGTGGAAATGCCGCGGTCCTTTTTGGGTGAGAGCACCCGAATAAATGACTGCTGATCACCAATGGCACTTGAGGTCATTTTCATTTCGCGCTGATATTGGGGTGTCTCCACGATCATCGTCATGGCTGCTTTGCTGCTGTCACCACGATATAGCGCTTCCATCTGATCAATGATCGTCACGGCGTCTGCCCTAGCGTTTAAATGGTTGTCAGCCATGAGTGGTGTGGTCAGTAACAAACTGCCAACGAGCAGTCCTTGCGCGAGTGTCATCTGGTGCATGGATAATCCCCTTCTACGACCAAGGTTAAGGCAAGTCGATGCCTATAAAAACCAATGTTTGGGTTTTTTTGCGTTGTTATAGTGCAATGCACAATAAGGTTGCTATACTCGCGCCGGAAAAATTGGAGCAAAGCATGAATCGAATCGTTACCGGCGCTATTGCCTTAGTGGCGCTGCTAGTCATTACCCACCCAGCCTCTGCTGCATCGGAAGACAGCATTTGGGCAAGTGAAGTTGAGGTCGGTGCTTTCTATTCGACGGGCAACACAGATGAAACCAATATCAAGGTGCGTGGTGAAGCCGTGCGTGACGGTGAAGTCTATGTGAACACTTATAAGCTAGACCTCCTCAACAACAGTACTGATGGGACTAAAACCGCGCAGAAAACCTACGGGGTTTTCCAGCTGGATCGTAAGTTGAGTGATATCTCTTCGATTTTTGGTCGTGCTGCATACGAAGATGACAAGTTCAGTGGCTTCGATTACCAGGTTGACTTTACGGTCGGCTACTCAAGAGAGTTCTTAAACAGTGATATTCATCAACTGAAAGGCTCAGCGGGTTTCGGTTATCGACAGTCTGAGCTGCCATCAGGCATGAGCGAAGACGAAGCGATCGTGCGTCTTGCTGCCGATTACGTCTGGCAGGTCAGCGATAGTGCCACGTTTAAGCAAGGGCTAAGTACACAGATTGGTGATGTTGCGACTATCAGCCGCTCTGAAACTTCGTTAAGCGCTGATGTGCTGGATAACGTTGCATTAAAGGTCGCGCTCTACATCAAGAATACGTCTGAGGTGCCTGTTGGCACAGACAAGACTGACACTGAGACAGCTTTGACGTTGCTCTACAAGTTTTAAATGCTGACAACGCAACTAGAAGCAGTCATTGCGAAGGATATTCCCCAGTTCCTTGAGCTAAATAATCTCGCCGTACCGCACGTGAATGGCCATGATATGGCGTCTCTGACGGCGCTTATTGATCAGGCCTGGTTCTGTCGGCAGGTTTGCACGGCTGACAAAATGCATGGCTTCCTGTTGGTACTGACGAAAGGGCGACCCTATGCCAGTCTCAATTATGGTTGGTTCTGTGATCGGTATGACGACTTTGCCTATGTCGATCGTATCGTCATTGGTGAAGCCGGTCGTGGCCAGGGTTTAGCGGGTGAGCTTTACCAGTCACTGTTTGTGGCAGCGCGCGCTGCGGGGCTTACGAGAGTTTGTTGTGAGGTTAACCTTGAACCACCTAACCTGAACTCGTTAGCTTTTCATCAATATCTTGGGTTTGTTGAAGTTGGACAGCAAGAAACCGATGGCGGAAGTAAAAGAGTCTGTCTATTGGTAAAAGATTTAGTATGAATTAAGTCCGTTCCCCCCGTGTTTGCGTACAAGTAGTCTCTTATATTCCATATCTGAATCTAATATATTCAACTATAACGCGTTGTCATTGGCAATAACGCATATATAATATCGTCCATCTTTGAGGAAAATTGTCATGTGTGTTTGTGCAAGCGAGTCAACGCGACCACGTCTTTTTAACTATGTCTCTGTCGTATTGGTCACAATTTGGGTTGTGGCGGTCACGGTCGTTGCGCACTCGGTGGAAGTGGCACCGCTATCGGCTGACAACAATATGCAGACGTTCTTCAGCCAACTGATCGATTAACAGCCACCGATACTGCTGCAGCTTTTGAATTCAAGAGCGAAATGATCGATGAAGGTTCTTACCTTCGACGGTAGGTGACGACCTGGCGGATATACCGCGTAGATATCGAGTGGCTCTGGCTGAAAAGCTTCCAGTACTGTGATCAACTCACCAGACGCAATTGCATCCCCGACCAGCCATCTTGGTGCCCGCGTAATGCCCAGTCCTGATTGCAGTGCGGTGCGCATCGCTTCAGTGTTGTTGGTTCGAAAGTTACCATCAGCTCGGACAAAGAAAGGTTCGCCATTTTCTTGAAATTGGGTTTCTGCTTTTCGACCACCATCGGAATAAATCAGATAATTGTGATCCCGAAGATCTCGTGGGTGAGCCGGTAGGCCGTATTTTTTTAAATAGCCGGGCGATGCGACCGTGACCATCGGGCTGTTGCAAAGCTTCTTGGCGATCAAGCTTGAGTCAGCCAGTTCCCCCATCCGGAAAGCCACGTCAATGCCTTCTTCTACTAGGTCTATGACGCGGTCATTGAGCCTGACGTCGATCTTGATCTCGGGATACTGTAATAAAAATTTATCAAGCCGAGGGACAACGTGCAGTCGGCCAAAAGCCACAACTGCGCTAACTCGGATCAACCCTTTGGGCTGTGTTTGTAATTGGCCGACGACCTGTTCGGCTTCTTCAACGTCCTGCAGAATGGCAACGCAGCGCTCATAATAGTCAGTGCCTGTCTCTGTGAGGCGCAAACTTCTAGTGCTTCGGTTCAACAATTTAGCCCCAAGCCAGGACTCTAGTTCAGCGATGTTCTTGCTGATAGTGGGTTGGGTGCTGTTCATCTCTTTGGCGACGGCAGAAAAGCTGCCAGTTTCGACCACACGAATAAACATGTTCATGGCGGTAAGTCTATCCACAAGAGTTATCCAAAAAAGAGAACAAGAGAAAGCTGATCTATTCGCAAAGGGCATAAAGCCCATAAAATAAAAGCTTCTTAACAAAGCAGGGTGAATATAATATATTGCACTCTGATTTAGAAGTCGAAGCCATCGCATTTTGGGACGATATGACTCAACAGGCATTCTTAGATAAGCTCGCTGCGCTCAGAGTGGCAACCTGTGACCAGTTACCGACACCGCAACTGGCGGTGTTGATCCGCGCAACCGCTCGGCTGCGGCGCAGTGGCATGGTGCAAAAAGCATTGCAGACCGGTGAAACGGTACCCAATTTTCACTTTATTGACCGTGATAATAACCAACAAAGCCTGTATCAGCTGTTGGAATCTGGCCCGGTCGTCTTGAACTTTTTTCGTGGTTTTTGGTGTATGTTCTGCAAGACGGAGTTGCAGGCGCTGGACTTGATTTGCGCCGAACTGGATGAAAAAGGCTGTCATTACTTGGCGATTTGTCCGCAGCAAGTTGATCCTGCTGACGATAGCTACGCTCGGGTTCAGTTTGTGTTCGATAAACAAAATCAGATCGCCCGATCATTCAATATCGTCTATGAACTATCTGCGGACGAAAGAGATCTGCTGGCAGGCTGGGATATAGATTTGAATTCTAAGTCAGAGTCGAGCGGCTGGAGCCTACCGATACCTGCCACTTACATTGTGGCGCAGGATAAGACCGTGAGTTTTCAATTTGCGGATGTGGATTTCAGATCTCGCTGTTGTCCAGAAGAGCTGATCGAGGAGTTAAATCGTCTGAAGCCGGGCGGCTCGTCCTAGCATAGCTCTACGGAATGTACCTCGTCAGTTGGGCCGTTTATCTCCGGTGCAGCACTTTCCTGAGCCAGTGCCTGACGTTGGTCTTGAATACTATCGAATACCTGCACGCTTTGATCTTCGATTCCCCGCACCGATTGAATGCTGCGATCAGTCCTTTCGACAATATAGACTTCTTGATCTTCATCTAGCCCCATGCAAGGGAATTTGGTCTGCAGCGCTTCGAACATGCCACGTAGCGTGGTATCAACCTCTTTCTCAAGCGGCGTGGCTCCATTGTTACAGTGGCTGCAACACAGAGTTTCGTTGTCCGCCTCAATGCTCAACAGGCAGTTTAGAACCATGTTTTACAGGTTTTTAAAACCTGTGCGGCAAGGGCATGCATGGTGTTGATGTTGGCCATCGATTCTACAAACTGGATCACCTGGCCCAACTCAGAAGTTGCCGTGAGCGCCATCATGGCCATTTTTTGTGCTTCTTGAGCAGATTCTCGAAGGCTCTGTTCAGCTTCTTTGTGGCCAACCAATACTGCCATCTTGGCTTTAAGTGTGTCCGGTTCAAATGGCTTAACCATATAGTCGGTACCACCCATGTCATAGCCGTGTAGGCGTTCTTGCAAGCTGGAAAGAATAGCCGCTAGACTCGTTCACGCCAGTCGGTATCAGGATGCGCTTAGAACAGGATGCGGCTCTTGATGGTGCCATCGATGTCGCTCAAATGACTCAATGCCATCTGTCCATATTCTTGATCGATGTCCGTAACCACATAGCCGACGTTACTGTTGGTCTGCAGATACTGAGCGCGGATGTTGATACCGTTGTCAGAAAAGAACTGGTTGATCTGGGACAAAATACCCGGTGTGTTCCTGTGGATATGGAGTAGGCGGTGGCTGTTTGCATGCGCCGGCAAGGCAACCTCTGGAAAATTGACGCTCGATAAAGTTGATCCGTTATCAGAAAACTTGACCAACTTTTGTGCGACTTCTTCGCCAATCTTCTCTTGCGCTTCCATGGTGCTGCCGCCGATGTGTGGTGTCAGGATGCAGTTATCGAATTTACGCAAGGGGGAAAGGAATTCCTCTGCTACGGACTTGGGTTCGGATGGAAAGACGTCGATTGCGGCACCGGTAAGTTGGCGGCTCTCTAACGCCTCAGCCAAAGCTTCGATGTCGACCACAGTGCCGCGTGAGGCATTGATAAAAACTGCGCCGCGTTTCATCTTTAGAAACTGCTCGCGCCCCATCATGTTGTTAGTTGTGTCGTCTTGCGGCACATGTAGGGTAACGATGTCGCTCTGCGCCAGCAGTTCATCGAGGGTTTTGCACTGCTGGGCGTTGCCCATTGGTAATTTGGTAATCGCATCCTGGAAGACGACGCGCATGCCTAAGGATTCAGCGAGTACGCTAATCTGTGAGCCAATACTACCGTAGCCGACGATGCCAAGAGTTTTGCCCCGAATTTCGTAAGAATCTTTAGCGGTTTTTTGCCACTCACCCTTATGCGCCTTGGCATTTTTCTCGGGGATGCCCCGGAGCAGCAATATCGCCTCGGCAATGACGAGTTCTGCAACAGATCGAGTGTTGGAATAAGGTGCATTGAATACGGTTGTGCCATTAATCATGGCGGCATCAAGGTCTACCTGGTTGGTGCCAATACAGAAACAACCGAGGGCGATTAAGCGCTTTGCTTTTTCAAATACAGCTGGGTTGACCTGAGTACGAGATCGGATGCCGAGAATGTGGACACCGGCAATGATGTCCAACAAATCTGTTTCTGGGATGGCACCACTGTGCCGTTCGATATTCTGGTAGCCGCTGGCTTCAAACACGTCAACGGCGGATTGGTGCACACCTTCTAGCAACAAGATTTTGATTTTTGACTTGTCGAGAGAAGTCTTTTGCATGGGGCACCTGAGGTTAAAAAAGGCGGATTGTATAGACTAATCCGCCCTCTGTCAGGTGCTTAAGGCTTCTCAAACATCAGTGTGAATCGGTCGGTATTGCCAGAAACAGTCTTCCGGCCAACTTCCCATAGCAGTTCATCATCTGGACGGTAGTGAAGATCAGAGTAGTCGACGAATTTGAAGCCAGCAGCCTGAACTTCTTTGATGATATCAATCGGGTCCATTCTACGGTTTGACTCTGCGTAGTCGGCGGCCATGTGACGCTTTGTATGGTCGACGATGCCGTAAACACCGCCAGACTTGAGGGCTTCGAAGCTCGCCTTGTTCATGTTGTCGCGGCCGACAGCACTGAAGTTGTGCTGATTGCGGAAGGTCAAAACCATATCGAGCTTGCGTACGCCAAAGCTGAATTCTGGGACTGTTGTGCGGGTATCGCCTTCAGCGCGACTGAAATTGGCACCATCAAACGGAATTATTTCCATGCTGTCGAAACCAGCCTGGCCTTTTAGGGCACTGTCTGCGCGTTCTGCACCAATTGAGATATACAGCTTACCTTTCTCTTCTAATACTGGGCCGAGGATTTTCGTGTACCAGCCTCCACCCGGTAGCAATTCCAATACCTTCATGTCGTCTTCTAGGCCGAAAAACTGCAGAGTTTCGAGCGCCTTTCGGTTCGCATCCCGTGCGGTTTCTGCCGCCGTGCGGCGTTCGTCGGCCAATGCGGCTTTAATTTTTTCCTCGGTGGCATCAGTTTCGGCTGCACTTGCTGGCAATACCATGAACGCCAGTAGGCAGGTCATCAATAATTTCATGTTGAACTCCAAGTAAGGTCGCCACATAGTATCGCAAACCATTTCAAAAGTTGGATTAACCTCATGCGAGTTAGACAAATTGCATTAGTTGCAGAACAGCTGGCGTCAACCAGAGCTAAATTTTTTGAGTTGTTGGGTGTAGATGGCGACTTTGCTGATAAAGGTGTTGCAGAATTTGGCCTCGAAAACTCGGTGATGGCCATTGGCGATACATTTTTAGAGATTGTCGTGCCGACGCAACCGGGCACCACAGCAGGCCGATTACTTGAGCGGCGGGGCGGCGACGGCGGCTATATGGTGCTTTTGCAGGTAGATGACTTAGCGCCTTACCATGAGCATCTCAATACCTTAAAAGTGCGCAAGGTTTGGGAAGCGGACATGCCTGAGGTCAAAGCCTTTCACATCCATCCGCGGGATATTAGTGGCGCGATTGTGTCGCTCGACCAGATGACACCACCAGAGTCTTGGAAATGGGCCGGCCCGAACTGGCAAGACCGCAAGGCCAACAACGTCGGCTACATTGACGGTGTTGTGTTGCAGGCTGCTGATCCTGATGCGATGGCGGCACGGTGGAGCGAGGTTTTGAAAGCCCCGCTGGCGAATCGGTGCCTGTCGATGGAGAATAGTTCGGTTGCCTTTAAGGAGGCGCGCGACGGCCGCGGCGATGGGGTGTCGGGTTTAAGTTTTGCTGGTTGTGATCTCGCAGCGGTGAAAAAAGCGGCTGAATCGCTGGGGCTTAAGTGGCAAGATAATGTCCTAGAAATAGGTGGCGTTCAGTTGCAGTTCACCTAGCAAGCGCTAGTCTAATAAGGAATGATTAAAGGGAAAGCAGGTAGTCGGTGATATTTTTATTTGGCGAAAGAGTTAAACGGGCGTCGGTAGCGCTAGGCGATCAGGATTGTCCTATCTGTCAGCGGGCGAAGCCCTTCAGTCACATCCAGGAAACCAACTATTTTTGCCTTTTTGGGATTCGCGTATTGCCGCTCGAAAAAAATGCGGATTATTACAGCTGCGATTATTGCGAAAATGCGTTTCAAGCGCTAAATGCCGAAGGCAAGCTGGTTCCGTCTCAACTGCATTCGGTTCAGCGCGTGCTGGCATACTTGCTGGTGGGCTATAGTCTTCAAGATCAAGGTGAGCTGGCCTGTGACATCTTTAAAAAGGTCACTGGCTTTGAGCTTCGGGCCTCAGATTTAAGAGAAGACGTGAAAAGCATTGCGTTGGGCCACACGGATCTGTTTAGCGAACTAAAGCAGCAAAATCGCTACCTAAACCAGCGCGGCAAGCAGCAAATTATCGAAGCCGCATTTCTCGTGACCCACTCGTTTTGCGAAATTCAGTATGAAGATAGGCTGCGGATCAATCTGATCGCCAGTTCAATCGGACTGTCTATCGCCTTCGTATCTGCCACTATTGATCAGGTCAGGCAGCAAGGTTGTTATGGCGTTCGGCGGGTGTTGGCCACCCAGACCCAAGCCTGATTCTCTCAGATGATTTGACAATTATGATCAAATCAGGACACTTGTCGCTTTAGCTGCCAAGCTTCTAACAAAGCCTCAAGGTCGGTCCGTCGTTATGAACCATCGTTATGATCCATAGCTATAGTCTAGACAAGCGCGTCATTCCAATCGGTATGGTTGCCAGCTTGACCCATGCCATGCAAGAGGCAGGCTATTCGGCTGAGTCGGTTTTAGCCGATACCAGTCTTACCCTCTTAGATTTCACCAATAGTGACGAGCGGGTCAGTTATCGACAGCGCATTCAGCAGATCGAAAATGTTTTGAGGCTCGTTGAAGAGCCGGCTTTTTGGTTGCGCCGACCAGGGTCGGTGTCGATTTCAGATTTCGGTTTGCTGGGTTACGCGATGATGAGCAGTGCGACTCTTGAGAAGGCGGTGCAGATAGCCGTGAAGTATCACAAGATGGCGGGCGCGATGTTTGAGCTCAGTTTTGTGGAGGAGGGCGACTACGGCGTACTCCGCCTCGATCATTTATTGTCTGGTGTTGATATCAATCGCTTTGTTGTCGAAGACCTATTTTTGGGTATTGCGCCGCTGATTGAAATTTTGCTCGGCAAGCCGTTCAAGCCACGGCAAATTTCTCTGAACTATGCGCCTACTGCGCCGCAATCAGAATATGAAAATGCGTTTCAGTGTGAGGTGCAATTTAACGAGCCTTATTGCGAATATCGGCTGGATGCCGGCCTGCTGGCAGCCCCACTTGCGGGTGCCGACTCGAGCACCGCCGAGAGTTGCGAAAACGCCTGCCGACAACTACTCGCTCAAATGGAGATTGAGGCTGATCTAGTCTCTCGAATTTGCCATATGCTGCTCAGCACGCCGGGTGAGTTTCCGCGCCTAGAGGCGATTGCCCATCGGCTTTCTATCGGTACGCGAACGTTGCGCCGGCGGTTAAAGACATTGGGTACTAGCTATCAGAAAATTCTGGATGATGTGAAAAAGCAACTCGCCATGGAATACCTCCAGACCACGACTTTGTCGGTACAAGAGATCTCGGATTTGTTGGGATACTCTGAAGTGACGAACTTTCGCCGCGCCTTCGTTAAATGGGCGGATGTTTCTCCCTACCAATATCGTAAGCAAACTGAGGAATAACAAAAATGTGACGTAGTTGGCTCGCGCAAGAGGCGAGTTTGTTACTATGCTTGCTGCGGAAACTTCAAAGGAATTCCATTGCTCAGATTTTTACCAGGCTTGTTGATCAGCATCGTATCGCTAAGCGCGCAGGCCGATAGTATTGGCTTCGAAGTGGGTGGTGGTTATTGGGATGCAAACTTTTCCGGTGATGTGATTGCTGATGTCAGCATCGATTCTGAATTAAACATCGACAGTGCAGGTTCGACTTATATCTACGCTCATATTGAACATCCCATTCCCTTTTTTCCCAACTTACGCATCGCCCAGACCAATATTGATGAAAGTGGGACTGGCCTGCTGAGCACCAACTTCCTTTATGAAGGCGCAAGTTTTATTGCTGGGCAATCGGTCGCGAGCAGCGTTGACTTAAGCCATACAGATGTCACGCTGTATTACGAGTTGATCGACCTTGGCATGGATCTCGACCTTGGACTCACGGCGCGTTATTTAGAAGGGGAAGTCAGCCTTGGTAATGTTACTGAATCAGCAGAGATAATTTTGCCGATGGTTTATCTGCGGGGTAAGTTCAACCTGCCATTCACAGGTACTTATTTGGGCGGGCAGATTAACGCCGCGTCCTACAGTGGTGACAGCATCATGGATGCTGATGTCAAAATCGGCTGGCAAACTGAAAACTTTATCTTTCCAGAATTCGGTGTTGAAGCGGGTTACCGAAGATTATCAATCGACGCAGATGAATCTGTATTAATAGATCTACAGGCGGACGGTGTATTTATGAACCTAACGGCCCACTTTTAGAGGACCTCTTAAGGAGCTTCTTAAGGAGCTTCTTAAGGAACACTTGAAGGAACGTTATTCCATGTAACCGCCATCTTGACCTTTGCGAATACAGCGGCTCATAAATACTTCGTCGGTCATCAAGATAGACACATAGTGGCTGATGACCTCTAGAGGCGCTCGGCGGGTGCAGACGATCAACACAACCTCAGGCTCTGCTTCAAAATCGATCAGATCACTGGTTTCCGGTGACTCCAGCTCCAATGCTGCTTTAATCAAGCCCATCCAAGTTGTGCCGCTACCGGCGATTTCGTTATCCGCCATCAAGGCCATCGTCTCTTCTCGATGGTCATACACATCCAGGTAAAACCCATCTTCAGTTTCATGGATCGTATTGCTGACAGGTGATTCGGTCATAGTTTGGCTCAAAATAGTTGAGTATGCAGAGATGGTGTTTGTATGGCGAGCATTGTACGTGGATGCGACGCGGCATGCGAAGCCGGCGATAAAAGGTTACGCTCGGCTTCTATAGAATGAGTTTTCGTTATGACAGCCGAGTCTCCTGCTGAACCCGTGTCCGATACCTTGGTGCTGGACGCGCATACTTTAAAAGATCTTGAAATCTTTCGTCCAGAGACGGCGGCGGTGAGCCTGTTTGATTTTTGCAATCTGACCCGGACGGCCGGCGGCGAGAGGGTTTTGCGGGCACGCATGGAGCAGCCTTTTTCGAGTGCCGAGCGTATTAACTCGACACAGGCAGCGGTGTCTTTCATTCATGGGCATAGGACTTTGTTCGATCGATTGTCTTCAACCTTCGTCTGCAGTCGTTCAGAGCTGTATATGCGTGAGGTCCTGCCGATTGTCCCCCAGGGTAACCTGCTGGAATTCGGGTTCGGCGCATTTACACTTTGGGCGAACCACTCAAGTCACTTCAATAGTATCGTGCGCGG
>JBNMQM010000005.1:0-113396 GCA_051278195.1 Candidatus Azotimanducaceae bacterium
GCGGAATCAACCTGTTGAAAGATGCCAGCTTCGGCCGCGCGCCAGAGGCGCCCTGCGTCGACAGTGATGAGAATGTCCGCCGGGCTCAACTCGCCTTCCGCAAGAATGCGTTCAATCAACGCGTCACTGCCGCCTTCGATGAGATTTACCTTGATGCCGGTTTCCTCGGTAAAACGTTCATACAGGGAGAAATCGGTATCGTAGTGGCGAGCTGAATATAAATTGAGTTCTGCTGCTGTGATTGACGCTAACGGCGACAGCAAGAGCAGAGCGAGCATTAGAGATCGAATCATTGTTTCACTTAAATGAGAACGGTTCTCAACCATATATCAGGACATCTCCGGGTGCAATCTCAATTGCAACAGATTGTCCAAGTCTGAACTGACTGGCATCAGTCAGATGTACTTCCAGTAACTGATCTGCACTGGATAGTTGAATCGTAAAGTGCTCGCCAGAGAAGCGGACATCGACAATCGAAACTTTCCCTTCCAAATCCGGTACCAGCTTGATTCGCGAAGGCGCAACTGCGACTTTAACCTGGGTATTTTCAGCGCTGCTCTTAAATGTGTTGGATTCGAAGGTGCCAAAAGCAGACACCAAAGTCTTCTCGCTCGCCATCGCATCAAACAATTGGCGTCCGGCCAAAACTTCGGCTACAAAAGGGTGAGCGGGCCTTTGCCACAATACCTGCGGTTTATCGTATTGGACCAACTCACCACCAACAATCACCGCGATACGATCTGCGACCGCCATGGCATCAGCGGGGTCATGGGTCACCAACAAAGCAGTCGTTGCGGATGCCTTGAGTAAGCGACGAGTGTCGTTGCGGAGACGATTTCGCAACAGCACATCGATACTGGCAAACGGTTCATCCAGCAGCATCACTGCGGGTTCCGGCGCCAGAGCCCGAGCTAGGGCCACGCGCTGTTGTTGCCCACCCGATAGGGTATGTGGATAGCGATCCGCCATCAGCGTAAGGCCAGCCAGTGCCAGCAGTGATTCAACGCGCTCGGATTGCTCACGGCGACTGCGACCACTCAGCCCAAAACCCACATTGCCTGCAACGCTCAAATGAGGGAATAGTGCATGCTCCTGCATCACCAGACCAACCGGACGGCGTTCCGGAGGTGGACACTGTTGCGCTGTGATCTGCAAATCAGGCAGGCTGATGCTGCCAGCCTGCAGGGTTTCGAGCCCAGCGACTAGCTTCAGTAGCGTCGATTTGCCGCTGCCTGATGGGCCAAGAACACAGACAATCTCGCCCGCCTCCACGGTTAAATTGATATCATTCAAAACCGGGGCATTAGTGTAAGCGTGCTGAATGCTCTGGAAGGTTATACTCACGCGAAATTCCTATACATCAATCCTATACTTCAACCCTATGAATCGGACAGCCATTCTCAGTGTTCTACGCCTGCGCATCAACTCGATATGAGTAATCAATCACGCACCCTAGATATTGGGACGCTGCTCATTGCCATACCGATTGCGCTGCCGCTAGTCGTCGTACTGGCTGCATTATTCGGACCCAGCGATGAAGTCTGGCTGCACCTGCGTGAATACCTGCTTGCGGAGTATGTGCTCAACACGCTTTGGCTGATGTTGCTTACAGGCCTACTCGCGGGTGTTTTTGGCGTCAGCACCGCCTGGCTAAACACTCACTTTCAATTTTTCGGCCATCGCTGGATCGCCCCAGCTCTCGTATTGCCACTGGCGCTCCCCACTTACGTAGCCGGCTATGTCTACGCTGATCTGTTAGAGGTGTCCGGGCCCGTGCAAACTTTCATACGTGACATCAGCGGATGGGGGATTAACGAATTTCGCCTGCCGCCGATACGCTCTCTGCCTGGCGCCGCGCTGGTTATGGCGCTTGTACTCTACCCTTATGTTTATCTGTTAGTCCGCGTCAATCTGGATTCTCAGTCAAGCATGCTGGCTGATGCCTCCCGAACTTTAGGTGCATCAGAATTTGAGCGTTTCCGCAGGGTCACACTACCGCTAGCAAGACCCGCAATTGCTGGTGGGCTGGCGCTTGTGCTGATGGAGACGGCCGCCGAGTTTGGGGTGGTGGAACATTTTGGCATCGCGACTCTCACCACCGGGGTGTTTCGTACCTGGTTGGCTATGGGCGAACGCGGAGCTGCTCTGCAGTTAGCAGCCTGGTTATTCGTGTTGGTGGTTTTCATCGTGGCGTTAGAACAGGCAACTCGCAGAGGGCAACGCTTTAATCTACCAGCACCAGACAAGCCGGCACAAAAGAAGCGACTCAAAGGCTTAGCCAGCGGCATGGCATTTTTGGTCTGCCTGCTACCGATAGGCTTCGGTTTTCTCCTCCCTGCGGGTTTATTGCTTAATCATGCGATCGCAATCGGCGACCCACTTCTGGGCGTTCGTTTTATCAGCTTTATACAAAACTCGCTTTATGTTTCCGTGATTGCCGCCGCTTTGTGTGTCACTGGTGCAATGTGGCTGGCCTATGCCGCCCGGCTTCGTCCGACGATACCCGTAAAATATGGTATCCGTGTCGCGACTCTGGGTTATGCCGTCCCCGGGTTAGTGCTTGCCACTGGCGCGTTACTGCCGCTGACTGTCATCGACCACTGGTTGGCAACACAGTTTGAGAGTATTAACAGCCTACTAATCACCGGCTCAGTGGCTGGTCTGGTCTTTGTTTACGTGGCCCGTTTTATGACCGTTTCGTTTAATAGTCTGCACGGGGGACTTGGGCAGATACACCCGTCTCTTGATGCGGCAGCTCGGACGTTGGGAGCGTCGCCTGTCAGGCTTTTTGGTCGGGTACATCTACCCATTTTAAAATCGACCATCGCCTATGCCGGCCTGCTGACATTCATTGATGTCATTAAAGAACTACCCGCCACCCTTATCATGCGACCGTTCAACTTCGAAACCCTGGCCACTCGCGTGTACCGGCTGGCTGCTGATGAGCGACTTCCCGAAGCCTCGACCGCTGCTCTGTTAATCCTCGCTTTAAGCCTAATACCCACCCTGCTGCTAACTCGGCGTCAGTAGGATTCCCAGATACGTAACAAAAGCTGTCGGCGCTGGCAGAGTATTTGCTGTAGTTATTGGTTGCGCTCGATCACGCCGCAGGCAATACGACTGCCGGCATCGCCAGCTGGGTTGCTGACGTAATCATCAGCACCGGCGTGAATCATGATCGAGGCGCCATCTTCGTCAAACAGTCGTTCGTCCAGTTTCACCAGTGGGTTGAAGACTTCAAACTTGAGTTCGCCGCTAGCCGGGATATGCAGGTTGGGCATGTCGCCAGCGTGCACGCCATCATTATCCATAAAACCATGGCCCGTGCTTTCAGGGTTGTAGTGGCCACCAGCGTGTCCGAACGAAGGGTCGCATTGGCCAATCTCGTGGATATGAAATGCATTCACACCTGCGCTCATAGAGTACAGTTCCACCTTTAATAAGGTGCCATATGGGCTTTGGTGCAACTTCACAGTGCCGACTGGATTGCCATCAACACTGCTCAATACGGCTGTCGCATAAGAGGCCACGGTGGTTTGGCTGAACAAGGCAATGACGCCTGAAAGTAACAAGAGCCGGATCGGCTGAGCCATACAAAATTCCTGTTTAATAGAGTCGACAGACCTAATTTTATCAGAGCGTCAGCCATCA
Source organism: Candidatus Azotimanducaceae bacterium (assembly GCA_051278195.1). Lineage (GTDB taxonomy): Bacteria > Pseudomonadota > Gammaproteobacteria > Pseudomonadales > Azotimanducaceae > JAHRVQ01. The sequence goes on from JBNMQM010000005.1 coordinate 3,652, forward strand.
AATACTGAACTATACAGCGTAAAAACCTTCGTATTTATTCAGAAATAGTAAGGCCAATGATGGCCACAGCAACGCCGACCATTAGAAATTGAAAAGGGATTCCCAACTTATCTTTAACAGCTTTACGCGTATGATCTAACAGATCTGGCCATGTGTAAGAAACAAAATCTCCCTGTGACATCATACTGACCAATTTCCCCTGTTCATCAACGATTGGTAAATGACGAAAACGTTCAGTTGTCATGATTTGAAGCCAATCAATAAGTTCATCGCTTTCACGAGCCGCACGAACATTCGTGGTCATAACTTCGCTAACAGCAGTCGTCGCTGGCTCTAAACCGGGATGAAGAACACGCCGCATCATATCGCGCTCCGTTAAGATACCGGCAATGGTTTCATCATCGTGCACAATGATAATCGACCCAAAATTCTTCTCGCACATAACATCTAGTGCCTCCTTGACGGTTGCATCAGGGAGTAAAGACAACGGCTTTGGCTTGGTTTCATAGTCCAATTTATCTCTAATTTTCACAGGCACCTGCTAACGGAATCATGTTGCTAATTTTGATCTGATATTCTATATTTTCAGTATATACAGAAAGTACAGGAAAGCCAGACCATGATATTGCCGCCAATGATACAAACCTTCGTTCTACACTTTGGTGAAATGGGCTCACGGTGGGGTATCAACCGCACAGTTGGTCAGATATACGCCCTACTCTATCTTTCTGATGAGCCTCTCAATGCCGATCAAATTGTCCATGGCCTGGGCTTTTCGCGTTCCAATGTCGCGATGGGTATCAAAGAATTAGACGCAATGAACCTCGTGATGCTGCGTCATATTCCAAATGACCGCAAAGATTACTACGCAACACATGAAGAAATTTGGGACATTGTTCGCAACCTTGTTGAGGTGCGCCGAAAGCGTGAGATTGATCCCACGCTCTCTATGTTACGCAGCGTAATCATGGAAAACCCATCTAGCGAAGAAGAAAAACATGCAAAGGTAAAAATGGAAGAAATGCATGACCTAGTCGATATGCTTTCAGGTTGGTATGAAGAGATGCAGGAAATGGAAACGGAGCGTCTCGTCAGACTGCTAACGATGGGATCAAAAGTCTACAGACTGTACGACATGACAAATAAGCTCAAGATGATCCCCGGTGGAAAAAACAAAAACGGCATATCAACAAAAGGAAAAAAGGGCACATAAAGCATGGAACTAGATCCCTTCATTTTATCAAGAATACAGTTTGCGGCGAACATCACCTTTCACATTATGTTCCCGACGATCACGATTGCACTGGGTTGGATCTTGCTGTTTTTCAAACTGCGCTATAACGCAACGAAAGATGAAGCATGGATGAAATCATACTTTTATTTCACAAAGGTCTTCGCACTCACCTTTGCTCTGGGTGTCGTTAGTGGCATCACTATGTCCTTCCAATTCGGTACTAACTGGCCAGGATTCATGGAAACAGTGGGCAATGTCGCCGGGCCCCTACTGGCCTACGAAGTACTCACCGCATTCTTCCTAGAAGCAACATTTTTGGGGATCATGCTATTCGGCTTCAGCCGTGTTCCCGGTTGGGTTCACACGCTCGCAACATTTTTAGTGGCGGCGGGGACAACGCTATCTGCATTCTGGATTATTGTCCTGAATAGTTGGATGCACACCCCGCAGGGTTTTGAAATGATTGCGAATGAGGCAGGGCAATTACAAGCCCATGCAACCAGTTGGTCGGAGATTGTTTTTAACCCCTCTATGCCCTACCGTCTGACGCACATGCTCATTGCGTCTGGTTTAACCGCATCATTCCTTGTCGCGGGCATCTCTGCGTTCCGCTGGCTCATCAATGACCGTACACCCACCGTCATGAAGAGCATGAAAACAGGGATCTTTATCGCCGCCTTTCTGATCCCAGTGCAAATATTTGTTGGTGACTTGCACGGCCTTAATACCAAAGAATATCAACCTGCAAAGGTCGCTGCGATGGAAGGAATTTGGGAAACACAAAAAGGCGCTCCCCTCGTTCTATTCGGCATACCCAATAGTGAAACTAAACAAATTGATTACGCTATTGAGATTCCGAAACTCGCCAGTTTTATCCTCACACGCGATTGGGATGGGGAGGTACAAGGCGTCGACGCATTTAAATATGCTCCGCCAGTCGCGCCCATATTCTGGGCATTCCGAATTATGGTTGGCATGGGATTAATGATGCTTGTTATCTCATGGACAGCTGCCTATTTCTTGTGGCGCAAGCAAGACATCACCAGGCCACTCGCTTTTGTATTGGTCGCCATGACATTTTCTGGCTGGGTTGCCACCATATCAGGATGGTATGTCACCGAGATCGGGCGCCAACCATGGCTCGTTCAAGGCGTTCTAACGACCGAAGAGGCTTTAGGGCCTATTAGCGGCGGTATGGTCGCAACAACCTTAAGCGCCTATCTAGTGACCTATGTTGTCCTGCTGATCGCCTATATCAGTACATTGATTCACATGGCAAAACGCGCAGGCGATGGCAGCGACCGTGACCCGCTAAACCCATCTTTCCAAGGCGCAGAGCGCCGAACAATCGTCACCGCAACACAGTAAAAGAGAGCGAGTTATGCAGGAGATTATTTCAAGCGGAGATTGGCTTCCATACACATTCGCTTTCCTAATGGGACTATCGATGCTGATTTATGCGGTGTTAGACGGCTATGATTTAGGCGTTGGCATGTTAAGTGATAGTACCAACGAAAAAGAGAAAGACCGCATGATAGCCTCTATAGGTCCATTCTGGGATGCAAATGAAACATGGCTTGTTCTTGGCGTTGGTTTGATGCTGGTCGCCTTCCCGGCCGCGCATGGCGTTATCCTAACTGAGCTATATTTACCTGTGGCCGTTATGCTCTTCGGCCTGATATTTCGCGGCGTTGCTTTTGATTTTCGCGCCAAAGTGCCTTATCAAAAAAAATGGCGCTGGAATTTGGCTTTCTACACTGGCTCGCTTCTCGCCGCGCTAGCACAAGGTTATATGCTGGGTTCCTACATTATGGGATTTGAAGACAGCCCGCTTGCGATTTTGTTTTCTATCTTGACCGCGCTTGCTGTCGCATCGGGTTACTGCCTTATTGGAGCATGCTGGCTCATCATGAAATGCGACGGTGGCTTGCAAAGAAAAGCAATAAAATGGGCAAAGTACCACCTCACAAATACCGTTGTAGGGCTTGGATTAATCTCTTTAATCACACCGTTAGTAAATGAGAGAATTTATAGCAAATGGTTCAGCCTGCCTGAAATATTTTGGATTGCACCAATTCCACTTGCGACAGGTGCGCTAATTACTTTCCTGTATTTTATCCTGCGCAAATTGCCCTTCGAAAATGATCGCTACTGCTGGGTTCCACTCATAATAACAACAGGAATTTTTATCCTGTCTTTTATGGGGCTAGCCTACAGCTTTTTCCCCTATATCATCCCCAACCAAATGACCATTGTAGAGGCAGCCAGCGCACCATCATCTTTAATGATCATGCTCGTTGGAGCCCTCATTGTGCTGCCAATCCTCATTGGCTACACAATCCTCGCCTATGTCATATTCCACGGGAAATCTAAAGATTTAAGTTACAGCTAGGGATAGGCTTCAATCACTGGGCAGTTATTAGGCAATGATGGAACAGTGATTTAACAAAGATAAGTGTGCCCCCCACCACCGCTGCTGAACTTTCCTTGGGAATACCAAGCGATGACATAGAAGCAGAGATGAAATCTAGGGCTTCTTTGTCATACTTTTAGGGACCAGTGATTTAACTGACAAACCCTTAACCAAGTCGAACAGCCAACTTGCGCCGCGACTTCCAACCTGGACGGCAAAGGTGCTGACGTCGCCAGTGGCCACAGCATCAGTGTCGGACCTTTGCTTGCCTAACCAACCGCCCAACGACGCAGCGAACAGAACAGGTACTAAAGACAACAAGATACCGACTAGAGAGTGGCTTTGCGCCAACACCGCCCACACGCAGAGTATAACAAGGGATAACAATGCCAATGCCAACCCCCAAGTTTGGCTTGCGGAGTAGTCGACAGTAACGGCAGACCTCACTCGAACCACAAACCAGGCAACAACCAGAGTAGTTAGAACACTGCTCAACCATAACCAATCTGATACCACATCAAACTGTAAGTCAGTCGCCTGCGTCAACGTAATTTTAGCGAGATAACCAGCGGTGAACGTTGCGCCAGCCAGTGACAATGCCGCCACAATGACGGTCGCCCACCACAACGATTTTGCCAAACGATCTGCGGGGTAGCCAAGACTCGCAGCGAACAATCCCGTCTTAGCCAGAGCATGAAACAGTGCCATTAGGGCTATCCCTGCAAACCAGTCTGAACGGGTCACCTGATCAGCCAGGCCGACGCCTAGAACAACCATAATGAGCGCAACCTGACTAACGCTGGAATAACCCAGTATCGCTCTCGCATGTCGCTGACCTAGGGCTAATATGATTGCGTAAAGATAAGCGACGATGCCAAGTATGCTAATTACCTGGCCGAATGCCGCGCCATCCTCTATCGAAACGTCGGTTAACCACCGTAGCCAACCTAAAATTCCCGTGTTGATCGCGGCACCAGCAAGCACGATGCCCGCCGTAAGCGGGACGTGGCGATAAGTCAAAGGTAGCGTCCCATGCACTGGAATCATTCCAGCTTTAACACCAAAACCAACAACAACGGCCAATGAAACACAAAGTGGTATCGCCGCGCCGGGGTCTCCTCTCGAAGCCAGCATTAACATGCCTGCGAATAGAATTAGCTCGGCAATCATCGCATAGACGATGTAGACAAAACTTGCTTGACGCTCAGCGCGCTGCTGGCCGAAGAGGCCGTAGGCTGACAAGCTCATGATGGCGAATCCACAATACAAAGAAATGTAATCACCACTGGCAAGGACCAAAGCATTGCCTAATACGACACCGGTCAGTGCGAGTTTTACGCGGTTTGAAAGCTCTGAACCACTCATCAGCGCGGCAATTACCCAGGCTGTCCCGGTTGCCAGCAAAATCGGCCTGTTGATTTCATCGAGGTTGAATGTGGTCCCCAACAGCAACCAGGCAAACGTCGTACTAAAGGCCGGTGCCAACAAGCCAATAGCGAGCGTGATCAGACCAAGCAATGCCAGTGAAATTCTCACCTTATAGGTACTCCAACTCAGCGATATACTTCACCCATTCCAGCGGACTTCCTGATGCGGCGGCGAATATACCAACAGCAAGAGCGAGTACGGATGTGATGACCGGTGGTAGTAACAACATCCAGTGCGTTTCAAAACGCTGTGCCGGGATGACTTCTTGCCAGTCCCCTGGGTTCGCGTCTTTAAACCAGCCGCGATACACCATCGGCAGGAAGTACATCGCGTTGAGAGCACTACTGCCGACTAGTACCCACAATACCCAATGTTCGGACGCTTCTATCGCGCCGAGGCCGAGATACCATTTGCTGATAAACCCAGCTGTCGGTGGGACACCAATCATGCCCAATGCAGCCAGCGTGAAAGCTGTCATGGTCACTGGCATGCGTTGGCCGAGACCATCCATTTCACGAATTTTATGCACTTTTAAAGTCTCTGCAAAATTTCCCGCGCAGAAAAATAAAGTGATTTTCATGAGTCCTTGATGCACCAGGTGCACAAGCCCACCGACCGTCGCTAAAGGGCCGGCGATGGCAGTGCCAAGCGCAATGTAGGAGACCTGACTGATCGTTGAGTACGCCAGTCTTGGCTTGATTCCATCTTGGAACAAGGCACGAACGGAACCATAGATGATGGTTACCGCCGCAGCAATTGCCAGCGGCAGGAGAAGACCAAGCTTGCTCGCAAACTCCACACCAAATATCTCATAGACCACTCGGACGATACCAAACGCACCCGCCTTAACCACGGCGACCGCATGCAACAGCGAGCTGACCGGCGCAGGCGCTACCATCGCAACGGGCAGCCATCCATGGAACGGGACAATCGCTGCCTTTACGCCAAAGCCAACCATCAACAGCAGGAATATCCACTGCAGGCTTACTGGATCAAGCGTATCCATATTGGAAAGAATACCTGTTGCTGTGAAATCCAACGCGCCGGCCATCGATTTCAACCATGCTACCCCTGCGACCAAAAGGGCGCCGCCCCCCAGGGTGTATGTTAGATAAATTCGACCAGCACGACGCGCGGCAGCAGTTCCGCTATGCACAACCAAAGGATAGGTGGCTAGGGTAAGCAACTCATAAAAAATCAAAAATGTAATAAGATTACCGGCTAGCGCGACCCCTACCGTCGCACTGACACACAAGCCGAAAAAACCAAAAAAGCGTGAACGGTTAGGAGAGTCCTCGAGATAACCGATAGCGTAGATGGTTGTCACTAGCCATAACACGCTCGATAGTGAAACGAAAAGTAATGAAAGCGCATCCGCATGCAGCACCAGATCAATGTCCGGCACCAAGGTCCAGCGTCCTTCGAACGTTTGACCCTCAGTTACCCCGTAGATCAACACTCCGACCAGTGCAATTTTAAGAACAGCCGCCAGAAGGTTGAGGCTCGTTCGCAAACGCACAGATTCTTCGGCGAGGAAAAAGATAATGAGCGCCGGTATGGCGGAACTAGCAAGAATGCCAATGAGAAAAATGGAGCCGTCGTTCATTGCATCGCTCCGGCTGATAACGACATCTGAGTTGCGGTGATTGCTTCTATAATAGGCGTCGCGTTGAATCCCAGGGCAATAGCAAATGCGCCAAGTATCAGCGGCACAAACTGCATGCTGCGAGTGACGCTCCGTTCAGGTGGCAGGTTCGTTGGCGCTTGTGCATCGTCCTGGAATGCCAACACAAGAATGCGAAAGATGTACGTGACCGACATCAAACCGCCGCCAAGCAACATCACGACCCAACCCCATTCACCACTCGACAAACTCGTACTTAGTAACGTCCATTTGGCAATGAAGCCGCCGCTCGGTGGTAACCCCATGATGCTGGCGCCGGCCAGTGCGACGGCAAACAAGCTAGGCTGCAGGATCACAGCCGCATGTTTTAAATCGGCGATGCGATCATGCCCTGCCACGCGCTGCAAATTGCCCGCCACCATAAACAAAGCTGATTTCGCCAACCCGTGCGCGACCATAAAATACACAACGCCAGCGTAGGCGGAAGAAGGATTCGTCGCCGTCATACTCAGCGGAAACAAGAGCATCAGATAACCGAGCTGTGCAACCGTTGAATAGGCGACTAACAATTTCAAACGGGGAGTTCGTAACGCCTGGTAAGAACCCCAGATGATCGCCGTCGCACCAACAAGCCCAAGCATTAGGCCAAGTATTTCCGGTGTTGACGGTACAACTTCGCTCCACAAGCGCAGTAACACAAAGAATGACGCTTTGACGACCAGCGCAGAAAGCAAAGCACTAACAGGTGCCGGTGCATTGGAGTGGGCTCCGGGCAACCAAAAATGTAAAGGGAAGATGGCGCTTTTTAACAGCAGCCCAAGTGCCATTAGCGCACATGCGATCCAAGTTAAGGGTTCATCGAGCGTCATTGCACCGAGGAGCGTGATGTCGAGTACACCATATTGGGTGTACAACAAAGCAACGCCGGCTAGATAGCACAAGCTACCGAATAAGCCGACAAACAAGTACGTTAAGGCCGCCTTTAGCGCTTCGCTATTATTGGCCAGCGCAACTAAAGCGACCGCCGTCAGCCCAAGGATCTCCAACATAACGTAGATATTAAACAGGTCATTTGCCATGAAGAGTGCACTGCAACCGCTTAACAGAAGCAGCAAGAGCGGCCAAAATGCAGTTTCTGTACGGAAATAGCCCAGAGCGTAGACGCTGATCCCGGCGCCAAGCACCCAGCAGAGCAGCAATAACGTCGCGCTCAGACCGTCAATACGCCACGCGATGCCAAGCGGGACGTCCCATCCCGCCAGCGCCATAGACCATCCATCCACGCCGATATTGGTAAAAAGAACTAAACCAACGGCAACACCCAACATAGTGACGAACATGGCAATTGGTGCCGCGAACCGTGGTGACAAGTAGGCGCTTATCGCGCCCAGCAGCGGCGCAAACACCAGATACATGGGTAACAGGTTCACGAGTTGTCACCATCCTTTAAGCGATGGATTTTCACTAGCAGCGCGAGTCCAAAGGCTGTCGTGCTGACCGCGACGACAATGCCCGTAAGCACGAGTGCGTGTGGTATGGCGTCTATTACACCGCCAGCGCGTGCCCAGTTGACCAGCCATAAGAACACGGCGATGCCCATCAAGTTCAAGGCCATCAATCGCACAATCGCGTTTTGCCGCAAGATCAACGCCACCAGCCCCATGGCAAATAGACTAGCTGAGGTTGCAAAATAAATACTCATTGATCGATCTGCTTAAGGCGAATTTTCGGTACAAACATGGAGAACAGCGTCACGGCGATCGAGATTGCAGCAAACGCCTCGATCACCAATATCCAGATTCCCGGTTCAAAAAGAACGTAAGAAAGTACTACCCCTGAAAGTGCGTAAGTGATCAGGGCAGCGGCGACGAATATTGCCAAGCCCCAAACCGCTGCACCCGACATCCGCTGGCTGATAGAAGTTAATACGCCACTAAAATAGAGCAACACTAGAGCGCCTGCCCAGATAGCACCCGCCTGAAATGCACCTCCCGGGTAATCTGCGCCTGCCCACAGTGTGTAACCACCGAGCAGAAATATCAGGGGAAACATGATCTGTATCAAAGGTCTAACGACCGGGTTTAGGTCGATGGTTACAGGAGGCAGTTCGAGTTTTAATGCGCGAAGTCCAACTAGCGTCACAAATAGCACAGCAATTTCCATCAGCGTGTCGAAACTACGGTAGTTAAGCAGTACGGCTGTAACAGGATTGTTCACGCCTGACTCGATCAGATTATTGTTTACGAGGGTAGACAGTCCCATCGACCCGGGTTGCCAAAAGGTGAAAAAGTATAAGCCCGCTGCTAGAACAACAGTCGTAGTCGCAATGCCGACCAAACCTTGATAACGAGCCAGCGGAGCCGTTGGTTGACCTAATCGATTCCAGGTCACCAGGAGCAGCGCGCCAGTGACACCTGCACCAATTGCCGCCTCAGCAATCGCTATGTCAGGGGCGCTTTGGTATGCCCACATTAGTGCCGCAATTAGTCCGACCCCAACAAAGCTGACGATAGCGGCCAATAGGTCCTCGGTGAACAGCGCTTTGTAGGCCAGTAGCAACAGTAGCAAAGAGAGCCCCGTGTCAATCACATCAGTCGACATTGGTTTGCCCCTCTTCTCGTGTCGCCGTTGGCGGGTGATCTGGCTTGAGTTGAGCCAGCGTTCTGCCAGCAATGAGTACGCCCGTTAGACTGGACACAACAAGCATGACCAACCAGATGAACAAACATTTGATCGTAAACCACAGGTCGCCGCTCAGGAGTCCGCAACCGAGAGCGATCAGTCCCAGTCCAACATTATCGGCTTTAGTGAGAGCATGGAGGCGCGACAATGTATCCGGCAAGCGCAACAAGCCCAGTGCCCCGGCAATAAAAAAGAGGGTACCCAGAATACATAACGCAGCGCCAATCCCTGCAATCACGAGGCCCTCCCATTTGACGGTCGAACAGATGCAAGCAATGCCAAGGTGAGGATCGGTGCCAGAACAACGAAGACCAGTGCTGCATCGAGTATCCCGACATTGGATTGCTCAATACTCATAAAGAGCAACAATGCAACACCACTCGTGCCGCTAAAAAGCAATCCTGTTAACCGGTCATTGCTGCTCGGCCCGCGAATTGCACGAATAAAACCTGCAGCGAGCGCAAGCAATAAACCTACCGCGACGAATACTTGCCAATCAAACATTAGCAACTTCCTTGACTTGACCTGGTCGAAGATCTTCGACGAGCTGCTCACATCGAGCGATTTCATCCGCCATGCTCGGGTCGGGAACCAGGCTGTGTACAAGGATATGTGTGTCGCCAATTTTCGCGGCAAGGGTGCCCGGCATCAACGTGATTGCGGCCGCAAGCAACACCCGATCGGATTCAACCGATAACCTGGTGGGATAAGAAAACAGTACGGGACTTATGTTCATTCGAATAGGTACCGTACGAAGGGAGACGTCGACCGCCCCGCGCACGGAATTTACGATGAAGAATGTCGCAAACTTCAAGTAAGCGCCGAGCTGACGCAACCTTTGCGCAGAGGGCACCGCGGGGCGCCCATCATTTGACAGTGCGCCGAGGTACTTTGCCACGTAGACCACGGCAACGATCATTGGTACGCCAACGAACCAACTGGCTGGATGTGCTCCAGCGTAGGCCAGCCAGATCAACGATGCACCAATGGCGTAGAGCATTGTCTGCATAACCTATACCGACTTGCTGTCAAGTTGTGCAGGCGAAGCCTCACCGCGGCGACGCCACTTCTTCTCGATACCCACAACTGAAAAGATCAGAAAGCCCCAAGCAAGCGCACGTAACCACGAATCTAAACCGATCGGTGCAGTCTGGAACATGATGTTCATTAAAGGCACGTAGGTAAACGCAAGTTGCAACACGGCCATGCCAGAGATGCCAGCCCATATCCACGGGTTACTCCAAAGTCCAACCTCAACAAAGGAGAGTTTGAGTGAACGACAATTGAGTAGATAGAACGCTTCGCCAATGACAAACACAGCAACTGCCACGGTTCTGGCTTCAGCATCAGAGCTACCTACGGAGAGCTCATATTCAAAGAGTCCGAATGCGCCAATACATAACAATACCGAGACTAGGGCAATACGAAACAGCAATGCGCCGTCCAGGAATGCCGTGCCCGGGGGCTGTGGTGGTCTTGTCATAATGCCGTGTTCTTTGGGTTCGAAAACAAGCATTAGTCCCAACAGTATCGCCGTCGTCAGGTTGATCCAGAGGATCTGAACCGGCAGTATAGGCAGCGTACCTCCCAGCAGGATAGCGAGTAAGATAACCAAACCCTCGCCACCATTGGTGGGTAGTGTCCAGACAATGAACTTTTTCAAATTATCAAAAATACCGCGACCTTCTTCGACCGCGGCCTTGATCGTGGCAAAGTTGTCGTCGGTCAACATCATGTCTGACGCGTCACGAGCAACTTCGGTGCCGCCTAGCGCCATCGCAATACCAATGTCCGCTCGACGCAATGCAGGTGCATCGTTAACACCATCTCCCGTCATGGCGACAACGTGACCTTCGGCCTGAAGCGCTTCAACCAATCGGTATTTATTATCTGGTGTCACACGAGCGAATACGGATGAGGTTAACGCGGCAGCCGTAAACTCAGCATCGTTCATAGCATCGAGTTCAGCCCCGCTGACGGCCTTGTAAACATCCTTACCAGCGCCGCCAAGGTTAAGTTGCCGAGCGATGGTGGTTGCTGTGAGGACATGGTCCCCGGTAATCATCTTGACGCCCACGCCAGCGGTATGGAAAGCGGCAATCGCTTCAATTGCTTCTGGGCGCGGTGGATCGATCATAGCTTGCAAGCCTAGAAAAACCAGATCGGTCTTTAGGACCTCATGACTGAGCCGGTCGAAGCTTGGTGATGGCAACTGTGCAAAGGCGAGTACACGCAGACCGCGCGCCGCCATACTTTCAGCTTCCTGAACGATCGTCTTCAAATCAAAGGGTACTGATTCGCCCGTAGCATTTAAGGCTAAGCTGCAGCGAGGTAGTACTTGCTCAAAAGCACCTTTTACATAAGCGATGTTGCCGGATGCAGAACCCTCATGAGTGTTGAGGGTTGCCATGTACTGGTGAGCCGATTCAAATGGCAGCTCGTCAACGCGCTTTCCTACGGGAGGCAGCGGGTCTGAGTACTTTTGTGAAACGGCGACTAACGCTCCTTCAGTCGGGTCGCCTTCCACTCGCCAGAGTTCTTCAACAAATCGCAGGGTAGCATCGTTACACTCGCGACCGCATACCAGCGCGCCTATCAAGTTCTTGCTTGCAAGGTCACCTTCTTTCGCCGTGATAGCACCCTCTGGATTGTATCCAGTACCAGATACCTCGAAGCGTCCATCGACCGTGGCAATCTCTTGCACGGTCATTTGGTTTTGAGTCAGTGTTCCTGTTTTATCGGAACAGACAATTGTCGTGCTGCCGAGTGTTTCAACAGCCGGTAGGCGGCGGACGATGGCACGTCGTTTCGCCATACGCGAGACGCCGATAGCCAACATAATAGTGACGGCAGCAGGTAAGCCTTCGGGAATAGCCGCGACGGCCAGAGCTACCGACGCCATGAAAGACTCTACCAACGGTTTGCCTTGTACGAAACCAACCATGAACGCTAACGCAGACAGCGCTAGAATGGCGTAGATTAAGTAGTGACTGAATTCCGCTATACGCTTCGTTAGTGGCGTATCGAGTGTGTCCGTGGCAGCAATTAAGGCAGAAATTCTGCCGATTTCTGTTAGGTCACCAGTGCTTGTGACTATGCCTTTGGCTGTGCCAAAGGTGACGAAAGTCGATGAGTAGGCCATGTTTCTACGATCGGCCAGTCCCTGATCGCCGGTCAATGTCGAGTCGTTTTTCTCTGCGGGCACTGATTCGCCGGTAAGTGCAGACTCATCAATTTTCAGGTCTCGTACGTCCAACAACCGAAGGTCGGCGGGCACTTTGTCACCTGATTTCAACAGGACTACATCGCCTGGAACGAGATCTGACGCTGAGACATTGTGCTTCTTTCCCGCTCGAAGAACTGTGTTCACGCTTTGTAGCGATTTTGACAGGGCCGAAATCGCATTAGCGGCTTTGGCTTCTTGTAAATAACCGATGACTGAGTTCATCAACACAACTGCGAAAATGACAATTGCATCAACCCATTCTTGTAAGAAAATCGCGACCAATGCCGCAGCCAATAATATATAGACTAAGGACTGATGAAACTGCAGTAAGAACTTCACGAACTTACTCTGTTGCTTTGGCTCGGTAATACGGTTCGCCCCGTAGCGTTCACGACGAGGCTCAATTTCTTCATCGTTTAGGCCGACTGAAAGATCGCACTCTAAAGCCTCAAGCACTTCGCTAGACTGCATAGCATGCCAATCTTTGGGGGCATCGGCTTGTGTTGGAGATATCATTTCTTGTTCCTCAATTTTTCACGAGGCGATCTTCGGTCACAACGGGGAAAAGGAAAAGCCGATATATAAGGACACTCAGTACGGTTTTTCCGAACTGGTCTGGTCAACTTCGCAGCTCGCGCCGTAAAGGGGCAGCAACCTGCCAATAGCGTGGTTCAAACCGGTGCCCATGATGAAAGCAGTGCTTGCGCGATTTATGATGGTGCGAATAAGGATCCAACACTACGCGCTGATCCTTCGAGTCATAGCCTCAGATTTTGAGGCATTAAAAATCTGTTAGTGGGCAGGAGCTCGCGCGAGAGGGAACCTCCTTGTAGTCAGCAGTCCTGGCGGCCTCGGAATCCCACCCAAGCAATCACTGCCAGTTTTGGAAAAGGCAGGTTCTGAACTTAACGACGTCGAGCGGTTTGCAGTACACAGAAGAAATTTGGGAAGGGTAATGTTTTGTGACCCCAGTCGAATCGACGAACTGGCGGTTCACATACAAAGTTACCACGTAAAGAGTACAAGGGTTTGATCTTGGAAAGTTCCGCTTTGGCCTACTTCACTAAATTTACTACCGGATATAGACGCACGATTCGGTGGAATATGGTGGGCCGGTGATCAATATTTCAATGTCAACCTGATAGGAGATTTTGAACAGACACTAAGACCCGGGTGCAAAGATTTTAGCGATTTCGCAGTGGTTTCGAATTCCAGGCATTAGACTCCCTATGAAACCTGAGGCGCGCGAAGGCCATTTACTCAGAATGAGTTAGACCCTCTTTTCCACCCACATCAATCTAATTGAAACATCAATGGCAATTAGAAACCTATGTGAGTTCGGGGAGCGAATGGTAGTGATTAAAACGGATCTGACTGCCATAGCTAACCCATGTTGCTCATAGTCCTTATCTTCGCGCCCTTCCGGAGGCACGTTATCGATGGACTCCTTGAGTCCATCGAGCTAAAGCCATCAAAAACAAGCATATCCGACAAGGTGGCGTATAGTCATGCACTCAGTTTCGACAGTGAACACACATGCGCCTCAGTCTTTTTACTCTTATCGTGATGCTCAGCATTGCGAACAACGACTCGTACGCGGCCTCAATTGAATATTCATCAACGGACCCAGCTAAAGTCTCAACCCAACTCCCAACCCCACTCTCAACTAAAGAACAAACGATCTATCGAGTTGAAGGACTCGAAGGTGACGCCGAGATCTTAATAGACAGATGGGGCATTCCGCATATTTACGCCGAACATCACTACGATGCGTTTTTCGTTCAAGGATTCAATGCGGCAAGAGACAGGCTCTGGCAAATCGATCTGTGGCGCCGACGAGGCCTTGGGGAACTATCAGAAGTGCTGGGCTCTAATTTCGTTGAGCAGGACAAAGCAGCAAGGTTATTTCTCTATCGTCGAAGCATGTTCCGGGAATGGTTAGCCTATGGTTCTGACGCCAAAGCGATTGCGACAGCATTTACTAATGGCATTAATGCATACGTAAAGCTCATTCAAACCGATATTGTGCCGTTACCACCTGAATTCGAGCTTTTAGATTATAAGCCAGCAGACTGGTTACCAGCAGATGTGGTTCGGATTCGCAGCAATGGACTTTGGCGCAACGTAATTAATGAAGTTCACCGCGCCAATGTGATTTGCAATCACGGCATCGATACTGACGCCAAACGACGTAAACTCGAACCCGAGTGGCAACTAAAAATACCAGAAGGGCTAGATCCCTGTGAAATTCCCTATGAAACAGTCAAACTCTACGCGCTGGCACAAGCCCCAGTAGACTTCAGTCGAGTCAATCACTTAGCTGGCATCAAACGCCCTGATTTCGCCAAAGCCTTGTCGATGCTAGACGATAACGTCATCGATGCTGGCAGCAATAACTGGGCCGTTGCACCGGAGAAAACCACTTCTGGACGCCCTATTCTGGCTAACGACCCCCATCGCGGCCACGCCGTACCATCACTTAGATACGTTGCTCACTTGGTTGCCCCTGGGCTCAATGTCATCGGCGCTGGCGAGCCGGCATTACCTGGTATATCCATCGGTCATAACGAAAAAATTGCCTTTGGCTTGACCATCTTCTCAATTGATCAAGAGGACCTCGTGGTCTACGAAACCCGCGGTAATCAGTACCGATATCAGGACAATTGGCAACCGATGACGATCGTCAAAGAGGATATTGCGGTCCGCGGCGAGAAACCGGTTGTGCAGGAACTGAAGTTCACTCGTGATGGGCCGGTGATCTATACCGACGAAGAAAATGACAGAGCCTTTGCGGTGCGAGCCGCTTGGTTGGAACCCGGTATGGCGCCCTACTTTGGCTCTATTGAGTATATGCGCGCCAGTAACTGGCATGAGTTTTTAGGTGCACTGAATCGCTGGGGTGCGCCTGCAGAGAACCAAGTCTATGCCGACATCGACGGCAACATCGGCTACAAACCGGCAGGCCTAACTCCTATAAGGAAAAACTACGATGGGCTTCTACCCATCCCCGGAAATGGCCAATACGAGTGGCATGGCTTTTATGACATGGACCAACTACCCGTCCAATTCAATCCACCAGAAGGCTATGTTGCCACGGCAAACGCGATGAGCCTACCCAGTGATTACCCGTATAAGAAAAAGATCATCGGCTTTGAATGGGCTGACCCTTGGCGCATTGAGCGGATTCGTGAAGTGTTGTCCTCTAACCAAAAGCACAGCTTGCAAACATCGATCGATCTACAGCGAGACTATGTGTCTGTTCCCGCCAGACGAATTTTAAGCTCGCTCAACACCGACCAACTACCAGAACTGGCACAACAGTTTTTCAGCAATTGGAACTATCAACTTGAACGAAATTCAGGTGCTGCAGCGTTATTTGAGGTCTGGCAAAATGGTTATCTGATACCCGCACTGTTCAGCAAGGCCACAGGGCTGAGAGATTTCTCTGATATTGGCAGCGTAGATAAGCAAGTCATGATCGAATTCCTGGAACAGTTGCCGACAGAACAACGGCAGGCCATCGCCTCATCGACACTCCGCTCAGCCATTATTGAACTCTCGGAAATGTTGAACAATGATCCCGAGCAATGGCGCTGGGGTGACATGCACAAAATGAAGTTTCAACACCCGCTGTTAGATTACGCAAAAGAACCACTTCAACAGGAAATGGCGATTGCGCCCGTCGCCCGCGGCGGCAGTGCAGACACGCCTAACTCCACGCGCTATCGACAAGACTTTTCCGTTGCTAGCGGCGCGTCTTGGCGAATGGTCGTCGAGGTCGGCAATTGGGACAGCGCTGTTATGACCAATGCGCCAGGCCAATCCGGTGACCCGATGAGCCCACATTACGATGACATGCTGCAGGTTTGGGCAGACGAGGGACATATGCCGCTACTTTACTCACGAGAAAAAATTGAAGCCAATACTGAGTACGTTATCTATCTGAAGGCTCAATGATGGACTTCGGTGATCTGTTTCGTTCGTCGCGCCCCTTACTGGATGTTAGGGCACCCGTTGAGTTCAACAAAGGGGCCTTCCCGACCGCAACGAACATACCCATCCTCGATGACGAGCAGCGCGAAAAAGTCGGGATTTGTTACAAAGAAAATGGTTCGGTCGAAGCGGAAATTTTAGGTCACCAACTCGTAGACCCCATGCAAGGTGATAGGGTCACGGCATGGCAAAACTATGTTCTCTCAAACCCAGATGCCCTACTCTACTGTTTTCGAGGCGGTAAGCGCTCTGAGATCACACAGAAGTGGCTTAAAGATTCAGGTATAGAGATAGAGCGTATACCCGGCGGCTACAAAGCACTTCGACAGTACCTGTTAGCAGTCTTCGATAGCTTACCGCCGATCACCATCATTTCAGGCAAAACCGGTGTCGGTAAAACAGATCTACTCAAGCTATTTACCAATGCCGTTGACCTCGAGGGGCTCGCCAATCACCGAGGCTCTGCGTTTGGGAGAACAAGAACGGAGCAGCCTGCGCAAATCGATTTTGAGAACTCCCTCGCGATTGAAATTCTGAAACGATCTGGGCCCATCGCTCTAGAAGATGAAAGTCGATTAATCGGCAGAGTAAATTTGCCACCACCGCTACAAGAGGCTATGCGATGCGCTCCAATACTATTGTTGGAAGATACGCTATTCAATCGGGTCCGGCGGATTCTTAACGAGTATGTCATCGATCAACTCGCTGAGATGTCCTCACCGGGCGCTCCGTTCCAATTGGAGGTAGAATTTTTATCGTCCCTTAAGGCAATACAGAAGCGCCTAGGCGGAGATCGTTATGAACAAACCAGGCAGTTAATGGTCGCCGGTTTTACAGCTCACCGGCAAGGTGATCCGAGCGCCCACGAACCTTGGATAGAAATCCTTTTGACGCAGTATTACGACCCAATGTATGAATATCAGTTATCAAAAAAACAGGACCGAGTGAAGCTCAGTGTTGACTGGCAGCAGCTACCGCTCGAGACACTATTAGATCTCAGGCCGGACGCTAGCAAGCACTTTTAGAGATTCATGCAAAGCTGGCAGTGGGCCACAAAACTGGGCCTCGACCTCAGCCGTCGTCAGCGGTTTGCTGAATATATAGCCCTGTATAAGGTCACAGTGCGTGCCTTCAAAGAAGCTCAATTGTTCCGTTGTTTCGATTCCTTCCGCCACGTTGTAAAGCCCTAGTTTGGATGACATGACGAGAATCGCTTGAATAATTGATTCAGTCGATTCGTTTTGGCCGATATCGGTCACAAAGCTTCTGTCGATTTTTATGCAATCAATCGGCAACTTCTTCAGGTAACTTAACGATGAGTATCCGGTACCGAAGTCATCAATCGAAACCTTAACACCGAGATCATGGATCTTGTTCAAGATCTCAATCGACTGTTCAGGGTCCTCCATTACTGACGACTCTGTAATTTCGATTTCAAGTCGTTCCACATCGAGAGACGTTTCTTCAAGTATGGACGCTATTCTGTCTGCAAAATTATGTTCGGTGAGTTGCCGCGTGGAGACATTCACAGCAACGCTACAAGACCGAAGTTGAGGATAGTCAGCTTGCCATTGTGCCATCTGATGGCATGCCTTGTTTAACACCCAATCGCCAATCTGGCCGATCAAACCACATTCCTCTGCGATCGGAATATAAACTTGGGGTGACACGCCTTTCCATTCTGGATGATCCCAACGAAGTAACGCTTCGAAGCCTGTGACCTTTTCGTGAGATATTGAAACCTTGGGTTGATAAGCGAGAGAAAATTCATCGTTCTCTAACGCACGAAGCAAACCCCGTTCAATCCTTGCCCGCTCCTCTGCAACTTCCTGCAGCTTCGCTTGATAAAAACGGTAGGTGTTTCTGCCCTCTTCTTTCTTTGCCTCAAACATTGCCGTGTTAGCCGCTTGTATCAAGCCGTTAACGGTCTCATCTGCTTCTGGGTAAACCGCAATACCCATGCTCGGAGAGACATAGTAATCACGTCCCTCTAGCACAAATGGATTAGATAGCAGACTTAATATCTGTTGTGCGATCCGGCTCACCTTTTCTGGGTGTTCAAGGTCTTCAATCACAATAGCCAGCTCATCACCACCCCAGCGTGCGAGCATATCTTGATCCTGGAGCAGGGATTTAATTCGGCTCGCAGCACTCTTTATCAACTCATCGCCCAACTGTGCACTACTATCATCAGACACTCGATTAAATGGGTTGAGATCAAGCACCATCAAAGCCACGAGCCGTGAACTGCGTTTACTGCGACCAATCGCATGATGCAAAAATTCAAATAGCAAACCACGGTTAGCCAGCCCCGTCATAGGGTCGTAATTCACAAGCTGCATAAACCGCTTGTCAGCGGCTCGTTGAGAAGACACATCGACCAGATTTAGCTGATACCGCTCCGGAGCAACCGGGCGAATCCCCACCATCAAAAATATTTTACTGCCATCTGCCAGTTGGCCCTCAAGCTCCATCTTGTCCGTGGCATTAACTGCGGCTCGTTTCACCAACATGGTCAGTAGGTCTTCTTCTTCACACCGCAGAACATCTAACAGACTCTGCCCTGTCAGCTGCATTCGACGCTGCTTCAAAAGCAAAGCAGCACTATCGGTAAAGCTTGATATTTTCAGTTTGTCGTCTGTCCAGACAACCGCTTCTTCAAGGCTGTTTTTCAATGACACCATTTGCTTAACGTAGTGCCGCTGCATATTCAATAAGCTTGCAACATTGCCCTGACTAATGGTCGTCACTAAAGCAACAATATCTGCCAGAAACGATCTATTTGGCTCTACAGGAAACACGATGACCCGCTCAGGCGCAGACACTGGTGCTAATGAGGTATCCAGAAGAATACCGTGCTCAAAACGGCTATGGCTCATCAACTCGAGGTTATCCGAGACCAAAATGCCCGACTCTTCGCCATCCACACGAGGCAACGCAAAGGGCATGGAAGCTACGGCATCTTGCAGGGCCGGGTCCGACAAGTCATAGTGAACCGTAAAGCCGTGTGGCAGTGATATTGCAGCGGACAAAGTGACACCTAATGACATGTTTCTTAATCAGTGTAGAACACGTTCAGAAACACGATTGAGGAATTCACGATTATTAATGGCGAGCTGACAGAAGGTTAGGCGTCGACGGATTAACCGCAAGACAGCCTAAATAACGTGACAGTAAATGATATGAAAAAACCTAAAGACGCGCCAAATCGTTGGCAGTTGGTTCGAGACCTGATCGGTTTCCAGTTCAAGCTTGCACTTGATGGCTTACGTGATCTCTTCCTTTCACCGATATCGATTATTGCCGGTGTCGCCGGCATTATTTTTTCGCCTGACAATCCTGGAAAATACTTCAATCGCCTGTTGGGGCTCGGACATCGTTCCGATATTTGGATTAATTTATTTGGCGCATCGGAGCACTATGTTCGGGATCCTGAGGCCACCTCTTCTGACGCTTATATCGGCAAGCTAGAAGAACTACTCGTTGCAGAGTATCAAAAGGGTGGCGTCGTCAAAAACGTCAAAGACAGAACGGATAACCTGATTAATCAGATCAGCAAAAAAACCGATCAGGATGTCTGACCAGTAATCGTCGTGTTTTGCTGCTTTCTTTGAGCATCAACTTTCTCGACGCCCTCTCGGATCTCAGGGTAGTCAGAGCAGATCTTATCTAGATCGGAGCGTTTCAATTCATACATGGAACAAGGAGTTGCTGCAGTCGCCGTCGCGTTACGGGGTGTATCGTGAAGCAACGCCGACTCGCCAAAAAAGTCTCCTGCATATAGCGTTGCAAGTTGTCGAGGTTCGCCATTATCTGCCACTGAAACGTTCGCGATACCTCTAGCGATCAAGAACATTGAATCTCCCATTTGACCCTGCCGGATGATATCCGTCCCCCTTGGTAGTGTCCTGGAATATAGACGCGCGGCAATGACATCATATTGTGCAGGATCAACTTCAGCGAAAAGTGGCACCTTGGACAACAGCTCATCAATTTCAATCTCAAAACAAGCCGACATATTGTCCTTCGCCAATGTCCGCAATCGCTCTGCCTGATCTTTAAGAATGGCACTCGCAATACCAGATTGAATGACACCGAGTTCTTTCGAATGCTCAACCGAGTCATGCTCAGCAATCAGCATCAATCGCTGCCCTAACTGTTCCTGCATGGTTTCTACGAATTCGGGATACTGTTCGGCGACTTCATCAATTTGTGCCTTGGCCTGGCTAGCAATATCTTCGTAGATCGAATTTAGGCGCTCAACACTGTTGGCATCAATCTCCGAACCAGCCAACTTCGTTAACCTTGTCAGTACGCTCTGGCAGCCTCTATAGCGACTCCAAGCAACGGCATAGTCTCGCACAATCCACTGCGTACGCAGTGCCTCCAGTGAGCCTCGCATGCCAGGAATGAATCCCATAACCGCCATCATGAAAAAACTGAATCGTTTGCCAATCGACGTCTCAATCGCTGCACTAGGCAATCCGTCGCTGTGACGTACGCTGTCCATTTGCACATTAATTGTGTGGTCTAACTCACGATACGCCCACTCATTAACAAGACCCTGAGCAAAAAGCTCTCGATACCGAGCCTTCTCTCGAACCATACAACGTAAGGCGAGGATTCTGAGCATCTCATCGGTATCCATGTCGTTATGGACGTCGGAAATCTGCCCATTCAGATCATCAATCTGTCGGTCGCCTTTTTCCTTTATATTGTCCGCAATGCGCTGTGAGAAAAGCCCGCCACTAGCCAGCAGGTCCATTCGCGACAGACCCTCTGCGCGGGCATCTCGGTCCCCCTCAAGCTTGGCCAATTGATCGGCGATGCTTAGCTGATTCAGCTTTAACTTTTTGACGAGCGTCTCAATAGACAACCCTTGGACCACGAGGGTGAAGATAACTGCGCCCATCACAACAGCCACCAAGGTATCTTTGTACTCAAATTCAGGCATGGCCAAAACAATGGCTAATGCAATGGCGCCTCTAAGCCCACCCCAATACATTACCATTCTGTAGGGCATTCCGATCGGCTCAGCACCTGGCAGCTTTCCAAGCAAAGGCACCACACCGAACACGACCACGGCCCGTGAAATCAACATGCCGACACAAACCAGAGCAATGAGATCAATTGACGCCCAGAGTGCCGCTAGGTCAACTTGCATTCCCACCATCAGGAAGATGAGGACATTCGCGAGATAAGCTAGGTATTCCCAAAAGTGCTCCATGAACTCTTCAGTAGACGGCGATATTTTGGTCTTACCCCAGGAACCCATCATGATGCCAGCCGCGACCACAGCCATAATGCCGCTGACATGGAAGACATGCTCCGCGATGATGAACGAGAAGTAGGCGAGGATTGTGGACAAGGTGATTTCAATCGCGGCATCAGACTCGATGGCACCGAGCATCTGTCCCACAGCCAGCGCGAGACACCAACCGACAAAGGCACCACCCAAAAACACCAGAAAGAATTCGCCGATACCAGAAAAAACAACATCGCCAGAAAAGCTACCTGCTGTGAGAATGCCGATGAGCAAAGTAGCCAGCACCAGCGAGGTCGCATCGTTAAACAGGCTCTCACCTTCCACCAGAACCGTTAAACGCTCCGGCACGCCAAGTTGCTTAAAAATCGAGATCACCGCAACCGGGTCTGTGGCACTTAAAATAGCACCGAGCAGCAGTGCGACCATCAAGTCGAATGGTGAAAAGACAGCCATGATAAAACCGATGATGGCGGTCGAAAGTAACAGACCTGGCACCGCTAGCGTCAGTATTGGCAGGATATTGCGCATCACATGTCGCGCATTCAAATTGAAAGCTGACTCAAAGATTAGAGTCGGAATAAAGACAAAAAGGACAAGATCGGGTGTAAGTGCAAATGTCGCCAGGGAGCCAAATCCTGGAATGTTATCTGCCGCATAAGAGACGGCGATACCTACAAACACTAGGCCAATGGTCAACGGTAACTGCTTGATCCGTTTGCTGGCCATGGTCGTCACTGCCGCCACCAGCATCAACAGTGTAATGCCAGTCACTAGCTCGGCAATATGAATTCCTTCATGTTCCACAGCGATACTCCTTATTCTTATTTTGTTGAGTCACAAAATCGCTTTCGTCTGAGCACCCTAACTCATACCGCTGACTATACTCAATGCAGAACCCAACTCGTTAGCGAAACTGTAATAATAGAAAGGTATTAGAAAGGTGACAGGAAAGATCTCGCGACTATTAGCACTGCCTTTAGCACTACAGCGAGCGACCCAATTTGGTTTACTGATAGTGGCTTGTTGGCTGCCGCTTTCAGCGCAAAGCACCGAGTGGCAAGAGCTTCAAGAAGGGGAAACCCGTATCGCCGCACCTGAAACGGAAAATGTTGTGATCAAAGCGGTTGAAGTCCCTCTCCCCGAAGATCACTACGAACCCGGACAAGGCACAATTGATAGTGCCTTTGGTTTTGTCTTTGGCGAGCCGATATCCGATGAAAAAATCGATCGAGACCTTGGCTGGCAAGCGCCTGCAGAGTTACCGCTAAAGCTCAAATATGTCGGGATCGTCAAACCCTTTACCATGCACCGGGTCAAACTGTTGCCGCCAGCACAACCACCGCAACTAAAGCGACAGTCAGTGAGTTATCGCGCATTTCTAAATTTTGACCAACAGCCATTGGTAATCGAAACGAGCTCATTTGATCAAGCAAGCGAGGTAATTGAGGTTATTCAGCGCAAATATGGCACACCCGACAAGGTTGATGGCCAACACTTGACGTACCACCGCGGTGATCGGCAGTTGCATGTGTTCCAGAAAGGAAATAGCGCGTTTCTGCGCTACGAGGACCTAGCCCTATATACCGCCTATATGAGTGAACGAAACCGGAGCCTGAAGCGCAAATTTAGGGAAGATAGGCTTGAGCACCTTTCACCGGAAGAAAAACGGGTCGTAACGCTTGGTCAGCAGTTGGAGGCATTTCGCCTCGATAATGGCACAGCATTTGGCCTCCCATTTGGTAAGCGTGTCAGTTTTCGAGCGGTGCCAGATGAATTCGTAACATTCGACGCACCAAAACCACTCGAAAAATTCGTCCTGGGTCAGTACAAGATCATGGTCAGTCCCGATCTGTTGCCAATCGCTGTTCGTTATGAGCTCACCGGCGAAGCTGCTGTGCTCGTCCACACCAAAGAACAGATCGAACTTGCCATGGAACTGGCATTTGCTGGCTTTCAGAAACAGACCCCGCACCACAGCGTGGTCTCATTCAATCACCACGCCTACTCCATACTCATCAGGAGCGGTAAATTCCAATTTACCATCCATGATCGTCAGCAGAATCGGGCAAAAAACGACCGGGACAAGCAAAGGAAAATCGACGCGCGCGAGGCTGACAAGGAACGCGAGCGAATTGCGGAGCTAGAACGTCAGCGCCAGGCTATTGCTGCAAGACTGAGGCAGATTGAAGAAGAAAAGGCTTTTTAATATGCCAAGCGCCTAATAACTTTTGGCCTGTCCGAGCACCTGCTCAGCGATAAACGATTTGATTAGCTCTTGGCTGATTGGCGCAATGACTGGAATCATGATCTCCCGCAAATAGCGCTCAACATGGTATTCCTTTGCATACCCCATACCCCCATGCGTCAGCACGGCTCTTTGGCAGGCTGCGAGCGCAGCCTCGGCCGCTAAATACTTGGCGCTATTTGACTCGGCCCCGCAAGACTGCCCCGCATCATAGAGACTAGCTGCCTTCCAAACCATCAACATAGCAGCCTCCAGAGACATCCAATTTTCAGCTAGGGGGTGCTGAATCGCTTGGTTCTTGCCGATAGGACGATCAAACACAATTCTATCCTTCGCATACTGGCTGGCTTTTGCTAGCGCCACTTGACCAAGACCGACAGCCTCGGACGCAATCAAAATGCGTTCGGGATTAAGACCGTGGAGCAAACACTTCCAGCCATCACCTTCATCGCCGATCCGATCTGCCACTGGCACTCTCAGATCATCTATAAACAACGCGTTTGAATCGACCGCTTTCCGCCCCATCTTCTCGATCAATCTGACTTCCACCTTGCTTCGATCAAGGTCGGTATAAAAGAGAGACAAACCTTCAGTGGCTTTAGTGCAATCTGCAAGATCGGTGGTCCGAGCAATAATCAAAATCTTATCTGCGGTTTGTGCGGTCGTGGTCCAAAGTTTACGGCCATTAATCACGTAGTCGTCGCCGTCGCGCACCGCTCGAGTCGATAATCGAGTTGTGTTCAAGCCGGCGTCTGGTTCAGTGACAGCAAAGCAGGCTCGTTCCTCGCCTTTGATCAGTGGTGGCAAAAATCGAGCTTTTTGCTCATCAGTACCGAATTTCACTATTGGATTGGGTCCGAACAAATTGAGATGGACGGCAGATGCACCACTCATTCCTGCACCCGATCTTGCGATCGTGTGGGCCAAAACAACAACTTCACTGATGCCCAACCCCGCACCGCCGTATGCTTCAGGCATGGCAATCCCGAGCCAGCCGCCCTCGGTGATCGCACGTACAAATTCTTCAGGGAACTGACCATCAGAATCACGGGCCAGCCAATAGTCATCGCCGAAACGCGAGCAAACCTTCTCGATGGCATTACGGATAGAAATCTGCGCTTCACTGAGTTCGAAATTCATATTGTTTTAACCAATTTCTAGTTTGATCATCTATCTTATTGTTACTTATGTATTTATATTGCAATGATAGGACTACTATGAACTGGTTAACAGTTAAATTGCAAACTGCATCACCTAACTGAATATCTCCATCAAAGATTCAGTTTTGAAATTCGTAATGCTGCTACCTTATATATGTCGGTGCTTAGGTGGCTGTAGAGGTCGGCATATAGGTCACACACAAGTCAGTAAACTCGCAGAGATCGAGGACAAAAAGTGGTTGAACCAACACGATTGGTAAGGAAAAGGGAAAGAACTCGTCAAGCACTGATCGAAGCTGCGGCCGTACTGGTCGATGAGCGCGGTCATGAGCGAATTTCCATTCAAGACATAACTGACAAAGCAGACGTCGGACTCGGCACCTTTTACAACTATTTTGACAATAAACAGATGATTTTTGAAGCCGCTTTGGATGAAATCCGCCAGCGTTTCGAAAAGCGACTCGACGCCTTGCGTTCCTCGCTAACGGACCCCGCCTCGCGAATCGCCGCAACTTTGCAATTTTGCTTCATGGAAGCTTTGGACAACGAAGAGTGGAAAGTTTTCATCACAAGGTCGGGGCTTGAAGGAGAACATCTTCTGTTGCAAGACCCTGCCCAATGCCTAGCCGATATCGAAACAGGCGCAAAGAGAGGCCGCTTTAAGATCGACGACCCAGCCTTTGTCGCGAATCTTATCTATGGCATGGCGCGACACATCACCGTAGAAATCGCCTCGGGTAAGCTTGATCGTGATGCGATCCCCAACACCACCCGATACGTCCTGCGCATGCTAGGTTTGCCAGAGTTGGTTGCCAAAGCGATCACTCAAACGCCATTCCCGCCCATTGCTGCACAACAGAGACGTATTCTAAAAGAAATTTTGCCACATTTGCGACCTGACCAGAGTGCTTGACCAAATTTAGCTAACTGGTAACATGCGCACCAAGGCCTACCCGCCTCACAGATGAGTTCGACGCCAGCGACCCTGGCAAGAACCCGACAATACGAATTCCTAGCAGTGATCCTGCATTGGAGCCAATATGCGAAATTCCCAGTCCAGCGCAATCTCTCTTCTGCGCTCCTCGCCACGGCGTACCAGTACCCAGTATCCGCACTCACTACTAGCCATTCGAACTAACATCTTGAGTACTGACGAAAACCCATTCGTACTCGAGGGATCTCCTTTACAGGTGAGTAGTCGCTATGGTCGTTAGAAAAGTCCGCTTGGAAGACAAGTACACTCAGAACTCGGGGCGCGTTTTTTTGACGGGCAACCAGGCTCTGGCCAGATTACCCATGCTTCAGCAGGAGCGTGACAGAGCAGCAGGTATCAATACTGCAGGGTTTATTTCCGGTTATCGTGGCTCACCACTCGGCGGATTAGACAAAACCCTATGGCAAGCCAGTTCTTTTCTTGAAGACCACAACATCTATTTTAAACCTGGGGTTAATGAAGATCTGGCGGCTACCGCCGTTTGGGGCTCACAGCAGGTCAATATCTTTGAAGGCGCAAAGTACGATGGTGTATTCGCCATGTGGTATGGCAAGGGCCCC
The DNA here is from genome assembly GCA_051278195.1 of Candidatus Azotimanducaceae bacterium. GTDB lineage: Bacteria > Pseudomonadota > Gammaproteobacteria > Pseudomonadales > Azotimanducaceae > JAHRVQ01. The sequence continues at coordinate 30,477 of JBNMQM010000005.1, forward strand.
GGCGTAGATCGGTCCGGCGATGTTTTCAAACACGCCAACCACGCAGGCACGTCTAAGCATGGCGGCGTACTCGTGGTTGCCGGAGATGACCACGGTTGCAAGTCCTCGACGCTGCCACACCAGACGGAATATGCCTTTGTTGACGCGATGATGCCGATCCTTAACCCTGCAGGCGTACAGGAAGTTATCGATCTTGGCTTGATGGGCTGGGCCATGTCTCGCTATAGCGGTTGTTGGGTCGCACTCAAGACAATTGCGGAAACCGTTGATGCTTCTTTTTCAACGCTCGTTGATGCTCAAGGTTTTGATATTGTCATTCCAGAGAAGTCGCTGGACGTACATGCCCGCTGGCCAGATAAACCACTAGAGCAAGAGTTTCGCTTACACCATGTTAAGTTGGGTGCAGCACTGGAATTTGCCCGTCTCAACCACCTAAACCGCATCACCATCGACAGTCCCCAGGCAAAAATTGGGATCGTTTCAACTGGCAAATCTTATCTTGATGTACTTCAAGCGCTGTCAGATCTAGGTATCGACGATGCGCTCGCAGCAGAAATCGGCCTACGTGTTTACAAGGTAGGAATGCCCTGGCCGCTTGAGCCAAATGGCATCCGTGAGTTCGCATCAGGTCTGGATGAAGTGATCGTCGTCGAAGAGAAGCGCGGCCTGATCGAAGATCAGCTCACCAGCGAACTGTACAACTGGCACTCCGATGTGCGGCCAACAGTGGTCGGTAAGCAGAACGAAAAGGGTGAATGGCTCCTGCCGGCAACTGGAGAGTTGACGCCGGCTATCATTGCCCGAGCGATCTGCACTCGGATTACCAGAATTTTCACCAGTGAAAGAATCGAAAGTCGACTCAAGTTCCTAAATGACAAGGAACAATATTTGAATAGACCCAAGGATCTACTCGAACGAACCCCCCACTACTGCTCAGGTTGTCCACACAACACATCGACCGTGGTCCCCCTTGGCAGCCGTGCAATGGGCGGCATAGGTTGCCACTATATGGCGACCTGGATGGATCGTGAAACTGATACATTTACCCAAATGGGCGGCGAAGGCGCTACTTGGATTGGCCAAGCGCCCTTTACCGAAACCCAACATGTTTTTCAGAACTTAGGCGACGGTACCTATTTCCACTCCGGTGTTCTTGCGATACGTGCGGCGATTGCTTCTGACGTTAACATTACCTACAAGATTCTCTATAACGATGCCGTTGCTATGACCGGAGGCCAGCCCGTCGATGGTCAACTCTCGGTCGAAAAAATTTCGCATCAAGTCCGCGGCGAAGGTATGAATCGAATTGCAGTTGCCAGCGATGACATCACCAAATACGACCGCAGCCTATTTCCCTCTGGTACAACCTTTACTCATCGTGATGATTTAGATGCATTGCAATGCGAGCTACGAGACGTCAAAGGTGCTTCCGTCCTGATTTATGACCAGACCTGCGCTGCAGAAAAGAGACGTCGTCGCAAACGCGGGTTGATGCCTGACCCTGACATTCGCCCCTTTATCAATTCGGCTGTTTGCGAAGGCTGCGGCGACTGCGGCAAAGTATCGAACTGCTTGTCTGTCGTGCCAGATGAAACGCCATACGGCCGAAAACGCAAGATCGAGCAATCCAGTTGTAACAAAGACATGAGTTGTGTGAAGGGGTTTTGTCCGAGTTTTGTGACCGTTACCGGCGGTAAGATACGCACTGCAGAAAAAGCTGCCGTTAATTTCGATTTCACCTCTCTACCAGACCCTATTCTGCCGGTTCACAAGCTCCCTTACGGTATTGTGCTGGCGGGAGTTGGCGGCACCGGTGTTACCACAATGGGTGCCATTCTCGGCATGGCTGCGCATATAGAAGGCAAAGGTGCTTCTGTGCTGGATATGACCGGACTTGCCCAAAAATTTGGTGCGGTCATTACCCACCTTCAGATCGCCAATCATGCCGAGGATATTCATGCTGCCAGGATTGCAGCCGGTGGCGCGAAACTTGTCATTGGGTGTGACCTTGTCGTCGCTGCCTCAAATGACAGCATGGTCAAGGTAGACCGTGGACAGGCCGCCGCCATTATCAATAGCCACGAGGCGATGACAGCAGAATTCACTAGAAACCCCGACGCCAAGTTCCCAGCTAAATCTATGCACAACATCATTAAAGAATGCGTGGGCGACGAGACCACGGACTTTGTCGATGCAACGGACGTCGTCGAAAATTTATTGGGTGACACGATGGCTGCCAATATTTTTCTCGCCGGTTACGCGTTCCAAAAAGGTCTGATTCCAATCAGCAATGAAGCCATCGTAGAAGCTATACATCTCAACGGTGCTGGCATAGAGCAAAACCTGACCGCCTTTAAGCTCGGACGCCTCAAAGCCCATTCTCCAACCGCGATAACCTTCGGTGCAAAAATTGAGCATACGCCTCAGACCTTTCCTGAACTGATCGAGGATCGGCGTCGATACCTGACCGCTTACCAAAATCAAAATCTCGCCGACCGATATCAAACCCAGGTCGACGCGGTCACTGAAAAGTATGGCGAAGAAGTCGGCATGGTCGTGGCGCGTTACTACTTTAAGGTGCTCGCCTATAAAGACGAGTATGAGGTCGCCCGTCTCTATTCCGACGGTCGCTTTAAGCAGGCCTTGGCAGAAGAGTTTGAAGGCGACTACAAACTGGCAATACATCTGGCACCACCATTGTTAGCCCCGATAGACAAGCACAGTGGGCTACCTAGAAAAATCACCTTCGGTTCTTGGATATTCCCGGTATTCAGCGTACTCGCAAAATTCAAATTTTTGCGAGGCTCGAAACTGGACCCATTCAGCTACACTGCCGACCGCAAACTTGAGCGACAAATTCTGGACGAGTATGAAGACCTGCTAACCCAACTTTTAAAACGAGACGGGGACCCTCAAGAACAGCTCATGGCACTCCTGGCCTTACCAGAAAAAATTCGCGGATTTGGTTACGTTAAAGAACAGAGTTTTAAGAACACGCAACTCGAACAAGAGCGACTATTGGCGGCGCTCGATGCAAAGCCAGAGCCCGTTAAAATATTTAGCCCGGAAGCGGCGTGACCGCCGCTTCCTGACGCAATGCTTAAGCAACTCTGAGTATCGCTAAGAAACCGAATACACAATTGCTAATTCACTATCGATCCATCATCAATCCAGTAAGAGAAAACTATGTTAATTGAGGAATTGGACACAAGATCATTTGAGGATTTTGCTGACCACGAAAAAGTCGTCCGATGTGAAGACAAACAGAGTGGTCTGCGCGCCATCATCGCAATTCACAACGGTAATCTTGGACCCGCTCTTGGTGGCTGCCGCATGCGAGCCTACGACAACGAGCAGACTGCGATAACCGACGCACTCCGCTTATCCAAAGGCATGACATACAAATCAGCGCTCGCCTCTCTGCCGTTGGGCGGTGGCAAATCCGTGATTATGGCCAACCCAAAAGACACGAAAACCGAAGCGCTCATGCGCTCGATGGGGAAGTTTATTGATACGTTAAATGGTGCCTATATCGGCGCGGAAGATTCAGGCACCAGTGTCGAAGATCTCCGCATAATGCATCAAGAAACAGAGTTTGTTGCCGGTATTCATGAACGTCAGTTAACGGACGGCACAATCGCCAATGGTGACCCTTCACCCTCCACCGCCTATGGCGTATTCACGGGGATCAAGGCAAGTTTGCAACACCGGTTTAATTCCGACTCCGTGGACGGCGTCAAAATCGCCGTCAAAGGGGTCGGCAATGTAGGCCGAAACCTTGTTAACCTATTGGTCCAAGACGGCGCAGAGGTGTTGATTTCGGACGCCTATGAGCCAGCGATTGAACAGGTGCTTAAACATATATCTGAACATGTGTCCGGACATCAACAGGTACACGTCATCAATAACGATGACATTCACAAGCAAAAGGTTGAGGTCTATGCGCCCTGCGCACTCGGTGGCGGGCTGAATACCGCAACGCTTGTCGAACTACAGGCGCCTATTGTGGCTGGAGCCGCAAACAACCAGCTTGCCAATGACGACGCGGGTCAATATCTGTTTCATAAGGGAACCCTCTATGCCCCAGACTTCGTCATTAATGCCGGCGGCATAATCGATATTTACTATGAGCGCCATGGCTATGACCACAACATTGTCATGCGACATATCGATAAAATACGGGACACGTTATATGAGATCTTTTCGTATTCGGAGGCGAATCAGATTCCGACGCATGTCACAGCGGAGCGGCTAGGTGAATCGCGATTTCTCGGCATAGATATTAGCGACGTCGCATAAATCTAAAAGAGCGAGTACAGTCCTCGCCGTCACAATATGGTGAAGAGGAGGACTGCAGACTCAAGTGCTATCGTCAGAGACCAAGTACCATCTTGGCCATGATGTTGCGCTGAATTTCATTAGAGCCGGCATAGATCGACACTTTTCGAGCATTGAAATAAGCAGGAGCAGCCACAGCGGCATACTCAGCTCCAATCGGATCAAAGTTCACGCCCTTCATTACACCCGTGTTATCAAACGGCATGGCGTAGTTACCAACGGCTTCCACCGTCAACTCCGTCATTGTTTGTTGCAGCTCCGAACCACGGCATTTCAGTAGCGATGACTCTGGGCCGACGTTACCGCCGGTACTGATGCTGCTGAGTATTCGTAACTCGGTGAATTCCATCGCATGGATATCAATCTCTAACTGGCTTAGCTTACGCTGAAAATCTAGGTCTTCAATCAAACGAGTGCCATCAGAACCAACCTCTACTTCGGCAATATCACGCAGATTCGCGAGCCCGGCTTTCAGACCGTGTGAATATGCATTACCTCGTTCGAACTCGAGCAAATACTTGGCATAAGTCCAACCCTTGCCCGCTTCACCAATCAGATTCTCAACTGGCACGCGTACATCGGTGAAATGCACCTCATTAATTTCCTGATGGCCTTCTGCCGGTCCGTCAATCGTAATAATCGGTCGAACATCTATGCCTGGTGAATTCATATCAATCAGCAGAAAGGAAATCCCCATCTGACGAATATCTTCATCACTCGTGCGCACTAGACAGAAAATCATATCGGCATACTGAGCCAGCGTGGTCCAGGTTTTTTGGCCGTTAACAACATATTCATCGCCGTCACGAATGGCTTTGGTTCGAAGAGAAGCAAGGTCACTGCCGGAACCGGGTTCTGAATATCCCTGACACCACCAAACATTGCTGGCGAGAATATCAGGTAGGTACTTCTGTTTTTGTTCTTCGGTGCCGTATTTCATGATCACTGGCGCCACCATCGACTGACCAAAGGGCATAATCCCCGGTGTATCGCCTGCCGTCATTTCCAAGTCAAACAGATACCGCTCGGTAGCTGTAAATTCAGGACCGCCAAACTCGGCAGGCCAATTCAAACCTGCCCAACCTTTCTTGTGTAATGCTTGCTGCCAATACACGTGATCGTCTTTATCCAGATGGCCATTGGCGCTGCGCTTATGGCGCTCACGCATCTCTGCTGGAAAATTATTTTTAATCCAGTTGCGCACTTCCTGTTGGAAGGCAAAGTCTTCTTCGCTGAATTTCAGATCCATAGTTGGCTCCGTAGTTAAATATTAAGGGGGACATTATAATTATCTTGGCAGCAGATGCTATGCAGCGTTTTCGACTAGATTTCGGCCCACAACTTTGAGCGCCAGTGTCTCTTCGGTACCTTCAAAAATCGACAACACTCTTGCGTCCTGCCAATAGCGACTTACCGCAGTCTCTTCCGCATAGCCCATGCCACCATGGATTTGCATGGACTCCCGAGAAATCCATTCGGCAGCTTTGCAGGCAAAGAGTTTCACGACACTGGCTTCCGTTTGTCCGCCGCCTTGGTCCATCAATCGACCGACGTGGTACGTCATTTGGCGGGTCGCAGCAAGATGTGCGGCCATTCGGGCAAGTTTGGCTCGGGTCAAATCAAAATCAGCGATGGGCTGACCAAATACTTTTCGATCATTCGAATAGCTGATGGCTTTGTCAAAAGCGGCCTGCATCACGCCACATGCACGCGCCGCTGTTTGAATGCGGCCGCCCATGAGTCCGCGCATAGTAAAATAGAAACCGCGACCGAGACCCTGACTTTCCCCGACAACATTCTCATCTGGCACAAAGAAATCGTCATAAAAAAGCTGGAAGGAGTGCATGCCTCGGTAACCCACCGTAGGAATAGCTTTACCCGTGAGCTTCCCGCCCTCTATCTCTCCACCATCAGTCGTTGCACGAGCGGGCTGGACATATTCGAAGGCATCATCTTCGGTAGAAGGTTTTTCACAGATGAAGAGACTCAGACCACGATGGCCAAGGGATAAATCGGGATTCGTTCGCGCAATGGTCAATAGTAATCCGGCCTTACCAGCGAATGTACTCCAGGTTTTAGCTCCTGATAACAGCCACCCACCCTCTACCTGAGTGGCCTTCAACTTCATTGACGCGACGTCAGAACCATAGTCTGGCTCTGTCAACGCGATCCCGCAAAGTGGCTCCCCTGCAGCTATCTTTGGTAGCCATTTTTCTTGCTGCTTAAGAGTGCCGCCCTCTAGCAGTGCTCTGGCCATAATTTCTGGTCGAGTAATAAGGCTACCAGCAGCTCCAAGAGATGCTCTCGATAGCTCCTCTGTGACCACGATCATGCCAAGACTGTCTTCACGATCATCAGGCAACAAACCACCAAAGCGCTCGGGCACTGAAAGCCCAAAACAACCAAGGTCTCGTAATCCGTCGATGATGGCCGATGGAATAATCTTATCGAATCGGTGTACATCTTCCGCCAGAGGTTCAACCACGTCCGTCGCAAACTGACGGAAGGTGTCGGCCATCATGCGATGTTCTTCATCTAGCCCACGATTGCCAAGGTCACCGTCAGCAGCTATCTGACGACCTAACTGAACCAGGCTGTCTCTGGACAGAAATGGTTGCAAGACCTTGAGCATTTGCAGTTCTTCGGCAAAGTCATCAAGTTCAAGACCAAAGTCTGGGGCCGTGCGTTTCAATCGACCGATGACCTCGACGCAAACGTCTGCGGCAAATGTATTTGCCAGCAACTGCTCTCGCTCGTCCGCGGTTGCTGCGAACTCGAGAAAATGCTCAGCGGTGCTGAGTTGGGCATGCGCCACTGCTAGCTCGAAGATCGCGACCTGGTGCTGATCGAGCAGCTTATTGTTCACCTTGCCATTTTCACTGGTTAAGGCCTTTATGTGCGACAGCCCTTTGTTGATCAGACCACTGCAGCTCTGAATTGATACCATCATAATGGTTGAGTCCTACCTGCTACTATTTCGACGAAAGATCGCGTTTGTAATTCGGCCAGATTAAGCCCCGAGGCCAACACTTCAGCTTCTGTCAGCGCACCGCACTGTATGCCATTAACAAAGAAGTTGACCAGCCCCTGCCCAGTCGCCGCGTCATCAAACGTGTTGCCTGACATCGATGCTTGGGCTGCTTTGTCTATAAAAGTATTCAAGCGAGCTTGCGCTTCACTTAACCCCTGTAAATAAAAGTAAGATACGGCTGCGAAGCGTATCGGGATCTGTGCCGGGTTGAGATCCCAACCCTGATAAATGCCGAGCCTCATGGAATGTAATATGTTGTCGAAGTGAAGCTGCCATGCACTCGCAACGACTGCGCGGTTTTCCTCTTGCTCCGTTTCGCTCAGGTCCGCGCCCTTATGAGGCGGAATTGGCATAATGTTTGTGATCCCATCACAGACATTTACCCCTGTGCCTGTCAACCCTGCAATGAGCATCTGCCGAGCGAAATCTGCTGCGGCGTGGGTGTGGGATTGAAAAGATGCGGCCACATTACAACTTGCCGTGTAATCAAACGTTCCCAATACAAAGGTGGTTACGCGACCTTGTCCTGCCTCAACAAGATGACGCAAGCCAAATTGGCCAGACTCATTGAATAACATCTGCACATTCTCCAACATTAACTCGACTCGGATAGACCCGGGTTGAATACCAGTCCGTTGCTCTAATAACTCGATCGCAGCACATATCACCTCAACCTGAGTCACCGATGTCACCTTCGGTAAGGTGACGTAGAAAACTTCGGGGAACTGACCCGCCGCAGCAACGACCAACTTCGAAATAAACAGATCGAGGGTACGCAAACTACGGGCTTTAGCTTCTTCGGTCAGCGCCTTGATTCGAATACCAACACCAGCAGGTAACTCCGCCACCAACAATCCTTCGGCCATTGCTGTTGCCGCGGAATCAACGTGCATATCCTCCTCAGCATCGGTTCTCGTCCCATAGCCATCTTCGAAATCAATACGATGATCCTCGATGGCTTCCGTCGCGAGTTTGCGGCCCACTCTTTCAAACGCTGCAGCAGCAAGTTCGGGTTCACTGCTAATACCAAGATTTTCTGCGAAACGAATCGCGTCTGGCGCGTAGTGAGCGAAATGATGGGCAGCAAGGCCCGTGATTTTGGCCGCAGCACCGGAACGATAAAGATGCGCACCACCATACAGCGTATGAACCGGTTGACGTAGATCACTGGCCCCCGGAAATCGGCTTACAAAGGCTCGGTTAGCTTCAGCCAGCTGCTGCATGAGTGGTGACAGGCTGTCTGGGTCAATGGTCGTTTGCAAAGGCTTCCCCCAAATTTCTAAAGCGCTATGGTATCGAATACCGAGTTGGGCGACATCATGCAATTCTTAGCCGGTTTACGATATGGTGACTGCAATTTATATGACCACCCAATGAGAGCACCACAAACACCATTCCTGGGACAACGACTGAGACAATGACGACAACCATGACTGAACAAGCCAATATCGAGTCCGTGAAAACCTATTTCCTTCAGCTGCAAACTGAGATTTGTCACGCGATCGAAGCAATAGATGGTGGCGAAGTATTTTCAACTGAGGATATCAGACAACCAAATGGTGCTCATTCTCGTCCTAGAGTGATAGATGGCGGCAGAGTCATCGAAAGAGGTGCTGTTCAGTTCTCTTACAGCATGGGCGACTCTCTCCCGCCGGCCGCCAGTGAGCGTAACCCCGAACTGGCCGGAAAGGGCTTTCAAGCGACCGCTATCTCAATGATCATGCATCCTCGAAATCCCTATGTGCCGACCTTTCATGCGAATCTAAGATTCTTTCTCGTCGACAATACGCACTGGCATTTTGGCGGCGGTTTTGACCTCACACCGTACTATCCATTTGAGGAAGACGTCATTCATTGGCACCGCACGGCCAGAGACGCGTGCCAACCATACGGCGACACGCTATATGCGAAATTGAAAGCTTGGTGCGACGACTATTTCGTCCTGACTCATCGAGGCGAAGCCCGAGGCGTTGGCGGATTATTTTTCGACGACTGGAACGAGGGCAGTTTCGATCAGAGCTTCGGCTTAACCAAAAGTATCGGTAATGCCATACTGCCCGCGTATTTGCCCATTATTGAAAAGCGAAAAGACACATCATTCGGCGCACGAGAAGAAGAATTTCTGCTTTATCGCCGTGGCCGGTACGCTGAATTTAACCTCGCAATAGATCGCGGTACCCGCTATGGCATCCAATCCGGGCGCCGCATTGAGTCCGTATTGGCCTCAATGCCTCCCAGAGCCATATGGAAATACAACTGGCAACCCACCGCTGGCAGCGCCGAAGCCAACCTGTATGAAAACTTCCTACCGGTAAAAGATTGGCTAGCGAATTCTTGACTACACTAGAACGTAGGCACTACTTTTTTGGGTAAGATCATGGATGAAATCGAGAACTGGTACGAAAAGATCGTATTCAAGAAGATTCGTTATTTGGCTGCAGAAGAAGCCGACGGCGAAAACCGCTTCGATGCTTCCCTCTGGTCCGATGTGGCATGCTTGACGCTGAATCACCTGCCACCCAGATATGTGCGTCATTCCGTTGATATGACGTTTTATCTGTCGCCCCAGGAACAAGCTGAAATGGACGAGAGGGTTAATAAAGCGATCAAAAATGCAGTGAGTTACGTCACGAAAAACCCTATTACCACCAGTAAATCTGCTGCATACGTCACCACCAAAGCATGAATTCGACAGGTAAAACACGTACAGTAGAGACTTTATCTGATTGCGCGTAGGCCATGCTCGAAAGTAAGCTTCCCCGAATTGGCACAACAATATTTACCACCATGTCCGCTATGGCTGCGCAGCACAATGCCATTAATCTCTCCCAAGGGTTTCCCGACTTTTCGCCTCCAGCACCATTATTAGACGCGCTCAAAAAAGCGCTCGGTGACGGCAAAAATCAGTACCCGCCGATGATGGGAATCCCTGAACTCCGTTATCAGATAACGCAAAAAGTTCTTGAGATGTACTCAGCTCAGGTCGATATGGACAGTGAAGTGACGATCACTTCAGGTGCAACCGAAGCACTATTTGTGGCCATCCAGACCATCGTTCATCGAGGCGACGAAGTTATTATCTTCGACCCAGCTTACGACGCATACGCACCAGCGATTCAACTGGCAGGCGGCACAGCGATCCACGTGAGCCTGACAACAGACTTTCACATCAACTGGCAGCGAGTCAGGGACAGCATCTCCCCGCGAACCCGTGCCTTGGTCATTAATTCACCGCACAATCCTTCTGGCAGCATATTGTCTGAATCTGACCTCGAAGAACTGAGTCATTTAGCAGAACAACATGACCTGACTCTGATCAGCGATGAAGTCTATGAACACATGGTTTTCGATGGTAAACCGCATCTCAGCCTGCTTGGCCACGAAACTTTACGGGCAAGATCTTTTGTTATTTCGTCATTCGGCAAGACTTACCATGCCACGGGTTGGAAAGTGGGCTATGCCATCGCGCCACCGGAATTCACCCATGAATTTCGAAAGATCCATCAGTATGTAACCTTCACTACTCATACGCCAACCCAGTATGCGATTGCCGACTATATGGCAAACCATCCAGAGCATCACCGTGAGCTCCCGGACTTTTACCAGACCAAACGAGATCTGTTTCTCAAACTGATGGCACCCTCACCCTTTAAAATGATCCCAACACCTGGGACTTATTTTCAGCTCGCTGACTATAGTGACGTATCGGATCTGGATGATCGGAGTTTCGTGGCGCACATGACCAAAATAGTCGGCGTCGCTGCCATTCCTATTTCAGTGTTTTATGATCAGCCGCCCGAACAAAGCGTGGTTCGATTCTGCTTTGCAAAAGACGATGCCACCTTAGAGCTCGCCGCAGAAAAGTTGCTGAGATTTTCCCTCGATGTTCGTTCGCAAAATTCTAAGAGAGAGGTCCGATGAGCTTTCTTAAATCAACCAACTTTAGAATTGGTCTCATTCAAACAGAACTACACTGGCAAGACCCAGCCGCTAACCGCCGGCATTTTCAACCTAAACTACAGGCTCTCGCAGACGCAGATCTGATTGTGCTACCAGAGATGTTTTCGACTGGATTCAGCATGGCATCAACAACCTATGCAGAATCAATGACAGACACTACGGTGACCTGGCTCCAAACCCAAGCCACAGATCTCAATACGGCGATCTGTGGTAGCCTGATGATAAAAGAGAACAATCACTTTTATAATCGCTTCATCATGTGCGCGCCGAATCAGGAACCCATCACCTACGACAAGCACCATTTATTTCGGATGGCAGACGAGCAAGCTCATTTTTCACCAGGTACCACTCGGGTTGTGTTTGAACTCAAGGGCATTCGCATCTGCCCACAAATTTGTTACGACTTGCGGTTTCCCGTTTTCAGCCGCAACCGCGACGACTACGAATTGCTAATGTTTGTCGCCAACTGGCCGGCAAGAAGGCACCGCCATTGGCGCGCACTGCTTACCGCAAGAGCAATCGAAAACCAGTCCTATGTGGTGGGTGTTAATCGTATTGGCTCAGATGGCAACAATGTCGAATACTGCGGAGATTCAGGGTTGATACATCCTGACGGGCATTGGATTGCAGACTTAACCGATACCGACACCCATCGCATGATAGAGCTTGATCTGGAAGACCTGCAGCAATACCGCCAATCATTCCCTGCTTGGCAGGATGCCGACGATTTCTCCCTCGGCTAGTACTGTTGTAGGTTAATCACCAACAAGAGGAGTGCTTAACGAAATGGCAGAACTAAACATACCCCGCGCCCATTCTGATGAGTGGTACGACCATCTAGCGACTCAACAAACGGGTTACTACTACCCTTGGCAGTCAGAGATAGGTCGAAAGAACGGTGAAGTCGCCTTCCTGGAACTACTTGAGGAGCATCTGACGCCGGATACACGAGTTCTCGAAGTCGGTTGCGGCCATGGCGACCTCGCATTAAATATTGCGCCCAGGTGCCATTCAGTCATCGCTTATGATCGAGTGCCTAGCTACATAGCACTCGCAAAAGCCAATCAAAAAGCTGCCCACGTGAGCAACGTCGAGTTCCTATGTCACAATGCGTGGGATGGTAGTGCCGTAAACCTGCCAGCAAACCCGGGCAGTATTGACCTAATTATCGGTCGTCGTGCACCATTGCATTGGTTAACAGGCGCCTGGCAAGTGTGTCGTAGTGAGGCGGTGCTCATAGGACTTTGCCCTATGGAAGAGCCAATCCCCGCTTGGTCGAACAAAATGCCGCCGAAATTGCACTACGAAAACTCTGGCCGCCACACCGGGCACGGCTCCATCCATCAATCTGTCGAAAATCGGCTCCACCAGGCAAGCTTATCCTTGGATAGCGGCTGGGGATTTGACGTGCCAGAGGTATTCGCTGACCCGGTAGAACTTTATCGGATGATTAGCTGGGGACTCCCCCCTCGAGAAATCGCACCTTACGAAGATATCGCCTACAAAATCGAAGGAATTTATGACAAGTACGCTGAGGCGCAGGGCATAGTGTTGAGACATTGTCGCTATCTCTTTCGCGCATTCGTGAGATAAGTCACAAATGCAGCATTTCTCCAACAAGCATTCATTCTTTTCTTTACTCAAACCCATATAATCTGCGCCTAAACATATTATAGGGGTACATCTTGCTTTATTACCTCGGCCAATACCTGGCTGATGTTGCCGGTCCATTCCGCTTATTGACGTCCTATATTTTTCTGACAGGGCTCGGCACAGCTGTCGCTGCTCTGCTCACCTGGTGGTTGTTGCCCAAACTCTGGCACCTGCTTCCCACTGACAAGGGTCGTGAATACGCGGTCGATGCAGAAAAGAGCATCGGCAAGCCTGTCAGCGCGGGTCTAATTTTCATCCCAATCTTTCTTATCACCAGCTTATTAATAGTACCTTTCGATTGGATGTTCCTCGGTATTCTAGTGTGCGTGGGGTTCGCCATGCTCGTCGGTTACCTTGATGACCGCGCTATTGGCGGTTGGAGCGAATATAGACTTGGCGCCATCGACTTGGGCGTTGCGCTCGCAGCATCGATGATCATTTGCCAACTACAGCCTTATACGATTTGGCTACCTTTGTTTAAAGATCCAATCGTCGTCGGACCCGTTGTATTTATTCTAGGTGCGACAGTGCTGATCTGGACGGCAATAAACGCGACGAACTGCACGGATGGCGTAGACGGTTTATCTGCCAGCCTTTCTGGCATGGGTATTTTATTTCTAGGTGTCATTCTTTATGTCATCGTCGGCCATGCTGATATTGCAAACTATTTGCTTGTGCCGCATTACGAACAAGGTGCCGATTGGGCAATGATGGCGTTTGTATTGGTTGGCTGTCTAACGGGCTATTTGTGGCACAACAGTTATCCTAGTGCCGTGCTCATGGGCGATGCCGGGTCTAGACCTATCGGTTTGATGCTAGGGGTATTGGTTTTGGCCTGCGGGAATCCTTTCCTCATTCTCGTGGTCGCGTTCGTCGTGTTGGTGAATGGCGCAACGGGGATGATCAAAGTCGCACTATTAAGGTTCTTCAAGATCGGCATATTTGGTCAAATCCGTTACCCACTTCATGACCATGTCCGCCATAAACTCGGCTGGTCCAACACACAAGTACTGGTGCGATTTATGCTCTTGCAAGCGGTGGGTACGCCAATACTGCTGGTTCTGCTGCTCAAAATCCGCTGACACGTTTTATGTAAAGTTGCAGGTAAAAAGTGCAGGCAGAAAATTCGAGGAAATAAGGCCCTAGAACAGGCCTAAATATTACTTAGGGAATTAAGTAAGCAACCAATAGCTCTACAAGTGCCATTCCAAGTATAGAAAACTCGAATTATATTTATATTTCAATGATTTAAAATCAAAACATAATGTGTCTTATTAAGTTCGTAGCACGATGCAGTACGTCACAAATCACCACCATTTGAACTAAAACTCATTCCTGCTCCAGCAAAACTCGCCTAGAATAATAAAACCAAACATTCTAAAACGAGAGAGTCTTTTAGGTGCGCGTCATCAGAATTTTCATCAGCGCTATATTTTTACTGGCAGGTCCCTGGAGCCAAGCGGCTGACCCTGTGGACCCCATGAAGCTGGCTGCGATCAAAGAACTGATCACCGTCACCGGCGCTGCCACTAACAGCGAGCAGTACTCGAAAGCTTTTTCCCAACAATTGGTTTCCGTGCTCCGAATGAGCAACCCTGAACTGTCAGAAGACGCTGTAGAGATCGTTAATCAAGAAGTGGGACGTACGGTCAGAGAAGCTTTCAGCGCAGAATCCTTACAACAAGAAATTTATCCCATCTACGCCCACTATTTTACGCTCGAAGAGTTACACGGCTTACTCTCTTTTAACAAATCCCCTGCAGGCATCAAGGCAAACCAGGTGATGCCTCAGCTTATGGCCGAGAGCATGCAGGCGGCTCAACTTTGGTCCAGGGCGATCACCCCGCAGATTTCACGTCGAGTACTTGAGCGATTTCAGAAAGAAGGTATTCAAGTGCGGCTGACACCCACTGGGTCGGCCGATAAACCTAACCCCTGAATGCCCTTGATCAGGCACCCTGACTGACTTTAACGTCAACTCTGAAGATGGAGTGGATTGATCAGGGAAGTCAAAACATGGTCTTCCCAACGGCCATTGATCATCAGAAACTGCTTCGCTTGACCCTCAATCTCGAACCCAAGCCGGGCAAGCAATCGACCGCTGCGCTCGTTGCGCGGCAGGTAGTTGGCCATAATTCTGTGCAACATTTGCTGTTCAAAGAGGTAAGCACAAGCAGGTTTTAGTGCTTCGGCCATAATACCCTTGCCCTGATGACGCTCACCCAGCGCATAACCGAGATGACAAGACTGAAATGTGCCACGAACGATATTGGTGAAATTACACACCCCCAAAACTTCAGTCTCCGAGGGATTCAATACAACCAGCGCAATCGATGTACCCTGCTTAAACTCTTGCTTCTGGGCCTGCAATTGCAAACGCCAGTAATTTTGAGTGAAGAACTCTGGGCGTCGCTTGGGTTCCCAGGGTTCGAGGTGTGCCCGATTTTCTTGGCGGAACAGCATCATTTTATCGGCTTCAGTGGGCTCCAAGAGTCGCACCAGCGAGTTTTCGGTCCGAAGCACCGGCATGTGATGAAGTAAGGGCATTTTACTCTATATCCAAAATTCGGTTTGCCGCTCGGCTAAAATCTTCGTAATCGCAGTTGTCACCGAGATCGATCTCTGCCCCTCTTTGCATACTCAATATTGAAAACTTGCCCGCAGAAGCCTGCAGTACCACGCCGTTAGGCGCTTGCTCTGAAGATAGATAAAGCACCGCCGGACTGACCTGCTGAGGTTGACCGCGTTCTTTGCCGCCTGGCAACGATGCCGTCATCCGGGTCAGCGCAGCAGGCACCAAACAGTTAACGCGAATTCCCTTCTGACGTCCTTCAAGCTTGAGAACGTTCATTAATCCAATAAGCCCCATCTTCGCCGCCGCATAATTAGATTGACCAAAATTTCCGAAAACACCAGATTCCGAGCTGGTCAGCACTATTCTGCCCCAGCCCTTTTTAGCTAAGATTGGCCAAGCTGCATGGCTCACATACACGGCCCCCATCAAATGCACGTCGAGAACCGCTTGGAAATTCTCCATTTTAATGTTCGCAAATGTTTTATCGCGGAGAATACCCGCATTGTTAACAACAATATCAACGGTGCCATAGGTATCGACAGCACAGCCGATGATTTCTGCCGCACTTGATTCGGACGCAACCGAGTGTGTGCTCGCGATCGCAATGCCACCAAAATCATGAATTTCGTCCACCACTGTCTGCGCAGTATGACCAGAACCAGTGCCATCCAGAGCGCCTCCGAGGTCATTCACAACAACCCTAGCGCCTCTACGTGCAAACTCCAGTGCATGCGATCGACCAAGCCCACCGCCCGCACCAGTAACAATCACGACCTTATTGGCAAATTCTTGTTCAATATTCGGCATAATCAGTCAAATCAAGTAGACCGTAAAATCTTAACCCAATTTCCTATCGATCGCCTAAGCTAGGAACGGACCATGATCGTATGTGGCTCCGAACTCAAAAAGTCGACAAAGTGATCTTTGACTTCAAAACCCAAACGCGCATAAATTCTGATCGCTCGGGTATTAAAGTCAGCAACGGTTAGCCGTAATTGTTCAGCCTCCAGTTCGTTCGTCGCGTGCTGGACAATCGCTTCGAAAAATTCGCTGCCCCTGCCCTGGCTTGTGAACTGAGGTTTCATTCCGAGGCCTATATCCATTGCATCATCCTCATATCGTCCGCCCAGCACGCGCCCATCATGGCCGAAGGAACAGAACCCGACAAACCTATGCTGGTCATCACGAATACCGTGAAAACCGTTAGCTGGCTTTAGAAATTCTTTAACGATTGGTTCATGACTCTCTTGCTGTGGAGGGTTATAGAAATCATATGGCGGTTGATAGCGCCAACTCAAGATCTGCCCTGCTTCTTCTCCTGTGAGGGTCTCTATCCAGTACTTCAAAATCGGCCGCTGCGACAAAATATGGCAGTCATCCTAGATAAGGATGAAATAGTCTGCAATGATTATGGGTCATATAAAGATAAGTCAAACATAAGGTAAACAACTGTGGTGGTTCGAAGTTCAATTTTGATAGCCCTGCTATCGCTATTTAGCCTTACGGTAACAGCCGAAACATTTAGCTGGGCGCCAGAATTCAATGTAGGAGACTCATTTCCAGAGTTTTCAAGGGTCGATCAGGATGACAACGATCAGACTAACGCCCTGGTGACTGGCGAAAATGGCTATCTGATCCAATTTAACCGCTCCGTCGTTTGGTGAGGATTTTGCAAACGACAGCTCGTGCAGCTGTCAGAAATAGCACCAGAGTTTAAGTCACTTGGCATAAACATCGTGGCGCTAACCTACGATGACCAGCTAGACGCAAAGAAATTTCATACTCGAAACAACATTGGTTTTCCTCTGGTGAAAGACCAAGATAGCACCTTAATAAAAGCGTTGGGAATTCTAAACACTGGCCCTCAGCCCGGCGACAGCGCCTATGGGATTCCCTACCCAGGTACGTTTCTGGTGGACAACCAGGGCATTATCAGGGCGAAATTTGCCGAACAAAACTTCCGTGATCGACCCAGCTACAGCCTCCTATTGGATGCCGCAGCCAAGCTCAGCCCCTAGCCTGAACCGATCATGTTCGCTATCCTGCGGCCTTAACGTTCTACAGGATAGCGATATGAAACAGGCACTTAATTTACTTACCATGCTATGTATGGCTATGCCCTGCTTTGCTCAGAGTGAGATCTCCGAACCAGACTGGCCAGCATTTCAGGAACGTAGCCTGCAAACTCTGGTAGATCTCATCAAGCTGGACACCTCCCAACCCGCAGGCAATGAGTATCTCGCCACAGATTATCTTGCAAAACGCCTAGACGAAGCCGGAATTTCGTACAAGATCTACGAGCCAGTGAAAGGCCGAACTAGCATCGTCGCAAGACTTAAAGGTAACGGTAGCAAGGAACCTGTGCTCATGCTCGGGCATACCGATGTCGTGACGATTGAGCGTGAAAATTGGACCTTCGACCCTTTTAGCGGAACCGTAGAAGACGGCAAAATATTCGGCCGCGGCGCCTCCGACGACAAAGGTATTGTCGCGGGCAGCTTCGAGGTGATGTTGGCGCTAAAGGAGAACAATGTAGCGCTTGATAGAGATGTAATATTTCTCGGTGTAGCTGACGAAGAAGCCGGCGGGCAACTTGGTATTACTTACCTCGTCGACAACCATCTAGAAGACATCCAAGCTGAGTTCGCGCTAAATGAAGGCGGCCGCGGCAATATTGATCCCACAACAAATCAATACGTTAGCTTCAACATTAGCACGGCAGAAAAAACACCGAGACGCGCCAAGCTTATTGTCGACGGTAAAGCTGGGCATGGTTCAATACCGACTCGCGACAATGCAATTGGCGTGATGGCACGTGCCGTCGCACGTCTTTTTGAAAGCCCACTCCCGATGGAGCTAAACGATACCACTAGAACGTTTTTCACTCGCCTTGCTGCCACCAGGCCAGATAATGAAGCGAGGGTCTATCGGAAAATCCTGGAGCCAAACCCATCATTAGAAACGCAGGAAAAATTACGCGACATTAGCCCCTACTACTTCTCGATTATTCGCACTTCGATAACGCCAACAATATTTCAAGGGGGCTACCAGCGCAATGTCATTCCGTCTCGCGCCGAGGCAACGTTGGATATTCGCGCACTGCCAGGTACAGACCCTGAACTCATGTGGGCGTCGATTCGCGCTATCATCGACGACCCAAACGTACTGATCGAACCCATGGCAGTAACGCGGCCCGCGCACGCCCCAGCGTCATTGACCACGCCATTATTTAATGCCTTCGAAAGAATTATCCAGCAAGAATATCCAGATGCGATCGTATTGCCATCGATGTTAACGGGAGCAACAGACTCCGCGCAGCTACGTGCAGCGGGAATACCAGCCTATGGTTTTGGGCCCGGTGGCTACCTAGGAGAAAGCAATGGCGTACATGGCAATGACGAATTTCTTCGGGTCAAGGGCTACCATGACTACGTCAGGCTTCTGTGGCTTATCATCAATGACGTTGCGGCCACGAAACAGCCCTGAGCTATAGACAGCCCTGAGCCATAGACAGCCCTGAGCCATAGACAGCCCTGAGCCATAGACAGCCCTGAGCCATAGACAGCCCTGAGCCATAGACAGCCCTGAGCCATAGACAGCCCTGAGCCATAGACAGCCCAGCGGGATACAGAAATGTTAAACCATATATTCTTTGGACCGTTCAAAACTTGCCTCGGCTGACGCGACGATATCATCAAAGATATCTTTTGCCGGTCGCACCGCCCGAATCATACCCATACCCTGACCGGCAAAACCTGGGTTGATATCGGCGCGGCCGTCACGGCTTGCTGCGGCCATCACTGGTCCTGCAACGGCACCCTGATAAGGCATAGGTAACGGCTTGAGATCGGCATTCTCCCAGGCGTCCGTCCATTTACTCCGAATGATTCGCGCTGGCTTGCCGGTAACAGATCGGGATATAACAGTGCCCTCCTCTGTACCCTCTACCAGCGCTTCTTTTTGATGCGGCAATATTCCAGACTCTTCAGCGGCTAAAAATGCGGTACCAATCCAGGCGCCCGCTGCGCCCAACATCATCGCAGCAGCAACTCCTCGACCGTCACAAATACCGCCAGCGCCCAAAACCGGAATATCACCGACCGCATCGACGACCTGGGGAATCAATGCCATGGCGCCAACCGGGGAGTTGTGCCCACCGGCATCATGACCCTGGGCGACAATGACGTCCAACTTAATGGACGCGACCTGAACAGCGTGCCGTACAGCACCGATCACTGCCATAACTTTCGTTCCGTTGTAGCGAAATTCGTCCATCCAGGGCCCTGGGTTTCCAAGACCAGCGGCATAAACCGGTACCTTTTCATCGACAATCACCTGCATCTGGGCCTCAAAGAACTCTTTGCTGAACACCGCCAACCCGTCTTCTCTTCTAGATGTGCCAGGTGACGAGTTTAGCGCCTCTCTTTCCATGAATTGTTGCGCAAAGGCCATATGCCCTTTCAGGGCTTCCATCGGGTCATCCGTATCCGGACTCCCACCGCCAGCCTTTTGTGCAGCGCGGCGCACAGACGCTGGCAATAACGTATCCACGCCAAAAGGCTTATCCGTCAAACGGCGCGTACGCTGGATCCATTCACGTAATTCTTCAGGCTGGCAAGCCGCGGCGCCGAGCACACCAAGGCCACCTGCGTTCGATACGGCTGCGGCCAATTCCGGCGTGCTAGCGCCACCCATGCCGGCCAGAACGATTGGATATTCGATTTCTAGAATGTCGCAGACTTTGCTATGAAGCTTCATGGCGCTACCAGGTTAGTTGTAGATCGCCAGTATTCATCAATTTGTTAACTTTGACACCTTCGGAATATATTGGAGAGTGAATTAGAAGGCCCGCCAATTTCTTATTACCGAGATCCATGACGCCGCGACTAGATTTTGATCTAGAAAATCATCAAATCGACACGGCCGACTTTGATGCAAACCAAGAACCACTGCTTCCGCTTAAAATTCAAAACAGACTGAGTTGGTCAAACCCTCGCCGAAATTGTGTGGTGTCCAATTGAAACCGATGCTTAACTGGCAGTGCTAACTTCCGTGCCGCGATGTTAAAACGTTGACGAATGGATTCAGCAAAGACACCCTCACCAGACATGCGAGTGTAAAAGCTCGAATCATAGTCTTTGCCCTTACGCCCCTGACGAACAAGGCTCATGACGTGTTCTGCCTTGTCAGGATAGTGAAGGCCTAACCATTCTTGAAACAGTGGGCTCACTTCATGAGGTAGACGCAAATAAATCATATTGGCAGCAACTGCTCCAGCAGCTTTACCTCTTTGCAGGATCGTTTCTATTTCACTGTCATTGATAAAGGGAATCACCGGCGCCACCATTAAGGTCACGGGAATTCCGGCATCGCTCAGGGCCTTGATAGTTTTTAGTCGAGACTCACCACTCGCGGTGCGAGGCTCGAGCTTAGCTTTCAAGGCATTATCCAGCGTTGTAACGCTGACCGCGACAGAACACAATTTTAATTCGGCCATTTCCGCAAGCAAATCCAAATCACGCAAAATCGAGCTACTCTTGGTGATCAAACTAAAAGGGTGCCGGAACTCCTGCAGTACCTGAATCAGCTTTCTTGTTGTGAAAAGTTTAGCCTCAAGGGGCTGATATGGATCTGTATTAGCGCCAATAGAGATCGCCTTACATTGATAGGACGACTTACTTAAGGTTTGCCGAAGCAATAGATCAGCATTTGGCTTAGTGATAATTTTGGTTTCAAAATCAATCCCCGGCGACAAGTCCCAATAGGCGTGAGTGGGTCGCGCGTAGCAGTAGATACATCCGTGCTCACAGCCACGATAGGGGTTGATAGATTGATCGAAGGATATATCTGGGCTGTTATTGGTGGAGATAATGGTTCTGCCACGATCAACCAGCACTTCTGTTTTGGGATCCGAGTCATTTTCGTCTTGCCACCAACCATCATCGACAAGACGACTTTTCTGGGACGAAAACCTTAGGTCCGGGTTGCTCGCGGCACCTCGACCCTTTATCAACCGACCAGTAGGCAAAACACCAGGGACCTCTGTTGTCGCAGGAACCTTTACAGAGTTCAATGAAGAGTTCAATGAAGAGTTCAATGAAGAGTTCGGTGAAGAGTTCGATACCGCAGTATCTGCAGACAGAGGCGCTTCTGGGGGCTTTTTCATCATGCGACAGCTCTTGGGTTACCGCATAATTATACTGTTTTTATATACAGTACTCTAGTTGCAACTGACCAATCCTTCGCCCTCCCAGGCAACACGGGTATAGATGATCGTGCAAGATTTACCTTGGTCTCGGCTAAAAAAACAATAAGAGTGATTGGGTAGCAACTCTGTCTGAAATGAGAATGTTGTGCCGACCCCATTATCCAGCTGGCAGGCAACATCAAACTTGTGAGGGCCGGGTAAAACATTATGTCCGCCCGTCTTCGCGACCGGCTTTCCATCGATGGCTGTGATTTGCATACCACCTGCTTGGGCATTTTTGGCAAGCGCCACAAAAGCGGTAGCTTCAGATACTTCAGGCGACCCAACGGCACACGCAGTCAGGAACAAAATTGCGCCAAGAGTAAGTGGTTTCATCATTTGTTCTTTCCTACCAGAGTTCGTAGCGCAGCCATTTCTGCTTGAAGGTCTGGAGACGTCATCTGCGCTGCCACCTTTTCATAAAATTCATCGCCGTCAATTTTGCCCTGATGTTCATAAACGCTTGCCTGCATTGCGAACTCCAATCGGTCGATCTGTTTGACAAACTTTGCCTCGTCGGTCTGTTGGGCTTCATATTCCTCCCAGACCTCGATCAACCCACTGCCATGTGGCAGTTTGCCCAAAATCTTCTGTATAGCTGCTGCTTCTCGCGCCTTCTTTTCCTCGGCGGGCACGTTATCGGAGGGTGTAATGTCACCAACATAGGCCTCACCGACATCATGCACCAGCGCCATCTTTAAGACCCGCAAGGCGTCCAGTTCAGGGTGCCTGGGTAGCAACATTAAACTGAGCATTGCGTTACCAAAAGTATGTTCCGCGACTGTTTCACAGGCACCCGGGTCAATACCCCGTTGAATCCAACCTTGCCTAAAAAGTTGTTTCAGTTGGATAATTTCATACCAGACTTCAATAAGCGGCGTGCTTTTCGTTCGATCCAGTAAATCCACCGGTATCGGTGCTTTCTCAAACATAGGTCTATCTCAACTATCTGAACCACAAAGCACTATCTTACAACTTCTCGACCACCCTTGCCGTGAGTTATGATCGAGACATCGAACGGTAGGAAGTATTTTGCAGAGTCTCGAAAACGCGTTGATTTATTTTGGCGAAGCCGCCTGGGGCCCATGGCTACTTATTCTTATTCTTGGTGGTGGTCTGTACTTTCTGGCGATATCCAGGTTTCTCCCCTTCAAGTATTTGTTCCATGGCGTAGCACTACTTCGCGGTAAGTATGATTCGGACGCAAGCCCAGGCGACATTACCCACTTTCAAGCATTAAGCAGTGCGCTCGCCGGCACGATTGGGATGGGTAATATCGCCGGTGTTGCTATCGCGATTCACGTCGGCGGACCGGGTGCCATTTTTTGGATGTGGATGACGGCCATTGTTGGCATCGCGACTAAATTTTTTACATGCACCCTCGCCGTTATGTATCGAGGCAAAGACTCGGCTGGCGAAGTCCAGGGCGGGCCAATGTATGTGATTGTCGAAGGACTAGGCCAACGTTGGAAACCTTTTGCGCTGTTTTTTAGTGCAGCCGGATTGATCGGGTGTTTACCGCTATTTCAAACCAACCAACTCATTCAAACCGTTCGGGAAGTGATATTTATAGAGCAAGGCATGCTCTCTGTAGAGGATAGCTTTGAGTTCAATATCATCGCCGGTATTTTGCTTGCGGGTATTGTTTCGCTTGTTATTTTTGGTGGTATCCAACGAATTGCTCTAGTGGCATCAAGACTGGTGCCGTCTATGGCGGCGATCTACCTGATCACCGTGCTCTATATCCTAATAGGTAACTACGAGCTGGTGCCGGCCAGTTTTAAGCTCATTTTTTTCGATGCCTTCACCGGAATGGCGGCAGCAGGTGGTGCAATTGGTACGGTCATCGCCACAGGCGTTAGACGAGGTGCGTTTTCGAATGAAGCAGGGATCGGCACTGAATCACTGGCTCATGGTGCAGCCAAAACATCAGAGCCCGTACGAGAAGGAATTGTCGCAATGATTGGTCCCATCATCGACACTTTGCTAATTTGCACAGCGACCGCATTGGTGATTTTGATCTCCGGCGTTTGGCAAGGCTCCGAGGCTAATGGCGTCACCATGACAGCCGCGGCTTTCGATAAGATGATTCCTGTTTACGGGGTCTATATCCTAATTGTCTGTATCGTCTGCTTTAGCGTGAGTACGATCTTTAGCTATTCATATTACGGATCAAAATGCCTTGGGTTTATTGCCGGCGCGCACAACCAATATTTATACAATTACTTCGTTGTGATAATGACCGTGTTCGCTGCCATACTTTCGATTGATGCAATGGTGGGGTTGGTGGACGGCGCCTTTGCGCTTATGGCAATCCCAACGACAGTGTCCGCGCTGCTGTTATCCAGAAAAGTTATGGATGCTGCTAAAGACTATTTCGCCAGACTTGACGCCAATGGGTTCAAACCAATTAGCGTGACCAAAGACTAAGTCCTGCTAATAGGACCTGCTAATAGGACCGGCAAATGCCAAATGCATTACGCGACTAGAATATGCCGTTCTCGATTCCAGCACCCATATACATTCCGAGTGCTTCACAGGCTTCCAATGTTTGCTGATCGAGTTCACCGCTCTTAATCACGGGTTCTTGTACTTCTTTAAACGCATATCCCTTACAGATTCTTCTGATACTGGTTAGCGCCCCTGTCCCATCGTTACCCGCGGAAATGAATATCGAATAGGGCAAGCCTTCAACTTTTCCCTCGGTTGGGTAAAAAGTTCGATCAAAGAAGTCTTTCAATGCACCGGACATATAGCCAAAGTTTTCTGGCGTGCCGAGCAGTAAACCATCGGCCCAGAGCAGTTCATCGACCCCGGCCTCGCTGGCGAGAAGCATTCGGACATCCACTTCTATATCAGGATGATTGGCACCAGCGTATACCGCTTTTGCCATTTTACCGGTGCTGCCTTCTTTGGAATGGTAAACAATGAGTAGGTTTTTCATAGATCGCTGCCCAATATGAAGATGTGGAGTTCACGGGGACCGTGAGCTCCGGTCTCCATGCGCATTTCGATATCACCTGTGCTGGAAGGACCAGATACTAACGTCAGATCACGAGGCATCCCACCCTCCTCTCGCACCTTAATCCATACGGATTCCATCGAAGCTAGGATATCTCGCTCCGGCAACAACACAAAATGTCGATCGCTTAGAAAATTTTGAGTGAGAGAATTACCGGCATCACTTCGTACAACTAATGATCCGCTTTCTGCTATTGCACAGAAACAGGTACTAAGACAATTATCTAAACTGGTTTTAGGCGTCCAGATATCAATCATATCTGCCGGCAGTTCAATCCCTGATGCTATTGCCGCTGACGTTAAGCAGATGCGTGAGCCATCTGACACCACTTCAAGAATGCTCGCGGCCGCCGCCGCGATATCACTGACCCGCGTAACACTTGCCCCTTTTTGCGTCGCACCGCGAACAAATTGCTCGAGACGGGCGCTCCCCTCGAGCACGCCGATCGCGGGGCGAATATTCATCGGGTGGAGCGCCATACGTGACTCGATAGTCTGCTGGCGTGTTTGGTCTTCTGCTGTAACACTTAGACGTTCTCGAATAGCGGCCATTATGGATAACTTGCTCAAACTCGCTGACCTCCGGCTTTTCGATACTGCTGAGAAAAAGTGCCTTGCTCGGGTCGGCGCAAATCACGATGTTGTGTCCAAGCCCCTACTAGCAATGGCAATTTTTGGATAAATCCATTTGCTTGTCTTGGCCATCTATTTAGCAGTTGATTAGCGACGACCGTGATGACCCGATAAAGCATCGGATGTTGTCCCACCCAAGCCCATAGTTTGAGCCCCCAGCGCATGCCGGTAGGACTCAATTTTTGCTCAGATTCTTTGTCGCGCCATTGCCGTAATAATTGCGGCAACGGAATCATCACTGGGCAAACCGACTCGCAACGGCCACAAAGCGATGAAGCATTGGCCAGATGTTTGGCAGCATCGAGGGTGGCGAGTTGCGGCGTCAGAACCGCACCCATAGGTCCACTATAAACAGACCCATAGGCGTGACCACCGACTGACAAATAGACCGGACAATGGTTAAGGCAAGCGGAACAACGGATGCAACGGAGCATATCCTGAAAATCACCCCCCAGCATTTCCGAGCGACCATTATCCACCAGAACGACATGGAAGTTTTCTGGCCCATCGTGATCACCGTCGCGCTTTGGACCTGTTATGAATGAGGTATAGGCCGAGATATCTGCGCCAAGTGCAGAGCGTGCGAGAATCCGAACAAAAGTCGACACATCTTCCAGTGTCGGGACGATTTTTTCGATTCCCGTGACAACGATATGCGTTTTGGGTAAAGCAGTCGTCAGTTCTGCATTGCCTTCATTCGTGACGAGTACGATTGTGCCCGTTTCCGCAACAAGAAAATTGGCACCACTAATACCGACGTCAGCGGCTAAAAACTTTTCTCTCAATACCTGTCGCGCCTCTGCCACCAGGGCGCCACGATCGGTGATTTTTTCATTAAAGCCGAGCTTTCTGTGGTGCTCGAAAAAAGTCTCAGAGACCTGTTCTTTGCTTAAGTGAACAGCGGGCGCAACAATGTGGCTGGGCTTTTCACCGCGAAGTTGAATGATGTACTCACCCAGATCAGTCTCAACAGTCTCAAGCCCATGGGATTCAAGAAACGGCACGAGGTTGATCTCTTCCGTTACCATCGACTTACTTTTGGTGACACGTTTAGCATCCACGGACCGACAAAGATCCAGCACAATTTGCCTAGCGTCGTCCTCGCTACTCGCCCAATGTAACGTACCGCCTTGATTCTCAACCTGCTGTGCAAATGCCTCCAGATAAAGATCCAGATGCTGCAGCACATGATTTTTGATGTCCCGCGCTGCAACACGCAATTGATCAAACTCTGGCAACTCAGCAACGCCTGCTGTTCGACCCGCTGCCAAACGCCCAGACAACTGCTTCAGCGCTGCCTGCAGATTGTCATCTTCCAGCGCCACATCAGTCAGCGGAATAAAATTTTGCGAGGTGACATCCATCAGCTTTCGACCTTTGCCGAAGCGGGAATACCAGATGCTAACAACTCCGCATAGTGGATGACGCGAACACTATGACCGTCACGGTGAAGCTTGCCTTCAATATTGAGCATGCAACCAAGATCACCCATCACTAGAGTATCTGCGCCGGTGTGCAAAACGTCTTGGACTTTACGCTCTGCCATCGCTGCAGAAATATCGGGATACTTGACACAAAATGTCCCGCCAAACCCACAACAGCTTTCTGTTTCCTCAAGCTCTGATATCTGCACCCCCGCGCTTGTCAGGAGT
Organism: Candidatus Azotimanducaceae bacterium; assembly: GCA_051278195.1. Taxonomy (GTDB): domain Bacteria; phylum Pseudomonadota; class Gammaproteobacteria; order Pseudomonadales; family Azotimanducaceae; genus JAHRVQ01. Next base: position 57,587 of record JBNMQM010000005.1, read on the forward strand.
TGTCGGGGTTCCGATTGGATGTCGAGTTCCCGCAAACCTGCACAAGCGTCATGATAAGTGACCGGTTCACAGCTCACGGCTGCTGGATGGTAGTCTGCCACTTCGGTTAGGAACTGGGAGAGTTCAAAAACTTTCGCCGCTAACTGAGCTGATTTGTGACGGTAATCAGAATCTTCCGCCAACAGTTGGGGATAATGGTGCTTCAACATACCCCCACAAGAACCACTGGGAATCACGACATATTCAAAGCGTACAAACTCATCGATAACGCGGCGCGCGGTTGCAATTGCATTGTTACGATCTCCACCGTTTAAGTTCGGCTGACCACAACACACCTGGTTGGCAGGCACCACAACGGCGTAACCGGCGTCTTCTAGCAGTGCTATTGTGTCAAAGGCGATAGTCGGTTTCATGTTTTCCACCAAGCAGGTGACAAACAGCGCAACGGTGTTAGGTTGCAGCGCTCCCATCAGGTGTCCAACTGTTCCAATCGAATGAGTTGATTCGAGAGATATCGATAATTCGGGACGTCAAGGTTTCTAGGCGCAGCAGCGCCTTCTAAAACACGGCCGGCGCCGTCGTAATCACTTTGATGACAGGGGCACTTGAATTGGTGGTCTTTCTTCACGACCTCGCAGCCTAGGTGTGTACAGTTAGTAAACGCGACAAACAGTTCGGGGCGGACCGATCGATAAGGGTTCTTCGCCAACTCCGGTTGAATGGATGCATCCGACAATGGATCTTTAAGTTGTTGAGTGGAAATTGGTAGCGCTTCGATGGCCTCGGGTTGACGTTTGACTAGGACCACATTACGGCCTAGCCACGGCACAACTTTTTGATCACCCGGCAACATTGCAGCAACATCCACATCCCTACTGCGGGTGTTATCAAAAGAAGGGATCCAAGCTTTGATAAACGGATAGGTAAAAAAACCAAGCCCCGTGATTGAAAAAGCCTGCACAATTCTCGTAAGAAGCGTTCGACGGTCCACGCTGTAATCCACCTGCAAAACTCTAGGATACTAGAAAATCAGCTAACAGGCAGGTCAACATCGACCCAGATTCACCTGGGCTCCACAATCGTTGATGGCGTGACCGCGTAGCGCTTGGTCAATGACAGCCTAACTCAGCTACTTTTGCCTGCTGTAACCAAACAAAGGCAGTGAAATCATGCCGTTCCCAGACCGGGCTTTACTGCGAAAGCATCACTCAACACCATAAACGCGCACTGCCGTGTCATGGAAAAGCTGACCGATGTCTTCCGAACTGCAGTTACGGCTAATTTTTTTGAATGCGTTATACAAGACGTGGTAGCTGCAAGACTCTTTGTCCACTGGAAAGTTGCTCTCGAACATACATCGATGGGCGCCAAATATGTCAATACAGTGGTCGTAGTAAGCACCGGTTGCTGCCACCAGTTCATCTGAGGTGGGTGGCAAGTCGCGCTTGTGCCAATCGAAACCATTAATCTTCATATTGATGCCCCCTAACTTGAAGTGGACATTGTCGAGTTTTGCGAGTGAATCGATGTTTTTTTGCCAATCGGCAAACACCTCATCCCGCTTATTACGGTAAGGCCCAACCCCGAGTGGACCGCCAAAGTGATCCAACACAATTGTGGTGTCGGGGAAAGCCAACGCGAGAGAAGCGACTTCGGATATTTGATCGTGAAAACACCAGACATCGAACGTTTGCCCCATATCAGCCAAAACGGCAAAGCCACGTCTGAATGCCTCGGTTTCAGAGAGCTTTTCGGTCGGCCTGGTATGAGCATTCCTGATCTCTCTATCTTGATGCCAACTCGTGGCATGGCGGATACCGCTGAAACGATTCGGGCTTGCAGCGATGTGCGCTTCCAAAACTGGCCGCACATCGTCACCCAATGTTAGATCGGCGAACCCGACGATAGCAGCAGCAATTTGGGCATCACCATATCCCCCGCTGGCACTCATAGCAGCAATACCTTGAACAAACTCAGTTTCGCCGACCGGGGCCATCGAGGCACTTCCATTGGCCCGGTACATCGACATGCATTCCATAAAGACCGTGCTCACGACATGATGACCGTCGCCCAAATCAGCCGCTATTTCTTCGATCAGATAGGGGTTATCGGGATGATCCCAGAGATGATGATGGGGGTCACAAATAGGCAGATCTGGGTCGATGATTTCTTCCCGAACTTGCGCCAACCACTGATTAGAATCCATACCCTGCGACCTTGTGTTCAAGCATCAGCGAACATGATAGCTTTACGGCTTCCTTTCGCACAACTTGGCGCACTTTTTATGCGCACTTTGGCTACCGAACTTTGGCTACCACATAATGACTGACAAAATATGACGCAATTCAAAGCTCTGGCTATAGATCTGGACGGCACCTTGCTGGTCGGCGAAGACCTATCGGTCGAGAACCGGGATGCCGTAAGGCGGGCCCATGACGACGGCTACAGCATTATCATCGCCACCGCACGCTGGCGCCAAATGGCGATGCGGGTCGCTGCAGAAATTGGCCTTAACAGCCCGATCATCGCCTGTAGCGGCGCTCAGGTTTATCTACCTGCAAGCGGTGCTGACATTTTTGATCACCGTCTACCTGATGAGTTCACCAGTGAACTTTACGCCCTGTGTAATGCTAACCGCTGTATCGCGACCATCACCGTCAATGAAGACGTACTACTCAAACTCGACGGAGAGCCAGACCCCGGCCTGCTATCTGACGAGATGAGTTGGGTACCGCAGCTAGATGCCGCACGACATTCAAGACCCAGAATTGCGGCAATTCAGGGCTCCGCTTTGGTCAATGAGATAAAGACCAATCTATTGCCGAAATGGGCAGAACATATCAATTTGTATGATTCTATTGGTCCGAGCGGCAAAATTGTCATTACCATCACGGCAAAGGCTGCTAACAAAGGACATGCGTTACGAGCCGCTTGCGAACATCTCGGCGTTAACCTGAAAGAAGTTGTCTCCTTTGGCGATGCTGAGAACGATATTGAAATGTTTAAAGTCACAGGCGCTTCTGTCGCGATGGGACAAGCAGAACAGTTCATCAAGGACGCTGCTACCAACACAACTGCCAATAACACCGACCATGGCGTTGCAGTTGCTATACACAAACTACTTGACGAGGGGCAGCTCTAAACGTGGAAACCTTTAAGCACAAAGTTAAAGACGGCACAGAACTGCATGCCTATCGTTGGACGCCGACCGGCGAGCCTCGAGCGACGATCTATCTAGCACACGGCATGGGAGAACATGCCGCACGCTATGAACGGACGGGTAAAAAGCTCGCAGAACAAGGCTACCTGGTCATCGCGAACGATCACCGTGGGCACGGCCGCACAGCAAAAATGTTAGGTGATTTTGGCACTGATGGATGGAACCGCACCATTGATGACATATTTCAAATGATGCAGACCTACTCGACTCAGGGTAAACCGAGAATTCTAATTGGCCACAGCATGGGAGCGATGCTGAGTCAGCAGTTTGTCACGCGTTACGGATTCTCGCTCGACGCGCTCGTGTTGTCAGGTTCTCCAGGTTTTTCACCGACGTTGGTGAACTGGATTACACGAATGCTGTGTTGGATTGAGAATAAGCGGCTCGGCCCACTCAAAGAAAGCGCCCTGCTTAGCTCATTAATTTTTGGCAGCGCCAACAAACCTTTTGAGGCAGACAACCCTGCCGCCAGCGGATTCGAATGGCTGAGTCGTGATGCAGCTGAAGTCCAAAAATATATCGACGATGACCTGTGTGGTTTTGTTCCTTTCCCAGCTTCCCTTGGGGAAATTTTTGCAGGTGCCAGTACCAGTCAGGACAAGCACCAAATCCGAGACATCCCCCAGGATCTGCCCATCTACGTCTTTTCTGGAACTGCAGACCCCGTGCATGGTGAATTGAAAAACATCAATCGGCTTCTGAACGCCTGGCGTGGTCGCGGTCTCACTACCACCACAAAATTCTATGCTGATGGTCGTCACGAGATGCTGAACGAAACCAATAGAGACGAGGTCATCAGTAATTTGATTGCATGGCTCGATAACCTTGATTTCGCGAGCTGATTTTTTTGACTAGCTCGTCAGGCGCGAGCTAGTCAAACCAACGAATCAGGCTAGATTCAGTACAAACACGATAAAGATGGCCGGTGGCGCAACGAATCGAATCAGTACCTGCCACACCCGATAACCTTTATCAGACAGCGAAAACTCACCACGACTGATGGATTCGCTGACAAACCAACCGGCAAATATCGCGATCAGCATCCCGCCAATAGGCAGGAATATTTGATTCGACACATAGTCTGTTAAGCCATTTAGGTCTTTACCCAGTATCTGGAAATCAGCCAGCAGGTTGTAACTTAAGACACTCAAAATACTTAAGGTCGCAATTGCACTCAGAATAAGCACGGCACTCTTATGTCGCGTGTACCCCCACCGCTCTTCTGCCCAATGGGTTAAAGGTTCGATCAGACCCACCATCGATGTCACAGCGGCAACAGAAAGCAGTAGGAAGAACACAATACTGACAAGATGTCCGCCTGGCATGGTGGCGAATGCAACGGGCAGCGTTTGGAAGATCAAACCCGGTCCACCTTCTGGATCAAGCCCGTTCGCAAACACAGCAGGAAAAATAACAAGCCCCGCCAACAAGGCAACACCCGTATCTGCACAAATGATCAATAAACTAGATTTAGCAATTGATATATCAGACGGCAAATAGGCGCCGAAAGTCATCATCCCGGCCATCGCAACCCCAATCGAAAAGAATGCTTGGCCGATGGCAGCAAGGATGACCGTGGCATTTATCTTGGCAAAATCAACCGTAAACAGATAATCAACGGCTTCAGCAAAGCCTCCTACCACAATGTTGTAGATCACTAACAAGATCATCAGCGTAAATAGTGTGGGCATTAAAATCGTCACCGCCCGCTCGATGCCATTTTGTAACCCTGCGTAGATGATAGAACCTGTTAACCCAAGCGCTATCAGAGTCCAGAACATCATTGCGCCAGGTTCGGCCAGCAGCGTGGCGAAATCCGCATTCGCTGTGACGGCATCAACACCTGTGAAACCGGTTGTGACTGCCACTTCTAAATAGTTCAGTACCCAGCCTGCGACCACACTGTAGGTAATCATGATCAAGAACGCAGCAGCCAGGTTCATCATGCCGACCCAAGCCCAGCGGGGGCTCTGATGACTGAGACGAGCAACTTTCTCCATTGAACCCGGTGGCGTCATTTTGCCATGCCGGCCCAGCATCAGCTCGGCCATCAAAATCGGTAAACCAATCATCACAACACAAAGGACATAAACGAGTACAAATGCCCCGCCGCCATTCTCCCCGGTCACATAGGGAAACCGCCAAATATTGCCAAGACCTACGGCAAAACCAATCGATGCCATCAAAAATGCAAATCTTGAGGTCCAGGCGAGATTGGTTTCTGAATTTTGCATAAATCTCCAAGTTGCTTGCATCGCCCAAGTGGGCGGTTAGAGTTATCCTAACGATCTTGTTAACAGGACACAAAGTGGGCACAGACAATATGACAGTTCGAGCCTCTCAAGTGGTCATCATTGGTGCTGGAGTTGTCGGCTGCTCCATCGCCTTAGCAATGGCTAAACGAGGTTTTCAAACCCTAAACATCGATAAATTACCGGCTGCTGGTTACGGCTCCACCAGTCACTCATCCGCCATTGTTAGACCTATCTACTCCCACACGACCTCTGCTGCGCTGGCTCACGAATCCCGCTCTTTTTGGCAGGACTGGGAGAATTTTATTGGCCCAAAGGCACCTAACGGCTACGCCCGTTACCATGAGTGTGGTGGTGTGGTATTGGTCCGTGAGGGTGACGAGCAGCAATACGAGGCAAATCTTACTGCCATGACCGCTGTCGGCGTCGACTATCAATTGCTCGACCAGCAACAGCTCGCCTCACTCTACCCGGGTATTTGCCTAGATAGTTTCGGGCCACCTAAAACGCTGCAAGACGAGCAGTTTGGTGAGTCGACAACCGGGCGGATTAGCTCAGCCATTCTGGTTGACGCCGCGGGTTATGTTTCGGACCCACAATTGGCCACGCAAAATCTCGCATTCGCTGCAAATCGCCTCGGCAGCGCGTTTCAATATGGCTGCGAAGTCGTCGCGATCAATAACAAGCAACTCACGCTAGATTCTGGTGAGACCATCAACTTCGATATTTTAGTTAATGCAGCAGGCCCTCATTCGGGACGGATCAACAACCTAATGGGTGTTCAACTGCCAATCCAGACCAGACCGCTCCGACATGAAGTCGCCTATGTCAGCGCTGACAACCAACATTTCAAAAATGGTGCGAAATTTCTTGTCGATCTAGATTGCGGCGTCTATCAGCGACCTGATGGTGCGGATTTGGTCGTCGGTTCAGCAGATCCGGCGTGTGATGACGAAGATCTGGTAGACCCTGACGACTACTTCGATAGCTTTACTGAGCAATGGACCACGCAAGCCATGCGTGCCGCTCAACGTTTCCCTGATCTTGCTATTCCAAACACTGCGCGCGGCACGGTAGGTCTCTACGATGTATCAGAAGATTGGATCCCAATTTACGACAAGACCGAAATAGACGGGTACTTCGTCGCGATTGGCACTAGCGGAAATCAGTTCAAAAATGCACCCTTAATCGGTGAGGTCATGGCGCAAATCATTGAGCGAGGCGAACAACACGATAAGCGCCCTGCGTCACTTTCTTTGCAACATACTCAGCGTGAAATAGATCTCAGCTTCTTTTCTCGCCTTCGTAAGGTGCAGAACCTTTCTGGTGTACTGGCATAAGCAAGCTTTACTATAATGTAACGGTTCGAACACCATTCACAATCACACGCTCTTCCGTATGCAACTTAACGGCTGTCGCCAAAGCCGTTGCTTCTAGGTCATGTCCAATGTGAACCATCTGGGGGACAGTGACCCGATGATCTATTGAGCGAACCTCCTGAACGATAATAGGACCCTCATCAAGGTCTGGCGTCACATAGTGCGCCGTAGCACCAATGACCTTAACGCCTCGCGCATGGGCCTGATGATAAGGTCGAGCACCTTTAAAACCGGGCAAGAACGAGTGGTGGATATTGATGACCTTAGCCGGAAAATCAAGACAGAAATCAGTACTTAATATTTGCATGTACCGCGCTAAAACCAACAGGTCCACCCCCTCCATCAAATCCCGTATTCGCTGCTCCTGTTCAGACTTAGTGTGTGCCGACACAGGCAAATAATGAAACGGCAGCTCATAAAATCGAGTCATCGCTTCACAAACTTTGTGGTTTGAAATCACCCCAACAATATTGATTGGGAGCGCACCCGAGTGCCATTTAGTCAACAGCGCATTCAAACAATGATCATATTGCGAAACCGCAATGACGACCTTCTGTTTACGCTCAAGCGGCCGAAGGACATAGTCCATGTCCATCGCAGCAGCAAGACGCGCCATCTCATCCGAAAATTTGTTGAAACCCCCGCTCATCTCTCTGTCATCAAATACAGTCCGAGATGAAAAAAGGCGACTTTCTGAATCACTGTATTGGGAGATGTCTGTAATAAAGGCGTTTGCCTGACTTAATATGCTCGCGACAGCACTGACTACGCCTACACGATCAGGGCAATGAAGGGTCAAAACATAATCGGTCATGACTCAAATCTTCCTTGATGTTCATTAACACTCATAGTCTAGACGCTACAAAAAAAAGGCCCCAATTGGGGCCTTTTTCAATCTACAACAACGCTAGCCAGAAACGTTGTTTTGTTCAACAAAGTCGACGTTTAAGTCGTATTTGCTCACGGGCAACTCTCTGATGCGCGTTCCTGTCGCTGCATAAATTGCATTCGTCAGTGCAGGTGCGATACCGGGTGTACCAGGCTCCCCTGCGCCGCCCCACGCTTCCATACTATTAATAATATGCGTTTCAATCACAGGAGCAGAATCCATTCTGACCATTGGATAAGAGTCGAAATTGCCCTGCTCAACTCTACCATCCTGAATAGAAATCTCACCGTACATAGCTGCAGTGAGGCCGTAGATGACACCCGATTCCATCTGGGCGGTAAGCCCATCTGGCGATACGGCAAAGCCTGGATCGACAACTACAGTCACCTTATCAACTTTTACTTGGCCTTCACGAACGGTAACTTCAACCACTTCCGCCACCAAAGAGCCAAAAGACTCTTGAAAGGCAATACCGCGCCCTTGGCCTTCACCTAGTGGCGCTGCCCAGTTGCCTTTCTCAGCGGCAAGGGCAAGCACCTTTCTGTGTCGCGGCTGACCCTTCAGCTTTTGCATTCGAAACTCAAACGGGTCCTGCCCAGCTTCCACTGCCAATTCGTCCATAAACGATTCAGTAAAGAAGCCGTGTTGAGAATGATCAACACTCCGCCATGGACCAAACGGCACATGGGTTTTACTCTCCACCGAGCCGATCGCTTGATTCGCAATACCATAAGGAATGAGTGGCGCTTCAACCGGTTCATGCTTCTCAACGTATTGATTCTCCCAAGCAGTCGGCTGTCCACTGGCATCCAGAGCTGCACGAAATCTGGAGACAACGGCTGGGCGATAGGTATCGTGCTGAATATCTTCTTCCCGTGACCAGATCAGCTTAACGGGTTGCTTCACGCTCTGGGAAATCCTTGCGGCCTGGATTGCGGCATCAGGCGTGGCTCGACGGCCGAAGCCACCGCCCATGGTGTGGTTATTGACCGTCACATTGTCGCTGTCCATTTCGAGCGCAGCGGCGATTTCGTGCTTAAACCCAAGGGGGTTCTGAGTACCGGTCCAAATTTCGCAGGCACCGTCTTTGACCGAGGCAAGCGCGTTCATGGGTTCCATACAAGCGTGGGCAAGATATGGGACTCGATATTCTCGTTCTACAATGCGATTCGCACCTTCAAATGCAGCGCCAGCGTCACCTATTTCCAGATCAGAGGTGACATTACCTTCAGCAACAGCTTTGGTAATATCGGCTTGAAATTGTGCAAATATTTTATCGGAATCAACAGCTGATGCAGTGACCTGCTGCCATTCGACATTTACCTTAGCCAGTGCTTTTTTGGCCGTCCAGTAACTGTCTGCAACCACAGCGACGGCATCATCTAAATTGACAACGTCTATCACGCCCGCCATCGCGGTGGCTTCATCACTATCAATCGACTTAACGCCAGCTCCAAAAATTGGCGCTGCCATCACTGTGGCATACACCATGCCTTCTACTTCCGCATCAATGCCGAACACGGCTGTGCCGTCTACTTTGGCTGGAATATCCAGTCGAGGCTTATTTTGACCCATGATCTTGAATTGGTCGGCAGACTTGAGCTCTGGGGTGTAAGGCGGTTGGAGCTGGCCAGCGGCCGCAACAAAGTCTGAATAAGGCGCCGATTGGTTAACATCGGAAATCATACCTTCACTCGTCGTCAGACTCGATATAGGTACAGACCATTTTGCAGAGGCTGCTTCTAACAACATTTGCCGGGCAGCAGCACCCGCTACACGCATTCCGTAAACGCCAGTCGCCCGAACACTAAGGCTGCCGCCGGTAATCTGAAGATGCACCGCATTTGCGACGGTTTGGAATAAACCATCAACGGAACCAACAAGAATGTCGGGTACTTGGGTTTCACCTAAGACAAAGCCCTTGCCAAGCGCGTAGTTAGCGTAGGCATCTTCGGCGGGCGCTTCGATAAAACTGACGTCTTCCCATTTGGCATCGAGTTCATCTGCCAACATTTGGGCGAGCGCTGTTTGAGCACCCTGACCCATTTCAGAATGAGGGATAATGGCAGTGACATGATTGCTCTCATCAATCTTAACCCAGGCATTGATCAGGGCTTCGCCATCACCCACGACATATTTAGCGAGCTTGCTATTTTGATTGCCGGGTCGAATGCCTACACCAACAACGAGCGCCGCACCGCCTACAACACCAGCGGTAATAAATCCGCGTCTGGTCCACTTACCCATGATTGACCTCCGGTGATGTCTGATTGGCTTTCGGGTCATAGATGGCCACGTCACCGGTTGCTGCACGTTTGATAGCGCTACGAATTCGCGAATACATACCGCAGCGACAGACATTGCCTGACATGGCCTGGTTGATATCATCGTCAGTTGGGTTGGGATTAGATTCTAGTAAGGCTACCGCAGACATGATCTGCCCAGACTGACAATAACCACACTGAGGGACCTGCTCGGCGATCCAAGCTTTTTGAACAGTGTGCAGACCTTGCTCAGAGCCGATGCCTTCTATCGTGGTAATTTCTGCTCCGGCGACGGCTGCTACTGGCAGCACGCAAGTCCGAGTCGGCGAGCCGTTAACATGCATGGTGCAAGCACCACACTGAGCAATACCGCAGCCGAACTTCGTACCCGTTAAACCGAGTTTTTCACGCACAACCCATAGCAGTGGTGTATCCGGTGCAACATCAACTTCATGCACTTGACCATTGACTGTAATTTTCATCGTTCCCCTCTATCTAAATCCAATTCAATAACCGCGGCAGCTTAGCATAAGACCGATTCCTTCTTTTAGCGCTTTTACCTTCGAGCTTTTGTCTCAGGGCTTTGCCAACAGGCTCGATAAGTCTCTAATACGCGAAAGTTGATGGAATTGATCATGAACAATCTCATGGTCAATTTGTTCGTGGGCCCAGGTGGTGTGATACGGAACATGAATGCCATGACCGCCCACATTTAAGACCGGCAAAATGTCTGACCGGAGGGAATTCCCAATCATTAGAAATTGTGCGGGTTCAATATCTAAGTGCCGAATCAGTTTTCGATATTCTGACTCGTTTTTGTCAGACACAATCTCAATATGATGAAAGTAGTTAGATAATCCTGATTTGATCAATTTGCGCTCCTGATCCAGCAGATCACCCTTGGTGGTAACCACCAGTCGATAGCGCCCCTGCAACGCCTGCAGCACGTCCTCAACGCCATCGATGAGCTCTACTGGCTTATCAAGCATCTGTTTGCCATAACCAATAATGGTTTCGATACCCCGGCTGGTAATCCGGCCGTCTGAAATGTGAATAGCCGCCTCAATCATCGACAGAATGAATGCCTTGATGCCATAGCCGTAGAGTTCGATATTTTGAACCTCGGTTTTCATTAATTCCTGCGCAGAAGAATGAGCCGGCAGGAAGTCTTCCATCAACAGCCAGAAATTCTCCTGAGTATCAAGAAAATATTGCTCGTTATGCCAGAGCGTGTCATCAGCATCAAAGCTCACGACACGAATATCTTTAAACACTGGTAGACACCTCTGTTGCAGACACCCCTGGTGCAGACGCCACTATGTTGCGCACTTGCCCCGACTTTAGGGCTGGGAAATTTGCCGGTTGATAGGTCACGATCATGGCCCGGCGGTCGGAGGCAGACCGATTTGGACCAGAGCCATGAATGGCATGAGGAGAAAAGAAGATCAATGAACCGGCGGGCACTTCCATTGGCACTGCATCCTGCTCGGAAAAGCAGTTCGGGTCCGTAAAAAAACCGCCCAGTTGAGTACCATCATCAGTGCCTGGCAAACAACCTGACCGATGGCTGCGCCGAATGACTTGTAAGCAGCCATTGTGCAAGGTGGCATCATCAAAGGTCACCATGACATTGGGCAGATGGTCGACGTGACCGCTGTCGTGCACCCAATAGGGAGAATCCTGGTGCCAACCGAATCCTGAGCCTACCTGCGCGGGTTTTAGATTGAGTTTTGCGGTCCATAGCGACAACGCTTTTGATGCCAAGATCGATTGCATCGGCTCTACCAACCGATAATCGTCGATGAGCAGATCAAACTGCTGCTCCAGCTCGTTCACAGGCTCGATAACTCTCACCAACTCGGTATCGAGCTGATGTTCAAACTGAACAGTGAGATGCCCAATATCAACAAAACGCTTGTCATCCAAAATATAGGTTTTACCCTGAGATGACTTATGACGAGCGGCTTCACAGGCGCGCTCCGCTGCAATTCGAAACGATTCAAGTTCTTCAAGACTGAAAACCGACTCGCGAATCAGAAACCCCTCGCTTTGATATAGGCTGAGTTCGGCATCTGATAGACAATTAGACTGACTCATCTGGCTCCTAGAGCGCTTAAACTGGCGCGCCAAGCATACCTACCATGAACCATGCTGCACAGGTAAACTCCTACAAAAACCAATAGGCTTTGCTCATATGCCACAAAAAATGGATCTAAAGGTTGGCTTACTTGGCGGCGGTAGCTGGGGCACCACAGTGGCGTCGCTGGTCGCTCGAAATGCGCCCATCACCATGTGGGCACGCAATGACGAGTCTGTACGCGAGATCAATACCGACCACACCAACAGCCGCTATCTACCCGATGCCCGACTCCCTGAAAGTTTAGTGGCAACCCACGACCTTGAAGCGGCGGTCGCCGACAAGGATGTCATCATTATGGGCATCCCGAGCCAGAGCTTTCGAGCCGTACTAGAAGAAATTAAGCCTTACATTCGACCTTGGGTCCCCATCATCAGCTTAAGCAAGGGCCTTGAGCTATCTACCCAGAAACGAATGACCGAGATCATTGATGAAGTCTGCCCTGCTCACCCGCGGGGCGTGCTTACCGGTCCCAATCTAGCACGAGAAATCATGGCGGGCTCAGCTGCAGCCAGCGTCATCGCCATGAAAGACCAGGTGATCGTAAAACAATTACAGAAACTGTTTCACAGCGGCCTGTTTCGGGTCTACACCAATCACGATGTCATCGGCTGCGAAGTTGGCGGCGTTTTAAAGAATATTATTGCCATTGCCACCGGCATGGGTGACGGCCAAGGCGCGGGTGATAATACGCGTTCAGCCGTCATAACCCGTGGCTTAGCGGAGATCACACGGCTGGGCGTGGCGATGGGCGGCGAAGTGCAGACATTTCCGGGCTTAGCTGGTCTAGGTGACCTTGTTGCCACGTGTACCAGCACTCAGAGTCGAAATCGCAGCGTCGGGGTTGAGCTGGGTAAAGGCCGAACCATCACCGAAATTATTGATGAAATGTTCATGGTCGCCGAGGGAGTCAAGAGCGCACCAGCGGTCATATCACTTGCCGCTCAGTACGGCGTTGAAATGCCAATCGCACAGGAAGTGTACGAAGTTGTTCAGGGCGAAAGCACTGCGCAAAAAGCTTTCCGAGGCTTGCTCAGGGCAGACATTGGGGCTGAATCCGAGCCCGGTTAATGGCATTCTAAATGCTTCTGCATGGCTGTTCTGATTATGACCACACGTCAACAAGTTCTGGTGCTGTACCTTGCGACCTCTGCTCTGGATACTCAGGTCGTTGGTTGGGCCAATTATGATGGTACCGGGCGAGAGTTTCACATGGCGGGCGACAACGATACTGCGCCTTACAAAACCGGACTTCACGCCCTGCAAGATGGCTGGCGCCTAATTCAAGCCAACCCGTTAACCACTCACATACCGGGTAATGAATACCGAACTGATTATCTGAAGTACGAATTTTTCTTTGAAAAGATGGTCGAGCTTAGTGCCGAGGACCTGACCGCATGACAAACGCTATGAAAAATGAGCCCTCAGCAGACCTGCTTCGGCTATCGTCGCAACAAATGGCAGAGTTTGCTGCCCGGGGCTTTTTACGTTTCGATAACGTTGTACCCGAGGCACTGAACGCAAAGTTTCTCGAAGAAGTGGGACATGTGCCATTGGACGAAATCAATCACCCCATGGAACACTATGGCAAGGTGATGGCCAGCAGCGTCATACCGGTGATTCGACCCGGCACTAAACTGCATGACGTCTATCCCACTGAATCCGCCATCAGCGAAATTTTGAACCTGCCATTAGTCAACGGGGCGATTCAAAGTCTCGTCGGCGCGGTACCTATTTTTGATCACCACTTTTTGCATATTACATTTCCACCCCAGTTCTATGGCGAAAGCCAGCAAAAGTCCCAGCACTACCATCAAGATTCGACCATAGATACGCGGCAAGCATTCGATGTGCAGATCATGTACTTCCCGCATGCGGTCACCGTCGATATGGGTGGCACCCGATTCCTACCCGGATCCCACTTGAGAATTGTGAGCGAAGCTGCGATTGCCCGATATCAAAATATCGTCGGCCAGCAGAGGATGGTCTGTCCAGCTGGCACCCTATTGTTTCTCCATATGGGGATCTGGCATGGCGGCGGGCTTAATCAATCGGAACAAATGCGCTATATGTTTAAGATTCGGCTAAATCCTGGCGAGCGACAGATGCGTCTCTGGGACAGCTCTGACCTGGGAAATGAGCATTTTGAGCAACGACCTATATTCTGGACAGGCAACGATGGTGGTGATCAGATTCACCAAACCTTGATGGAACCAGAACCCTGGTTTGAGGCGGATACTGGTCGATTGGAGCTAATGAACCGCGTGCGCTTCTGGCGCTATCTACTGGGTGACAACACATTCGATGCTGACTACTGGTTGACCCGCGTGGAGCGTGAGTTCGATTAGCCGTCTGTCACCAGTACTGAACACTTAATTCCTAAAACTTTGCACTCAACACTTAAACCTCAATACAAGGCAAACAAGAATGACTGATTTTCCAATGCCCTATGCCTCCAACGACCTAACGGGTGACGTGGCTTTTATCACAGGCACAACCTCAGGCCTCGGCAAACGTTTCGCGAAAGTACTGGCAAACTGCGGTGCTAGCGTCGTCGTCACAGGCCGCCGGGTAGAAAGGCTAGATGAACTCGTGGCAGAGATCACCGCGGCTGGTGGTAAAGCTTTAGCCATTGCTATGGATATGACCAATCGTGAGGACATTCGAGCCGCTGTCGCCAAGGCAGAAGACGAACTAGGTCCCATCACAATTCTGGTCAACAATGCCGGCATTCCTGATGCGCAGTGGGCGATCAAAATGTCCGATGAGCTGATCGATAGTGTCTTTGACACCAACCTCACCGGTCCTTGGTTCCTCTCGCTGGAAATTGGCAAACGCATGGTCGCGAATAAAGTCAAAGGCAGAATGGTCAATATCGCTTCTGTTGCGGCATTCACGACGACTGGCCAATCAGCTTCTTCGCTCTATTCTCTGACCAAAGCAGCCGTTGTCCGCATGACTGAAGCTCTGGCCGTCGAGTGGTCGCGTTTTCATATTAATGTTAACTGTATTGCGCCAGGGGCATTTTCATCAGAGATGATGGACGGCATGCTGGAGCGCATGGGCGATATCAGCAAGATGTTTCCCCGCGGTCGGATTTGTGATCCTGCTCAAATGGACAGCACACTGCTATTTCTGGTGTCACCGGCATCAGAGTGCGTGACCGGTACCGTCATCAAGATTGACGACGGCCAAGGTAGCCGCTGAAGACTGCCCTGTTGAACTGACTAGAGCGCTCTGGCCCTAATAAAAGCCGGGCGCTCCATTAGTTCAGCAAGATAGCGCTGGCAGTTAGGTTTGTAGCGTTGATCCAAGCCAAGTGTTGTCCCCAGAAACAGCGCGTAACCCACTGCAATATCAGCCACCGTAAATCGATCGGCACAGATAAACGTTTTGCCTTCTAGAGCCTGCTCAACGGCGCGCAATCGTGACAAGTACCACTTTGAGTAGTCTTCTACTATTTGGGGCACACGACGTTCTTCTGGCTCTAAACGGGTGTAGCGCAGCACGAGTGTTTGCGGAAAGGTGAGCGTCGCGTCACTGCGATACAACCAATTCAGAAAATCTCCAAAGGCCGCTTCATCTTTTTCGACACCGAGTTCTGTCGGGCCATATTTCTCCACCAGGTAATGACAAATCCCGCTAGATTCAGTCAGCGTGGTATCACCATCAATCAGAGTCGGCACTGTGCCCATCGGATTAAGATCTAGATAACCTGGCACAGTCGCTCTTGGCGGAAAAGTCATATTTTCCAGTTCGTAGGGTAGGCCCATTTCTTCAAGCGTCCACAAGGCACGAAGTGAACGGGAATCCTTACAATGATATAGCTTCATCTTAAATCCTGATTAATTCTATTTGAGCGACGGACCATCAAGGGGTTCAAGGCCTTCATCGCGAACGGCTGCATCAAGCAATATGGCGTTACCGCCTGCCGCATTTGTATCAGCCGAATGGGCTGTTGGTGATCGATGATGGTCTTCACGGATTGCCTGCTGCAAAGCAGACACAGCAGGGAGTTCTGACCGCAAAAACTGGCTCATCTTCAGGTTGGTGGCGTCCAGTCCCAGCGGGCCGCTTGGGGACCATGTTCCAGCACGCGTTGGTGCACCACGTTGAGAGACTCATAGATTATTTGGGTCGCATCAGGAACAGAAGTACCTTCGGGCAAGTATACTGGCGGTTGATAGTTCACTGAAACCGGACCTGGCGTCACATGACGAACGCCTTTAGGTCGAAGTTTGTTTAGGCCAAGCAGATAGCAAGGCACTACTGGGACCTTTTTCTCAAGCGCAAGAAGTGACACGCCGTGCTTAAATCGTGACATGCGCTTGCTGGTGGACCGAGTGCCCTCTGGAAAAATGGCGAGATTGGCGCCCCGGTCGAGTAGCCACTTAGAATAATCCAAGGTGGCTGACCCACCGCCCCTACGAATTGGAAAATTCCCTCCAATCAACGAGTTATACCAGGGTTGTAACGCCAAATCTTTTCGCCCGCCAC
The DNA here is from genome assembly GCA_051278195.1 of Candidatus Azotimanducaceae bacterium. GTDB lineage: Bacteria > Pseudomonadota > Gammaproteobacteria > Pseudomonadales > Azotimanducaceae > JAHRVQ01. The sequence continues at coordinate 74,225 of JBNMQM010000005.1, forward strand.
CGTCTTTCAAAAACCATCGGTCGGCTGCGGCACCAAAATAGATGTTCCACTTAATGCGTTGCGGCAAGCCGTGATAAAGCGCCAAGGCATCCAGATGGCTGGTGTGATTCCCGACCACTATGCAAGGTGCAGGGACCCCATTAAAGTTCTCAACACCAGTACGAACGAAAGGTTTGCAATACTTCCACATCCAGCGAGAGTACTGATACCAGCGGAATGAAAGGCGTGCTGTCTTGGCCCACCACTCGACCTGCCATTCATGAGGACCCTCGGTGCGGATTTCCCGTTTAATCATCTCTTCAAACAGAGGTATGTCAATCGCCGGCATCAGCACCGCGTTTTTTGCCTGGGTCAGCTCCTGGTGCAGGCTGGCCTTTTGAGCGCGGAAGTTGTCCGAGACCTCAAATATGGTGCAATGATTGAATTTACCTATCACGTGGAAGTCGTGCAGGATATTGGCCTCATACTCTTCAAGGACTCGTCGGACCCCATGGAGCTTGTCCGGCTCCAACAGAATATCGCGCTGCGCGCTAGCAGTGAGATTATTCAGCAAGACATAAGCGGGCACCTCTCAACTCCCCCGCTAGTCTCCTCCTGCTCCTGTACCAGCCAAAATTTCAACGAATTCATCAACACCAATCGCGGGCAACGTCGTGATTTGAATCGTACCGCGAGAACCCAGTTCGACCGCCAATCTCGCCATCACCTCATTGGTGGGAGCCTCGATAATATTCACAAAATCGTAGCCACCCATGACGGCGTACTGTGCAGTCACTCTTGCGCCCATCGATTCTATTTCTTTGTTGACCTCTTTCAGACGTTCAGGACGTTCTTTCAGCGTCTTCCGGCCATCGTCAGTCAAATTGCTCAACATAATATATGTTGCCATGGTATTCCCCCTTAACCGTTATTATTGTTTTCTAGCTTCTTTTTCATATTTTGTTATTTTTCAAATACATAGCGGCCAGGCGCAACATCCAGCGGCGGATGTTCGACGGAGCCAACATCTTGCTTTGCATCGACCAGCTCACCGGATCGAGCTTTAAGCCATTCAGTCCAGTGCTCGCGCCAGGAGCCCATAAACTCATCTGCTGCAGTTACCCAATCATCGGCGGTTTCTGGCAAATGGTCCGCACGCCAGAATTTCATATATTTATTGGGTTTATTACTGATCGTCTGGGTGTGATTCTGATTGGTCAGTACGAACTCGACCTCACCACCAAATAGTGCGGTAGAGCGATAGCAACCGCGCCAGGGTGTGATGTGGTCAGTGCTGCCAGCCATGATATAGGTATCATAGGTAATCTTGGACAGGTCGAGACGTCGACCTGCCAACATCATTTCCCGCTTGGCTAATTTATTGTCCCATGCTAAATCAAGAAAATCGCATTGTAGGCCAGCCGGAACGCGAGTGTAGTCCATCGACCAGAATAACAGCGGATGTATCGGTGGGTTCTTACCAAGCAGGTAGTTATCTCTGAAAAATGCCATCACGCTTTCCTCCGGCGTCAGCCAAGCGAACATCTCGAAGACCTCTTTCTCACCGAAAATACCGGCTTGTTGGACTCTTTCCTTCTGCATTTCAACAGAACGCTCAGAAACAAACAGACCAAAATCGCTATCTTCCGGTCGATTGTCGAGAATATTGGCAAAAACGGAATGGCTGTTGACCCAATCGTCATCTCTAGCATTCAACAAGCCAACAGCCGCAGCGGTTGCGATACCGCCGGCACAAAAGCCCATCACGTTAATCTTGTCCTGACCACTCACCTCTCTCGCCGCTTGAATCGCCTGAATAACGCCTTCAGCGTAGGTTTCAAGCCCCCAAGCGCGGTTTTCGACGGTCGGGTTACGCCAACTCACCGCGTATACGGTGATACCGGCTGACAACAGTTCCTGACAAAGACTTCGATCAAGGGTCAAGTCACCCAGGTAGTAACGATTAACCTGGCTAAACACGAACAAAAACGGAATTTCATGTACCTGGGCCTGGGTCGGCGCGTACTGAATCACCTCCAACAACTCATTTCGATACACTACTGCGCCTTTACTGGCTGCGACGTCCTTACCGAGCACATAGGCGTTGCGATCAGCAACGGCCGGATAGCCATAATTATGCCGAACGTCATCTAGATAATTGTTAAGCCCTTTAATCAAGCTGTCACCACGGCTATCAAACAGCAGTTTCAAGGCGGTTGGGTTGCTGTAAAGGTTGTTTACTGGCGCAATCAGGTCTTTCAGGATGCCCATTAGAAATCGCGCGCGCTTTTCGCTCATGCCATCGATTTCACTTTTCTCTAACCATAGGTCCATGGCGTTACCAATGGCGATATAAAATTGGCCGATGCGTTTATAAATGGGGTTTTCGATCCAGGCAGAATCGGAAAAACGACGGTCTTTGCTGATATCAAGCGGACTTAGGCCCATCGTGATAGACGCAACGTCGGTCATTACTTGGGTCCAGACCTCACCCAGAGCTCTTGGATGGCGCGTCATCTGATCTAATAGTTCTTGAACCGCACCGAGGATCTCATCCCTGTCAATACCCATCGCAATATTCAGAGCTACGCCCTGATTCGAACGATCCGATCGCTCATCGACTGCATCTACCACGTCTTAACGCCTCTTTTTATTATTCGAATCAACAACTGCCAATAACCAAATTGCAGTACTCCGGTTGTACCACTGCTGGGCGCTCCGGTAAACGTCAAAAATCAATTTCTAAAGTTGATCAAGATGCTCGGTGTCATCGAAACCGACCAGCTCTACTGATTCTCCCACTCGAAGGTGTGCAATGCCGGTATTGCTAAGATGATGCTTGTTAAAGGGAAACGGCTTGCCGTCTAGAAGCGTCGCAAGCAGAATCCCGAAAGCGGCACCATGGCCAACCAACACAATCCGTTCTTCAGTGTGATCAGCAACCACACGCTCAAAAGCTCGCTTCATACGCCGGCCGACATCATTTACAGATTCTCCGCCCGGCATTGCATAATCCTGACTATTGGCAATATGAGTGAAGAAGTCATGCACCTTATGTAACTCTTCATGGCTGGTCCCCTCAAATTCACCCATACCAAACTCAATGAGGTCTGGGCAGCGCTCTGGGGTCTGCTGCAAACCATCAGCAACGGCTTCTGCCGTGCTAATAGTTCGCTTTAAAGGACTACTATAAACCTTTGTAATATTTGGATATTTATTATGTATTTTCCGGCCCAGAGCAGTCGCCTGACGGACACCTGTCTGGTTCAGTTCGCTGTCCGTCGTGCCATACCAAAGACCCTGTACATTGGCATCTATCTCCCCGTGTCGTACCAAAATCAGTTCAGCTACCACGCGCCAACATTCTCCATTGAGGCCCAGGGTTCGGCGGGCTTCAGCGACTCACCACGTTGCAACAATTCGATGGAGATGTTGTCCGGCGACCGTACGAATGCCATATGGCCATCACGGGGTGGTCGATTGATGGTGACACCACCGTCAAGCAAACGCTGGCAGGTGGCATAGATGTCATCGACCGCATAAGCGAGATGGCCAAAATTTCGACTACCCTCGCCAAGCGCATCGCCATCCCAGTTATAGGTCAGTTCTACCTGAGCTTCGCTATCTCCTGGCGCGGCAAGAAATACCAGAGTAAATCGGCCACCCTCGTTCTCGTAACGACTTAATTCTTCTAAACCCAATTTGTCGCAGTAGAAATCCAGGGACGCATCGATATCGTTTACCCGAACCATGGTGTGCAAATACTTCATAAAGCTGACAACTCGCAAAAAAACCACAGCATAGAGTTCCACTGCTCTCCATTCAATAGTCATTCAACTGGCATTCGCCTGACGCTTGCAGCAAATATCAAACCCAATAATTTGACGCATTTGAAAACTGGTCTATAACTAATAGAACGCGCGACAAAGGAATGGCGCCTGAATTGGCACTGAGTGCCAACTTTCAGGCAGCACTGGGGTAAGGACATGGATCAAAAGCAGAGAAAACTGCCAAAGTCTAAAAAGGCGATGGAATACCGGGTCTACTGGCTGGAACGTAAGCTGACCCATATGAAACTGAACGAGAAACGGGAACTAAATAGAACCTGCATCGAAACCATGCCGGACTCCCCGATGAAGGACTTGATGCACCTCAACAATGAGTTTCATCGGGCCAACGAAATGGCCACTGGACTCAAAAAATTCACAGAGGAATTGAATCAGGACACACTAAAGCTCAACGAACGCTCCGAACGGTTGCATGAGGTGGGCGCAGAAAAGCTTAGCGCCACAGACCGTTCTAACCGTCAGGCGCTGCGTCTGCAGGAAAGAGGCCGCAAGATAAATAAGGAGTCGTTGCGGACCACGACTTTGAGCCGCGCCATCAATAAAGCCTCTCGTGACGTAATGACCGAAGCTCAGGGCCGCATCGAAGAAGCCAGTTATCTATCTGACTTAACGCGCGCCCAGCACACGGCAACTGACTCGCTTAATCAGCGTACCCGCAATCTCAATCAGGAAGCGGTAAAGGCCACCGCAGAGAGCCTGAAGTTAAACCGAACACTCGCTGATACGACAGATACGACCCGAGCGCTGAACCAGAAGTCACATCAGCTTCAAGATGAATTGGACCAGTTAAAGGCTACTTTAGCCGCATTGAGCGACGACAACCTGGTGATAAATGCCAGCACCGAAGCCAGTCTCCAACAACTTAAGATTAGCGAGCAGAACGTCCAAGACGCGACGACCGAAGCAAAAGACCTCGTGACGCTTGGCAAAAAGCAGATTAGACAGACCAAAACACTCATCATTCAAACAAAAGGGCTCAACGAAGCATCGACCACTGCCACCAAAAACAGCTTGGAAATCCAACAATCCGTCGAGCAACACCTACAGGAGAGTCGCCAGGAGTTTGAAACTCTGAATGTAACGACCATCGAACAGGTCGGAGATTTGCTCAGCCAAAGCCGAGACGAAATTGAAGCCCACCAGGCAAGGCAAACCGCAACCCTCCTCCAGCTCAGCAAGGGCCACGAGATTAAGCTGAACAACAAAGTCGATGACAGCCTCAGCCAAACAGCAGCACAGCTTCTCGCCGCCAGTGATGCGAACTCAGCGAAACTGGAGCAACAACTTGCCGAAGCTGACGATTCAATCAGTGAACTTCGCCACAAGGCAATCCATGAACTTGCTCGATTGAGCAATGATACTCGCGATGAAACCTCTGCCACCGTGGGTCAATTTGGACAGGACGCGCGATTACGATTCATCGCTTTTGAGAGTCGGGCGAATCAACTCACCGAGGGATTCGTGGCACAAACAACAGCCGATCTGGCATCGTTTCAGGCCCAAAGCACGGAACGGATAAAGGACGCCGATGACCTGCTTCAGGTACTTTCCGGGAGAACAAAGCAGAACCTTGATCAAAGCGAACAATTTACCAACGAAACACGCCAACTGAATCGCGAGACTCGCGATGTCAATAAAGACACCAAACAACTTAACGCTGCGACAGAAAGCCTTGTGAATCGCTCACAGGAGGCCATCAGCCAAATTGATAGTGCTATCCAAGAAGTGAATTCGGTCGGACGAAAGCTATTTCGCGAAACTCGAGAGTTGCAAGATCGCTCTAACTTGATGAACGAGACAAGCGGGCAGTTGCACGATGAGACGACAGAGATCAACCACCGGTCTTTAGCTATCCAGTCTGAGTCTCTGCAGACCCAGTCACTCTCCCAGGAGATTAATAGCCACAGCCTTGAACTGAATGTTGAAACCCAGCGAATTCATGCGAGCTATCTTGAAACCCGAGACAATAATACTGCCTTAGTGACGGACCTACAGACCCTACGCGCGTCGCTGGTAGGCATTAGTGAAACGGTTGAAGCGGAATTAAAGTCGACTCGGAGTTCAAAACAAGAAAGTGATACCGCAACCGCCAACATCCAAATTTTAGGCCAGAAAAGTCGCGAACTAAATAACCAAACCAACGAGTTGATCCACGCCACCACCGCCATCATTGAAGAATCAAAACAACACAATCAACAAACTGAATCTCTCATTCAGGGTGCACAACGGATTCACCATGAACTAGAAAGCTTGCGAGATGAAGTCCGCGCCTCGAAAGGCCACGCGAATGATGCTGCCGATTCCGCCATTCAGGCTGTAGAGGTCATCGCAGCAGTGCAAGTCGGTTTGATCACCGCGACCCAGCAATCTGAAGCTGCAACAGCTGAAGCCCTTGGAAAAATTGAAGCGCTCTCTGCTATCTCAACGGAAGCTGAAACGATCAATGCAGATGCTAAGCTCGCTCAAGCTGAATTGAAGCAAGTGGTCGTAGACTCGCGCAACATAAACGATGAGTTCATGCGCGGCCTTGAGTCCGTCAGTAAACAAGCCAAGCAGACAGACCTAGAAGCCAATCACGTACTGAATGAGACGCGCACGTTACAGAATGAGATTAATAATATTCTACAGCTTCGGCATGGTATCAACGGCTTCCAACAAAGCGTTGATATCTGTCAGGAAAGACTCCAAGACCTCTCGTCGTCGGTTGCACTTTGTCAGGAAGATACCACCGGACAGGCTGATCTAATTGGTCAGTACCAGCGTCGAATAGACGCTTTTCAGGGGGATGTTTCTCGATACCGAGATTCAGTAATGCAGTTCGACGGCCGCGCTCGTCAACTCGAATCGACCGTGGCTGACGTCAACAACAGGCTTGAAGAAATCGACCAAATGGAGCAGGAGCGACTTGCTGAGCAGGTTGAGAAAATGCGCAAACTTGAACTCGATATGCGCCAAAGTTTGTCTGAAAAGCAAATCCAGTTAGACAACAGCATCGATGAACTACAGGCAAAAACAGAAAGACAACTCGAAACGCTCAGCAACGACATATTGAAGGATGTAGATCAGCGTCTGCAATCCGTGAACGAACAAACGGATGCGCGCCTCATCAAGACCAGTGAAACGATTCAGGATCTAGGTAGCGATTTCAACAATCTCAATCGATCCTTAATGGACGAAATACGTGCACTCAAGACCCAAACCTCTGCTGTTAAAGAACAACATGGGGTGTTTCAACAGGAGCAGCGAACGCAAACCAGTGAGCAAAAGAAACGCGCCCAAAATCAGGACTTTGAACTTGATACGATTCGGCATCAGCTAGAAAACTATCAAAGGCTGCTTGAAACTCAATTCGACAATCAACCCCATCAAGAGCTGCAGCAACGCGTCAAATCCATAGAAGGCAATTTGCGCCAACATCAGCGAATGCTCAAGGTACACGAAAGCCAGCAAGAGAAACTTGGCCAAGATGACCGAGTCGAAGAACTTAGACAGATGGTTGAAACGATGGGCCGCTCGATGCAGGACGTGAGCACCGTGAATGAAGATTTAAAACGCTCGCTAGAGGATACAAAAAGCAGCAACCAAAACCTGCAACATAACAATCAGACACTAGAATCCTCTCTGCAAAGCCGCCAGGAAGAAGTCAATAATTGTTTCCAACGTATTCAACGCCTAGAGACGAGAGAAGCCAACTTCGAAGAGATGATAACGGCACTCAAATCTCGCGACACCGATACACAGCAAACTCTTTTACAAATGCGTTCAGCAGTTAAAGATTCAACTCGTGCGATGCGCGAGACGCAAAAAACCCTCGAAAAACTCAACCAACCTGAACCACCGAATCAAGCCGAGAAAAAGCGCGACTGGCTATCCGCGCCCAAGCAGGCGGTTATGACATCACTGTTCGCCGCGCTAGTCACTGGTTTAACTTTCCTTGGTTTTGATGAAGTAAACGCCTCTTTCCTCCAAGATGAATCCGTAGCGGTGCTAGAAGCGACTCCGCGATTACTTGCTCTACCTCCTCAACGCGTTTCATTGGACAAAACATTAAGTTCTCTCACTCGGGCCAACGGTACCATCGCCGATCTCGGAGAATTCGCTTGGCCTGTTAACTTTGGTATTGTCGATCCAGAGGCCATTGAGTACCGGACTCATCATCAGGGTATTAGTATCAAGGGTGAATTTGGTGACCCCGTGGTGGCGGTCAACGACGGTAAAGTCATCTACAGCGGCAACGAAATTCGCGGTTATGGAAACATGATCGTCATTCAACATGATGACGATCTCGTCTCAATCTATGCCAACAACCAATTTAACTATGTCACCGAGGGCGATTCGATTAGACGCGGCCAGTTGATCGGTGACATCGGCCAATTGTTTAATGAAGATGCCGCCGGCCTCTACTTCGAAATCCGCCACAACGGCGAACCAGAAGACCCCTTTAACTACCTCCGCAGCAATCAGAGCATGGACTTACTGACGGCGGGCTAAAGGCATTTTCGTTTACTCTTCAGAGGACAGAATGACTTTACCTATGACCTCGCGATCCACGATCAGTTGGTAGCCTGCGACCACCTCGTCCATTGGTAACACATGAGAAACAAATGGCTTAATTCTGCCATGGCCCAGCCAGTCCAGGAGTTGTGCGTTCATGGCTCTGACTCGGTCGGGTTTATGTTTTTGCAACCCGCCTACGGTATAACCTAAGACGCTGACATCTTTGACGAGCAAATGATTGGTCTTCGCCAAAGCGGGCCGGCCACTGGCAAACCCGACAATAAGAATTCGACCAAAGGGTGCAATAGAGCGCATCGATTCGTCGAATACATCACCACCGACAGGATCATAGATCACATCCGCGCCTAGATTATTCGTTAACGCCTTAACTTGATCTCGAAACCCATCAGCATTATTGATGCCATGATCAGCACCCAATTTTGCGGCTACCATCAGCTTTTGTTCTGAAGAAGCGGTAGCGATTACGCGAGCCCCCATCAGCTTGCCTAAATCAACGGCTGCCAGACCTACGCCACCACCAGCGCCATGCACGAGCAACGTTTCGCCTGGCTGAATGCGCGCTAGCTCTAAGCCGTATAGAGCCGTGAGGTAATTGCTTCTGAATGACGCCGCGACAGTTAGATCTATGCCGTCTGGGACTTTTGTGATCTGCGACACACTGACTGTGGCGTATTCAACGCAACCGCTGGGGCACAACACAGCGGCGCCAACCTTCAGTTCTGAGACAGCTGAACCCACTTCAACAATGACCCCAGCCCCCTCTCCGCCTACCACAAACGGCAGATCGGACTTAATTTGGTAGTTGCCCTCAAAACGAACAAGATCACCGAAGGCAAGACCCCTTGCCTTGATCGCGACTTTAACTTCGTCAGGCCCGGGCGCGGGCGGGTCGTCCACTTCTCTCACGACGAGGTCTCGATAACTTCCCAATTTCTCACAAAGTACAGCTTTCATCACCTTCCCAGCGACGTCTCCAGCGAGACATCAGTCATTGTGTTATGTTGCGATATTCAAAATATCCAAGGGGAATTTCAAATCATTTGGAGCAAAATTTTTGCCTCTGCGGCTATCCTAGTATTGCTCGCCGGTTGCGGCAACAACGAAGGTAGCGCCGAACAGGCCGGCAAAGCCATCGATAATGCCGCTGAAAGTGCGGTCGAAAAGACAGCCGATATGATCGATTCGATGACCACCGACGACATGGTTGACGATACCGTTTCGGCAATGAAAGATTCCACCAGCGATCTTATGTCGAGCGCCCAGAAAGCGAGCCAGAATGCTTACGATGCGGCAAAAAGTTCCGCCGACGAGGCGCTGGCAGAAGCCAAAGACTCCGGCAAAGAAATTATGGCGGATGCAAAATCCAGCGCTAATGCGTACAGCAAAACACTAGCGGAAAAAGCGACCAAAGAAGCCGCCAAAACGAAACGCAAAGCTGCAGAGGCTCTCTCCAAGGACTAATAGCTTAAGGACTAATTACATCCCTACGCTTTTTTGAGACTTCGTTTTTTGAGCAACCAAAGTTCCTACGCCTTTGATCTGTTCCATGTTTTGGAGCGTCATGGCGCAGGCTCTTGCTGCTTCAGCACCCTTGATCAGGAAATGATCAAAGAAAAACTCCGCTCTTCCTTCGCTCATAAAATCTTGCGCCGTCAGAATGCCGTAAATAACCGGCACTTCTGTCTCCATTTGGATCGCCATGATGCTATCCATCACGGACTGGGCAACAAATTCATGATGATACACTCCATGATCAACAATCAATCCAGATACTGCTATAGCATCGTACTGCCCTTGATTAGCCAATAATTTTGTCAACAGAGGAATCTCAACGACCCCTGGTGCTTCAAAAAATTCCAATTGAACGCTTGTGCCAACCAACGGCTCAATGGCTTCTGCAAACCCACGTTTAAATTGATCAACAATTTCCTTGTGCCAGCAGGACTGGACAAATGCAATGTGATACATGGTAGTTACCTGAAAAGATCCGCTTGCAAGAAGTACCTAGTAGCCAATAATATCAGCGCCGTTTGTCAGAAGACTTTGTCGGTAGCGGTCGACAGGCCGAACGTACGACCAAGTTGTACATTATCTAGACTGGACCCCCGTTCGGCAAGCCCATCATTCTGCTGAATACATTATCTGACGGATGTCGTAGCTTTCACCCAGAAGCTTCAGCAGACCTTTTTCACCGCCCATGTGCAATGCGCCAACCACCACAAAGTAGGTCTTATCGGTATCCGCCAGAAAGCGGCCAATTTGCACGGCCATTTTTTCATTTCGTTGATCCAGCAATCGTTCAAATTGCTCCGCCAAATCAGGATGCCGTTCGTAGTCTGAAGCGGACGCGTCGTACATAGCTTCGGCATCGCCCCTGGCCCAGGCTTTTATCAGTACGTCGATAAACTCAGGTGCCTCGTCGCGATGTTGCAGCGCAAGCTTTAAGCCTAGTTCCTGGACCCGCGGTGAATCACCGCTGAGCAGCTCGATTTGCTCCTCAAAGGTTTCTAACGCGAGAACCGGCTTACCAGCTTTCCTCGCCTTTTGCTGATAGTGCAAATCGATCCCCTTGGCTGAATCGAAGCCTAGTTTGCGAAGTTCGATCAAGCCGACATTGACCGATAGCATCCAGGGTCGCACCTGCTCAAACTGGCCAATATCAATGTTATTAGATTGAAAGTAGGCTTTGAGTAAAACGAGAGTCTCTTCGGCAAGCTGCGTGTAGATTGTCTCATGACCGGCAAAGAACCCCTTCTGTTGCATCAAACGGTCAGCAACAATACCGGTTGAGTCCCGCATATCAACTTCAAATACAGTCAGGTCCGACTCAAGAAAGGCCGCTTCAACCGGCGCAGGTAATGGATACATATCGGGTCGCATCACATGGATAGAACCCAGCAGGTAGACCTTCGCTTGTTCACTCTCCAACACCCAGAAACTGATCGGCTTGGCGGCAGTCGCAATATGACTGCAACCCAGCAGCACTGCCAAAAACGCAACCAATAGAATTTTAGGGCGCATCAAAACCGCCGACAAACACCGGGCTCGTCCAAGCAATGTGGTCGTCTATCTGATGAACCCGGACATAGTAGTAGTCCTCTGTTGCGGCAGGTGCAATATCCGAAAAGCTAAACTCCATATAGGTTGGCGTGTCTGGGTTAACCAACTCGAACCTGATTTGATCTTGATAGCCGTTCACTTTTACCTCTCGAATGACCGGACCCTCACTCAGATCAAAGGCGGGCACCATTTGTCGGTTTGCGGCTATCGGTGAAGACTTGCGCAGCAAAGGTTCAATATCAGTGTCCTCTTGCCCCTGTTTCAGGTTCATTTCGATGACGTCGTCATCTGCTAGTCTCGCCAGAGTCACCATAAAGCTACTGGTGCTGCCGTGAGTCCAGGTAATAAAATCGACCCGCGCGTCTCCGTTCCTAACAATTGCTTGTCTACCCGGAATACGAAACCCTGGTGCTGCTATGTCGGCAATAGTGGTTTGAGACAATTTAACAAATCCAATCCATTCGCGACCGTTTCGAGGGAAATCACGCTGCCCTAAGTAGGGTTCGGATGAAGACTGCAAGCTCACCTTCAAAATCTCGCTTTGCGGGTCACCCGCCACATTGATGGTGTCAAAGACCTCGCCATTTTTCATCAGCTCAATCCGCTCGATACCAGAAGTACCCTGAACCCAGCCGCTGACCTCACGGTTCTTTGATGGAGCGACTCGTCTGCCAGGCTGCCCACCGTTCACCGTCACATGCAACACTGCGCGGTTGCCGGTCGTGGCATAAGTCGCTCGTTGACCAAGCGCACTTAAAACGTCTTGCCCATCATCCACAACCACAGCGGTTAGTGCAGATCGGGGGTTCGGTCCAATTGGCGGCAAGCCGCTCGAAGCAGAGCCTGTCAACCCTAAACGATAGCCGGCCTGAAAAAAGCGATTGGCATACCACTCAAAGACCGAGTCGCCGCTAACGATCTCGACCAATTGCAAAAGCGAAGCATCGACACTGCGGATATCGACAGGTGTCAACGGCAGAGCCATCTGGGGAACATTGGGTAAATCGCGCCAAAGTGTTGCGCCATTCCAATCGCCTAAGACTAAACGGGAACCGCCTTGACGCAAACCGCCCTGCCGAATCCAGTTGCTTTTCGGCCGCAACCCTTGCCAGATCCGTGGCAGCAAATGATTGTCGTTAATGGCTGTCTGGCTGAAATCTAAGAGGGGTGATGCCGAATCTGAAGATCGTAGATCGGCCCAGAGCACTTGCCGTCCTCCGGACTGCACGACAATAGGGTTCGATTGTCCCCGAATACCACCACCACCTGTACGGACTTCAATAAAGTGGGCACCAGGCTCGGTAAATTGAATACCCTCCACCAATGAAACAGCACCACTCGGTTTCAGTTGCTGCGAAAATTGGCCGTCGACAATGATATCAAGCGTAGGAAGTGAGCCGGACTGCGAGTTGTCGACAGAATTTCCAAACTGATCTTGCAAGATGACCTTAACAGCGGCGCTTGCTGCGCGACCCAGCCTCGAAGGCGCGATTACCTTGATGGTTGCCAGTTGGCCCGGACGCAATGAGAGTTCTACCTTAGGCGCGGCAAACCATTGCTGATTGGGCCGAGTCGTAAAAAAAACGGGTAAGAAAAATGAACCTACTTTTCCCGGTAACACCAAATTACGAAGTTCAAAGGTCACCTTCTCACCGACTTCCAGCGCCTTCCCGGACACTTCGAAGGCTGTGACTGCTCGGCCATTCACCGGACCACCAGTGGGACCTTTAAGCTGGGCCACAACTGACTTGAGGTCTGCCGCACGCGTGGCCCCTAAACTCGCTTGGATGTAGTTGTCGGCCTGCGGGTTAGAGGATTGAAGTATGATGCCATCTTGCCAATGAGTCGCCAGCAGCAGCAGCCCTCCCGGCTCGATGGCAGTGCCAAGTAGATAACTTACCTGGATTGAATGGCGAGTCCCTGCAACCAATGGCTCATTAGCGTAGGACGCTCGGCCTAACTTCTGGGGTTCGGATTCAAGCCAATTCAGCCATGTAATATAATGGTCTAGAGCTGGTGCTGGCGCGGTTTTAATACCGGCAATCAAATCTGCGGGTACCGAATCTAATTGATTCAGACGACTCATCAGTGAAGGGCGTTCAGTCGCATGCAGGAGTGAGTTCAGCCCCATTAATAAAAGAGAAAGGAGAAGAAATTTACGGATCACTAGGTACTGGCGCGAAGGAAGGCCATAAGGCCACCGGTCGGTACATCGCCTGGTGAACCGAGTTCAACATTGATGCTCAAATTACTTTCGCTGTTGCCTGGAATCATCAGCGCATTCACCTTGGCGCCAATCAAAGCCTTAGCAAACGCCTGGGCTTGCAACGTTGAACCTTCGTTATTAGGTGCATAGAGCAGCGCAAAACTGGGTATGTGCTTATTGGGTTCAACATGGTGGATTGGCGAAGCTTCCCGTTGTACCCCAACTTCTTCGCCAAACACTAAGCGATGTTGACGCCGCTGGACGAAGGAGCCAAGTTCTTTATGGACTCGTGGTATGTCAAAGCTAAGGCTATCGATTGCGACGACGGCCTTGATATCCTTTAGCGAGAGTCCCTGACCTCTAAGATGACGCCCATCTGTACCAACCAATGATGCCAAGTGACCTCCAGATCCATGTCCCATCAACACGACTCGCGACCCGTCGAGACCATAGTTTTTAGCGTTTTGGCGAACCCACTGTATTGCAGCGACAACGTCTTCAAGTTGGTCATATAGTTCATAGTCCCAACGCAACCGATAGTTGATACTGACTAAAGCAAACCCATTGGGCACAAAATAATCCGCTTTGTTATTAATGTCAGCCTTGTCCCCAAAAGCCCAGCCACCGCCGTGTAAGTAGATGATCACGGGGCGCTTTTCTAAGCTATCTTCAGCTCTTGTTGGCCAATAGACATCCAAGGTCTGCAGCTCATGGTCGGGGAGACTCTCATCGGAACCATAGAATATGTTCAGCTGTGACTGAATTGCCGGTGACGCGTCGGATGCTGTCGCCGCTGAACTCTGACCGGCCATCACCAGCAGCACGAAACTTAGTAATAATCGAGTTAACATAATTTCCCCGTATAGGCTACCTATTTAAGCGACTCTGTCCGCTAAAGGCAACATTCTACTCAATACATTCAAGAACTGACCCTATTCTACAGGTTTGACGCTGTTAAGTTGTCTGAGTTTGTAAGTTTGGGTCAGGCCCTAGATTAGGCTAGGTTATCGAGTACTTCTGCTGCTTGATCGAAGCGCCAACAATACGGTATTCGTCTCCAGCAGTGGGTGCCTCCATTAAATAGACGAATGAGCCCGACCGTGATGCGACTACTTGCGACAATTTCTCGTCACAGCTACGCGCGCTGCGTCGACGCCGAACACCGGACGTCGACGAGGCAGATCTCGAATGGCCTGCGCTGCGGCTTTGAATTGAGTATCTGGATCTAGGACTGGAAGTCATCGATCGGAATCTGGAAATTGCCCAAACGAGCCAATTTCATCGATATCGTCGGTAAGCGCGTCATTCCAAAACCAGCGTTTTTAGACTACTCAGCAACAAGTACCTACGCAATCTTGATCGGCCGGTTGGACCTACAAAAAACGACCCATAAAAAAAGGGGCCATATAGGCCCCTTTTTAACTTACCGTTCTAACTACTGGTATCGCTTCAGCTCTTCGCGAGCAATCACTCGACGATGCACCTCATCAGGTCCGTCAGCAAGACGTAAAGTTCGCTGGCCAGTCCACATCGCTGCAAGCGGTGTATCCTGGGACACACCTGTTGCGCCGTACATTTGGATAGCGGCATCAATTACTTTTAGTGTCATATTAGGTACTGACACTTTAATCGCAGATATATACTTACGCGCCTCTTTGTTTCCGATGGTGTCCATCATATAGGCGGCTTTTAGTACTGCTAAACGGCACATATCAATCTCGATTCTGCTGTTAGCAATGATGTCATAGTTGCCACCCAATTCTGCAAGAGGCTTACCAAACGCTGTTCTTGAAAGTGCACGAGTGCACAACAACTCAAGGGCACGCTCGGCAACACCAATAGAACGCATACAATGGTGAATACGTCCTGGCCCAAGACGACCTTGAGAAATTTCAAAACCACGACCTTCGCCGAGAATGATATTCTCTTTTGGTACGCGGACATTGGTAAAGCTAATATGCATATGACCATGCGGCGCGTCGTCTTTGCCAAACACGTGCATCGGACGGATGACTTTGACGCCTTCTGCATCCATTGGCACTAAAATCTGCGACTGCCGCAAATGCTTTGGTGCATCAGGATTAGTCACAACCATGGTGATCATGATTTTACAGCGTGAATCACCAGCACCAGAGATGTAATGCTTCTCACCATTAATAAGCCACTCATCGCCATCTAGTACAGCTGATGTCGCAATGTTGGTGGCATCAGACGAAGCCACACCAGGCTCTGTCATAGCGAAAGCTGAACGAATCTTGCCTTCAAGTAGTGGTGCTAACCATTCCTTCTTTTGTGCTTCTGAACCGTATCGCTCGAGCACTTCCATATTGCCGGTATCAGGCGCAGCACAGTTAAAAATCTCGGATGCCATAGGGTTACGGGCCATGACTTCTGCAAGGTGAGCATATTCAAGGTTAGAAACTCCAGCTCCGCCCTGACTTTCTGGCAGGAAGAAATTCCACAGGCCAGCTTCGCGCGCTTTATCTTTAAGGCCATCCATAATTTCTAGCTGGCGATCGTTCAACACCCATCGATCACCGATGTCGATGTTGTCGTAATACTCTTCCGTTAACGGGTCGATGTGGGTACGAACAAATTGATCAATCTTGTCCCGGATGGGAATCAATCGTTCGGGGATATCTAGGTCCATCATAAGTTACTATCCTCAATTCTCATTGGTACTGCATTGGTACTGCATTGGTCGTACGTTTGTCATTCTCTCTGGGCTAGTTGATGCTGGTAGCAGGTGTATTCCCAGACATTCCAGAGCGTTAATACTACTCTTTACAACCATGGAAACCAGTGACCATGGAGTAGGCTTATAAAGGGTTATGGGGCGGGCGAATTCTGCGTCATTGTGGCACGGTAATTTCTAGTTGAAATTGAGAATCTGGGGCTCTAGCGCCGCAAAAATTAAGCGCACCAATGGCTTTGCCGCCTTTCATCATTCCCTTCCGCCCGCGCGGATTAAAGATCAGAGGCTTTGCTCGCACCTCTCGATACGTCGACGATGCCAAGGGCCCCGAAAAATAAGGGCGAAGCCCTTTTCTTTTCAACGGGTTCAAGCAACAGAAACCTAAGCAAACTTGAACAGACTGAAAGGAAACTGTATACCGGTCATTACTTACAGATTGGATTTCTACTAACTATGACCTCATTCCTTGCATTCTCGGGTAGCACGCGCCAAAACTCGTTTAACCAAAAGGTGGCCGCCCTGCTCGCGAGCCAAATTGAAGCACATGGCGAATCAGCCGAGACCATTAGTCTGGGTGATTACGATATGCCCCTCTATAACGGCGATCTGGAGACAGCGTCAGGTCTGCCTGAGGCCACCACTGCCCTTAAGGCGAAATTGGCCGGCGCCGGTGGATTGATCATTGCGTGTCCTGAATACAACGGTTTTATGCCGCCCGTACTTATCAATGCGATCGATTGGTGCACGCGATCTCCTGATGCATCCGTTGATCTCAACTGCTTTATGAATAAACCCATTTTTATCGCCGGAGCGTCCCCTGGTCCTGGTGGCGGCGGTCGTGCTGCCAATCATCTAAAAACCATGTTGTCTGGCATTGGCGCTTACGTGAGCCCCTTCCCTCTGACGGTTCCTGCTGCTTTTAATGCCTTTGACGAGACGGGTCGATTCTCTGACGAGGGCATGAATGAGCGCGCCGCTATGATGATGGCCGGGTTTGTTCAGTTCAGCCAAAAATTTGCCACCTGAGCCTTGTCACCTTGCACTTGTCATCTAAGGGAAAGTAAACACCGGCTTAACAGAGTCTATTCCAACTGCCAAGAATGACCTGCAGCGCTTTCAACTAAAGAAATCCACATCCAGCCCCTCAAATTGGTGCCATTTTGCCCCGGATGACCCAGACAGCGACTCGCGACCAAGGTTTTCTGGCACCTGTTTGTAACGATCACCCATGTGAATTGTCACAAGGGTTATGAAAGAAATTGGTAGCGACTCTGGTCTTATGACCATGCAACGAAAACAAGCCCAATACGAAAACCTGGTAAAAGCCTATAGCAGTTGGCTATACCGCTATGCTTATTGGCTGTGTGGTGAAAAAGCCACGTCGGAGGACCTCGTTCAGGAAACATTCTTACGTGCCTGGCGATTCCTAGACTCACTTAAGGATGAGGGCTCTGCAAAAAGTTGGCTAACCACCATCTTACGGCGGGAGAATGCCCGAAGATTTGAGCGTAAGCAGTTGCAGTACTCAGACGTTGAAATGGACACCATCAGCAGTGAAAGACAGGATTTCGATACCCGACCAGAAGTGCTTGCGCTACGCAATGCCATGCATAAGTTGCCCGCCAAGTATCGAGAGCCACTGGTTTTGCAGGTTCTAGAAGGCTACAACCTAGAAGAAATTGCAGCCATGTTTGATATCCCCCGCAATACAGTCGCGACCCGACTACATAGAGCCCGGCAAAAACTCAGGAAGTTTTTGGAAGGCGAAGAGGAGCAGTTATCCATAGATGAATTGCATTGAATTTCGACATCTGATCCTCGCGGATCCTTATGCAAAGCCGAGCAAAGCGGAAGCCCACCTGGCAACCTGCGCCCAGTGCACGCGGTTCAAACAGGAAATCCTCAATCTCGATAGCGACATAGAGAAAGCGCTTTCCGTAGAGGTGCCTGAGGGCCTTGCGGCCCGGATATTACTCAATCAGTCACTCAAACAAACGCGCCGCCAGCCGCCGCGATGGGCTCAATTCGCGATAGCAGCTTCTTTTCTAGCAGCAGCAATTTTTGGTGCCACCCTGCTATCAGTTCAAGAGTCCGGCAACGGAACGGATGCCCTGCTCGCGCATGCTAGCCACCAGTCTCATGAATTCATCGATGGTGACCATCAACCTATCAGCAACGAAGATCTTGAAGTGATGATGGCTCAACTACATATAACAGCATCACTGGATAATGTCGTTTACGCCGCGATTTGCCCAATCGACGGCAAAAATGCTGTTCATCTCGTCATTAAGGATGGTGATGATCAATACACCGTTATGTTGGTACCTGAGCACTCACCCAGCAAAATGTATACGGTAGATGACAAACTTTGGAGGGGTTACATTAGCCCCCACCCTGCCGGTGCGTTGGCGGTTCTAGCAGAAGCCAATGATAAGCAGGCAGTGGCACGGATCAGAGAGGTCACCGACAAGCTACAGTCCGCGATTTACCTCTCGGCTGAAATTTAAGACGCGCTTTCAGCTGACCCTAGGGCACTGAGGCCTTAATATACTGCCCATGAATATGTCATCCATGACGCACTACACATTTCTGGCCAGCGAAACCAAAGGACTCGTTAGCGCAATCCATCAAACTGCGCAAAACCCCATTGCACTTTTTGTGATGGGACACGGCGCTGGTGCCAATATGTCTCACGCACATATGCAAGGACTGGCTGATGCACTGGCTGAGAACGGCATCGAAACCCTGCGCTACAACTTTCCCTTTATGGAAACCGGCGGTGGTCGCGTAGATAACCTACCGATTTGCCTAGACACCATTGAAAATGCGTTAGCGCTTTCCCTTAACTTACAAAGAGATTTACAAACAAGCTTGCAAGCAGACTTGACTGAAAAACTGCCAACTTTCCTTTGTGGGCACTCATTTGGTGGTCGAATGAGCTCGCACTTTGCTGCGGAAAAGCCGCCGAAAATAGCCGGTATTGTCTACTTCTCCTTTCCGCTACATCCCAGCAAAAAACCTGACACTAAACGCGCAGCACATCTAAAAGAGATTCTAGTTCCACAGCTATTCGTTTCCGGCAGTCGAGATACGCTTGCGGAGATGGCACTGCTAGCGCCTGTTGTTAAATCGTTACCAAATGCAGCGCTGCATATAATCGAGACCGCGGACCATAGCTTCAAGATTCTTAAGCGCTCTCGCCAATCCACAGAGGATGTGCACACAGAAGCTGGCCGGGTTGCTAAGAGTTTTGTTCTGAATTGTCTCTAGCGCAACAGATGCATGGGTAAATCCAGCACTGTCGGTAACTGAAATTCTTTCGGTACCCGGGCATGCTGACCAATCAAATAGCAGGTTAACCCAGCCTCAGTCGCGCCGAGAAAATCTGCCCGATAGGTATCGCCGACATACACGGCTTCCACCGGGGCGATATCCAAACTGGCTAATGTATCGAGGAAGATATCCGCATGGGGTTTCGGTCTGCCGTGGGCAACTGACGTTGTCACGATCTCAAAAGGTTTAAGCGCCTTAGCCTCTAATAGTTGCATCACCATCGGTTCGTGATGCGTATTAGTAATGAGACCTGTCCTGAACTTTTTACTGCAGCTAGATAAGAATGCCTGTACACCCTTGACCGGTGTTACACCGGCAGCCCACTCCGTTGTGTACAAATCAGAAAACTGATCGAGTGCTCGCTCATCTGCATCGACACCCAACCCCAGAAGGAACCGGTGAGCAAACTCGTGCATGGAAAATTCTTGCTCGTGATTTAACGACCAGGTATCTAGCTCAGCAAAGACACGATCGGTTTCAATCAAAAATGCGGCGTAATCTAGCGGGATGCCGAGTTGGCGTATGAATCGATAGGTGTTGGGATAGGCCTGATTAATACGACTCGCGTCGTATTGCACGAGTGTGCCGAACAAATCGAACAGCACACATCGCACCGACATGGTGGCTAGTCTAAGCCTGGCACAGGAAAGCTTTCGCAGAAGGCTTCAACATCCGCCTTGATCGACATCAGTTTTGCTTCGTCGTCATGGTGGGTTAAGCAATCGACGATCCAGTCGCCGAGTTGCTCCATATCACTTTCTACCATGCCCCGTGCGGTTGCAGCAGGCGTACCGATACGAATGCCACTAGGTCGAAGCGGAGGATTTGGATCATCAGGGATAATCTGTTTGTTCGTAGTGATAGACGCTTTATCTAGTGTCTCTTCAGCAACTCGACCATCCAAACCGTAACTGATATCGGTGTTCACAACCATCATATGATTGTCCGTACCACCTGTGACGAGCGAAGCATCCCGGTCCATCAAAACGCGCGCGAGGGTCTTGGAGTTTTTCAACACCTGCTCAGCGTACTGCTTGAATTCATCGGTTTGCGCTTTAAGCAAAGTAATAGCGATAGCCGCAACTGCATTCATGTGCGGACCACCCTGCAAACCGGGGAACACAGATTTATCAATTTTCTTGGCAAATTCTTTCTTACACAGAATCATGCCACCGCGAGGTCCGCGTAAGCTTTTATGCGTTGTGGTCGTGACAATATCAAAACCGTCATCAAACGGGTTTCGCATCGCACCACCGGCCACCAATCCGCCAAAGTGTGAAGCATCCGTCATCGTGATCGCGCCTACTTCATCGGCGATTGACTTAAATGCCGCATAATCCATGTCTCTTGGGTAGGACGTGTAACCCGCCAGGATCATCTTCGGCTTGTGCTTGATGGCATCTGCACGGATTTTATCAAAATCGATGGAGCCATCTACCGGATTGGTCACATAGCGAATGAAATTAAAGAGCTTACCCATGTGTGAAACTGGTGCACCGTGCGTCAGATGACCACCGTGGGACAGGTCCATGGCCAGAATGGTATCACCAGGTTCTAGCAAACCCAGATACACCGCTTGATTCATTGCCGAACCAGATAAGGGCTGAACGTTGGCGTGTTCACAACGAAAAACTTCCTTGGCGCGATCTCTCGCT
This sequence comes from Candidatus Azotimanducaceae bacterium, assembly GCA_051278195.1. Taxonomy (GTDB): domain Bacteria; phylum Pseudomonadota; class Gammaproteobacteria; order Pseudomonadales; family Azotimanducaceae; genus JAHRVQ01. The sequence goes on from JBNMQM010000005.1 coordinate 95,519, forward strand.
AAATTCTCTATTTGGTCAGTAAATTCCTGACCGCCATAGTAGCGACGCCCGGGATAACCTTCGGAATATTTATTGGTAAACACACTACCCAATGCAGCCAGTACTTCTGGAAAGGTGTAATTTTCAGAAGGAATCAGTTCAATACCGGACTTCTGTCGTTGCTCCTCACCTCTGAGGGCAGCGTATATCGCAGGATCGTTTTGTTCGAGGAATTCAAGATTTGATGTCACAGGGCAATCTCCCAAAAAGTTAAGTTGAGCGCCCAGGCGAACGGCATTTATCTAAAAGTTCCACACTTCCTGATGGTGATTTCCATCTAACCGATGCTTGCAATCGGTCTTGTCGCCAGTCATGTGAAGCGCGAATTTTAACCGCGCAGCACCGCAAATGAAACACAAGCCAAAGAATTAGCTGAAATCTTGATGCCATCCTGCAAACCATTCATGCTCCTATGTTATAAAGCTCAAGTAGGCCATCAGAAGCACTCTATATCAGGCAAACCTTCAAGTAGCAGCAGAGGAAACACGGAGACACCATGGAAGCAGCACGCAAACTATCGGACGGACAACGATTTAGATTGGCAGGTACCCGGCATGGCATGGCAGCCCTCGCACTTATTTTGGCCTGGGCTGCAGCCGATAGCTGGTACTTGGCCACGGGACTGTTTTTAGCAAATGCCTTGAGCGTCATCACCGCACTGGTCGTCGGTGCCTGGCTATCCAGCATTGCTCATGAATGGGGCCATTTTGCCGGCGCGAGATTAGCGAAGTCTTATTCACCGATAGTGCCCGATGTTCGCGGTATCTTTATGTTTGGTTTTAATCACGCCAAAAACTCTCGCAACCAGTTTCTTTCCCTGAGCCTCGGTGGGTCTGTGGCTAACTGGGGGTTGGTTTTGCTGGTGTTCTTTTTTGTGCCTCTCGACAATCCAGGCCGCGCCGCTCTCCTTGCCATGGTATTTGCAAAAGCCATTAGCGTGGCGATCTTTGAATGGCCGATTGTTGCCCGAGTGATGAATGGCGCAGATTCTGAAGCAGCGATTGAAGAACAATTAAACAATGGCTCTGGAGATAGAGGCACCGTGCTTGGCTATTTGTCCGGTGCAGTCATCTGGTTCCTCGCCGTCTAGTGGCTCGCTAAGCATTTTTCGGGCGATTTCATTCAGGATGCTCAAGCTCAGGGTCGGCAGGTAGTTCTCCGATCGTGAACTTGAGAAAACGCATCGCCAGACGATCAACAAAACCAGGTTCCTTTTTGAACGTCCGATTCGCGATATTGGTCATCAGCCGCTGTTGTGCATCACCCCACCATTCTTGAAATGTCGGCATCGTTTTAACCCGCCAACACTTGTTCAGACATGCCTGCGGGCGGCTCAGCCAACTTCACAATGCGACCAGGGAAACCTTTAAAATGGGGTATGCCCTGCTCGTAGTCTAAGTATTCGGGATCATCAGGACACAGGACGGCATCGCTGCTGATAAACGCTCCGGCGAGTTTGGCTTCACCGCGCATCTCTGGATACCACCAGCCGTGTGGCACCCGAATATGCCCTTCTTTCATGGATGCCTGCACCAACACTTTGGCCGTCACCTCCCCGGTTTCGGTCTGCAGTTTCACCCAGTCATGGTCGACAATACCTTGCCGTTCCGCATCAATAGGATGCATAAATAGCTTTGGTGAAGGCATTCGATCACGCAACACTTTCACCTGACGCTGGCCCGTTTGAAAAAAGGCATCTTCACGAACTCCAGTAAATACATAGTAAGGATACTCCGCACTGATCGCCGGCCCTTCGCGGTAATAGGGCAACGGATCAAAACCGAGCTCTCCTAGTATGCTGGATTTCAATTCAACCTTACCTGAGGGCGTCGCGAAGCCGGTTTTTCGATACTTCCGATATTCTGGCGGCTGAATGTACATATAGTTTTCGTTCGAAAATTCTTCAAAGGTTTTGCCCGTCGGCGACAGACGATAATCGAGTACATCTTCGATTGTTTCCCACGGAAACAAACTCTCAAAACCCATTCGATGCGCTAAATCGCGCCAAAACTGGAATGTGCTAGAAGATTCTGGCGGTGGTTCAACGGCTTTTTGTGACACTGTCATACCAAGCTTCCAATTCCAGTAGTCAGAAATATGGTTTCGCTCACTAAACACATCACCCGGTAGAACATAGTCTGCCAGCATCGCGGTTGGCGTCATGAATATTTCGTGGGCGACGATTAGCTCTTGATTCATCATACCTTTCAAAATCTGATGCTGATTGGGATAACTCATCAGGGCGTTATTACCCAATACAAAAAAGGCTTTGACCGGGTACGGCTTTTCAGTTGCCATTGCCCGAAAGGTTGCACTTGGGTTGGCCATGTAACACCCCATCACGATATCAGCGTAGGCATAACCATAAACACGCTCAGTATGCTCTGACAGCATCTCCTGGGCGCGATAGGTGTAGGCTGGATGAACATCGGAGCCAAGCTGCTTGTCTTTCTGCTCTTGGCTTAACATCTCGTGATTACCAAGCTTCGACTCTGGAATGTAATTAGGATCAAAACCACCGAAAACATCGCCGCCTGGTATATCAATATTGCCGGTGAGTGCGCGCAAAATACTTTGCAATCGAATGGCCGATGTCGAAGAAATTTGCATGTCTGTAATCGGTGTCCAAGGGATGCAGGCGCTCTCTGCAGCGGCATACATTCTGGCAGACTCAGCAATTAGCTCAGCATCAACACCGGTAATTTCAGCAACTCGCTCTAACGGATATTCGTTGACGCGCTCACACAATTCCTCAAAACCAACCGTGTATTCGGCGACGAATTCCTTGTCATAAAGCTCTTCGTTGATAATGACATTGAGCCACCCAAGGCACATCGCTGCATCGGTGCCGGAGCGCAGACTTAAGTGTAGATCAGCCACTTCTGCCTGATCAGAAACCCGAGGATCTAAGACAATTACTTTCGCGCCCTTAGCGCGGGCAGCATTGATCATATTAAAAATGGGCGTCCAGCTATGTTTTCTTGGGTTATGGCCAAAAAGAACAATGCACTTTGAATTTGCCATGTCCGCAAAGGGAAACCAGCCATAGGTCATTTTGTTCACAGCAGCTGTATTGCCAGCACAAAGAGAAACGCCACTAATATAATTGGGCGTACCCAACGCGTTCATAAACCGTCGATCCATGCTGTGGGTAGTTTGCGTATTCCAACCCGAGGTTGAGACGGCCATCGATTCTGGGCCATATTGATCCACGACTTTTTGTAGTCGCTCGGCAATCTCGTCCATAGCCTGCTCATAGGATATTTCTTGCCATTTGTCTTCACCTCGTTCGCCGACCCGCTTTAGAGGTTTGGTGAGGCGATCAGCGTGATTGTGGACGTGAGCCGCGGCGGTACCTTTGTAACAAACATTCCGGGCTAAAGCGGGATTGTCATGGGCAATCATTCTCTTGAGCTTGCCATCCTCAGTCTCAGCCCGCAGTTGGCAGCCGATATCACAGATCGTGCAAACAGAGTATGTAAGCTTTTTCTCGCTTGATTTCGGTGCTGACATTTATGAGCTCCGTTTTCTTATTTTAATTTAGTGGCTTATTCACGCGTACATATTCGTGTTCGTGCTCATGTTCGCTATCAAAAGTACGCGCCATGTCCTGAAGCAACTGCAACACCATCGGTTCATGCGCCAAAGGCTCTCCGTCACCAACAGCACGGCCTAAACCGATGCCAATCAAGGCTTCAAATATAGTCCGATAAGTGGCTTCAAATGCTTTTGAACGACTACTCGGGTGATCCTTAGCCAACACCATTTGGGGCGTAAACAGCTCCGCACCAAGCTCAATGGCCTGGGCTAGACGTTGGCCGAACTCTTGATCATTTCTTGACGCCAACCAGAGCTCGATCACCGCTTTAAACTCTGGGCGAATCACTCTCGCGTGGCCTTCTAGCAATACGTGCTCCATTAGACCGGCGCTATGCTCAAGCCTGTTATCTAACAGCTGCTGATAGAGGTTCTGTAAAGTCTCAACGAATAGGTCTGCAAAATCAGGAAAGTGATGATTGAGCGCACCCCGGGTCAGTTCAGCGCGCCGGCAGACTTCAACCCCGGTGGTTTTGGTAAATCCGATATCAATAAGCGCCTCGATGGTACAGGCGATTAGGCTGGCCCTTGTGGCATTACTGCGGGCATCGTTCAAGTTTTGTGGGTCGGCTTGGCTCATGCCAAATATCATACACACATGTATGTATGTTATCTATCCAAATCGTTTGGAGCATCGACTCTTGATGACATACTAAATGGGGACTAGATAACCTGCTCGATGATGCTCTGGCACAGGTCCTGCGGGCTGGCAGCGATATCCAATGATAGGCATTGAGCTGAGGGCTCAAGCACAGCAAATTGACTCTGGATCAAGCTGTTACTCATAAACTCATGGTTTCTCTTTATAAGCCTTGTCCGAATCAAATCTTGAGAGCCCGACAGATGAACGGCACGAATGTCTTCGTGATTGATGCCCAGACGATCCCGATAGTCTTGCTTAAGCGCCGAACAGGCGAGCACTGCGTTGTGATTTTGATCGTTGACGTTGCGCAGCAACTCCGCCAATTGGGCAAACCATGGATAGCGATCATCATCTTGCAGTGGGATTCCCTGGCGCATTTTTTCGACGTTCGCGACAGGGTGAAAATCATCGGCATCGTGAAATATCCAACCAAGCTTATCCGCCAATTGTTTTCCAACCGTGGACTTACCACAGCCACTGACGCCCCAAACCACAACTATCATCAGGCTATCAAAGCCCGCGGGTGTCCATGCCTTTGCGAATCAAGATCGGTCTCAATTCACGGAATGCCGCTGGCGTCAGACTAAGTGGAATACGCGGATACAAGTGATGAATCGCGTGATATTGCATACCCATTGAGCCGATGTTGCCCAGCATACTCTTGAATGGCAGCGTATCCTTATACCGACCCTGACGCTCTGCCGGCTGATGGGGCATCCAACTCAAGTAGTAGTTCACATAGGTAATCGTGATTTGCCTTGGTAACCACCACAGCAAAGCTGCTTCGACTGCATGGCCAGTCCAGGCCATAGTGACGAGCACGCCAAGATAAATGATGTTGTATATCAGCGCATCTAACATCACGTGCGACTTTCCGGTCCGGGCCAGTGCCTCAGGATAGGCAGTATTATCTTTGGACCCCGGTTGCCGACCCAATATCGAATTTTTGTAAAACTCCCAATCATTGCGCCCCATAGTCGAAACGCGATAATCCGGGTCCAATTCAGGATGGTTGGCATGGGCGTGATGTTCCATATGCGTGTGCCGCAACAACCGAAAAGGTATGCCAAAGGGAATCACTGACACATGCCCGACTAACTCATTGAGCCAGCGCAATGGATGCCCTTCTCTGGCAATAATATTGTGTTGCGCCTCATGGGATGGCAGATACGCCAGCATCACGTTTAGTGTGGCAATGGGCGCAGCTATCCAGATTGACACAATGTCCATTAGCACCAGCGGCCATAATGAAAGCCAGATCAAACAGTTACCGATTCCCCATGCGACGGCGCCCCAGGGAATGATATGCATATACTTACTCGCGATTTTTCGTTCCAGCACATCTAGCTCACCGTCGTTTAGCGCATCCCAGTCGGCTTCTGTCATTAACCGCGTATCGAGATCGCTAAGCGTTTTTGTACTCTTATCGCCAGTCATGGCTTCACCCACACCCAGCTGCCTCTTATTTGCGCCATCAAACCCAGTGAACCGCCTATCGCCAGGCCTATATAGATATTGTCGATACCGGCCGAATAGCCAAAAGCGGTCATAATTTGCGCGGCAAGTGGCGCAACAAATCCAAGCCCAAATGCTAAAGGCGAGAATATAAGCCCGATGAGTTTCTTAAAGACCATGATAGTGACCCCGATTGTTTGCCGAGATAATGGAATATCGACTAGAGACGCAAAGCATACTCGCACAATGTAGACGGCGTCAACACCAATGGGTTAGACTCCTTTTTATGAGCTCAAACGCCCTCCCCAAGAAAAAACAGCAGCAGTATCATCATGGCGATCTTAAAGCTGCCATCCTTAAACGATCAGCAGAAATAATCTCTACCGAGGGGATAGAAGCTTTGTCCTTGCGGGCTGTTGCGCGAGATCTGGGGGTATCCCATGGAGCACCCAACCGGCACTTCAAATCGAAATCAGAGTTGCTTTCCGCCCTCGCCGCTGACATCTGGAACAAGATGCGCGAAGCTATATTGCATTCCTCTTTGCATACTTCTGAATCAATCAACGCAGACGATCCGAATATAAGATTGAACACATTGGGCCGCGGCTATCTTCGTTGGGCGCTACAGAACAAGGCAGAATTTCGGGCCATAAGCCATCCAGACCTGAGGCGCTATACCGACGACACAGTGAAGGCATCGCAGCAAGCCCTTCATAGTGTGATTGAATCAGCCGTGAAAGCCGCACAGATAGAAGGCCGATATCCAGACACAAACCTTTCGCTACTCACACTATTCACAACCTCTGTACCGTTCGGTTGTGCCATGTTGATTAGCAACGCGCTGATGGATTTTGATGTAGAACTAGGCACCGAAGATCAAGAAACACTGATTGCAGACTTAATCAATCTAATCGTGCCTATCTAATCGTGTCTTTCTAGCCGTACCTTTCTAGTCGTACCTTTCTAGTCTTACCTATGATTCACCTAACCCGATTCATGTTTTGGCATCTGCAAAGCAACAAGCAACCCGATAATGCCCATCACACTCGCCAACAAAAATACGAGTGTGAATGAACCGCTCACGTCGGCGATAAACCCACCGATGGGCGGCGAGATGGTTTGAGCCACACCGAACGCTAGCGTGGCTGCGGCGAAACTCGGCCCATAATCCTGCGCTGTCGTGTTTTCCACCACATACAGGGTCATCAACGAGGGAATACCACTAAACAGAAAACCGAGCCCAATGCAGGCGGATAGTGTCAGGGTCGGGATCCCCGTGAGAACGACACCAATAAAAACTGGCCAGAGACCGAATGCGATGACGGTGGCCCAGCGAGAGCCGATTCTCTGGGCAATCGTAATGAACAATGGACCGCCGAAGATCATCGCGAAGCCCATTAGCGTAAAAGCAAATGCAGCGTCGCTGCTGCTCCAGCCACTATCGTCTTCGAGCCTGGTGGTTAAGAATCCGAGTACCAGCAAATACATGAAACCAAATATTGAATAAGCACATATCATCGGCACCCAACCTTGCATTCGTTTGAGCGCACCAAAACCACCGATCCCTGCTCCACCCGAGGGTGCCGCCTGCTGATGCCTAACCACGAACAGAATCGCCATTAATACGACAAGACCGATACCAGCGAGGATCTGATAGACACTAGACCATGCTTGGTCTCCCGTATTTGATCGCAACGACCCACTCAGAATGCTCACGAATGCGACACCCAAACCGATGCCAGAACCCATCAGGCCAACGGCAAGACCACGGCGCGCAGGGGGTAATGCATCTGCCGCGATAATAGGCGCGGGGATCCAAACGCAGGCACCGCCAATACCAGCAACAAACAAGGCCATCGCCAATACCAAAGGAGAGCTTGCCAGACTCGCCATCAACAGCCCTAGCGTCGCCAACACCAGGCCAAGGCGCAGCACTGAGAGCAAGCGAAATCGACTTGTCGCCCAGGCCACAAACATCGTGCCTAACAAATATGCGCCAACGTTAGCACCACCGACAACGCCCGCTAGAGTATTAGAAATGCCCATGTCATCTCGGACTGCGGGCAGCAATAACCCATAACTGAATCGACCAAATGCCTGCGCCACGGCTGCACCCAGGGCGATCAACAACACTATCGTCCAGCCAAAGCGAAACAGCTTTGACGGCACATTATCCTGTTCGGGGGAATTCAATAGCCCATTCGACTGGAATTCAGGAGACAATTCAGTAGGAAGTTCAGTAGGAAGTTCAGTAAGAAGTTCAGTAAAAAGCTCAATGAGAGGCAGCCGAGTTAAAAACCGAGGTTACCGCAAAGCCGAACAAGCACGCCAGCGTCAGCTCGACTCAAGTGCGATATCACTATTAAGGTGGCGTTGCTTGAAACATCTTCATATCCGGTGTTGCCATGGCCAGCTTCGATATCGCTTTAACAAACTGCCCTGATGCGGGCACCGAAAAATGGACTTGCAGCGCCTCCATATCGAGCCACTCCTCATAAAAAATGAACCGATTTTCGTTTTCGACATCAATTTGAATACTGTGTGTGATGCAGCCTGGTTCGAGGCGAGATCGTTGCACATGCTCTAAACCCAGACGCTGTATTTCAAGTCGGAATTCAGGTTTGGCTTCTACCGCACCCCAGACTATGATCATGTCATTCTCCGATATTCAAAAGGCAAACCGTGAAAATCGATATTTAATATTGCCCAGAGTGAAACTACAAGCCCGAGGCGGACAGTTTGTCTGCTGAGCTTGCAACATTCAGCGCAGAAATTGTTTTGCACCCTGAAGGTAAAGGCATCTTCGATGTGAGTCTCAATGGCAAACTTATCTACTCGAAGTACAAAACAGCTAGATTCCCGAAGGCCGGCGAAGTCTCCTCATTGATTGAGAAATCCTAGCGCAGAAAAGATATTTCATTCCTGACGACTGAACCATTGCCGCTGCAGCATCGCCACCAACTCGTCTTTAAGATGCAGCGTGGCTTTCTTACGCACCAGTTTCGATGCGACGATCCTCATGATCAACTTCGTGATCTCGCTCAAACAACTTGGCAAAATGCTTATTACTCATCTTTAACGCGTGAATCTGTTCGCAGTATTCAGGTAGTTCATGAATCTGGTCATGCTTTTGCAACATTTACAGTGCCTCTCATTTAGGGCCTCGTGCATTTGACTGGGCAATCAGGTTGAATAAGCACGACTTGCGTGAGGCACCACTTAAACCACAACAGGAAGTCACCACAATGGCCGACAATTTTCCGGACTACGAACAGCACGATGCGCTGAGCTTAAAAGCGCTGATCGACCATGGGGACATTTCTGCTTCAGAAGTACTGGAGGCAGCAATATCCCGAGCTGAAAAGTGTAATCCAGACATCAATGCCATTGTCACGCCTCTGTTTGACACTGCGAGACAAGTGGCGGCTGAAAATCCAAAGGGACCACTGGCAGGCGTTCCGTTCCTGATAAAAGATCTCGCTTATATGAAAGATGTACGCTGCAGTTTTGGTAGCCGACTCTGGCAGGACTTTATACCCGATCATGACGCAGAGATTGTGTCGCGTTATCGCAAGGCGGGACTTGTGATCTTCGGGAAAACCAACACACCTGAAATCGGCTTGGCCTGCACGACCGAGCCAGTCCTATTTGGGCCGTCGAAAAACCCTTGGGACCTGAACCGAACCACCGGCGGGTCAAGTGGCGGCGCTGCGGCGGCTGTTGCAGCAGGTATTCTGCCCGTCGCTCATGCTACCGATGGCGGCGGATCAATTCGAATACCGGCATCCTGCTGCGGTCTGGTCGGATTAAAACCGACTCGCGGCAGAACGCCCCTTGGTCCAGACGTTGGGGAAGGTTGGGGCAGCATGGCAACTGGCCATGTCGTTTCACGAAGCGTTCGAGACAGCGCGGCTTTTCTTGACGCGACTCACGGCCCCGCGCCAGGCGATCCGTACCAGGCACCGCACTTTTCAGGTTCTTTTCTTGAGGCAATGAAGCGTCACCCGGGTTGCTTAAAAATTGCTATTGATCCCGATGCAATAAACTTGAGTCAGCCAAACCCTGAGGTCAGCGCTGCGCTAAAACGTACCGCCGAGTTATGTGCGTCACTCGGCCATCATGTGGAAGAGCGGCGCTTTGAGTATGATCGCGAGACCGTAGGCATGGCTGCCAGCAACCTGGTGTTGACCAATGTACGGAACAACGTCCTACGGCGAGCAGAGCTGCTAGGTGTAAGGGTGACGACAGACGTCATTGAGCCCTATACAGAGTTGTTAGTGAACCTTGCGAACGATATATCCGGAGAATCCTATGCTCGCTCGATGTTCACGATTCATGCCGCAACGCGGCAGATCGAAACCTTTTTTAATGACTACGATTTGATTCTTAGCCCAACGTTATTGCAACCACCACCACTGCTCGGCTACATGGACACGAGCAGCTTAGACTTCGAAACTTATAACGATCACTTTAATCAATTTTGGGGTTATACCAACCTGTACAACGCAACGGGTAATCCCGCAATTTCGTTACCACTTACCTGGTCGACTGAGAACTTGCCAATTGGTATGCAGTTTGTCGCATCGATGGGTCATGAAGCATTGCTGTTCCAAATATCCCGACAATTAGAAGAAGCCGCGCCCTGGTTCGATAAGACCGCGGCAACTTCAGCTTAGTCCAGGTTTTTGCCTAGGGCAGCAGCCTCCTCCGCATATTTAGCATAGGAATCCTTCATCGTCGCTGAGTTCAAGATGATTTCTGCTAACAGTTCACGAGAATCCGGATCGAACACCGACGTTTTAATCCAGTTAGATTCGGTTCGACGACTTTCACTTAACGCGATAATTTCTCGCTCCAACAAGTAACGCTGACCAACAAACAGTGGGCCCTTGATCAGTTTGATTTCTTGCCCTGCAAACAGTCCCACCGCTGGCCCTTTTGCTCTATAGCCAGATTCGTTACTGCTGTATTGGGTCAACACGCTAATCATTTCTAGTGGAATGATTGCCCGACCCCAGGGTGAACTCGATGCACCTTCTGCGGTGTACCAGGGGTGAGGCTCAGTAATGGCGCTCAGCTTTTGGCTCAGCGAGAAAGGATAAAGATCACCCATATTTTGCTCGAGATCCATAACGACCTGCTCCGGATTGCCTTTGCCTTTTTGGCCCACAGTCAGCTCACTCAATATCACTAACTGTTCAGAGGGCCGCAGCTTTGCCATGCGCCCGCTCAGTTCTGTATCGCCATGATCTGGACCGAGTGATGCTGTACCCGTCAGAACCGGCGTTCCGTCTCGTTTCTCGGCACCGATCCGGCATATAGTTGCTCCCTCTGCCAAAGACTCAGCTGAAGCCTCAATAAAGGCACGAACCTCCTCCCCTTCAATTACCATGTTTTGATAGTGCGCGCTTATACAGCCACGCTCGAACCAGGCATCGCCGAACTGTTTATGCAAAAGGTGAGCGAATTGGCTGAAATGCGTCGGCCCTTCAATAGGCGCGCCGCTAAAGCCTAAATCTGCTGCCATCTTGTCGTCATGTATTGACAGATGCCCTTCATACTCCTGCGTGCCCAACATCTGTTTTGGGTGACGAAACTCGCTAAAGACGCGATCGCTCATACTGGCTCCTAAAGTGAATGCTTATCAGCTTAAAGACTATCGTTAAACGAGGCCTCAGGTCGAGTTTCACTGACCGATTACCGCCCGACCAGCTACCTAGGATGGTTCACCATTATTTAGCGTGATGAAAGTTGAGCCGCGAGCGTTTTATCGAGTAAGCTCGCTCGCCGCGCTAATCCCTAATACCCATCAGCCAAACAGTTCTGGAATCCAAGATGATCACTGACAACTTTACCTGCATCCTTTACGAGTCAATCGCGCCGCTGGCTTTGATCACGATCAATCGCCCCGAGAAACACAACGCCATCTCTTTGGATACTTTGGACGAGCTACACGACGCTGTTGCCATTGCCAGCCAGGACCCAGATATCAGAGTGATTGCGATAACAGGGGCCGGTGGTAAAGCATTTGCTTCCGGGTCAGATTTGAACGAGGTTGCTGATCGAGACTTACGAAAAGCCATGGAACCTATTGTTCAAGGCCTGGCACAGCAGCTAGAAGAAACACCAAAACCGACGATCGCCGCCATTGATGGTATTTGCATGGGCGGGGGCCTTGAGATCGCACTGGGTTGCGACCTTCGAATCTGTACCCCACATAGCCGCTTTGGTACACCCGAGGGTAAGTTAGGTATTATTCCTGGCGGCGGCGCAACGGCTCGACTGCCTAGAATCGTCGGTCGCGGCTGGGGCATGGAGATGTTGCTAATGGGTAACCCAATTGACTCTGAGCGGGCGATCCAAATTGGCCTGGTCACTTGCATTGTTGAACAAGATGAACTGATTGCCGAAGTCAAACGCCGCGCTGACCACCTTGCTTCGTTCGCACCATTTGTTCCACAGTTTATGAAAATCATGGTGCATCAAGGTATGGAGGGCAGCAAAGAATCTGCACTCGCAATGGAAAAATTTGGACAAGCCGCATTGATCCAAACCGCTGACAAGACTGAAGGTATCAGCGCGTTCCTCGACAAACGTAAACCAACGTTTAAAGGTCACTAACCGAACTGTCGCTGCCTAATCCAGAAGAGCACCCTGCCTGCGGATTCCATCACCGGGGCACGCGATAAATAGAGACCTTAGTAACAGCGGGTAATTCTCTAAGCAAGACAAAACGCAGCTGACCTTTGCTCACGACTATCAACTGGCAACGCCGTTTTCGTCATTATGGCGTAACGAAAAGAACTGGATGACAGTTGGAATACCATCAAACGAGTCGTCCAAGACTATAATTTTGATTGTGAACGTACGGACATGGTGCCAGATACGGACCGAATGTTTACTATGAACTTGGATTCGCAGAAGCACTTGAAAAGGGACCTATCGTCGTTGCTCGACTAGAATTGAACTGCCATTCGATACAAAAGATATCCCCACTATATTCTACGAGGATCAAACTCGCTTAGAAGAGAGCCTCAGGGAAAAAATACACGGATTGACTGGCAGGCAGGCCAATTCTGAGTAATAGGACAATTACCCACTAGCAATTATCCGGCAGCAAACTCTGCCGGCATCACAACAACAACCACACTCTCTCATGCACGTAGTAGATGCCCATCTTCAAAAAAAACTCAATCCCGCCAATAGTAATGGCCGTCATGATTTCACCCGTAACAAAATAAGCAATGAGTGCGGTAGTCAAAGTCGCAATGATGCGCCAGGAAAATGCCTTCAGAATGCTCCGAAGGTGGGAATCTTTTGCACTGGCACTACTATCTTGCACAGTCTCACTGACTTCATTAATCACGCCACTCATATAAATTTCAAAATCTGTTCAACGCACTCTTCTACAGTTTGGTCGTTCGTATTTAGCGCTAACTCTGCCGCAATAGGCGCTTGATACTCGCTATCGATACCTGTGAAGTTTGGTAGCTCTCCGCGTCTGGCTTTCTTGTAAAGCCCTTTAGGATCTCTCTGTTCAGCAACATCAAGTGGCGTATCGACGTAGACCTCAAAAAATTCGCCCTCATCAAACAGGCTTCGCGCCATATCACGCTCAGATCGAAAGGGTGAGATGAATGCGGTTAGCACGACGATGCCAGCGTCTACCATGAGTCGGGCCACCTCAGCGATTCGCCGGATATTCTCCACTCGATCAGCATCAGTAAAGCCCAGGTCTTTATTCAGTCCGTGACGCACGTTATCGCCATCCAATATGTAGGTCCGGATGCCCTGGGCGTGCAAAACTTGCTCCAGCGCATTCGCAATGGTCGATTTCCCAGAACCACTTAAACCGGTAAACCACAGCACGCGGCCTTTGTGACCGTTGAGGCGTTCACGGGCCGCCTTATCGACTACCAGCGCCTGCTTATGCACATTTTGGGCTCGACGCAACGCAAAGTTGATCATGCCGGCGGCTACCGTTGCATGACTATAACGGTCCACCAGAACAAACGCGCCTAACTGCTTGCAGTCCTTGTAAGCTTCAAAAGGTATAGGCTTATCGAGGCTCAGCGTCACTTCACCAATCTCGTTCAACTCAAAGGAGCGCGTAGAGATGTGCTCGAAAGTGTTGATGTTGTACTTATATTTGATCTCAGTGATGGTGGCGTTGACTCGTACACCACCAATCAGCAACCAGTAGGATCGGCCAACAAAGCCCTCTTCCTGATCCATCCAGACGAGCGTCGTTGCAAACTGATCGGACACCTCGCAAGGCTCGTCTGCGGCAACCAGCACATCCCCTCTCGAAACATCGATTTCCTTATCTAGCGTAATCGTCACCGCCTGATCTGTAAGCGCCTTAGGCAAACTTTGATCATAGAGCACCACTTCCGACACCTTGGCCACTTGACCTGAAGGCAAAGCGCGCACGGCTTGGCCAGGCGCGATTGCCCCAGAAACGACCGTGCCAGAGAAGCCACGAAAGTCTGAGTTAGGTCGATTCACCCATTGCACTGGAAACCGAAAAGCTTGCTGCTGGTTAGCACGATGGGTATCGACAGTTTCTAGAAAGCCTAAAAGCGTCGGACCTTTGTACCAATCGGTAAGCTTACTGCGCTCAATCACATTGTCGCCTTTCAGCGCGCTCATAGGGATAGCCGTTACCGACGTAAACTCTAGCTGGGCACGAAACTTCTCATACTCTGCGACAATCTCGTCATAACGATTTTCGTTATAATCGACAAGATCCATCTTATTTACGGCAAGTACGACATGCTTGATGCCTAGCAGTGAAGCAATAAATGAATGCCGCCGCGTTTGCGTCAGAACGCCTTGCGAAGCATCGAGCAAAATCACAGCAACATCCGCCGTAGAGGCCCCGGTTACCATATTGCGGGTGTATTGTTCATGCCCAGGAGTATCCGCCACAATGAATTTTCGGCGGTCGGTATGAAAAAAGCGGTAGGCAACATCAATTGTAATGCCCTGTTCCCGTTCTGCGGCGAGACCGTCGACCAACAATGCAAAATCGATCTCACCACCCTGGGTACCCATCTTGCGTGAGTCATTTTTAAGTGTAGCGACCTGGTCCTCGAAGATTTGCTGAGCTTCATACAACATCCGCCCAATCAGCGTGGATTTACCATCGTCGACACTGCCGCAAGTGATAAAACGCACCAGATCCAAGCTGGCTTGTTGCGCCAGGTACTCATCAACGCGTACTTCAATTTCGGTTAGTTCTGCCTGTGCTTTCATTAGAAGTACCCCTCTTGCTTTTTCTTCTCCATCGAACCAGAGGAATCTGAATCAATCGCCCTGCCCTGTCGTTCACTGGTTTTACTTTGGAGCAACTCAAGGACGATAGAAGCCAGATCATCGGCCTCACTTTCCACTGCGCCAGTGAGGGGATAGCAACCCAGTGTGCGGAACCTGACTTTCTTGATTTTCACTTCTTCACCTTCAAAGAGCTTGAGGCGATCATCATCGACCATCATGATCAGCCCGTCTCGCTCTACCACTGGACGCTCTGCCGCGTAGTAAAGCGGCACAATCGGGATTTGTTCCCGGTAAATGTATTGCCATATATCGAGTTCTGTCCAGTTAGACAGCGGAAACACACGAATACTTTCGCCCTTGGCCTTATAGCCGTTATAGACGTTCCATAGTTCTGGTCTTTGGCTTTTTGGCTCCCAACGATGTGCAGCTGTTCTAAAAGAGAACACCCGTTCTTTGGCTCGGCTCTTTTCTTCATCACGCCGCGCGCCTCCAAAAGCAACATCAAACTGATGATGATCGAGGGCTTGCTTCAGACCTTGAGTTTTCATCACATCGGTGTGCATCGCACTACCGTGATCAAACGGATTCATGTTTTTTTGAATACCTTCCGGATTGATATGTGTGATCAATTCCATGCCACTGTCTTGCGCCATGTAGTCGCGGAATTCATACATCTCCTGAAACTTCCAACGGGTATCGATATGCATCAGTGGGAACGGCGGAGGACTCGGGAAAAAAGCTTTTTTGGCCAGGTGCAGCATCACCGCAGAGTCCTTACCAACGGAATACAACATTACGGGGTTTTCTGCCTGAGCCATGACCTCACGCATAATGTGGATACTTTCTGCTTCTAAGCGATCAATGTGGGTCAAGTGATCTTTGGCATCAATTGCCTGCCGCATCGGCAAGGTTTTCAGCCGCATCACGGGTTGATAGGCGAATGTACCGAGTCGCAGCTTTTTGCCGCTAACGTCATTTAACATATGCGTACCCTTCTGGTCCGCAAGCGAGCGCAACGAAGGGGTAACATCCCCATGAGGTAAAATGAGGACTGGCTTTTCTTCGACCAATGCAAAAAGTGCTGCTTCTACAAGCTCGGTATCCAGACGTTCCAAGAACACCCAACGCCGCCCGAGGCGACCATCGTTGCCCATCAGCACAAAACCATCCTGAAAAGGTTGCGTTTGAACAACCAATACTGTGTGGCGCTTTTTCTTCGCTGCGTCTAGTAGGGACGCCAGCACAACTTGCTTCGGCGCACGGTCCCGTTCATCACGGACATCCTCGGTGGCCAACGCTGCCGGCAAAAAGTTGGCGACCTCAAGTGCACGCTCAGTGGTGCGAAGCGACTGATCTGGAACGCTGTCCAGAATCGAGGCATGGACAGACTGGGTATCCCAGGCTTGCAAATTACCGGCGCTATCCTGACGGTTCGTGTAAATAAGTGTAGGTAAGTCCATAGAATCGCCACTGCGTGTCGTGAAACGTCATTAAACGAGAATATTCCGGAATCGTCAAGAGCACTTTGCCGGAAATATCCATGTAGTTTAGAATTTGTACAATTAGCGACACAAAACAGATCACCCAAGACGAAACGATCAAAACATTCTTTACCCGGGTTGCCCTCCCTCACCCTGCAAGCGAGGTGAAAAGTAAGTCTCAAAGAGCACAGTTCCACTCTGATCTAAGTAACGTAGTTCGAGTTGAGACGAATTTACTTTCACATACACGAAGCCCGTTGAATCGTCAGAAAACACGAGGTTCGGTTCAAACCCACCGTCTAGGGGAGCGCCATGCTTACCGCCTGTGCCGGAAATGACGAACCTAGTATTGCTAGACAAAATGTTACTGAACAAAGTGTTACTGGATAAAGTGCGACTGGGCATAGTGTTAGTAGTTAGAATTTCACCGGGTGCATATTCGTTAGGCAGAGTTTCGGTAAGCATAAATTCGGCGGGAGAACCAACCAGCTGTTGATTATGTTCATGACCGTTGAAGTAGATGTCGACTGAATAACGATTCAAGATCGGCAAGAGGTACTTGCCTATTTGTGGGTCAAAGTAGTGCTCACTGCCGGTTTTAATCGGTACGTGGCTGGCCACAAAAGTCCAGACCGTCGGTTTACTGTTATCCAGAAGTTCGACTAATTTCTGCGCCGTGTCGGCAATGTCTCTTGCGGCTGGGGACGTATCAAGGTAGATGACTTTGATTAGATCCAGACCGCGCGCTTCGCCATAATAAACCACATAATCTTTGGCCGGCATTCTCCACCTGCCTGACCCCTTGCGTTGAATACCGTATTCGATCTCGGCTAACTCGTTGCCCAGATAATCGTGGTTACCGAGCACGGCATAGTAAGGTATGTGACTTAGCCTGTTGCCTTGATACATGTTTTCAAATTTATAGCGCCACTGAATATCACCGACCGAAGTGACGCCGCGTGCGTAGAAGTTGTCGCCCAACAATACGACAAAATCCAGCGGATTCGATTCACTGAGGATATCCATGCTCCGACCGACCTGCCATTGACGAAAATTGCCCGTGCCCTGATCCCCCAGCGCGACAAACGCGATTTCGTTCTGAGCAAAGTCTTCATCAATAAACGATGCATCAGCCCCTTGAAACAGGCTGTAGAAAGCAACTAATAGCGGCAACGTTAGCGATAGGACTGGAGCGATAATCCATAACAGGACAGTTCGACGCCATGAGGTAGCGGATTTGATGAATCTTTTCACGGAGTTACCCGACGGGGTTTAGCAGTTAGATGACAATGGCCAAAAAATCATTCTAACAAGCGCTAAGGCAATTCAATCCGAATAAAGCCTCCGTGCGAATTTCGGACGACGCGGTAGATACCGTGTACGG
>JBNMQM010000006.1:0-112587 GCA_051278195.1 Candidatus Azotimanducaceae bacterium
CTGATTGTTCTAGGTGGTACCGCCGCTGTTGAAAAAGCCGCGCATGATGCTGGGTTTTATATTACCGTGCCATTTTCTCCTGGCCGTGGGGATGCAACAGATGAAATGACCGATGCTGATTCCTTTGCGGTGCTTGAGCCTGTCCACGACGGCTATCGCAACTGGCTTAAAAAAGACTACGTGGTGTCAGCGGAGGAGTTGCTGTTGGATCGCACTCAGCTGATGGGTTTGACCGCCTGCGAAATGACAGTACTGGTCGGCGGTATGCGGGTGCTGGGCACCAACCACGGCGACGCCAAACACGGTGTGCTAACTGATCGTGAAGGTGTGCTTAGTAACGATTTCTTTGTCAATTTGACAGACATGAATTACCGCTGGCAAGCAGCAGGTAATAACCTGTATGAAATCTGTGATCGGAACACCAGTGCCGTTAAGTGGACAGCGACTAAAGTCGATTTGGTGTTCGGTTCCAATTCCATTCTTCGCGCCTATGCTGAAGTCTACGCGCAGGATGATGCGCAGGAGAAATTTGTTAAAGACTTTGTTAAAGCATGGACAAAAGTGATGAACGCAGATCGTTTCGATATTCCCAACACATCCAAAGACCACTAAAGGTTTTTCACTGAGCGCGGTGCTGGCAAATTAACTTGTCGGCACCCAGCGCACCTGGTGGACCAACAGACCGATAAGCTGATTATTTTTCACGAAGGAGCAAACTATGACGTTAGAAAGACATGACCTGCACCATGAGTTTCCAGAATATAAAGAGGAAATTCACCAACTAAAAATGAACGACGCGCATTTTTCCCGTTTTTTCGATGAGTATCATGAGACCGATGATGACGTTCACCGCATAGAGCAAAGCGCGGAATACACGAGTGATGAAGTCCTAGAGCAGAAGAAAATTGCGCGGCTGCAGCTAAAAGACAAATTGCTTGTGATGTTGAAAAATGAAAGCGTTTCATCTGCTGGAGAATAGTGGGCTGAGCGGCAAAGAAAACACATGTGCTCGCCCAGTTACGGTTCAACTTCCGGAATCCATTTTTGATGACCAACGACTCTAAAAATATACTGCAGCGTGGCCTAGAAAATATGCACGCGCCATTTACCGGTTTCATTCGTGCCCAGACAACTTCCAGCATGTTGCTGCTGTTGTCGACGGTCGTTGCCTTATGGTGGGCAAACTCAGTTTATTCTTCTACCTATCTGAATCTGGTGCACACACCGGTCGGGCTATTTTTGGGTGATTTTGAACTGCGAGCATCACTCAAACACATCATTAACGATGGCTTAATGGTGATATTTTTCTTGTTGCTCGGACTTGAGATCAAACGGGAAGTTCTCGCCGGAGACCTCTCTCAAACAGAAAATCGGCGCATGCTGATTTTTTGTGCGATCGGCGGAATGGTTTGTCCAGCGGTGATCTATTCATTGTTTAACGGGTCACTCGATTCACAGATCGGTTGGGGTATCCCAATGGCAACGGATACCGCTTTTGCGTTGGGTGTCCTGACCATCGTGAGAAAACACATCCCTACCAGCCTTCTGGCTTTCATTGTTGGCATCGCCATCGTCGACGATATTGGCGCGATACTTGTCATTGCAATATTTTACACCCAAGAAATATCTGCAATTTATCTGTCGAGCGCAATTGCACTCCTAGCTCTTTTGGCCATCGCAAACTACGCCAGCGTAAGACAGCCACTTTTCTATATCATCATCGGTGTTGCAATCTGGTGGATGATGCTCAAGTCCGGGGTTCACGCCACGGTTGCCGGTGTCGCAATCGCATTGACGGTGCCAGCACGGCCAAAGTTGACATCAGAAAAATTGCTTGGCAAAGCGAAATCGACCATCAACACCATGCAGAACAAAACAGAAGAGGTCGATGTTCTCGGCAGCAAGCAGGACCATGAGCAGTTATTGAAGGTAAGCAAACTCGCAGAACGAGCCGGCACGCCCCTGCGTCGGTGGGAAGATGCACTGGACTTACCGGTAGCGCTCTTTATCTTACCGCTGTTTGCGTTGGTCAATGCTGGCGTCGTTTTTAGCTTTAGTTCATTTATCGACAGTCTCCAACAACCCGTTGGATTGGGTATTATTACTGGACTTGTGCTCGGTAAATTTATCGGTATATCCGGCGCGTGCTGGCTGGGCTTGCGCTACAAAATCGGTAGCTTACCTGCTGGTGTTAATCTTCAACACGTCATTGGTGCTTCACTGATAGCAGGGATTGGATTCACCATGTCGACATTTATTGCCGCACTTGGGTTTGACGGGCAACCCGAACATCTCCATAACGCAAAGACATCAATCTTGTTCGCCTCTGTTGTGTCTGCCTTACTTGGCGTGATATATCTTAGGCTGATTGCTTCAAAACAACCCAACAAAGCGCTCAGCTAGACACTAGAAAACAGTTCGAATTGGTACCACCCTCTGGCCGCAGCGAATATCGAATGTCGCCAGCGCCTAACGCCAAGCATGTCTGCTGGAGATTGGTATGCAGAGTCAATCGGTCCTTCGCAACCCGATCACGGGTTGCCAGCAAGGCGCTGTTCGATGCCATGAAAGTGAGCAAAATCACGTCTCGGGTATTCGGCATGAGCGCGCCCTCTCTTCAGTTGGCAACTGACGGAAATCTGAGGTCAGCACCAAAGTAAACACCGATTTTAAAATCTCTGACGGCAGAACTGTATTTTGTTCTGACGCTAAATTGCGACTCCACATAAGCAGGCCGTGAGACAACCCGTGCCGCAATCGAGCCCAATATGCGCCCCCGATATGCCCCTAACATCCCAATGATTGAACCGTTCAATGCAGCGTAAATGCACTGACTTTGCTGCTCGTTACACCGCGGGCTACGCAATAAGCATTACCAAAAACGGGCTCGCGATTATCAACTGGTTTAAAAACTAACAGGCGGGTTAGTCCGCTCTGGCCCAACGGCGTTAACTTGCTACATTTCTCAACGCCCCTTGTTTCACGCAATAATGCATTCACCTCAATGTACTATTATGAGTCATTGACCTTATTTTATGGCAAATACACTAATAAATACTGATTATATACATTGAGTACTATATATTAGTTTGCTTATGGAAATTCAAGACGACCTAGCTGACGCAATCCTGATTGAGATCCGCCGAGTGGTGCGGGCCATTGATCTGGACTCCAAACAAATGGTGCGACAACACGGCGTGACCGGCCCGCAGTTAGTGACATTGCGGTCCGTGGCCAGATTGGGGCCAATCACAGTGACCGCCCTCGCGCGCGCAGTCAATCTGAGTCAGCCCACCGTAACCGGCATTCTTGCCCGCTTAGAACAACAAGGTTTGGTAAGGCGGGAACGAGACAGCCAGGATCGACGGGCCGTTCGCACGACCATAACCGATAGAGGCCGTTCCGTTTTATTCGACACGCCCAAACCTCTGGAAGATCGATTTCGTCGCAAACTAGCGCAACTTATGGACTGGGAACAAACACAAACTCTCGCCACGCTCCAGCATATTGCCGCGATGATGGAAGCTGAAAATATTAGTGCGGACCCGATTCTCTCGACAGATTCGTTGAATTCTGCGAGCCAAGACACACCCGTTTTACTTGATATGGTTCATTCACTAGAAAAGCCCACAGGAAAAACATGAAAAGCCAAACGACAACGACGCCAACGCTTACTGAGATCCCCGAACAACAAGACTTTGGCGGTAATCCCGTAGAAACAAGAGAATCCGATCACTATCAAGCAGAATACGTCCGTGACTTTGTCGATTTGTGGGACGAGCTTATTGATTGGGACGCAAGAGCCGAGGCCGAAGGTTCATTCTTTATCGACCTACTCAAAGCGAGAGGCAAGCATCAGGTGCTAGATGTTGCTGCCGGTACCGGCTTTCATTCTGTTCGCCTACTACAAGAAGGATTCGATGTCACCGCGGTGGATGGCAATGCGCAAATGCTGGTTAAGGCTTTTGACAATGCTAAACAACGAGGTCTGATTCTCAACTCTGTGCATGCTGATTGGCGTTGGCTCAACAAAGATGTCCATCGTAAGTTCGATGCCATCATTTGCCTTGGTAACTCATTCACCCATTTGTTTGAAGAGCAGGACCGCAGGCGTTCACTTGCCGAGTTTTATGCTGCGCTCAAGCACGATGGTATTTTGATACTTGATCAACGGAACTATGACGCTATCCTGGACAACGGTTTTAGCAGTAAGCACAAGTATTACTACTGCGGCGATAAGGTCTCTGCAGAGCCGGCACATATGGATGATGGGTTAGCTCGCTTTCGTTATTCCTTTCCTGGAGGTGTTGAGCATTACCTGAACATGTTTCCGTTACGCAAAAACTATACCCGTGGGTTACTGAAAGACGCCGGGTTTGCCAAGGTCCACACCTACGGCGATTTTCAGGAGACGTACCAGGAGTCCGACCCGGATTTCTTTGTTCACGTTGCAGAAAAGGTTTACAGCGATGAGTAAATCAGCAGCTGAAACTACCGCTGAAAATTACTACGATAGCCCCGATGCCGATAATTTTTATGAGCGTGTGTGGGGCGGCGAAGATATTCACATCGGTCTGTACGATGAAAAAAATATCACCATTCCAGAGGCTTCACACAAGATCGTTGAACTAATGGCCGACTCATTATCCGCAATATCTGATAAGTCACGGGTTATCGATTTGGGCGCAGGATATGGCGGCTCTGCCCGTTACCTTCATCAGCGCTTCGGCTGCGATGTTACCTGCCTCAATCTGAGCGACCGACAAAACGAGCGAAATCGAGCGCTAAACCAAAGCAGTCAGGTCGCCGCCAACATCAGCGTCGTGCATGGAAGTTTTGAGAACATTCCCGAACCCGACCAGTCTTTTGATGCTGTCTGGTCTCAGGACGCTTTTTTACATAGCGGTAATCGGGAGCAGGTGCTTCAAGAAATTGACAGGGTACTGAAACCTGGCGGCCAGTTAATCTTTACTGATCCTATGCAGGCAGATGATTGCCCGCCCGATGTTCTGCAGCCGGTATTTGACAGGCTGGAACTCGATTCTTTAGGCAGTATTGCTTGGTATCACGCGAAGCTCACAGGATTGGGGTTCGCCGAGATAAGCACGTCACCCATGGTGCACCAACTGCGCAATCACTACGATAGGGTGGGGACGGAGTTAGCATTAAGACAAGCAGAACTGATAAAAAACATCAGCCCAGCCTACCTCGCTCGAATGCTCGTTGGCTTGAAGAAATGGGTTGATGCTGCAGATCAGGGTTACCTCGCCTGGGGAGTCCTTCACTTTCAAAAAGCTGGTACTGAGAAGCCCAGCTAGTAAGAATTGGGGACAGAGTAAAGGGACAGAGTGGTCTTGCCACGCTAACAAGGACATTCTGGCCCCAAACTTTTGATCCCGAAATCCCCCCGAAATTTTTACGATCTTTGAACTTTAATATTTTCTATCAAGTATTCACGCAAAATGTCATCTGGATCATAAACAGCCAGCAACTGATCTAGCATCGTATATTTGGAACGTGCTCTACTTTGACTAATGGAAATCGAGAAAATACCCCATCGTTCTTGAACAAGTAATCACTTTGAGAAAGATAACGTGAAACTGTGCCGTGTGTTGAGACGCAATCTTTACCAACAATGTATCAGTAGATTTTTCGCTGCAGCCTAGGCATAAAATTAGGCTGCTAAGGTAAAAACTGAAATTAAGACCCTCAATTACCCTGCCCCGAAAGGACATTAGCTACACCCGTTTGGAAAGCACGACTGGGTACGTATATATTCAACTGTGTCCTATTGAGTATCGGCCTTGTGCCAATCCCCAGATCGACAATCCGAGTGTTATTTGTCCGCTTTTCAAAATTTGGGGTCAGCGTAAAAATAGACCAAAATTGATACATCACTGGATAGAGAAATGTGTTTCATGTTTTTACTCTGGTCCCAATTTGACTTAGCTGTGAGACAATTAGCAGCATGAACCCAAAGACAACCAACGCCGCCGCAATCCAGCCCAATACGCCAATGATTGAGCAGTTTCTGCGGATCAAAAAGGATCACCCAGATGAGCTTTTGTTCTATCGAATGGGCGATTTCTATGAACTGTTCTTTGACGATGCCGTGCAAGCCTCACGACTGGTAGATATCACGCTGACCCAGCGAGGCCAGTCCGGGGGAAAACCGATTCCTATGTGCGGTGTGCCCTATCATTCTGTCGACGGCTATTTAGCAAGACTCGTACGCCAGGGCATTTCCGTTGCGATCTGTGAGCAGATCGGTGATCCGGCTACCTCAAAAGGGCCCGTCGAGCGAAAAGTCGTGCGTATTGTCACGCCTGGTACGGTCACTGATGAAAACTTACTCGATGCGCACCGTGACAACTTTATTATGTCGGTAAGCAAAACTGACAGCCTGGCTGGTTTCGGTGTGGCTTGCCTCGATGTGGCGAGTGGCCGCTTTGAAGTTGTCGAAGTGCCCAATGATGATGCGCTGCTGGCTGAAATTGCGCGATCACATCCGGCGGAACTCATTTTGGCCCAGGATGAATCTTACCCTGCTAGCTTGAAAGCGCATGTGGGTTGCCGACACAGGCCCCAGTGGGAATTCGATCATGCCCAAGCGGTGGCGACACTGACCCGACAATTCAAAGTCCATGATCTGGCAGGTTTTGGCTGCGACGACAAACCACTTGCTGTTTGCGCTGCCGGTGCGTTGTTAGGGTATGTGCAAGAGACCCAGCGGGCAGATTTACCTCACATTCAAGGGCTCACGTTATTGGATCGTGATGATAGCGTCATCATCGATGCTGCATCGCGCCGGAACCTGGAACTCAGTTTGAACATCTCGGGCAGCGAAGAACACACGCTGTTTGATGTTATGAATCATACCGCCACCGCGATGGGCAGCCGATTACTTAACCGTTGGATCAATCGCCCCATTCGCAACCAAGATGCTCTTCACCAACGACTTGATACTGTCGCGCATCTAATTGGCGGATTTTTCCATGAAGACCTTAGAACTTCACTCAAACAAATCGGTGATATCGAGCGAGTGCTGGCCCGGGTTGCACTCAAGAGTGCACGACCCAGAGATTTGGAACGATTGCGCGACGCACTGAGTGTTTTGCCACAACTGCACGGCCAACTAACCACACTTACGACCGAGCAACTACAGCGCTTGGCAGCAACCTGCGAGCCCTACCCTAGCCTGTGCGAAGAATTACAACGGGCGATTATCGATAACCCGCCCGTGATCATCCGTGAAGGTGGTGTGATCAAAACAGGCTATGACGAGGAACTCGACGAACTGCGCGGTATTAGCGAAAACGCCGCGGAGTATTTGATCAAGTTAGAACAAGAAGAAAGGGCGGCTACCGGTCTCTCCACCTTGAAGGTCGGCTATAACCGCGTTCATGGTTACTACATCGAGATATCCCGGGCGCAGTCGGGCAATGCCCCGGATCGCTATGTTCGCCGCCAAACACTGAAGAACGCTGAGCGATTTATTACGCCTGAGCTAAAAACTTTCGAAGACAAAGCACTCAGCAGCAAGAGTCGCGCGCTCGCCAGAGAAAAGTACCTGTATGAAACTCTGCTTGAAACCCTCGCTGAAGAACTCGCGCCTCTGCAACGCACCTTTGCCGCCGTCGCTGAACTCGACGTGATGTGCAATCTTGCCGAACGCGCCATCAGCCTGAATCTTTGCAGACCTATCCTGTCTGCAGAAATCGGTATCCAAATTCAAGCCGGTCGACACCTCGTGGTTGAACAGGTACTCGACAGCCCTTTTGTCCCAAATGATGTTGAACTCGCGCCAGATCGCCGCTTACTGATTATTACCGGCCCTAACATGGGGGGTAAGTCGACGTTTATGCGTCAGACCGCTCTGATCACCCTGCTTGCACACATCGGTAGCTATATTCCCGCCGACGCCGCCACCATTGGTCCTGTGGATCGCATCTATACTCGTATCGGTTCGTCTGACGATCTGGCGAGCGGACGATCGACATTTATGGTGGAGATGACAGAAACGGCCATGATCCTGAACAATGCCACACCGAACTCTTTGGTGTTGTTAGATGAAATTGGCCGCGGCACCTCAACGTTCGATGGGCTATCTCTAGCGTGGGCTGCGGCCTCGTACATTGCTGAAAAATCAGGTGCCCTAACGCTGTTCGCCACGCACTATTTCGAATTGACCAGCCTAGAGGAGAGCTTACCCGCTACGGCCAACATCCACCTGACAGCGAAAGAGCACGGCGACAACATTGTGTTCATGTATGCCGTACAAGCAGGGCCGGCCAGTCAGAGTTACGGCCTACAAGTGGCTAAGTTAGCCGGTGTGCCACCAGAAGTGATTCACCATGCACAGCAAAAGCTTATGCAATTGGAACAAAACGAGCTGAATCGCACACCACACCAGGCTGACCTGTTTGCGGTACCAGCGCCCACAGTTGACACTGCTGCTGAAGCATTGAAAACCCAGTTAGAAGCCCTCGATCTAGACACGCTGACCCCACGGGAAGCACTCAATGTGCTTTACGAATTAAAGTCGCTTATTGAAGCTAGTTGATGAGCCACTTGTTGATGTGAAGGCAATCAAGTAACCAAGTTGTTTAGGGCTTAAAAGCTGCTAGAATGCGTTTTTCAATTTTCCCGGTTCCGACCTAACTAAAGAAGGACATCAACCTATGACATTTGTGGTGAGTGACGCCTGCATTAAATGCAAGCATACCGATTGCGTAGAAGTTTGCCCTGTTGACTGCTTTTATGAGGGTCCAAATTTTCTTGTGATCAACCCCGATGAGTGCATCGACTGCGCGCTTTGCGAGCCAGAATGTCCAGTGGACGCGATTTACTCTGAAGATGAATTACCAGAAGCAGAACAGGCATTCCTCGACTTGAATGCAGAACTCAGTGAAGTGTGGCCAAACATTACCGAAAAGAAAGACCCACTAGCGGACGCCGAAGATTGGGCTGAAGTGAAGGGTAAGATGGAACATCTAGCGCGATAGCAATCTGGCGGGGTGTAAGCCCCGCCTAATGATCGCTGCGCTTATTGATCTGTTTTATTGAAAGATCGCTTCTGCAGATAAACCCTGTGATTCCATGGTCTCACGCAACCGACGCAGTGCTTCTACCTGAATCTGTCTGACTCGCTCGCGCGTCAAACCAATTTCTTGGCCGACTTCCTCAAGCGTACTCATCTCATAGCCACGAAGGCCAAACCGGCGAGAAATCACCTCACGCTGCTTCTCTGATAGCTCAGACAACCAATGATCGATATTCGAGCGTAAATCTGAATCTTGTAGCTGTTCTGCTGGATCAGCCTGTTTCACATCGGCGACGGTATCCAAAATAGTTCGATCTGAATCTACCCCCAGCGGCGTATCAACGGAAGTAATTCGCTCGTTCAAGCCCATCATCCGCTTGACGTCCTCTATTGGTTTGTCGAGCAGCTCAGCGATTTCTTCATAGGTTGGTTCGTGATCAAGCTTCTGTGACAGCTCTCGAGACGCACGGAGGTAGACATTCAATTCTTTGACCACGTGGATCGGCAACCGAATCGTGCGAGTCTGATTCATAATCGCGCGTTCTATCGTTTGACGAATCCACCAGGTGGCATAGGTGCTAAATCGAAAGCCACGCTCTGGGTCAAACTTCTCAACCGCGCGGATAAGACCAAGATTGCCTTCCTCGATGAGATCGAGCAATGACAGGCCGCGATTAAGGTAGCGTCGTGATATTTTGACGACCAGGCGCAAGTTACTTTCAATCATGCGCTTTCGGCCGGCTGCGACACCGCGTAGAGCTTGTCTGGCGAAGTAAACTTCTTCTTCAGGGCTCAACAGAGGTGAATAGCCGATCTCATTCAAATAGAGCTGTGTTGCATCGAGATCTTTTGGTACTGAAGTACTCTTCTTCGGCTTCTCATCCGCTTCGAACTGGGAGGCACCCGGTTCCATTTGAATGACTGAGGCTGACTCTTCTACGAGTGACAAATCTTCCGTATGAACTACCATTTTCTCGGTCCTGTGTTCGAGTTTCCATTAAGCGTCATGAAGCAAATCTGCTACACGCTCACATTTGTCAAACCAACAATCCTTCCAGGATTGCTACATGCCAGTAATCTCATTTATCTATCGGGCAAATAGATCAATGGGTCTGCTGGCTTGCCGTCTCTACGAATCTCGAAATGCAACATCTCTCGATCCGTACCACTAGAACCTATTTCGGCAACAACTTGGCCACCTTTAATTTTCTGTCCTTCTTTTACTCGAATTGACCGATTATGTCCGTATGCGCTCAGATATTGGTCTGAATGTTTCACGATCACTAACTTGCCGTATCCTCGTAAACCACCGCCTGCGTAGACAACAACGCCATCCGCTGCGGCCATTACAGACTCCCCTAATCGACCGGCAATATCAACGCCCTTATTCACGTCGCCAGTCAGTGAAAAAGGTTTTATGACCTCACCAGCGATCGGCCAGCGCCAATCAATTTTTGAATCTTGACTTTTCTTTGGAGAGCGATTGTTTGATTTTTCCGCGACAACTTTGGGTGCACTCTTTCTAACTTTTTTGACGGGCGGTACTCGCTTGCCGGCCAACCGCAACTTCTGGTTGGCAAAGATGACGTAAGGCTTAGCGATGCCGTTAGCATCTGCTATTTGTTTGTAATCGAGCCCATACCGAAATGCAATAGAGTAAAGCGTCTCACCAGATCGAACCGTATGGACTTGCACAGAGGAGCGTCGTTCTTCTCCTGACGAAAATACCGGCGCATAGCCGCCACCAAAGCCACAGCCAGATAGCAATAGCAAAATAGCGAACAATGCGAACATTTTTTGACGAATCGCTTCCTTCAAAATGCCGTATTGCCCCTGTGATTTCTAAAACTGACCCTATGCATTATTATCTTTTGGCATGGTTGCTGATTTCTTATTGCGAAAAAAGTCTAACTTTCTTCAAAAGTAGTCTACCCTGAGGTGGTCGTTTCTCGAGTCAGCAACTGTAAGCCTAAAACTGCGATAGCGCCCAACACAAATCCCACGATCGCTAGACCAATATCAGCGTCAGCACCCGTTAAATCCACGTAAACATTGGGTAATACTGGCGTTTCCACCAATGGCGTCTGACTACCGTCCGGTCTGATCTGGTAGCTCGAAACATGTCGCCAGGGCCAAATTTTGCCCAACGACCCCAGCATTACGCCGGTCAGCACCGCCAGGGTCTCATTTTGGTAGCGAGCCAGAAGCCGGGACAGCAGATGCGAAAATGCCACGATTCCTATGCCACAACCTGCAGCAAAACTCGCCAAAAGCAGTAGATTCAACTCGGAGATGGCTTCAAGCACATAGCGGTACAAGCCCATGATAAGCAACATGAAACTGCCGGAAATACCCGGTAACACCCAGGCCGAGATAGCAATAATGCCACCCAGAAAAAGATTGAGCGGCGTTGGTGCTAAGCTCAAAGGCACGGCGCTGGTGACGATGTAGCCGAACGCAATGCCAACACCAATGGCGAAACCGATATCCAGGCCAAAACGGGTAATTCTACCCAGTACAATCCAGACCGAGAGTAAAACCAGGCCAAAGAAAAAGCTCCAAATCATCACGGGTTGGTTATCCAGCAAGTAGTTCAACCCACCAGCCAGCAGCAACACTGAAACCACCATGCCTGACAGCAGCGTCAGCAGAAAATTTGCATCGACAGCGACCCAGGTCGCTTTTAGACCGTCGTTTTTCAACTTAAGCAGCAGCATCGGTGTGAAGTGCTTGATCGCATTTATCAACCGCTCATAGATGCCAGTGATAAAGGCGATGCTTCCGCCGGAAACGCCGGGCACAATCTCAGCTGCGCCCATCACCATACCAATACCAAACAAGCGCAGTAGCGGCCTGAAGTTCATAATTTCCCTTATATCATCTATTTTCGAATCGCTTTCGAATCGCTTTCGAATCGCTTTCGAATCGCTTTCGAATTAACTACGTCCGCCAAGCAACGGCACGAATTTAACGTCTTCAAGCACTTCTTCTTCGAAGCCCTCGTCGGTGCGAGTAATCAGTTTAAGTTGTTGCTCGGCATCACCGACGGGAACGATCATTCGCCCGCCGACCGCCAGTTGCTCCAACAAACCCTGTGGCACCAGGCGAGGCGAGGCGGTCACAATGATACCGTCAAAAGGTCCTTGCTCTGGCCAGCCAATATTACCGTCGTCATACTTAAATTGGACATTCCGAATCCCCAGGCGCCGCAGAGTTTGTTTAGCACGTTCATGCAGCCCTTGAATTCGCTCAACCGTCCAGACTTTACCCACTAGCTGAGACAAAATGGCAGTCTGGTAGCCAGAACCCGTACCAATTTCGAGCACTTTTGCTAACGAGCCGGCAGCTAAGAGACTCTCTGTCATCCTAGCCACCATATAAGGCTGGGATATCGTCTGGCTAAACCCGATCGGCAAAGACGAGTCTTCATACGCCCGGTGAGACAGTGCCTCATCGATAAAAATATGCCGAGGTACGTTCAACATGGCATCCAATACCCGCTCATCAGATATTGCACGGTCTCGAAGTCGATTAATCAGTCGATTACGCGTTCTCTGCGACGTCATCCCGGAGCCGATCAAGTCATCGCTGTTGTTCAAGGCGTATTCCCTGCCGGAAACCGCCACTCGTTGCTGAATTTCATTGGTGCGCATCCTCAATATCAATACATTCTTGTAGCAGTGTCGTGGCATAGGCGCCAACAGGAAGATCAAAACTTAGTGTGAGCTGAAATTGGTCTTGGTTTTGATATTGGTCATGCTCTGCGCCTAAGTCATCGCAAGCGTCTTGTCGGTCGAGTTGCCACGTTAATTGCCCGGGAATCACCCGCTTGGAGCGACGATGAGCCTTAATGGCCATCTTCTCAATAAAGGCCGCGGCTGATGCAAACTCTGCCGTCACCGCTGGAATTTCGATATCCCGATGAGGCGACAAGCCATAGACCCAAAGTTCGTCTTCGTCCGCCCAGTCGCCGGCTTCAACGCAATCGCTGAGCACTTGATTAAACAACCAAGAACGCAGCGCCGACAGATAATAGTCTTTTTGTTTGCGATCCAATTTGCGACGAGATTGCATCTCATCGTCAGCAATCAGTTCAAGCGCTCTGTCTAAGTTTTGGTTATCGATGCCAAACCGCTGCTGGCCAAAGTAATTGGGAAAGCCCTGTTCGCGAATAGTGTTAAGGCGATCGACTAACGCAGCTTCATTGTCGACGACAACATCTCTGATGCGTAAAACGAATCGGTTACCTGTGTGATCGCCACGCCGAAGCTTACGCTGATGCCATATCTGCTTTTGAATCTCGACACCCTCAATCTGACAGCCAGCCAGGTCGGGATCCTTAATACCTGGTAACCAACAGCTGAACCACTGCTCGGTAATGGCGTGCCGATCTTTTTTCCCACAATAGCTGACATCGAAATGTCTTAAGTTAAAGTAGCTTGCTAACTGGTTGGCGACCCAGCCGGTATTAGCACCGGTCTTCTTTACCCACAAAAGCAGATGTTCACCATCACCCGACGGCTCGAAATCATAAAGTTCCGTGACGCGGAAGTCTTCAACAGAAAGTCGAATTTTTCCCGTTCCTAACGGTTCACCAAAGGCTCTGACGCTGGTCTGCATTACGCGCCTACCTTTTCTAGCAAAACCACCGCCTCGGCAGCGATACCTTCGGCGCGCCCGATAAAGCCCAATTTTTCCGTAGTCGTTGCTTTAACGCTAATCTGCTCAATGGATGTGTTGGTATCCGCAGCGATGCTCTCCCGCATCTGCAGAATATAGCCAGCAACACGCGGTGCCTGAGCGATGAGGGTAATATCCACGTTGCCTAATCTGTAGCCCTGATCAGCAATCAGTTGTGATACATGACGCATCAACTGCCTACTGTCGACATTCGCAAACGAGGCATCAGTATCAGGAAAATGGTGGCCGATATCACCCAACGCTAGTGCACCCAGCATCGCGTCACAAAGCGCATGCAAAACAACATCGCCATCGGAATGAGCGAGGATCTCGCGATGATAAGGGACATCGACCCCACCGAGTCGAATGCTCGCAACCGGACTGTCACCAAACTTGTGAACGTCGTACCCGGTTCCTATTCGCACGCTGCTTGTCCTAAATCAGTGCTGAGCCAATACTCGGCAAAAGCAATGTCTTGTGCCGTCGTAATCTTTAGATTGTGTCGACTACCCTCAACCAATAAAGGCTGCAGGCCAAGTGCTTCAACTGCAGAAGCCTCGTCGGTAATCGCAAGCCCCTGAGCTTTTGCAAAACTGAATGCTCGTCGCAGCAGCCCCGCTTGAAACAATTGGGGTGTCTGTGCCTGCCAGAATTGGCGACGATCAGGCGTCCCGACAACACGGTGTTCATCACTGCTTTGCTTCAAAGTGTCGATCACAGGCGTCGCAAGAAGACCGCCGTTTTCATTAGTACCAACTTGTCGGATGAGTTCTGTAACGTCTGCAAATGCAAACAGCGGACGCACCGCATCATGGATGAGCACTTGAGCATTGGACTCTAAATTGAGCTTTTCAAGACCAGACATCACCGAATCCGCTCGGGATTCA
The DNA here is from genome assembly GCA_051278195.1 of Candidatus Azotimanducaceae bacterium. GTDB lineage: Bacteria > Pseudomonadota > Gammaproteobacteria > Pseudomonadales > Azotimanducaceae > JAHRVQ01. Next base: position 14,611 of record JBNMQM010000006.1, read on the forward strand.
CCGCCAACTGCAATCACACAGCGAGCCGCACTGGGCAGTTCTTTCCAGGCCGAATCTGCCTCATTGACAACAAGACACACGCTTGCAGGCTCGAGGATCAGAAGACGCCGGAGTGTTCGCTCAAGTATCGGCTCACCCGCCAGAGATAGATATTGTTTGGGTATGTGGCTGCCCATTCGCAGACCTTTTCCTGCGGCGGGCACGATAATGCTAAAAGCCGTCATAGGCAGCCTAAGGTTGTGACTTGTCTTTATCGACAAGTAGATAGAAGGTCTCGTCAGCTTTAACAAGCCCCCACTCGGTGCGAGCTTTTTCTTCTACTGCGTCCAGACCATTCTTCAAATCATAAATTTCAACTTTCAAGACTTCGTTACGTCGCTGCTTGGTTTCGTTACCCACTTCAATTTTAACGACCCGCTTATCGAGACCATCCACATGAGCAAAACTAGATTCACCAATCCATAGGCGATATTGCAAGCCAATAAAGAGTGCAATAAGAACTGCTGTCACCGCCCGTCTTGTGGTCATCTCTTAAGTTCTGCTATCCCTTTGTAGACCGCCGAAGAGGAGTCTTCGATTCGAAGCAGTCGATTATATTTGGCCACCCTGTCAGAACGACAAAGAGACCCAGTTTTAATTTGGCCTGCTGCAGTTGCAACGGCAAGATCCGCAATGGTGGTGTCTTCCGTTTCACCGGATCGATGGGAGATCACAGCGGTATAACCTGCCGCCTTGGCCATTTGAATCGCTTCTAACGTTTCAGAAAGTGTGCCTATCTGATTCAGTTTGATCAAAATGGAATTTGCCACCTTGTCATCAATGCCCTTCTTTAAAATTTTTGGGTTAGTAACAAACAGATCATCGCCCACCAGCTGCACTTCATCGCCAACAGCTTTAGTCAGTTGCGCCCAGCCATCCCAATCGTTTTCATCCATACCGTCTTCGATGGAAATAATGGGATACTTTTTTACAAGGCCAACCAAATAATCAACGAAGCCCGCTGAGTCAAAACTGCGGCCTTCACTTGCCAGAACATATTGGCCATCCACATAGAATTCAGAAGCCGCACAATCAAGCGCTAAGAACACATCTTTACCCGGCACATAACCGGCTTTGTCTATCGCCTCCATAATGGCTTCAAGCGCAGATTCATTACTTGGCAGGTCAGGTGCAAATCCACCTTCGTCGCCCACCGCTGTGCTCAACCCTTTTGCGGCCAATACTGATTTCAATGTGTGAAAAATTTCAACCCCACAACGCAGAGCTTCAGAGAAAGTTGCAGCACCCACGGGCATGATCATAAATTCCTGAATATCGACGCTGTTATCCGCGTGCTCGCCGCCGTTTAAAATATTCATCATTGGCACAGGCATACTGTAGCGGCCAGGACTTCCATCTAGCTCAGCCAGGTACTCGTAGAGTTCCATTTTTTTGGTTTTGGCCGCCGCACTCGCTAGCGCAAGCGAAACGGCAAGAATTGCATTAGCACCAAGAGAGCCTTTATTTTCCGTGCCATCCATATCGATCATGCGTTGATCAAGATCTTTTTGATTCTCCACATCTAAACCAAGCAACGGTTCACGGATTCTGCGATTCACGTTTTCCACGGCTTGGAGTACGCCTTTACCCATATAGCGGAGCGGATCATGATCTCGAAGCTCAAGCGCTTCGCGCGAGCCTGTCGACGCACCAGAAGGAACACAAGCAGAGCCGACGGAACCATCCTCTAGCTCAACTTCTGCCTCAATCGTAGGATTACCTCTCGAATCGAGAATTTCCCTGGCTCTGATGTCAATTATTTCGGTCACTCAGTACTCCAAATTTTTAAGGCGCTATTTTCCATCGCTCTATTTTCTACGGCTTTGTTTTCTATGGCTCTATTTTCTATGGCTCTAGGCCATCTTTGTCTCGGGCATCGTGTTTGACTTAACCACCCCATCAAGTTCTTTTAGTAGGCTCAACAGTTCTTTCATTCGCCCCAATGGCCAGGAATTTGGCCCATCGCTCAGGGCCTCATCAGGGTTAGGGTGAGTTTCCATAAATATGCCATGGATACCAACAGCAACCGCTGCTCGTGCCAGTACAGGTACCATTTCCCGTTGCCCGCCGGACGTTGCTCCTTGACCACCGGGCAACTGCACACTGTGAGTTGCATCAAACACAACGGGACAGCCAATTTCTTTCATGACAGCAAGCGAGCGCATATCGGAAACCAGATTGTTGTATCCAAAACTTACGCCTCGCTCACACACCATGATGTTCTCGTTGCCCGTCTCCCTGGCTTTTTCATACACATGAACCATGTCCCAGGGCGCAAGAAATTGACCCTTCTTGATGTTCACGGGTAGCCCAGCAGCAGCCACCTTCTGGATGAAATTGGTTTGTCGGCAGAGAAACGCAGGCGTCTGCATCACCGAAACCACTTCCGCGACTTCATCAATGGGCGTGTCTTCATGGACGTCAGTCAGGATTGGTAGGCCCAGATCGTTTTTGACCTTCTGCAGCACCTTAAGGCCTGCGTCGAGGCCGGGGCCACGAAAACTGCCAGAAGAGGATCGATTGGCTTTATCAAATGAGGACTTGTAGATGAGGAAAATACCGAGGGCTTCGCATATTTCTTTTAGCTCGCCCGCCGTGTCCATCGCCATCTGTTCCGATTCGACCACGCAGGTGCCGGCAATCAGAAAAAACGGTGACTTGTCTGTCACCGAGAAATCGCAAAGGTTCATATGTGCCCCTTAGATTTAATCTGTTGATTTTAAACTATTTTTTTTGCTTGCGAAGGACTTTTTTTCTCCACCGCTGCCAACACAAAGCTCTTGAACAGCGGATGACCGTCTCTTGGTGTGGAGGTAAACTCGGGATGGAACTGACTGGCCACAAACCAAGGGTGATCTTTTACCTCAATGACTTCTACCAGGCTGTTATCCACGGAACGCCCTGCAATGCCCAGTCCTGCCGCCTCTAACTGCGCCACGTAGCGATTATTCACTTCGTATCGGTGCCTGTGCCGCTCTTTAATCACATCCTGACCATAGATCGAACGTGTCAGAGAATCACTGGCTAAATGACAAACCTGTTCGCCCATTCGCATGGTGCCACCCAGGTTTGAGTCAATATCGCGGAATTCAGTATTACCATCCTCATCCACCCATTCTGTGATCAAACCGATGATCGGATGGGGCGTGCTGGGATTGTTTTCGGTGGTATCTGCTCCTTCAAGCCCACAGACGTTGCGGGCATATTCGATGATGGCCGCATGCAAACCATAACAAATACCTAAGAAAGGGATTTGATGGGTTCTGGCGTAACCGGCTGCGGCAATCTTGCCTTCAAAGCCTCGCGCACCAAAACCTCCGGGAACCAGAATGGCATCCGCGTCACTGAGAATTTCGACGCCCTTTTTCTCAATTTCTTCCGAATCCAGAAAAGTGATGTCCACTTCTGTACTGGTATGAATACCCGCGTGAATCAGTGACTCATTCAGAGATTTATAGGCATCGAGCAATTCCATGTACTTGCCGACCATATAGAGCTTGATCTTATTTTTCGGGTGCTTTTCAGCTTCAACGACGCGATCCCACTCGGACAAATCTGCTGGAGGGCAATCTATGCGGAGTAAGTCGACGACAATTTCGTCAAGTTTTTGTTCATGCAGCATGGACGGAATTTGGTAGATGGATTCGGCATCAATCAGTGGAATTACAGCCCTTGGCTCCACATTGGTAAACAGCGCAATCTTGTCTCGTGACTGCTCAGGAATTTCATGATCGGATCGCACGATCAAGATATCTGGCTGCAACCCAATAGAGCGCATCTCTTTCACCGAGTGCTGGGTAGGTTTAGTTTTGGTCTCGCCGGCTGTGGCGATGTAAGGCACCAGCGTCAGATGGATAAAGATGGCGTTCTTGGCACCCACTTCAAATCGCAGTTGCCTTGCGGCCTCTAAAAACGGCTGAGACTCGATGTCACCGACCGTACCACCAACCTCAACGATCGCCACATCACTGTCCCCGGCGCCTTCGTGAATGCGCTGCTTAATCATGTCAGTAATGTGGGGAATCACTTGAATGGTAGCGCCTAGGTAATCGCCTCGACGCTCTTTGGCGATCACGTCTGCGTAGACCTGACCGGTAGTGAAATTATTTTTTTGCGTCATGGTCGTACGAACGAAGCGTTCGTAGTGGCCCAGATCAAGATCCGTTTCGGTGCCGTCGACGGTCACATAAACCTCACCATGCTGCAGCGGGCTCATGGTGCCTGGGTCTACATTAATATAGGGATCCAGTTTAAGCATCGTAATGCTCAAACCCCGGGCTTCCAAAATAGCGCCAAGGGACGCAGCGGCTATGCCTTTTCCTAAAGAGGAAACGACGCCACCGGTAACAAAAATAAAGCGAGTCATTGAATTTCCATCACGATTATATGGCCACAGGGACATGACCTAGATGGGATTGTAGATTACCACTCATCCTCAACTGGCTCAATCTGTATATCAATTATCGCTATGGGTCTTGGTTAAAATTGGGGTTGGAATTAGGGTTGGAATTAGGGTTTTGATTGGGCGCGGCACTAGAATCAGGAGCAGCAAGAGGAGACCAATGAATGTCGCATCCTTCTGCATCAATTGCGACACGGACCTGATCACCCACCACCATGTTAATACCCCAGCGCTCAATTCCACTGATGCCAATAAGCTGATCACCTTCGTATATCAGCGGCACCTGGTCTCGCACTTGCGGCGGATAGCCGGACTCCTGAAATAAATTCTTTAACGTTCGATGGTGGCCGTTGATCAGGAGCTTTGCACCGCTTTGCCTGGTCCGAAATGACAGTTGCGCTGCAGCAACAGCGACACCGCGCCCCTTAATGATATCGACAGTAATCGAACCTTCGCCAAAAGAAGCTAGTCCCCCGCTGGTTCGAACCCAGTCAGGTTCAGGCCGGGCTGCTTTATTGCATAGTACAATTCTTGTGCGAAAACGTTGCAGGCAATAATGACCTACCTCGAATGTCGGTGACTCTGTTTCTTTAGCCGTCAATACTTGCAGAGCACTGATCAACGTTTCTTCACCCGGTACCCGCACAATGCCGACTGATCGCAGCCAGTAACGCAGCAGGCCCACTGCCCGCCTCTTTGACAACTCAGACAAGGCAACGAACTTTGTAGAATCAAGACAATCTGAGGCAATTGAGATCGCAGCGAAATCTGCTTGCGCCTCGGCTTCTAGCTGAGATAAGTGGTCATGAGTCCTCACCCACTGGTTAACTAACGTTGTCCCAATATTGGGCCAGCGGGACTGCAGTCCGGGAATGACTTTCTGGCGCAAGTAGTTGCGGTCGTGAGCCGTATCCAAATTACTCTCATCTTCTATCCAGTAGAGCGCCCGCTCCCGCCCGTATTGCCTCAAGTCTTCACGCGTGACGTGCAATAGGGGACGATATAATAGACCTCGCCCGAGCGGACGTTCAGCCGGCATACCTTGGATCCCAAGCGGTGCACGGCCAGAGACCATATTGAGCAAAATTGTCTCAACCTGATCGTCTTGATGATGCCCCATGACGAGCACATCATCGCTGCGCAGTTCGGCCTCAAATACTTGATAGCGAGCAGAGCGGGCGTTGGCTTCAAGACTGCCGCCACGTTTCACTTCGACGCGGAAGCTTGTTAATGGCAGCCCAAGGGCGTCACAGATAGCTTCACAGTGAATTTGCCACTCGTCGGCAGCGGAGGAAAGGCCATGGTTCACATGAATGGCTTCAACGGAATGACGTAAGCAGGTGTGCAACAGATGGAGTAATGTGTGCGAATCACAACCACCACTGAAAGCCACAATAAGGCGACCAGAAGTGGCTTCCAGTCGCGCTATATCTTCAGCTAGCAGCATGGTCCACTAATAATCCAACAAAACTCGTTCGTTACCATAACGATCTCGAAGGTTTTGGATAAGGTCATCATCAGGCATAACTCGCCAGGCATCGCCCAGGGTAATCTCGGCTTCTGCTTCCTCATGGACATAGGCAACCGCGATCGGGCAGCCTTCACCTGGACGACCCTTGAACGGTGTCAGAAGTTGGGCGAGTTCATCGGTGAAATTGTCACCTAAATCGGCGCCGACCAACCGCACTTTCAGACGTTTAATCGCCCGCTCACGCGCCTGGGCTATATCGAAGACTTCGCTTGCGCGCATCCGCATACCGCCGCTAAAGTCATCAATGCTGGTAGCACCCTTGCAGACAATCACAGTATCTTTTTGCAATTTCGCATAACTTCGATCGTAGAGATCGGCAAAAACACTTACCTCAATTCGTCCCGTGCGATCATCCAGCGTGACAAACGCGATCGTTTCACCTTTTTTGGATTTCATCGTTCGGATACCCACAACCAAGCCAACGACGGTCGAATCATCTTTCCCGACGCGTAGGTCTGCAATGCGGGACTTACTCAAAAATTTGAGTTCTTCTTTGTATAAATCAATCGGATGACCGGTAAGAAATAGGCCGAGTGTTTCTTTCTCGCGACCGAGCCTCTCTTTGAAGGTAATGCGTCGCAAGCCTTCGAAGTGATTATATCGACAGTCTGTCGAATCCGCCGCCACAAGTCCTTCGCCAAACAGGTCCATTATGCCGCCATCCTGATTATGCGCCCTTTGCTCCGCCAGCTTAACCGCATCACTTTGATTCGCCATCAGCATGGCACGCCTAAAATCGATTTCCTTTTGAGCTTCTGTTTGACCAGGAAACTCTGCCAGTCGATCCAACGCACCACTGCCAATAAGCGCTTCAATAGCGCGCTTGTTTACACGGCGCGGGTCTACTCGATCACACAGGTCAAAGAGATCAGTAAACGGACCACCGTCTGCTCGACCCTCGACGATAGATGCGACAGGTCCTTCGCCCATGCCCTTGATCGCGCCCAAACCATAAATAATACTGTTCTTGGTATTTGCTACAAACCGGAAATCGCCCCGATTCACATCGGGCGGTGAAATTGGCACACCTATCTCACGGCACTCCTCGACATTGATCACAACCTTGTCGGTGGTTTGCATATCCGCCGACAACACAGACGCCATAAAATCCGCAGGATAGTAATGTTTGAGCCATGCCGTCTGGTAAGCGAGCCAGGCGTAGGCAACCGAGTGCGGTTTATTGAAACCGTAACCCGCAAACTTTTCCATGATATCGAAGATAGCGCCGGCCTGATTTTCGTCGACGTTATTTTTGACCGCACCCGCCACAAAGACATGGCGTTGTTTCGCCATCTCTTCTGGTTTCTTCTTACCCATAGCACGACGCAATAGGTCGGCATCCGCCAGACTATAGCCGGCCAATATCTGGGAGATCTGCATGACTTGTTCCTGATACAACATCACGCCGTAGGTATCTTTTAACACCGGCTCGAGACTTGGGTGCAAGTAGTCAACTTCTTCATCGCCACGTTTACGCTTGATGAAATCCGGTGCCAGCTCAAGCGGGCCCGGTCTAAACAGAGCGACCAAAGCCACAATATCGCCGAATCTATCCGGCCTAACCTGTTTCATCAGGTCTTTCATGCCTCGAGATTCCAACTGAAAAACTGCCGTGGTCTTTGCTTCCTTGAAATCTTCATAGATCTCTCGATCTTCAAGCGAAATCGCAGAGATATCGATCGGTGCCTCACCCAGATTGGCTTTGCGCACGTTGATACTTTTTACGGCATTATTGATGATGGTGAGTGTCCGCAGACCCAGGAAGTCAAACTTCACCAGCCCAGCTTCCTCGACATCATCTTTATCAAATTGAGTCATCATGCTGCCACCGTCTTCGTCACAGAACACTGGCGAAAAGTCGCTGATCTTGGTGGGCGCAATCACGACGCCCCCGGCATGCTTGCCGACATTACGGGCAAGACCTTCCAGCTTGAAGGCCATTTCCATAATTTCCCCAGCATCCTCATTGGTATTCACAAACTCGCGTAGCAGCGGTTCTTCTTCGAGCGCCTTGGTCAACGTCATGCCTGGATCAAAGGGGATCAGCTTTGAGAGTTTGTCTGCAAGACCATAAGGCTTACCCTGGACCCGCGCGACGTCTCGCACCACAGCTTTCGCCGCCATAGTACCAAAGGTGATTATTTGAGAAACGGCATTGCGCCCATAGAGCTCTGAGACGTGCTGAATAACGCGATCACGTCCATCCATACAAAAGTCGATGTCAAAGTCCGGCATTGAAACCCGCTCGGGATTCAGAAACCGCTCGAATAGCAGGTTATATTCTATGGGATCTACATCACAAATATTGAGTACGTAGGCAACGAGTGAAGCCGCACCAGAGCCTCGGCCTGGGCCGACGGGAATATCATTTTCTTTGGCCCACTGGATGAACTCCATCACAATCAGGAAGTAGCCAGGAAAGCCCATTTTGTTAATGACACCTAACTCAAAGGCCAGGCGCTCATCGTAGGCTTTGCGCTTCTCGTTATAATCAGGGTCTGCTGGATCAAGAATTCGGGTGAGCCGCTCATCTAGCCCCTGTTCTGACACCTCGCAAAAATAGGACTCTGTCGTGTGCCCCTCAGGGATTGGATATTCAGGCAGGAAATATTCGCCGAGTACAATATCAACACTGCAGCGGCGGGCAATTTCGACCGAGTTTTTCAGTGCTTCGGGAATGTCAGCAAACAGTTCAGCCATTTGCTCCGGTGACTTTAAATACTGCTCTTCGCTGTATCGTCGTTCACGGCGTGGATCGTCTATGGTTCTACCGTCCTGGATACAGACTCGCACCTCGTGTGCATCAAACTCTTCTTGATGCAAAAAGCGTACATCGTTCGTCGCCACCACGGGACAGGAAAGGTCGATCGCTAACCGGACCGCCTCTTGGATATAGGCGTCCTCGTTTTCCCGGCCAGTGCGCTGTAGCTCAAGGTAAAATCGGTCTGGATAAATCGCCATCCAGCGCTGCGCTGCAGCTTTGGCTAGCTCGTATTTGCCAGCAAGCAATAGCTGGCCAATATCGCCAAAGCGCCCACCGGAAAGCGCAATCAAACCTTCCCCTTGTTCTGCGAGCCAGGCTTGTTCGATCCCTACTTTGCCGAGTTTCTGACCTTCTAGATAGGCCCTGGATAACAGTTCAGACAAATTGAGATAGCCGGCTTCGTTGCAAGCCAGTATCGCCAGAGGCGTTGGCTCAAGCCCGGGATGTTCAGACGGTACGCTCACATCAGCACCAACGATGGGTTTAACACCGGCGTTGTTCGCTGCCTTATAGAATTTTATTAGACCAAAAGCATTATTAATATCGGTCAGCGCCACCGCAGGCATCTGCATCTCAACCGCGGCTGCTGCAAGCGGCTTAATTCGTACCATACCGTCACTAATTGAGTACTCCGAGTGGACGCGAAGGTGGACGAAAGCTGAAGTCATTCGGTGGCTGGGCATGTCAAAACAGGGAAATCATCATAGCCGAGCCACCAGCCAAACGAAACCTGAGAACGCGAAATGCGCCCAATGGCCGAACAGAAGAATGGCAAATATCTCATCAAGCGAGGCTGTAACTATCCTGATCGGTGAGCACCCACTTGCGGTCAAAAGGCTGCGACTGGAGCTCTGATTTGGTCCGGTTCAATTCACGCCCGAAATCGAAACGAGAATTGAAACGAGAATTGAGACGAAAGCTGAAACGGGAACCTAATTGATCAATGCCGCGTCGTCTGTCAACTGGCATTCGATAAAACCGGCGATGTCCGTTGCGATAACAGCCACCCAGATATGATGAAGATCAAACACCGCTTCGAAGTAACGCGAGTCTCGCTGTGTAAGCGCTTCCTCAATATCTGATTCTGTTATCCCATCTGTAAACGTTGCTAACCAAGTTTGTTGGGCAAATTCAGCGAGCTCAGAAACCTGGCTCGCCTTACGGAGATCAATAGAGGGACGCTTAATCATGGAAACCTAGCCATTAGGTTGAAACAACCCTAAGTAGAAGGGCCCACTACACGACCGAGAATGTCATCCCGGCGTTCTTTTGCAGGCGCTGCAGAAGTTTGTCACCCATCGCTGAGGCAGGCGTTAAAATCCCACCTTTTTCCCCAAGATCATCTTTGGCAAGGCAAACCGCACTCTCTGCTAACATTTTCGACGTGGCGCCATAGCCTGGATCACGATCACCGGTTACCTCCACCTTGATATTCTTTTCTTTATCATCAGGATGGCGACCGTGTAGGACAATATTGAAAAAGCCATTGGCAATCGCTTCTGGTGACGGCCCTTCGCCTGGCTTCGGCACCACTTGCTTGAGTAATGAACGAGTTGGGCTAAATGCCGCTGTTAGCATAATCAAACCAGACACGCCGGCAACTGTTCCTGCCTTTAAATAACCCAATGGACCATTACCCATCAACATGGCTTCGTTATAACGAAAGTCTCTGCCATAAGCGTAGTTCATCAACGCATTGGTTCTGCGCACAACTCGGGTGTTAATCGCCGCCATGACAAATGGCGCTGTCCATTGAAAAAAGTCTAGGTCATATAGCGCGGCAGTCTGATCCGGCCCATCTTCACCGCGAGGCATATTGAGAGGATTCAAACTGTAGGGATCGGCCATCACTTCGTTGATACGAGGGTCAACCCGCGCTTCTTCCATGACATTCATCAAACTCGCCACCGTTCCACCGCTAATGCCTCCAGCCGTATCAGCGACTCGATACTTGACCTCGTTTGCGACCGCGCCATGAAGTTCCTGCATTTGTTGCTGCAAATAAAACACTCCCATATCAGATGGAATGCTATCGAACCCGCAGGTATGAACAATTTTTGCGCCGGTAGATTCAGCTAATGTTTGGTATTGCTCTATGGTGCGCGCCATCCATTGCACTTCACCGGTTAAGTCACAGCAATGCGTGCCGTGAGTTGCGCAGGCTTCGACCAATACCGTACCGTAAAGGGCATAGGGACCAACCGTCGTGCAGACGACCCGCGTACGCTGAACCATCTCGTTGATGGCATCAACATCCGTGGTATCAGCCACAATGAGAGGGATTTGGTCAGCTTGATTACCCGCGGCATCCTTCGCCACCTGATCCAGCTTCTCACGGTTGCGACCGGCGATAGCCCAGGCTACCTCACCGCCAATACCGTACTGGCTAAACATGTAATCGACGACCAATTGGCCTGTGAAGCCGGTGGCTCCCCAAATGACAACATCAAATTCTCGCGTTTCCATTCTACATCCCCAAATTTTCAACAACTATGCTAGCGGTTTTGATCAAGACTTGTCGACATTACTCATCGCGTCTCGGCATGGTGCGAAAGACATTCTATGAATTTCACTTGGGCCAAAGCGCCGCAACGCTGCCAGATGGGCCGCGGTAGGATAACCCTTGTGCTGACGCAGACCGTAATCCGGGAACTTGTCGTGCAGCTGGGACATTTCGCGGTCACGAGCCACCTTGGCAATGATCGATGCGGCCTTGATGGCATCGTGCTTAGTGTCGCCCTTGATAAGGAAATCTGAAGGGCAGGCAAATCCAGGTGTACGATTGCCATCAACGAGGACAAAATCTGGTTGTATACAGAGCCCAGCGACGGCTCTTTGCATTGCAACTAGGCTGGCCTGCAAAATGTTGATCCGGTCAATTTCTTCAACCTCAGCGCGAGCAATGCAATATGCCAGGGCGTAATGTCGAATGTCGATATCGAGTGCATTGCGCTTTTTCTCAGAGAGCGCCTTGGAGTCTTTTAGACCGTCGATAGCTCGAAAAGGATTCAAAATGACCGCTGCGGCGACCACTGCACCGGCCAGTGGCCCGCGTCCAACTTCATCGACGCCCGCGACCCATTCAGGTCGGTACATCGTTGCCACTCTCGATCAGAGACATGATCGCCTTTGCCGCTTCAACCCCAGCATCACAGCGCAGGGTTTGATGAATTTCATCATAAACGACCATCAGCTCAGAGTGGTCGCGATCCACCAGCTGATTGACTGCAAAAGCCAGCGCATCAGGGGTCGCTGCCGCTTGGATATATTCCTCAACCAATGGCCGGTTCGCCAGTATGTTGGGTAGAGCAAAGTAAGGGGTTTTCACCAAGCGCGAAACAAGCGCATAGGTCATGCTACCGAGTCGATAGGACATGACCATGGGCTTTTTCAACAACATGGCTTCTAGGGTCGCAGTGCCAGAATTAACCAGCACAACGTCTGCCGCTTGCATCGCAAGCTTGGACTGACCCATGATCACTTTGACGTCTATCGAGCCATTTTGAGCCAACAGCAACGCTTCAATTTGTTGCTTACGCTGCTCATTCGCTGCAGGTATGACGAAGCGTGTTTTGCGGTTCATTCGAGTGAGTTGGACCGCCGCACTGATAAAGTCGGGGCCGGACAGATTCACCTCACTCTTGCGGCTGCCGGGCAAGAGCGCAATAACCCTGTCATCTTCGGCAAAGCCAAGCTCCGCTCTTGCGCCTGCTTTGCCGGTGAGTCCCTCGCTAAGACCAATTTCGTTCGCCTTTGGGTGGCCCACAAACTGAGCAGCGATGCCGTTTTGGAGGTAGATGTCGACCTCGAAAGGATAGAGCGTCAACATCAGATCAATTTTCTTGGCGATACTGTTAACTCGTCCCTGCCGCCACGCCCAAACTGTCGGAGACACGTAATGCACGGTTTTAATGCCACGCTTTTTTAGCATGCCAGCCAACAGTAGGTTAAAGAAATTGAAGTCGATGCCAATAAAACAAGACGGCTTTGCTGCGACGATTCGATTGCGGGTTTGAATCAAGATCTTGAGCAAAGAGGGTAGACGCAGAATAGGGTCGACAAAGCCGTTAATGGAGAGTTCGTTCAGATCAAGCCAAGAAGCGAAACCTTGTTCAGCCATGCGTGGACCACCCACACCAATGCAGGTGATATGTGGATCAATACTTCGAAGACCCCTGATCAGAGATGCGCCAAGATTATCGCCAGACGCTTCGCCTGCCAACATCGCGATCACTGGTGCCTCTGCCATGGCAGCTTTTACGCGATGACTTTTTGTTCGGCGCAGGTCAGCAAAGACGAGCACACTAGTTGGTCGCCGACATAAGCCTTGCCGGAAGCCTTCATCCAGTGACTGCGGAGATTCAGGATCTCAACCTCTAGACGAAGTTGATCGCCGGGTATTACAGAGCGCTTAAATTTGGTCTTGTCAGTGCCGGCAAGATAGTAAATATAGCCATCATCCAAAGTTCGGTTGCGACTCTTGAAGGCGAGAATGCCGGAAGCCTGGGCCATCGCCTCGACGATTAAAACGCCGGGGAAAACTGGGGTCTCCGGAAAGTGGCCAGTAAACTGTGGTTCATTAATACTGACGTTCTTGATGGCAACAATACGCTTGTTTTCTTCCAACTCTAGGACTCGATCTACCAGCAAGAAGGGGTAACGGTGCGGCAAAAGGCGCCAAATGTCGGTAACTTCCATGATGCGTTCTCTTTAATTATCTTGGGTTTGTATTGGTTCTAGATGGACTGGTTCGGTTCTATTTTGCTTCGAGGCGACGTAATCGCTTCAGGATATGGTCCAGCTTAGCAAAACCAACAATACTGCGTTTCCACTGCTTGCCGGGCAGTAGCCCGGTACCAGAAGAATAACGACCGCTCTCTGTGATTGACCGACTCACCAGCGACATCGCCGTGATCTCTACCTGGTCCGCAATAGTAATATTATCAACGATGCCAACCGCTCCACCGATTAGGCAATAGCTGCCAATCTGGGTGCTACCGGCGATCGCCGTACAGCCAGAAATTGCCGTGTTGGCGCCTATCGTTGTGCCGTGGCCAACCTGAACTTGATTGTCCAGTTTTACGCCATCAGCAATGGTGGTGTCATTGAGCGCACCACGATCTATTGTCGTTCCGGCACCGATTTCTACCTCGTCGCCGATCTTAACGCTATACACTTGCGGAATCTTGACCAGTCTGCCGTTACTGCTATCGAACTCAAACCCAAATCCATCCGCACCAATTACGGCACCGCTGTGAATTCGGCAGTTTTGACCAATCTCAACTTCATGATAAATCGTGACATTTGCCTCGACTCTAGTGCCGGCGCCAACAGTGGCATTTTCGCCGATAAAACAACCCGCGCCGATCACGACACCTTTGTCGATTCTTGCCCCTGCTGCTACCGTCGAATTAGGGCCAATGCTAACGTCACTGCCAATGGTAGCGGTGTCGCTAACTTGGGCGCTTTCGTGCACCTTTAGACTCGGTAGCGGGGTCGGATCGAACAGCGCCGCGATCTTGGCCCAGACGAGCCGTGGCTGATCCGAAATAAGAACCGGCCGTGGACAATCTGCCGCATCTGCTTCGCGCAGCACGACGGCTGCTGCGTGGCAGTCCGTCAGTTGGCTTTTGTATCGATCGCTAAACAGGAAAGCCAGTTGATCTGGCTTTGCCTCCGATAACTTTGCGATACCGCAAATTTCGACGGAGGCATCGCCCCGATATTCGAGGTCAAGCTGCTGTGCTAGATCCGCGAGTTTCAGAACGTCCAAAAGACTAGACTAGCGAGCGGAATCGAGTTCGTTAAGTTTCTCGGTCACTTTTCGTGTGATGTTGTAAATTTCATTCACGTAAAGTGCAGCCTGGCGAGGCAGAATCAAGTCGTAGTCTTCAGACTTAACCAATTCTTCGATCGCTTTCTGAACCTTGCCGTCGATACCGGCAAACAATTCTTGCTGGCGTTCTTCGATCTGACGCTGCAGTCGTTGGCGAAAAAACACAAAGTCGTTGTTGCGTGACTCAATTTGCTGCTGAATACGACGCTTTTCAACCTCGCTCATGACTTCCGCATCCTTCTGTAGACGCTGCAGCAAGGCAGCTGCTTCAGACTGGACCGTGCGGATTTCTTCTTCTTCTTCCTTGAATTCAACCTGGATCTGCTGCAGCAGTCGCTTGGCTTCTTCAGACTGCAATATGGCGCTTTGAACATCAACCACGGCAATCTTCACTTCCGCGAAAGCAGTGGGGGTGCCCATGACCAAAAAGGCAGTGGCCAGAATTGCGAATATACGTTGTGGAATTTGCACAGATGTTCTCCTCAGGTGCTGATTGTTTTCTTGATAAATTGACGGATTTTGAAAGGGCGTGATGGTGTCACATCCCCTCCTTTGATTCAATCTGGAATCGGCCAGACTATAATTGCGAGTAACAGGCTTTTGAGCCTATCAACATCGATAAGTTCGATAAATGTTAAAGCGTCTTCCCTAGCTCGAATTGGAATGATTCAGTCTCATCACCATCTTTTTCATTAAGCGGAACCGATATGCTGAAGCTCAATGGTGCAAAACCGGTGATCCAAGTCATGGCGAAGCCAGCCGTATAGCGCAGTTCGCCATCAGAAAGTTCACGGCAAATGGTACTGACTTCTAAACAGTTCGTGTTAAAGACATTACCGCCATCAAGAAAAAAGACCGACTTCATCTGACGCTGATCTTCGATAAACGGCAGTGGGAAGATGATTTCCGCATTAAAGCCAATGGCAACATTGCCACCAATTGGGTCTGGGTCGTTAAACGGATCTGCTGGCGAAGGCGTCGATCGTGGACCCAAGGTATTGGTCTCATAACCTCTCACCGACCCAAAACCACCTGCGTAGAAGTTCTTGTAGAAAGGATAGGTTGTGGTCCCGCCAAACGCATCGCCATAACCAAGGTCAGTCGCCAGTCGCAACGTTAACGCTCTTGTAATTGGGAAAAAGATCTGCCCGTTATAATCAATTCGGTAAAATTCTAGCTCGCTACCCGGAATCGTGGTTTCAAACGAAAGTGATTGCGAGCGCCCGCCTGTTGGCAGCAAACCTCGGTTCAACGCTGACATTGAGTAGGCCGCTTTTAGGGTAAAAAGATCAAACTTATTGCCTTCCCGATTAAGAAACTGTGAGATCTCTTGGGCGGGAAAAATACCTTCCTTGATGTTGGTGTTTTCATAACCAACACTAAAGCTCACCCGTGAGATTTCACTAACGGGGTAGCCAAAGTTAACGCTACCGCCAAATGAGTCCGTGGAGAATCGCGCAATATTACGCTCGTCAAAATCGCTCTTGCGGTAGAACACCGAATAACCACGACTGACACCGTCGACGGTGTAGTAAGGGTCAAAAAACGACAGGTTGTAAGCCGTTTGGAAATCACTGTGATTAATACCGACGTTCACACTGTTTCCTGTACCAAAAACGTTGTTCTCCTGGTAGCTTGCGCCTAACAGCAGGCCTGAATCCTGTGCATAGCCTACCGTGGCAGAAATTGAACCAGATGGCTGCTCTTGAACCGTATAGTTGACGTCAATTTGATCATCGGTACCGGCGACGGCAGGTGTCTCGACGTTCACTTCTCTAAAGAAGCCCAATCGCTCAAGCCTGACTTTGGATCGTTCTATATAAGCATTCGAAGCCCAACCGCCTTCCAGTTGACGCATTTCTCGGCGCAACACTTCGTCCTTGGTAAAAGTATTGCCGCGGAAATTAATCCGCCGAACGTAAGCTCGCTTACCGGCATCAATAAAGAATTTCACATCAACTTCATTGGTTTCATCAAGCGCTATCGGCTGGCCCGTCGCGCTGGCGAAGGTATAACCGGCGTTGCCCAGCGCAGCTTCTATCTGTTCTTCACTGGATGTAATCAGTTGGCGAGAAAATTTCTGCCCTGGTTGAACGAAGAGCAACCCGCGAATACCAGCTTCGGGAATGTCTTGTAGCTCACCCGCGATTTCCACATCGTTAACCGTGAAGACTTCACCTTCAGTGATGTTCACAGTGATATAAACATCTTCCTTGTTCGGCGCGATCGCAACCTGCGTAGAATCGATAGAGAAGTTCAGATAACCACGGTCAAGGTATTGAGATTCAAGAGTTTCTAAATCACCACTCAACTTTTCTCGAGAGTAGCGGTCATCTTTGGTATAGAACGAAAAGAACGTCGGTAGCTTTAGCTCAAGTAAATCTAGCAAAGTGGCATCGTCATAGACCTTGTTGCCGACAATATTAATGTGTCGAAGTCCTGCAACATCCCCTTCTGTGACGTCAATTTTGATTGCCACCCGGTTGCGCGGCAGATCCTCAAGCGTGGTAATAATACGAGCACCATAACGCCCCTGGGATACATACTGGCGTTCCAAGTCTGCGCGGATGTGTTCCAAGGTGACTTTCTCGAAAATTTCACCTTCCGACAAGCCTGATTTAGTCAGTCCATCTAGCAGCGCTTCGGTTTTGATTGCCTTATTACCTTCAATCACCAGTGAATCAATGGCCGGTCGCTCTTTAACCACAATCACCATTACGGACCCTTCGCGACCAATTTTGACATCGTCAAACGATCCAGTCTGAAATATCTGGCGCACCACAGTTCGCATGTCGGCTTCGGTCAAGTCATCGCCGACATTAACGGGTATCGCCGCGAACACGGTACCAGCAGATACGCGCTGCAAACCCTCAACACGTATATCGGAAATAGTGAAAGCCTGAGCCTGTATACACATTGCTGCCGTAAACACGGCAAGCAAGATTTTTATTCTTGTCATATATCAAACAACCGGAGAAAAAGATCCAGGCTTCAAAGCCTTGAAAGATCGTTATAGAACGCGAGTAACATAACGCTGACGATCAAAAACATACCTACTTGCATGCCCCATACCTGCACTCGCTCGGGTACTGGTTTACGAGTCACAAGCTCGACGAGATAATAGAGCAAGTGACCGCCATCCAGAACCGGAATCGGCAACAGGTTCAACACGCCCAGACTGATAGACAAGAGCGCGATAAAACCAATAAAACTTTCTAAACCTGACTGAGCCGTCGCATTGGCGACCTGGGCAATAGTGATCGGGCCACTTAAGTTCTTAGGTGAAATGGCGCCACTGATCATCTTTCGAATCGAGTCTAAAGTGAAGACGGTTACAGACCAGGTCTTTTCAACCGCGGGAATCCAGGCAGAGTAAAAGGGATAACTGATCGTGCGCTGCATGTCAGCCGGTAGCTCAAAAGCTTCTCGTGATGCGCCGAGAAAGCCGCGGATCGAGCCATCATCTTGCGCGACACCTTTTGGTGTAACTGAAACCGCCACGTTACTGCCAGCTCGCAAAACTGTCAGCTCTATAGTCTGACCAGGGTGTGACTGAATCTGCTTAACGAGCATCGCCCAATCGGAAATTGGGGTCCCATCAAACGCGATAATCTTATCGCCTGGCTTGAGCCCCGAAAGCGCTGCCGCTTCGCCCTCAACCACACCACCAATGATGGCAGGAATGGCAGGATAGTCGGGTATAAGCCCAAGGTCCGACGTTGGAAAAGGATTCTCGGCATCCGACAACCAGTCTTTAACCCAGACTTGTTTCAGCATGACGGCATTACTACTGCCAGACGGCAGGATCGTAAACTCAATATCACCTGTATCACCGATGCGGCTAAACAGCTGCATATTGACGTCACTCCAGGTGTGCGTCGGCTCACCGTCGACGGCAACAATCTCCATACCCTGCGTAAAGCCTTGCAGACCTGCTGCGGACTGGGGGTCAACCTCACCAATCTTCGGTGCGATTCCAGTCACGCCAGCGATAAAGAGCACCCAATAGGCGACGATCGCCAACAGGAAATTAGCAATCGGGCCGGCAGAAACAATCGCGATTCGCTGCATGACAGGTTTACGGTTAAAGGCCATGTGCTTTAGATCGTCAGGCACAAAACCTTCACGTTCATCCAACATTTTCACATAGCCGCCGAGCGGGATGGCGGCGACCGCGAATTCGGTTCCTTCTAGCGGCTCATTGCTGCGGGTACTAATCGTTTGATCGGCAGGAGGGGGCGTCTGCGCTGGCGGTCTGCCGCGACGACTGAATATTGTCTGACCAAAGCCCACACTAAAGCGCAGGACATGGACATTGCACATTCGCGCCACCCAATAGTGCCCAAACTCGTGAATCGTCACGAGAATTGACAGGGTAACGATCAATGCCAGAATGCTTTGTAAAACTTCGACCATAACGGAGTAGTGGCTACTTATACTTGATTGATTTAACGGTTTTTAGCCAGCTTGCTGATCTGCTCGCGGGCTTTATCCCGTGCCTCTGCATCGACCGACAGAATATGCTCTATTGTAGGGGTTTCCATCGCCTCTGTCTGATCCAATACTGCTTCGATGACTATTGGGATATCTGTAAAGCGAATAAGTTCACGCAAAAAACAATCTACCGCAATTTCATTCGCTGCGTTCAGCCCGATCGAAATGCTGCCCGGTGCTCGCGCGGCTGCTTCTGCCAGGGCAACCGCTGGAAATCTGCCGTAGTCAAGCGGCTCAAATGTCAGATCGCCGTGTGCGATTAGATCCAACGGCGCCACTCCGCTCTCAAGCCGAACCGGCCAACCTAAGCCATGTGCAATGGGCGTGCGCATATCCGGATTACCTAACTCCGCGACCACGGAGCCGTCAACATACTGGACCATCGAATGGATCGTGGACTGGGGATGAATCACAATTTCAATTCTTTCAGGCGGAGTATCAAACAGCCATTTAGCCTCGATTAGCTCAAGACCTTTGTTCATCATCGTCGCCGAATCCACCGAAATTTTTCGACCCATATCCCAATTGGGATGCGCGCAGGCCTGATCGGGGGTCACGCTGGGTAAGTCCTCTAAAGGCAGGGTGCGAAACGGGCCACCTGAACCTGTCAAAATGATCTTGCTGACCCCAAGAGCATGCTGGTCCGAGCCATTGGCGAGACACTGGAAAATGGCATTGTGCTCACTATCAATCGGTAATAACTGGGCACCGCTGGCTCGAACTGTGTCGATAAAAAGTGCACCTGACATGACCAGTGACTCTTTGTTTGCCAACAGTAACCGCTTGCCTGCTTTCGCTGCAGCGAGCGATGATTCCAGACCAGCTGCGCCAACAATCGCCGCCATCACGGTGTCCACTTCGTCACAACTCGCGACGTGGCAAAGACCCTCGCTACCCGCAAGCACCGCTGTATCGCAGCGTTGTCGCGCCAGTTCCGCAGCCAGAGCTTGAGCAGCCGTTTTATCGTTCATAACGGCGAAGACTGGGCGGAAGCGCAGGCAGAGCTCTAGTAGCCCCACCACATTATTGTTGGCGGTCAACGCAAAGACATTAAACTTACTGGGATGGCGCGCCACAACATCAAGCGTGCTCGAACCAACACTGCCAGTGGCGCCTAATATCGTGACCTGCTGCAATGACATCAGGACCAGCCGAACACTAAGATCAAGAGCGCAAAGACAGGACCAGCTGACAACAGACTATCAATTCGATCTAGAAAACCGCCATGGCCAGGCAATAAATTGCTGGAATCCTTAATACCGCGGTTACGTTTAAACATACTCATCACCAGATCACCTAGCACAGACACCATAATGACCAACACCAATCCTGCAAGGAAAATCCATCCTCGCGACCCGGTCAGGTCGAGCTTACCGAGCCAAAACAACATACCGACACCAATACCAAAGGCAATCACGAGACCACCATAGAATCCTTCCCACGATTTCCCAGGACTGACCGATGGCGCCAGCTTACGATGACCAAAAGCCTTACCCGTGAAAAAGGCGCCAATATCGGCACCCCATATTAAAAAGAACAACAACAAGATCAGAAAATTTGGATTGGCTGAGTTCTTTAACACCAGCAAAGCAACGAACCCAGGCACCAGAACAAACAGTCCGATCACGCTAACACCCCACTGACCAGACCAGTACTCTGTTGCTGCTGGGTACTTCTGCATCAAAAAGAACGCCACTAACCACCACAGCGCACCCACAACCAGTACATAGAGGCCCGGAATAAAGTAGGAGCCGAGCAACAAGAGCGCAATGAATGCGGCGTATACGTAGCGACCAAGCGGAGGAATGTTAGCAAGATTGGCCCACTCCCAGGCCGCCACGGTTATGACAAGGCCGACGAAGACCGAAAAACCTAATGGCGGCAGAAAAAATAAACAAGCGATGACAATGGGGACCAGTACCAGAGCTGTCAGAATTCGCTGTTTTAACATGACGTATGGTTACCGAGGGCTCGCCTCAAATCTGCATCAAATCAGTCTCTTTCGATTGAAGCAAATCGTCAACTTCTTTGATTTTCGCATCGGTGAGCTTTTGAATCGTATCTTCACCACGCCGTGAGTCGTCTTCGGTGATGTCCTTGTCTTTCAGCAGCTCTTTCATCATGGAATTGGCGTCGCGGCGAATATTACGAATCGCCACCCGGGCATTTTCTGCATCGGCTTTAGCAATTTTGGTGAGGTCGCGGCGATTTTCTTCCGTCAATGGCGGCATCGGCAGGCGAATCTTGTCGCCGCTGGTCGCTGGGTTCAGACCGAGATCAGACTTAAGAATTGCTTTTTCGACCACAGGTACCATTGGTTTTTCCCAGGGTGATACCGCTAGGGTGCGATTGTCTTCCACCGAAATGTTCGCGACTTGATTGAGCGGCGTAGGCGTGCCGTAGTAGTCAACCATGATGCTATCTAGAATACCGGGATGAGCTCGACCTGTGCGAATCTTCGCAAAGGCAGCACTCAACGCCGAGATTGATTTAGTCATACGGTCATCGGCGTCTTTTCGAATATCATCCAGCATTGGTCTCCCCTTATAGCTCTCGTTAACTCAGCCGTTCTCTCTGCTCTTTTACAAAGACAGTGAGCAGGCCCTACTTGGTCACTAGCGTGCCTTCGTTTTCATCTACAATTGCGTTCCGAAGCGTACCAGAAGTCTCCATATTAAAGACTCGGAGCGGCATGTCGTGATCCCGCGCCAGTAAAATGGCCGTCAGATCCATAACAGCAAGTTGACGTTCCAACACTTCATCGTAAGTGAGGTGATCGAATTTGGTCGCAGTTGGATCAATATTCGGATCAGCTGAATAGATGCCATCGACCTTGGTCCCTTTCAGGACGATATCGGCATCGATCTCGATACCGCGCAAGCAAGCAGCTGAGTCCGTTGTAAAAAATGGATTACCGGTTCCGGCGGAAAAAATCACGACGTTACCTTTTTCGAGGTGACGAATAGCAAGACGACGATCATAGTGCTCAACGACACCGCTCATCGGTATTGCAGACATGACGACCGTTCGGATACGTGCACGCTCAAGCGCGTCTCGCATGGCCAACGCATTCATCACCGTGGCCAACATACCCATGTGATCACCCGTGACCCGATCCAATCCAGCAGCACTAAGCGCGGCACCACGAAACAAATTACCACCGCCGATCACCAGGCCAATTTGGACACCGATTCCAACTAACTGGCCAATCTCTAGCGCCATTCGGTCTAGAACTTTTGGATCGATGCCAATGCCGTTCTGACCCAGCGCTTCGCCGCTTAATTTGAGCAGGATTCTTTGGTACTTTGGTGTGGCTTTATTCGCCATTAATCATGAAGCCTTTAGGGTCATTTTATTAAATCAGTGACTAAGAAACCTCTGACTAACCTCTATGCCCGCGGCGAACAAATAGCAGCGGACTAGAGGCTAGTGATCAAAATTCCCGTTAAGTATCACCGCTTATTTGCTTCTTCACTTCTTCGGCAAAGTCGACTTCTTCTACTTCGATGCCTTCACCCACTTCGAATCGAACAAAATCGACAACTTTGGCACCTGCTTTCTTCAACAGCGCGCCCACTTTAGTGTCTGGATCTTTTACAAAAGCTTGTTCGACAAGGCTGACCTCAGCGAGAAATTTGCGAATTCGACCTTGAACCATCTTCTCAACAATTTCAGGTGGCTTACCACTTTCGGCAGCCTGGGCAGTATAGATGTCTTTCTCTTTCGCAATGACGTCAGGTGAGACATCTTCGCCGCTTATAACCTGAGGATTGACCGCTGCAATATGCATCGCAATGTCTCGCCCAAGCTCTTCATCACCACCTTCCAGCTTGACTAGAACGCCAATTTTACCTGTGGTGTGTACATAACAAGCAACCGTGCCTTCAAAGACGGCGGCGCGACGAACAGATACATTTTCGCCAATTTTTTGCACTAATGCTTCGCGAGTGGCTTCAATACCTGTCGCCATTAGAGCCTCGATATCGGTCTCTTTGCTATCGAATACAGCATTCGTCACCGTTTCAACAAAACCTAAAAAGTTTGGCTCGCGACCAGCGAAGTCAGTTTCGCAGTTGATCTCGACCATAGCGGCAACGCCGCCCTCAATCTTAGTGCCTACGAGGCCATCGGCAGCTGTACGACCAGCCTTTTTCGCCGCTTTCATACCGCTAGACTTACGCATGTTTTCGATCGCTAACTCTGCATCGCCATTCGCCTCGACGAGGGCTTTCTTACAATCCATCATGCCAAGACCGGTGCGTTCCCGCAGGTCCTTAACCATTGCTGCTGTGATATCAGCCATAATATTTCCTCACATAAAAAATGGGGACTCTACAAAGTCCCCCGGATATTCAGAATATCCGGCGATATGAAATCGCCGGTCACGCAACTTTCTAGTCGTCTGCTTTCTTAGGAGCTTCAGCGGCGGCAACAGGAGCTTCAGCCTTTGCAACAGGAGCTTCAGCCTTTGCAACAGGAGCTTCAGCAGCAGGAGCTTCTACGGCTGGAGCCTCAGCGGCAGCAACAGCAGCCTCAGCGGCGGCAACAACTGGCGCGGCAGTCTCGGCAACGACTTCAGTCGCTGCTGCTTCAGCTGCAGCTTCTTCGCCCTCGGCGACTTCGACAAACTCGCTAACAGCTGGCAAGCCCTGCAGTTCAGCATTTCCTTCAATCGCGGCGTCCGCAATCGCGGCAACAAATATCCGAATTGATCGGATCGCATCGTCATTACCCGGAATAACGAAATCAACGCCACTTGGATCACTGTTGGTATCGACGATACCGACAACAGGAATGCCGAGCTTGTTCGCTTCGGTAATTGCGATACGTTCATGATCTACATCGACCACAAACAATACATCAGGCAAGCCGCCCATTTCCTTGATACCACCAAGGCTTCTTTCGTGCTTGTCGAGATCGCGCTGGCGAGACAAGGCTTCTTTTTTGGTCAACTTATCGAAGGTGCCGTCCTGCATCTGTGATTCTAGATCACGGAGGCTGCGGATTGACTGACGAATGGTCTTGTAATTGGTGAGCATTCCACCCAACCAACGCTTATCAACGTAAGGCATGCTGCAACGAGTTGCTTCTTCCTTAATGACCTTACCAGCACTACGCTTGGTGCCGACAAACAAGACTTTATTCTTACGGGCTGAGGTCTTACGAACAAAATCACACGCTTCGTTAAGCGCAGGAACCGTTTGTTCCAGATTGATGATATGAATATTGTTGCGGGCGCCAAAAATGAAATTACTCATTTTAGGGTTCCAGTATCTGGTCTGATGACCGAAGTGAGCACCCGCTTCTAGCAAGGCGCGCATGGATACGTTAGGCATAATAACTCCGAATTGTATATTGGGTTAGGCCTCCACATTCCCCATCATCTAACCTTCAGCTCGTCCCTTTTCGGGAGTTCGCCTTCGGCACCCAGATAACGTGTCGAAATGTGTGAGTATTTTTAAGTGTGTATCCAGACACCGTGCCCGGACGGCGCGCTTTATATCATATCTAACGCAAAAACCCAAGGAATTTACGCTGTGCAAATTTATTCAACGGGCGTTCAATCTGCTATAGTTGCGCCCCAAATTTCATAGGTCGAGCCACTTCTATGGCTGTAGAGCTCAAGACACCAGATGCTATCGAAAAAATGCGTATTGTTGGCGCGCTGGCAGCACGCCAGCTAGAAATGATCGAAGCACACATTAAACCGGGCATAAGCACCGGCGAACTCAATCGTATCTGCCACGACTTTACGGTCAATGAGCAAGATGCGATACCGGCGCCACTCAACTATCGTGGATTTCCAAAATCCATCTGCACCAGTGTTAATCATGTGGTCTGTCATGGCATTCCTTCAGATGACAAAATTTTGAAGAATGGCGACATCATCAATGTCGACGTCACGCTGATTAAGGATGGCTTTCACGGCGACACCAGCAAGACCTTCTTCGTTGGCGAGCCCGGAGTATTGGCAGAGCGACTGACGCGGATTTGTCAGGAATCATTGTACAAAGGGATCAAGCAGGTCAGACCCGGCAGTCATCTAGGGGATGTCGGTCATGTCATTCAACGTCACGCCGAAAAAAATCGATTTAGCATTGTTCGTGAATATTGCGGTCACGGCATAGGTGAAATCTTTCACGATGAGCCGCAAGTCCTTCACTACGGCAAGCCTGGTACCGGCGTCGAACTCAAAGCCGGCATGACCTTCACCATCGAGCCAATGCTCAATGCAGGAAAAGCAGCGGTCAAACTCCTGTCGGATGAATGGACCGTGGTCACCAAGGACCACAAGCTCACCGCACAGTGGGAACACACCGTGCTAGTCACCGAAACTGGATATGAAATTCTCACCCATCGTCAAGACGACACCATCGAGCGCATAGGCTAAAAGTGGCAACCCTTCCAAGCAATTCTCTTCCAAGCCCTCCACTTCCAAGCCCTCCACTTCCAAGTAGGGCTGACCTGGAGCAAGAACTCAGCAACAGCAAGCGAGCGATTCCGGTACTCAAAAAAGCGCTAGCGCTCTGCCGTCAAAATCTTGAGGAACGTTTTCGCAGTGGCGATGACATTGAGTTGCTACTTCAGGGCCGAGCAAACTTTGTCGATATGGTTCTAAGTCTTGCCTGGGCGCGTTTTGACTGGAACGAAAATAAGGGTAAGTGGTGGAAGACCCGTATTTCATTGGTTGCCGTTGGCGGCTACGGCCGGGGCGAACTTCACCCTCACTCCGACATCGATCTGCTGATTTTACTGGAGCGTAATACGTACCAGAAGCATGCGTCTAACATTCAAAGTTTTCTCACATTATTATGGGATATTGGTCTCGAAGTCGGCCACAGTGTTCGCTCAATTACAGAGTGCAAAGCTCAGGCTCGGCTGGACGTTACCGTGGTCACGGCCATGATCGAAGGACGCACGATCGTCGGCGACGCCGAATTATTTGATCGCGTCAGCGACTTAATCGGACCCAATAAGATGTGGTCTAATCAGGCTTTTTATGAAGCCAAGATCACTGAACAACAAAAACGCCATCGAAAGTTTGAACATATCGAATACAGCCTTGAGCCTAACGTTAAGACTTCACCCGGCGGTCTTAGAGATATTCATACGGTCATGTGGATAGCAAACCGCAAGTTCGGCAAGGTCGATTTTGACTCGCTGGTAAACCTGAATTTTCTAACCCTCGAAGAACGCGACATTCTTCGCGCTGGCGAGAGACTGCTGTGGAAAATTCGTTACGGTCTGCATCTTATCAACGGCAAAGACGAGGATCGCCTACTGTTTGACTATCAGCGTAACCTAGCTGAAATGTTTGGCTATGAAGATGGCGACCAGTTGGCTGTTGAACAATTCATGAAGGACTACTACCGAACCGCCATGATCGTCAGCACGACCAGCGAATTGCTATTGCAACACTTTGATGAAGAGATGATTCAGGGTAAGCAAAAAGCTCGGATTGAACCCATCAATGAACGTTTTCAACTTCGTAACAACTATATCGAAGTGCGAAATCCAGAGGTGTTCAACTCTTACCCGCCGGCTTTGATGGAAATATTTCTACACATCGGCTCTAACACCGACATTCAAGGTACACGTGCCGGGACTATTCGACTCATACGCCAAAGCTTGCATTTAATTAACGATGACTTCCGCAACAGCCCAGAAGTGACGGCAATGTTTATTGAGCTTTTGCGATCTTCCGAAGGACTCACCTCACAGCTACGCCGCATGGTTCGCTACGGAATTCTGGGCGCTTATTTGCCTGAGTTTGGCCGTGTCATTGGCCAGATGCAGTTTGATTTATTTCACATTTACACCGTGGACGCTCACACCTTGCAAGTCGTGCGCAACATGCGCCGATTCAGATACCGAAACCAAGAGCAATTGTTTCCTATCGCTGCGCACATCTATCCTCGCTTACCTAAAATTGAGCTGCTTTTTATCGCTGGCTTGTACCACGATATTGCCAAGGGCATGGGCGGTGACCACTCGGAGCTAGGCGTTGGAATCGCTCAGGATTTCTGCCAGCGTCACGGTCTGGGAGCCTTTGACACTAATTTGGTGGGTTGGCTGGTCCAACACCATCTCGTGATGTCGAGCACGGCGCAGCGTAAAGATATTACTGACCCAGTCGTGATCAATGAATTTGCTCTGCTGGTGCAAGATCAGGTTCGCCTTGATTACCTTTATAGCCTTACGGTAGCTGATATTAACGCCACAAACCCAACGTTATGGAATAGCTGGCGAGCCTCGCTGATGAACCAGCTATACAACGAGACCAAGAAAGTGCTTCGTCACGGTGTCGAGCTTAATGTCGACAAATCTGACTACATAAACGAAACCCAGACCCACGCCATCGAGCGTTTGAATGAGTATGGATTGAACGAAGAAGATATTCTGGATATCTGGGGCGATGTCGACGAGGGCTATTTTCTCAGAGAATCTGTCGCTGATATTGTTTGGCACACGACCGCAATCAACGATCACAATCTAGACAACGGTCCATTGATTTTGATCAGTGACATGACCAGCAAACGGGAAAACGAAGGGGCCACCCAGATTTTCATCTACACCAAACGACGTGACTATATTTTCGCTTCCACCGTCACTGCCTTTGACCTACTCGGGCTTGATGTTCTTGACGCGCGTATTGCACGCAGCAAAAGTTACGCCTTCGACACTTTTATTGTGCTGGAAGGAAACGGCAAGCCGGTGGGTCCTTTAAAAAACCGCCAAGAACAAATTCGTAAACTCGTCACGAAGCACCTAGCACAAGACGAAGCGTCAAAGCCGAAAGCCATCGAGCGCACGCCAAGATTACTTAAACCTTTCGCTTTTAAGACTGAGGTACACACCAGTACAGACTCGGTTAAAGAGCTAACGGTTTTGGAAGTACAAACTCCGGATCGGCCAGGATTATTGTCCATTGTGGCCAATATCTTCGTCGAACTGGAGATTCACCTCCACAGCGCAAAAATCACGACTCTGGGTGAACGTGTCGAAGACGTTTTTTACGTCGCCGATTCGAACGGCCAACCTTTGAAAGACACCGAGGCCCTTACCCAACGAATTAGCCAAGAACTGGACCAACATATACAGCGAGAGAAGGCATAATGAGTAATCGACGCCTCGATCAACTGCATCCCTATCCCTTCGAGCAGCTCAACCAGTTACTCGCTGGTGTCACGCCGGCCGATCTGCCATTTATCTCACTGGCACTCGGTGAGCCCAAACATGAAACCGCAAATTTTCTAATCGAAAGTTACCGTGACACTGATCTCATCAAGCGAGGCTTCGGCGCTTATCCGCCAACCAAAGGTCTGCCGGAGTTGCGCGAATCAATAGCGGCATTCATTACCCAGCGATTCAACTTACCATCGGCGCTCAACCCAGACGCACAGGTGCTTCCTGTGAACGGCAGCAGAGAGGGTTTATTTGCCCTGGCGCAAGCATTGGTTGACCCCGAAGACCCAGGCACTACTATCATGCCTAACCCTTTCTATCAGATTTACGAAGGGGCTGCTCTGATTGCGGGCAGCGAACCTTATTACATGCCGTGCACCCCAGAGAACAATTTTTTACCGGACTTAAGCGCTATCCCTGCTGAGGTTCTGCAGAAGTGTCAGCTGATGTATCTCTGTTCACCGGGTAATCCAAGTGGCGCGGTAATGACAATCGAGCAATTACAATACGCCATCGCGCTCGCGACAGAATACGACTTTGTTTTGGCCTCCGACGAATGTTATTCCGAGATATATGCTGACGAAGACGCGCCACCTCCGGGGCTTTTGGATGCTGCCGCGCAGATGGGCCATTCAGACTTTCGTAACTGCATCATCTTTAATAGCCTATCCAAGCGATCGAATTTACCGGGTCTACGTTCTGGCTATGTTGCTGGAGATGCAAATCTCATTCGCCAGTTTTTGCTTTATCGTACTTATCACGGTTCCGCGATGTCGGTGCACAACCAGCTGCTCAGCACACTCGCTTGGCAAGATGAAGACCATGTAGTTCTAAACCGAACCCTTTATCGTGAGAAATATCAGGCTATCGGCCGCATTTTGGAGAATGTCTGGCCGATGTCGCAACCTACCGCGAGCTTTTATTTGTGGCCAGCGACACCGGATATGGATGACACAACGTTCGCCAAACGCTTGATTGAGACGACCAATATCAAAGTCCTGCCCGGCAGTTACTTATCGCGAGAAATAGCCGGTGTTAATCCCGGCGAGAACCGAGTCCGCATGGCTCTGGTCGCAACGGTAAACGAATGCGTCGAGGCTGCCGAAAGAATTCGCAACTTCATGCAACGAGGCGGGCTGTAATCCACTGCCAAAGCAGTCATAATGCAAGGCTTGAAATCCTAATTACTCCAAACGGTCGTCAACATGGCTTTTTCCGACTTTTACTGTATTGCATTCGGCATCGGCACTCGTAATAGCAAAGGCGAGTGGCTAGAAGTATTCTATCCAGTGCCGATATTTAAACCGTCAGAGCAGGATGTTGAGCGGATTGCCCAGGTCCTCGATTACACCGGCGGCAATAAAGCGATCGACCTCAACGAAGAAAAGATAGGTAGATTGGCGCCTTACATCAACGACAGTCGCCAGCAATCGATTCTCGGCATGCTCCGCGGTACAAATCGATCACGTGTGGCCTGCTTCATCGAAACTGATAGCGCCATCACTTCAACGCCTGAGGCCTACTTAAAGCTGCATCTGCTGTCTCAACGTCATGCAAAGCCCAATCAGATTAACCTGGAGGGTATTTTTGCCAAACTACCGAATGTTGCTTGGACCAGTGAAGGCGCAATCGATCTTGCTGAACTTACCGATGCACAACTCAGAGCAAGGGTCGAAGGGAATTTGCTTGAAGTTTCCAGCATCGACAAATTTCCTCGCATGGCCAACTACGTGGTACCTCATGGGGTTCGAATTGCGCACACGGCAAGAGTAAGACTAGGCGCTTATCTAGGCGAGGGTACGACCGTCATGCATGAAGGGTTCGTCAATTTCAATGCTGGGACACTAGGCACAGCGATGGTCGAAGGCAGGCTGTCGCAAGGTGTGGTCATGGGCGTTGGTAGTGATCTCGGCGGCGGCGCTAGCACCATGGGAACCTTGTCGGGTGGTGGAGAAATATTAGTTTCGATCGGAGAAAACTGTTTAATCGGTGCAAACGCCGGTTGCGGTATTCCGCTCGGCGATCGCTGCACCATAGAAGCAGGCCTCTTTATTACCGGCGGTACCGTGATTCAGGTTCTCGACGAAAACAGAAATTTTGTGAGAATGGTTAAAGCTAAGGAGTTGGCTGGCCACAGCGACATGTTGTTTATTCGTAATTCACAAACAGGTGTTGTCGAATGTCGAACTAACACCAAGGCGATTCAACTCAACGCGACCCTCCACGCTCACAACTAGTTATCCTCATGAATAAATCTGTCGACCCTTTACTCGACCCTTTACTCGACAAGGAACTGCTGGACCTAACCCGCCAGCTGATTGTCGCGCAATCGGTATCTCCCGATGATGCTGGTTGCCAGAGAATCATTGCGGATTACCTGGCAGAGCTAGGGTTCAACAACGAACCATTGCCCTTCGGAGATGTGAGTAACCTGTGGTCAACTCACGGCAATGGCCCGCCCTATTTCGTCTTTGCCGGCCACACCGATGTTGTGCCATCTGGTCCAGAGGAAGACTGGCACTCACCACCCTTCGAGCCAACAGAGCGGAACGGCGAACTGTTTGGCAGAGGCGCTGCGGACATGAAAGGTTCTCTAGCGGCAATGCTCACAGCAACCAAAAACTTTTTCTTAAACGGCGGGCGCGATCACACCGGCACGATAGCGTTTCTGATTACCTCGGATGAAGAGGCAGATGCGTTCGATGGCACTAAGCGGGTCATGGCTACATTGAAAGATCGGGGTATTGATCTTGATTGGTGTTTAATCGGCGAGCCTTCTAGCAGCAAACAGTTAGGGGATGTCGTTCGCAATGGCCGCCGAGGTTCATTGCATGGACGACTTGCCGTGCACGGTATTCAGGGGCATGTGGCTTATCCGTTAACGGCGTCAAATCCTATCCACCGGTTTGCGCCAGCGTTGACGCAACTCACAACAGAGATTTGGGATGAGGGAAACGCCTATTTCCCACCAACTTCAATGCAAGTTTCTAATATTCACGGTGGTACCGGTGTCACCAACGTGATCCCTGGCGAACTGCAAGTGGTATTCAATTTTCGCTACAGCACAGAAAGTACCGAGGCATCTATCGCCAAGAGAACAGAGGCGATACTCGACCAACATGGACTTGACTACACGCTCGACTGGCAGCTCTCTGGCGTACCATTTTTGACTGAAGCGGGTGAATTGATTCCAGCCGTACAGCAAGCCATTCTGGCTGAAACAGGCTTAACAACGGAGCTTTCAACCGCCGGGGGCACTTCTGACGGGCGTTTTATTGCACCGACCGGCACCCAGGTGGTCGAGCTAGGACCACTCAACGCCACCATTCATAAGGTCAACGAGTCGGTTAATATCAACGATCTTAGTTCACTAAGACGGATTTATCAGCGGGTAGTACATGACCTCACGCTTTCCTGATCTCGAGATCTATCTCAAGCGTGTCCCCGCTAACGATATTGTCGAGTGGCTCAATACGATCTTTAATGACGTTTCTGTCCTGACCCAGCCGGCATCGAAACAACCATCAGTGCCGGCAGCGACGGAATGCCTCATTCAACAAACGATGACCTGCAACATTAGCGAAAACGTTGCTAAAGGTGGCTTTACCTCAGTCTGGTTTAAAAGTAATGACACGCCCTGGGCGACCGATCACGAGTGCGCGGTCGCAGCTTTTGATCATTTCCAAATAGAGACTCGGTGCAGCACCGGTGGCTGGGAAGGCGAAGACGACGGTGGCTGGTTGCGTATCACCGATAAGGGCTCACAAACCGTGAACTGGCATACTTAATGATGCGCATGTTTGGCTTTGGCCTAATTGCCCTCCTGACTTTTTGCAGCTTTATCGTGGTGTTCGCGCCTGCTTCTCTGATCTGGCGCGTCGCTGAAAAAGAAGTCATCGACAATGTGCCAGACCTGCACGTTCTGAGGGTCAGTGGCACCGTCTGGTCTGGAGCAGCCGAGTTAGTCTATCGACAGTTTCCCACCAGCTTACTGAACTGGACGATTGCGCCATTACCCCTCCTTGGCGCACAAATAGAAACCCACCTGGTGCTCAGCGGGGAAGGTCACGAACTGAATGGCGATGGTCTGATCAAACAGCAGTTTGGCGACGTTAAATCTCTAACTGGCTTTATTGACGCCAGTTACATCAATCGCGTCAGTGAGCCCCAGGGGCTTACTTTCTCGGGCACCATTGACATTCAAAGTCTAAGTTTCCAAAGTGACTTGCTCTGGATTCAAGAAGCGCGCGGTCGCATTTACTGGCCAGGCGGCAAAATTGTCTCCCGCACCCTGCAGGCAGGCACTCGCGTTTTTGATCTGCCGGCGCTCACTGGCGATATTAGTATGCAAGGCGATAGTCTTTATCTAAATCTGCACCACAACAACGAAACTATTATCGATATTCTGGTCAAACCAGATGGTTGGATCAGCGTTGCCGTCAAAGCTCGTTTGTTCGATCTTGCTAATCTACCCTGGCCCGCCGGTTCGAGTCCGAGCGACACTGTGCTAGAGTTCGAAGAGAAACTGCTCCGGAGCAATCGCTAAGCCATGGATTCATTGGCCACATTTTTGACTCAATACAATAAACCGTTGTCGACCGCGATCAGTTTCGCGTTGGTCATTCTGATGAGTATCTTTCTGGCCAACGGTGCGCTGTTTTTTATCGAACATATGAATCAGGGCAAAGTCTCAGATAACCGTCAGGCTGCGCCAGCACCCAGCGCTAAAACTCTCGACACGTCACAAATCCGCGACCTGTTTGGCAAGTATCAAGACACCGCCACACCGCAATCCGTTGATGCACCGAAAACCACGCTCAATCTGGAGTTGCAGGGTATTTTTACGGCGGAAGCCGCTGCTGACTCGACTGCCATTGTCGCCCAGCGCGGCAAATCCGGAGAATTGTATCGAATTGGCGATCGACTGCCCGGTAACGCCACGCTGGAAGCCGTTTTTGATGATCATATTTTGATCAAGCGCGGCGCTAGAACCGAGAAGTTACCCTTTTCAGATAGCGCCATCAGCGCCGGATTTCGCCAGACTTCAAGTGCCAGCCCCGTCAGTAACAGCGCACCTCAACCCAGGGTTGCAACTGGCACCACTCGCCTCGAGCAACTCGGTGAGCGCATTGCACGACGCTCTCAAAAAATGGCTCAAGAAAAAGCCGCCCCGCCGTCCCAATCCTCAGCAGACTTGCGCTCCGCCATCGACAACTTCCAGAAGCGGCTCGACGAGAACCCCGCTGAATTGTTGACCGAGTTGGGTGTCGATGTGGTTGAGACCGAAAAAGGCAGTGGCTATCGCATCGGCGGTGAAGTATCACAAACCATGCTCCGCCAAGCGGGCCTCAAGCAAGGCGATGTGGTGCTGTCGGTGAATGGCCAGCCTGCCAGCAGCGTCGCTAATGATAAAAAGCTCATGGATCAGGTAATGCAGAGTGAGCGAGTGCGCGTCGAGGTCCAACGTGACGAGCGCCGCTTCTATGTCACCGTACCTATTCCTCAATAATCAGTTCTTAATAACCTGTCCCCTACAACCTACCTCTTCAGACTAAAATTCAGAGCAATTGACGCGTGTAGTTCTCGGCGGAATTCAAGTAACATGCCGTTTTCACCAAGTTCGTAAGCACCCTATGCATCACATTCTTCGCCTGCTAGTGGTCAGCTGCCTGCTCGTCGCACCCTTCGCGACAGGTCAGGATAACTGGAAGATCAATCTCAAGAATGCCGATATCCGGGAGTTCACCACCCAGGTTTCTGCCATTACTGGCAAAAGCTTTATTGTGGACCCACGCATCAAAGGCAACGTGACGGTCATTTCTAGCACCTCAATGGACAGCGACGCAATCTACGAGCTGTTCCTCAGCGTTCTGCGCGTGCACGGCTATGCCGCGGTAGAATCCGGCAATGTCGTCAAAATCGTTCAGCAGGTGCTGGCAAAACAAAGCGGTAACTCTCTGGACTTCGTTGGCGGTGCTGAAAGTGAAGAGTTGGTGACACGAGTGATCGCGGCCAAAAACACACCCTCTGTTGAACTGGTCAAAATATTACGGCCGTTAATACCTCAGTATGG
Source organism: Candidatus Azotimanducaceae bacterium (assembly GCA_051278195.1). Lineage (GTDB taxonomy): Bacteria > Pseudomonadota > Gammaproteobacteria > Pseudomonadales > Azotimanducaceae > JAHRVQ01. The sequence continues at coordinate 48,936 of JBNMQM010000006.1, forward strand.
CCACATCGCCGGCCTAGATCAGCCCAACGCGATCATCATCAGCGACCATGCCTCTAACATTAACCGCTTGGTTGAAATTGTTGAGAGAATTGACGTTGTTGAAGAAACCACCACCCGAATCGTCGAATTACAAGAAGCCTGGGTTGAGGATATGGTCGGGCTACTTGAGCAGTTAGCGCCAGACCTCATCGGCAAAAGCGCTAAAGGTCCAAATAAAGTGACTATCGTCGCAAGTGAGCGCACCAATTCTATCGTCCTTAAGGGCGAGCCATTAACGCTTGAGAAGGTTGTCCAACTGATCGCCGATCTCGATACGCCAGCCAATCGTGCCGGCACCATCCAGGTGGTGAGACTTGCGCACTCAGATGCCACAGAGCTCGCAGACATTCTTAAAAACCTGGTGGCTGACTCGGACAATGGCGACAAGACTGGCCAAAACGTTAAAACCAGCATTCAAGCCGATGCTTCACTCAATGCACTGGTGATTCAGGCAGACCCCACCACCATGTCTGATCTAAAAAGCATCATTACCCAACTGGATATTCGCCGACTACAGGTGCTCATCGAGGCAGCCATCGTCGAGGTGACCGATACCTTTGAACGCCAACTCGGCACAGAGCTGGCCATTGCCGATACTGGCTCCTCAAACCTGCCCTTGGCGACAACTGCACCTAGCGGCATCCTTTCTAGCGTTATCGCGTCGCTCGCGTCAGATGGCGCTACAGCACCTAATCTGGGCACATCGCCGATACTGGCCCTAGGTAAGGAAAACGCCAACGGTATTAACTTTGCTTTCGTCGTGCAGGCACTCGCCAGTAACGATAATGCCAACCTGCTATCGACGCCCAGCATCACCACCATGGACAATGAAGAAGCAAAAATTGTTGTGGGTCAAAGTGTGCCTTTCAGAACTGGTTCAACGACAACAGGTAACAATGGTACATCGAACCCATTCACGACCATTCAGCGTGAAGATGTGGGTCTGACGCTGCAGGTGACGCCGCACGTCCATGACGGCAATTTGATTCGCCTTGAAATCCTCCAAGAGGTATCAGAGGTCGACACTCGAACGCTACAAATCGGCAGTGATGGCTCATCTGACATCATCACCAACAAACGCACCATTGAGACGACTGTCCTGGCAGACGATGGCGAAGTCGTTGTACTAGGCGGCCTTATTCGCGACAAATACAGCGAAGGTGAAAGCGGTGTGCCCGGGTTAAAAAATATTCCTATACTCGGCTATCTGTTCAAGACCAAATCCAAGAGTGTCGAAAAATCGAATCTAATGGTTTTCCTGAGGGCCACCGTCCTTAAAACACGCGAGGATGTTGTGGCGCAGACCGAGCGCAAGTACAACGGTATCTGGGAAGTTGAGATAACAGGGACGGATGCCTCCGAGGCCATCAATGACCTTTTCGATGGCAAGCATTGATTCACCGCTTGGTAAAACCGGCGCACTGGCCAAGCTAAGAGCGCTTCAATTTCGTCTGTCGCGACGAGCACTATTTTCGTGGATTCGTCCTACTGTACTCGGTTGCGATGCAGAGCAATTAGGCATCGATGCCGACGACCTCGTTTGTTACATCATGCCTTATCAATCGACTGCAGACCTCATGGTGGTCGACCACGCGACTGAGGCTCAGCAGCTACCGCAACCAACCGATCCAATGGGCGATTTTGAAGCCCGCTCATTTTTCTTTCTTGGCCACCCAGAAGGTCTTATTGGTCGCAAAACTTTACGCGGTCAATCTGACCGCATGCTGCGCATTTTAGAGCACCAGCGCCAGAACCCTGCCACTACAAAGCGCCAAATCAAAATCGTGCCGGTGTCACTATTCTGGGGGCATCAACCCGATCGAGAGAAATCCATATTCAAGCTTCTGTTGTCCGAAAATTGGACGGTCACGAGCGGCTTTCGAAAAATGCTTTCCGCACTGGTGCACCGACAGCATATCTTTGTCCAGTTCAGCCCTGCCATTGATCTGGGCGAACTCATTGCCAACGAAGTCGATCCAGAAAAACAAACCCGCAAGCTACACCGAATCTTACGTACGCATTTTACCCACCAGAAGCAGGCCATTATTGGCCCCGACCTGTCCCATCGCCGCACTCTGATTAGCGTGATACTTGAAGGAACCGAGGTAAAGCAAGCTATCACCGATGAGGTCACGCGACGTGGCGTGCCACAACACAAAATTGAAAAAGAAGCTTTTCGTTATGCCAATGAAATTGCATCGGATCAGTCTTACCGCGTGATTCGGTTCTTTCATGTGCTGCTCACCTGGCTCTGGAACAACCTATATGACGGCATTGATGTTAGTCGTGTTGAGATCGCGAAGACTCTGGCGCGTACCCACGAGGTCATCTACACGCCCTGCCATCGGAGCCACATAGACTACCTACTGCTGTCTTACGTTTTGTACCACAATGGCCTGACACCGCCTCACATTGCCGCAGGCAAAAACCTAAATTTGCCCATAGCCGGACCGTTGTTAAGGCGCGCCGGGGCCTTTTTTATGCGCCGCAGTTTTCGTGACGATCGACTTTATAGCGCAGTGTTTGATGAGTACCTGCACCAGATGTTTACTCGCGGATATTCTATCGAATACTTTATTGAAGGTGGCCGCAGCCGAACGGGTCGAACGCTGATGCCCAGAACGGGCATGCTTAGCATGACATTGAGCAGTTTTCAGCGAGATGCTGCTAAACCGATTGCGTTCTTACCGGTATATTTTGGTTACGAGCGACTGATGGAAGCGCCTACCTACATGGATGAACTCGCCGGAAAATCCAAAAAGGAAGAGTCTGTTTTAGACTTATTCAGCATCTTTCGTTCTTTTGCCAAACCATTTGGACGTGTGGCGGTGAATTTTGGCGAGCCGCTGATCCTGAACGAATTCCTCGACGAGACATGGCCCGATTGGCAAGCCTCTAAAGACTCTGAGAAATTTTCTGCCAGTTGCACCACATTAGCCCAACAACTGGCACACCGAATCAACGGTGCAGCTGCGGTAACACCTACCAACCTGCTCGCGACGGCACTACTCGCGACACCCAGACAAACCATTACAGAAGAGCGATTAATCAGCCAAGTCACGCTATTGCAGAGACTCGCGAACGCTAATCCACCATCCCCTCATATTACGGTGACAGACAAAGACCCTAAGGACGCTATTCAGCATGCCGCCGCCGTCGCTCAAATTGAGCGCATCGAAACACCTTTTGGAGCGATTTATCAGGCGGACCAGACCGCAGCCATCTTGCTCACCTACTACCAAAACAACACCATCCATGTATTTGCGCTCGCATCGCTACTGGCTCGCATGATTCGCTTCAACAAACTGACACAAACCAAACAGTTGATTAGCAACTGCGAAGTGCTGCAGCCCTATTTAGAAGCCGAAATGATGCTCTCTTGGGAAGATCTAGCTGGCACGATTGCCAAGACGCTAACATTGCTCAGCGCGCTCGGTGTTGTGGTACAGGACGGTGACGTCATTAAAATTCCATCGCCCACATCAGATCAATACGCCAACCTGACAGATCTCGCCGAGATCATTGAGCCCACACTTGAACGCTTTTACATCGTGACAGCACTACTCAAGCACAACTCGGCTGAATCTGCCGAGCATCTAGAAGAAGATGCCTCTGGTATTGCGCAACAACTGTCGACAATTTACGGACTCAGTGCACCAGAGTTCTTTGATAAGAAATTATTTACCCGCTTTGTTACAACCCTCCGACAGGAGCGCTGTTTAAACGAGCAAGTTGGCATTACCAGCGAACCGAAGTTCGAGCGCTTGTCGTACATCATTCAGGCTTATCTCGACAGTGATGTGAGTTTTAACGTCCTGCAGGCGATTCCTGACGCTCCGCAAGAGAGGCGTACACATATACATCAAACCGATTAGCTTTCGCCGCCAGCGTAAACGTCGCATCGTCCTGGGTTGCTGAGCTTGGTCTCTTTACAACAACACGCTTTGCGCCTGCTTGCCTAGCCAAACGGACCAGCGCATCTGCATCACGATCTTCACCTAGAAACTGCTGCAGATACTGCATCTGACCATTGACCCGGGCAGCCTTTTTTCGCGTCGGAAACATAGGGTCAAGATAGATTACCTCCGGTGCTGCGCTTTTGTGCAGTCCGGCGTCACCCTTGATCAAGTTCATCCGTGATACAACTGACCCAAGTTCGGGGTGATCCTTAGCGCCTTGCAGCGCTTGTGATAGCAGCAACCAAAGCACCGGAGATCGCTCATAGAGCGTCACCTCACATCCCGCTGTGGCCAGCAACAAACTGTCAGTACCAAGCCCGGCAGTCCAATCGCTGACCCTCAAACCGGCTTTTGCACCAACGGCTTTAAGCAGCAGTTCTCTTTTGCCACCGTGTAGTCGCCGATGCGTCAGCTTACCGCTCTTGAAGTCGATAATAAGAGGGTGATTGGAGGAAAGACGATCTTCGAGCGCTATGCCCTCTCGGGTAGTGATCAGATGAAATCGAGACATGTGTCAGACATAAGTTCGGGTGTCGTTTCGGGTATAGGATCGGCTATAGATTCAGATAAATTCAGGCGTAGGTGTCGATACCGATGAGTTCACTGGCCTCGGCGTCCAGAGAAGCCGTGTAGTGATAAAAATTCACCGCTTGAGCATTGTTGGGTATATGTGGCTTCAGCGAAAAATTATTTTGATCGTAGGAAGATCCCTGTACCACCCGACTGACAGCAACGACCGGCTTCACTGGATCGCTGCCGTGCGAATCCGGTTTCGCTCTGATCTTGCTCGCATCCGCGACAATAAGCTGCTGGTTGGCCAGTTTCACCCAAGCATTCCTTGCTGGTTTAACGACTGAGTCTACTTGATTATAGCCGCAGAATCACCGTCGTGCGCCGGGCTTCATTGCCACCTGCTCGCGCAGATACTCTGGCAAAGCTTCAGGCGCACTCTTGGTGAGGCCCTGCGCCGCGTATGCCTCGCCGAGATCCAGCAAGTCTATGGCATGAGGATACTCTTCTAGACTGATATGGCTGGCGGTCACGCCACTCGCTGCCGTTAACAAGTCAGCGAGTTGCCAACCTCCACCTACACCCACCCATTCCAGCGCAGTATCCTGGGCTGGAATTTCTGCCGCTTCAAATACGCCCTCTCGACCCTGTAATTGCATCACGCCATCATCTCCGCCATCAACAACCCCGTAAGCGCCAAAGTAAACCTCGGTATGGCGAGCTGTCATGGCTACGATTACATGCTTAGAACGGGTTTCACGCCACTGTCTCTGAGCGAGACAAGCCAGACTCGATACACCCACGACCGGCTTGCCCAGGCCGAAGGCAAGTCCTTGCACGACACCTACGCCAATTCGAAGGCCGGTAAAAGAACCGGGGCCTTGCCCGTAGACAATTAGATCGATGTCCGACTTCGCGACCTGAGCGGAGTCCAGCAACGCATCAATTCTCGGTAATATTTCCTTGCTGTGGGTACGATCCAAAATCGTCTCATCTGACCAGGTTTTTTCCGCCGTTCTTAAACCCAGTACACATGCTCGTGAGGAAGTATCGATTGCCAAAGTTGTCATGTAATGCGCTCCATAAACTTCATTGCCTCTGCCTGGTCAGCTAACCAATTCATCTCAGGTAAGCTTTTTTTGAGTGTTTTTCCGTATGACCTTGTTGTCATTCTAATGTCTCCTAGGACAAACAACCCTTGATCGGTTTCCTGTCGAATCAAGCGTCCAAAACCCTGCTTTAAGGTGATCGCAGCTTCCGGTAGCGACAATTCTCTAAAGCTATTACCGCCACCGCTATCGACCTGTTTTAACCGCGCTTGAAACACTGGGTCGTCCGGGCTTGTAAACGGTAGCTTGTCGATCGCCAATAATTTTAAGTCTGCCCCTTTAAGATCAACTCCCTCCCAAAAGCTATGAGTCGCGAGCAGGATGCACCGCGGTAATTCGCGGAATTTTTCAAGCAAACGTACTTTCGGTAACGCGCCCTGAACGACGTAAACGAGATCGTGTTCTCCGCTCATGCAACGCGCCGCCATTTCAAGTGCACGGTTACTGGTGAACAACAACATTGAGCGGCCAGTGTGACTTCTAATGAGTGGCAACATTATCGCAATGAGAGATTGGGTGTGCTGCGGGTGACCTGGCTCCGGTAACCCGGCAGGCACAAATCCAGCAGTTTGCGATTCAAAATCAAAAGGCGACGGATAGCGCGCTTCCAATCCATCCTGAAAACCCAGCGTCTTTTTAGCGTGACTAAAACTGTCGCCCGTCGAGAGTGTGGCAGAGACGAATAACCATGTCTTACTCGGCAGTTGCATCAGTGGCGCTAGGTGCGGCGCAATATCCAGTGGCATCAAATGCAGAACAAAATTTTTCTCGCGTCGTTCGATCCAGTGCGCAGAATCTTGCGGCGTGGTTTCTTCTGTCAGCAAGGTAAACATGTCACTCAATCGACAAGCGCGACTATAGCAACGAGACAGACCGGTACTTCTGGGCGCAGCCAAATCTAATCGACTAATCATCTCAGACAAACTCATGTCTACCTTTTCAATATCACCCTGTAGGTCGTCAAGCAATGCTGGAAAGTTCATCTCACTGTTTAAAATCACATCGGTCAACTGCTGAATCGCAGCTGTGAACTGGTCTGCGGTCTTAATAAGCTCAGGGTCATCATTGCCAATCAGTAATTGCTCACGAGCAACATCACGGCTTAAATCCAACATTTGCCCGCTGCCGAGGTGGTCGCCGTAAAAATTACGAGCGACCTCTGCCACTTGATGCGCTTCATCAAGAATGATCACATCTGCATCTGGCAAGAGTTCGCCGACCGCTTCTTCTTTAAGTGCCAGGTCAGCAAAAAACAAATGATGATTAACGACAACAATGTCGGCATCACGTGCATTTTGACGCGCTCGATAAAGCGGACAAACATCAAATTCTGGACAGTCATGACCGAGGCAATTGTCTGCTGTGCTAGTCACAAGAGACTGAACTCGGTTTGCAGCACCGGAATCCAAAATCTCAGTTAGATCACCGGATCGCGTGTTTTCTGACCACCTGTAGACGTATGCCAGCTGCTGTTGGATGGTTTCATTGCTACCGCGGCTGGTCGTTTCTATATTCGCTTTGAGGCGATGCGGACAAAGATAGTTAGCTCGCCCTTTTAACAGTGCAACGGTGCGTCCATAAGCCTCATTGACGAGAGGGATGTCCTGATAATACAGTTGATCCTGAAGTGTCTTGGTTCCGGTCGAAATAACAGCCTTTTTACCTGAAGATAGGGTCGGCAATAAGTAGGCATAGGTTTTACCCGTACCGGTACCCGCTTCGATCAAAGCGTTTTGTTTCGTCTCAATCGCTTCACCAACAAGGGTTGCCATGTCTTGCTGCACTTGTCGTCGGACAAAGCCTGGCATTCTTTGCTGTAGCGCATGTGCGAGATCAACTTCTACAGTTTGCTTCAAGACTTAGGTTACCTAATCAGATGAAGACTCTATAGTAACAACCTGCAACGAAAAACAGGATTCGAATGACTGAAAAAGTATCGGCAATTATTCTGGCGGGTGGACAAGGCACTCGCATGGGTCACGAAAACAAGGGGCTGGTTTCCTTTAACGGTAGACCACTCATTCAATCCGCTATTGATCGTATTTCACCGCAAGTGGATGAACTCATCATCAGCGCAAATCTAAACATCAACGAGTACCAATCCTTGGGTTATCCAGTCGTCGTTGATGGCGGTGACGGTGACGGTGACAATGAAAGTCTTGGTCCTTTAAGTGGAATTTTATCAAGTAGTCGCAGCACCAAACACCCCCTGATTCTTGTTGTACCTTGTGATATGCCTTTTCTACCGACTGATCTGGTCGAAAAAATGACGGCAGGTTTTGAGTCGAAAGCAGTATCAATATTTGCTAACAACCGGCTTCAGCCGCTCGTGACAATCATAAAAACCGAGGCTATCGACAGCATCACATCTTATCTGGCAGACGGTCGACGTTCAGTGACTGGATGGCTTGAAGAGATTGATGCCAGCGTGATGAACTGGCAAGAAAGCAACACGAGTGAAGACCTTGCAGGGGACGATAGAGCGTCTGAACCCATACCTGAACTGGCAGAGTATGCGTTCAATAATATCAATTCGCTGGAAGAGCTAACTGCGGCAGAACACCGCATCAACAATCATCTTTAAAAGTGCCTGTAAGAAACGATCAAAAAAGAGCGTCATAAAATGGAATGACAATATGCGGTAAAATGGGAGCTGAAAAAAATAGGGGGCTAAAATAGGGGGCTAAAATAAGGAATAGCAAGAGCATTTAAGAAGTAGGCTAGAAGGAAGAGGAAGAAGCCGACACGCCAACTGCTCAGCGATCCAAAAAAACTAAAAAGTTTCCAGAATCATCAGAGCAGCGGACGAAAAGTCAAACAAGAAGCAAAAAAGCCCTTAACTATCAAGGGCTTTGACGCGGTTACTTCTTGACTTTCTTCTTAGCAGCTGGCTTTTTCTTAGCAGCCGGCTTTTTCTTAGCAACCGGCTTCTTTTTGGCTACTGTTTTCTTTGCAGCTGGCTTTTTCTTAGCAGCTGGCTTTTTCTTAGCGACAACTTTTTTCTTTGCTACTTTTTTCTTCGCTGCCTTCTTCTTGGCAGCTGGCTTTTTCTTAGCCACTACCTTTTTCTTAGCAACTTTTTTCTTCGCAACTGCCTTTTTCTTAGCAGCTGGTTTTTTCTTCGCCGCTACCTTCTTCTTGGCAACAACTTTTTTCTTCGCGACAACTTTCTTCTTCGCGACAACTTTTTTCTTCGCTACAACTTTCTTCTTAGCGACAACTTTTTTCTTAGCAGCAACTTTCTTTTTCGCAACCACGTTTGCACTCCTGTCTTACGTTTGAAGTTTGAACCGTTACAACTAAGCAGTTTACTCAATTCTCCTCGGCAGCTATGTTCATTGTTTAAGGCTCTCGAAAAAACTAAGGGCCTTAACAACTCACACATGAAGAACAAAATGCATACAGTTGCAATTACGAAAAGGAGTTTAGAAAAAAAAGTCTACATAAGCGAACTTTTTTTTCAAAAAAATCAAAATATTCAGTGTTTTAACAAATATAACTCAAAAATATTTGAAGTTTCGACGCTAACAGACCTAAAGTGCGGCGCTAACTTTGGTCGAGTGCCGAGGAAATTTTATTTTTGATCTCTTCCGTTGAACCAACCCCTTCAACACAGCGATACACTACGGAACCGTTAGAAGATTCAGACAAGTCTTGATAGAACTTCACTAACGGTTCAGTTTGTTCGCGATAAACACGCAAACGTTCCATGACTGTCGCTTCTTTATCATCGTCTCGTTGCACGAGCTCACCTCCAGATTCATCATCTTTACCTTCCACTTTCGGGGGATTGTAATGAATATGGTAAACACGCCCAGAGTCAACGTGAACGCGGCGTCCACTCAATCGCTGAATGATTTCGCTGTCCGGCACCTGGATCTCTACTACGTAATCAATGTCGACTTTTGCATCTACCATTGCCTCTGCTTGAGGAATGGTGCGGGGAAACCCGTCGAATAGAAATCCATTCGCACAATCCGCTGATTTGATTCGGTCTTTAACCAGACCAATGATAATTTCATCTGTTACGAGCCCACCTTTGTCCATCACTTCCTTGGCACGCTTACCTAACTCCGTGCCAGCCTTAACTGCTTCACGAAGCATGTCGCCAGTCGAAATTTGCGGAATGCCATATTTTTCGACGATGAACTGCGCTTGAGTGCCTTTACCAACGCCAGGCGCGCCTAACAGGATAATTTTCACAGAATATGCCTCTTGCTTCTTAGTTTGAAATCGTAGTTCGCCGTGCGCTGATTACATTGGCGAGTTGTTCAATTTTTTTTAGAGTTCTGACCAACTCGTTCAAACTGGTCACCTCCATTACCATCGTCATTGCTACACGGTTGTTATGCTTATCGGTAATAGAATTCATTTCTATAACGTTACTTTGCTGTTCGAGAAATACGCCCGTAATTTCATGCAACAATCCTGAACGATCATAAGCTTCCACATTGACCTTAACGGGAAACGAGCGTTTCATCGCAGTGTTCCAGTCAAGTCGCATCACGCGGCCATAGCTATCTCCCTGCAAGGCTCGAATACAGCCCTGACCATGCACGTGAATCAAACTATCGTCATCTATCAAGCCGACAATCGCATCCCCGGGTAATGGCTTACAGCAATCCTCAATGACATAGGCTAGATCGCCAATCCCAAGCAACATTGACGTGTGGACATCTTTTGAACCTTCACGAAAGGGGAAGTCCAACTGCTTTTCAGAGCCATAGGCTTCAAGTTCTTTCGATGCTGCATCGATGACATCGAAAGAATTAATGCCACCACCACCAATGGCGGCATAAAGCTCAGAAAGCTTTGTAAACTGAAACACTGGCAAAAGTTTGTTCGGATCGATATTTTCAAATCCAAGATAACGCAGCTCTGCGAGCAAGAGCTTTTCGCCTTCAAGTGTGTTTTTACGCTTCGTCCTGTTGCCAAACCAGGACTGAATCTTGGCCTTTGCACGACTCGTCGTTACGTAGCCTAGATGTTCGTGCAACCACTCCCTACGGGGCTCAGGATCGTCACCAGTGATGATTTCTATCTGATCACCGGAGCGCAACTTGGTATTCAGCGCAACAACCCGATTATTCACACGCGCGCCACGACACTTGTGACCTACTTCAGTGTGAACTCGATAGGCAAAATCGACGGGCGTGGCGCCCGGCACCATGTCGATGACGTGGCCATCTGGCGTATACAAATAGATGCGATCGAGGCTTGCTTCATCCAGCACCGCTTTTGCAATGTCGGAGACATCACCCAGCTCTTCTTGCCAATCAAGTATCTGTCGTAGCCAAGAAATTCGATCTTGGTAGGCTTTGGGTTCTTGGTTTTCTGGTTCAGAACCGTCGTAGGTTTTGTATTGCCAATGGGAGCACACACCAAACTCTGCTTCTTCATGCATATCACCAGTTCGAATCTGGATTTCAAGCACCTTGCCTTCGGGGCCGAACACGGCCGTGTGCAAAGAGCGGTAGCCGTTTTCTTTCGGCACAGCGACGTAATCATCAAATTCGCGCGGAATGTTGCGCCAGAGATTATGCACAACACCTAAAACTCGATAGCAATCACTGTCCTCGGGCACCAAAATTCGAACCGCTCGAACATCATAGACTTCAGAAAAAGAGATATCCTTACTGCGCATTTTTCGCCAGATACTGTAAATATGCTTCGCTCGCCCTTCAAGATCGGCATCAATGTTAATGATTTTGAGCTTTTGCTTGAGTGTTTCGATGACACGAGCGATGTATTCCTGTCGCGCTGTCCTTTTTTCGTCTAGCAAGCTCGCAATACGTTGATAAGCATCGGGCTCAAGATAACGAAAAGCGATATCTTCCAGTTCCCATTTCAAATGGCCAATACCAAGCCGGTGTGCCAAGGGGGCGTAAATATCGAAAATTTCTCGCGCCAACTTTAGCTGACGCTTGTGATTCGTTTTAGCAATACTGCGAATCGCACAGGTACGCTCAGCAAGCTTAATTAGCGCAACACGAACATCGTCAACGAGTGCAACCAACATACGTTTGGCCTGCTCTAACTGATCCGATTGTTTACCAAGCACTTTCTTCTTGTTGAACTGGATATCGCTGATCGCAGCCATACGCAGTACACCCTCGACGAGATTTGCGACATCATCACCGAAGTTGTTGCGAACATGCTTTAACGTGATCTGGTTTTCACGAACGGCTCGATAAATGATGGCAGCAATAATGCCATCTTCATCGACATGCAACTCGGTCAGGATGTCAGCCATGTCGAGACCGATCTTGAAGCTACTTTGGCCTTCACGCCAAATACTGTTGCTCGAGATCGCTTTTTCTTCAGCTTGTTGGGACAAATCACAAACGTTTCTGAGCCGCGACAAATTTATCTGCGGCATACGTTCATTTAACTGACACAGCCATAGTTCAAGATCGATGCTGCCATCGAAAAGCAATGGTTGTTCCTGTCTGACTCTAACCATATGAACGCATTATTTTATTGAGTATGAAAAACTTGCGATGGATTCAACATGAGTTGTGTGGGGGAACATATCTATAACACCGGCACCGTCGAAACAGTAACCATTCGAGACTAAAATTTTTGCGTCCCGAGCAAGGGTTACCGGGTTGCAGGAAACGTACACTACCCTTTCAACCTTGCGGCTTGCAAGTTTTTTGCAGAGCGCCTCCGCACCAGTTCGAGGCGGATCAATAAGCACTTTGTTGACTTCCTGAAAGCCACTGATATCAAGGCTTTCAGAGAACAAGTCCTGAGCAATAAAAACACAGTTAGTTATGCCATTCAGGTCTGCATTAAAGCGTGCGCGCTCAACGCTTGGCTCCGAACTTTCAACACCAATAACACGCTCAATCTGACGCGCCATAGCCAAGCTAAAATTGCCAATGCCACAGAAGGCATCAAACACAATATCGCTTGGTTTGAGCTCAAGAAGCTTGATCGCTTTTGCGACCATTTGTCGATTGATAGAAGGGTTAACCTGCGTGAAGTCTAGCGGTAGAAATTGATAACGGACGTCAAATTGTGGCAGATGATATTCGAGGTACGGATTATCGTCAGCCGGAAATAATTTCGTAATGCTATCGGGTTTGCCAGGTTGCAAATAAACATGCAACGATCGATGCTCGGCAAACCCTGCAAGCGCCGCTTTGTCTTGTTCAGTCAATGGCTCCAAATGACGAAATACCAGAGCCGTAATGTCATCACCCATGGCCACTTCGATTTGTGGAATGTCTCTCACAACCGATAATTGCGCGATCAGTTCAGCCAGTTCACCGAGCAAATCACCCACGGGTTTCTTCAGCACGTAACACTGATCCGTTTCGACAATATAGGGCTTTAACTTTTCACGAAAACCAACCAAGACCTTGTCTTTTTTATCGACAAACTTCACCCCAAGACGTGCTTTGGCACGATATTGACCCACCTCACCTTGCAACGGTGGATACCAGGTTTGCGGTTGTGTATCACCGAACTCGGTTTCCACCTGCGACTGTTTAAACACTATCTGAGCTGACGGATTCATATGTTGCAAGCTACAGCCGCCGCAAAGGTCTGCGACAGGACAAGGCGCCGCTACACGATCTGCAGAACTCGTTTTTATTTCAGTAGGGCGGGCAAAGGTTTTTCGCTGCTTTCGAGTAAATGGCATCGCAACCAGCTCTTCTCCCGACAGGCTGCCATAAACCAAAAGTCGAGGGTCAGATTCCGATGCGCAATAGCCACCAGCCTGGAGCGGACCTGCTGTTATGTTTAATGGTTCAAAAACTTTTCGTGCCATTAGGGGCGAATGATCCGAGCTGGGAAGCCGCGTAGTTTACGGACTAAAGACGCCGGTAGAAAGATAACGGTCACCTCGATCGCAAACGATTGCCACAATCGTCGCATTTTCGACGGTTTTACTGAGTTCAAGTGCTCCAGCAATACTGCCACCAGAGGAAACGCCGGCAAAAATACCTTCTTCAGATGCGAGGCGCCGCATGGTCGATTCTGCCGTTTCTTGATCCATCTCAATAATGCGGTGGACCTGGCGCTTATTATATATTTTTGGTAAATACGCTTCGGGCCATCGGCGTATACCGGGAATCGCAGATCCCTCCACGGGCTGCAGTCCAATTATTTCAACTTCAGGCTTTACCTCGGCCAGGTATCGAGACACGCCCATAATCGTACCTGTAGTGCCCATTGAGCTAATAAAGTGAGTAATTTCACCGTTTGTTTGGCGCATCAGCTCTGGACCGGTGCCCTTGTAGTGGGCGAGCGGATTATCGGGGTTCGCAAACTGATCCAACACAATGCCCTGGCCATCAAGTTGCATCTGTTCGGCAAGATCTCGCGCGCCCTCCATACCCTCTTGTTGGGTAACGCTAATCAGCTCAGCACCATAAGCTGACATCGCCAGCTTTCTTTCCTCACTCATGTGCGCTGGCATAATCAGTTTCATGTGATAGCCCTTGATGGCCGCCGCCATGGCTAACGCAATGCCGGTATTACCGCTGGTTGCCTCGATCAACGTATCACCCGGTTTAATATCACCGCGTTTTTCGGCCTCGACAATCATGCTCATCGCGGCTCGATCCTTGACAGACCCAGCTGGATTGTTGCCTTCAATTTTAGCGAGAATAATATTGCTTGAATCACCAGGCAAACGCTGTAAGCGCACCAGAGGTGTTTCACCAATCGTTGATTCTATCGTTGGATATTTCATAAGTTGCCGGTATTTGTGATCACGAACATAATAGGAGATGTAAAGGCTTTCATATAATATCAGGATCATCTAAATAAATTCATTTGAGGCATATGTCCTCAAACGCAGACTAAAGCGTACCTCAATAGAGAGGCGAGCACATGACAAAGCCGCCAGGCAAACAGCCCTACCAATTGTTGGCGGTAGACGACAACGAACTCAACCTTGGCTTGTTTCGTTTGTTTCTTACCCAACAGGGCCACGTTGTCACGTCAGTGAACAATCCATTCGATGCCATAGAGCTCGTCAAAAAAGAGACCTTTGATCTCATTTTTACTGATATTCAAATGCCTGGCATGACGGGTATAGAGGCAAGCAAGAAAATGCGTGAGAGTGGCTTCAGGGGTCCTATCATCGCGATCACGGCGCATCTGTCAAATCTCGAAGAACTCGAAATTGAAGCGTCTGCAGTTAACGACGTTCTTTTTAAACCTGTTACCAAACCAGACCTCGGCAGAGTCATCGAGCAATGGCTAGGTGGTAGCAACGAAGAGAGCGACGAAGAGGGCAACACTTCCAGCCAACTCAATACTGACTCTCAAAGCGTGATTAAGGCGCCGACAAAACTATACGATCTAGATATCGCCCTGGCGCGCGCCAACGAGTCACCTGAATTAGCCACAGAAATGCTGAATCTACTGGTTCAAAGCCTACTAGAAGCTATGCACGACTTGAGCGGCTTTAGCCGCTTGAATGCTAAGGACGACCCTGACGCATTGGCGCAAGGACTACACAAACTCCTCGGCGGCGTGCGTTTTTCAGGCGCAACCCAACTCGAGGCAGAACTTGAACAGCTGAGACATCTAGTGCAACAGGGTACATTTGACGAGAAAAATATTGAGGCGCTCAAAAAGAAAATTCAAGACCTTGCAGATTGGGCGTTAGAGAATCCAACACCGTTTATTTAGCGGGTTTCTGCGACGACGAATGCGAGTGCATGATCTCTTTCGTCCGATAAGCTGATATGTAAGTGCACAATGCCGTTTTTTTCAGCAACGCCTGCTGCATCGCCAACCAAGTTCACCTGCGGCTTACCGGCAACATCATGGCTTATTTGTATAGTTCTGAATGTCACACCATGACGCATACCAGTGCCCAACGCCTTCGACACTGCTTCTTTAGCGGCAAAGCGTTTTGCTAGAAAATACTCCGGTGCTCTGGTGACTGCAAAATCAACCAGCTCCTTTTCGGCCAATATTTTTTGCGCAAAACGATCACCGAACCTGTCGAGGCTGCTCCGTATACGCGAGACTAAAACCAAGTCTGTGCCAATACCCTTGATCACTCGCGACGCCCAACATTTAGCTTTTGGAACAGTTCGCGGCTATTTAGCGGCTTGTCGCCCAACAACCTGGCTATGGCCTGACGCGCAATTTTTCGTGCCGCCGCTTCCACTGCCTCAGAGTCTAGTTCATCGTCAGCAATAGCCAAAAGGTGGTGGCCGGCATAACTGGAATCCGTCTCAGCTGACAACGCTCGAAAACCTTCATCGGGCACAAATCGATAGAACTTGCCGGGATCTATAAAGTCGCCCGTAGAGGCTTCAATACCAAACGAAATTCCGTAACCCAACTCGTCTAACAGACGTAGTTCAAATCGTCGTAACTGAATTTGATACTGGTCATCGGCCACCAGCGTTAACAACAGAGATTGATAAGCAGAAAAGAGTCCGGGCACCTTCTCAAACTTACCGAGCAAGCGCATCAACAGTTCGTTAGCATACATTCCAAGCAGCAAGCGGTCGCCAGTAAGGTAGTGCATCGCACCTGCATCCAACTTCGAGATCGATTTCAGCTCACCTTTGCCTAGGTAGGAAACCAACAACGGCGTAAAGGGTTGTACCGCACCGGACTTACCTCGACCACCGCGTTGCACCGCGGCAACACGGCCTTCGTGCTGGGTAAACATTTCTAGAATCAAACTGGTGTCTCGATACTTTCGAGCGTGCAGGATATAGGCCGGCATCAACTCCGGTAGCGAGCTAGCACGCATGTCGCACCGGGCGCTCAGACATCGTCAAAGCCGAGGCTCTTGAGCGCACGGTCATCATCGGACCAGTTTGCCTTGACCTTAACCCAGACGTTCAACATGACCTTACGATCCAACAAGGTTTCGATATCCAAACGGGCATCAGTACCAATCCGTTTTAGCTTCTCACCTTTCTTGCCGATCAAAATCGCTTTCTGACCATCTCTTTCAACAAATACAATCGCTTCAATGTGAATCGTCTTACCAGAATCCTTAAAGGATTCAATTTGAATGGTCGCAGAATAAGGCACTTCTTCGCCTAGCTGACGCATAATTTTTTCCCGCAACATTTCAGCGACCATAAATCGCGTGCTGCGATCGGTGATCTGGTCGTCAGGAAAAAGCGCGTCACCTGATGGTAATTTGCTCTCTATCAACGACTCGAGACGATCTACATTCTCACCCTGCTCCGCCGCGATAGGTACCAGTTCAGCACCAGGAAATTTGCTCTGGAGCTGAGCAAGGTACGGCAGCAATTGTTGTTTATCCTTGACGAGATCTACCTTGTTGATCGCGATAATCAAATGGTCTTTATGGCGCCGGACCGTCTCGGCCGCAATCTCGTCATCGTCATGCCACTCCATTCTATCGAGTACAAACACAACAACATCAACATCTCGAACCACGCTCTTTGCGCTACGGTTCATATAGCGATTAATGGCACGGGTTTCCTTACCATGAATACCCGGCGTATCAACATACAGAAACTGACAGTTCGGTGTGGTCTTGATGCCGAGCAATTGGTGCCGAGTCGTTTGAGGTTTTTTAGAGGTGATGCTGACCTTCTGCCCCATAATATTGTTTAGCAAGGTCGACTTGCCAACATTGGGGCGGCCAATAATAGCCACATAACCACAACGGGTCTTATTCATGAGGTTGATCCACGCCGATGGCGATTAGAGCAGCTTCTGCTGCATTTTGTTCAGCGATTCGCCGACTGGTACCTTTGGCGGTAACGTTTTCAGTCAGGGTACGAAAGCTCAGTTGCACCGTAAAAGTCTGCGCATGCGCCTCACCCTCGGTGACGAGCACCTCGTAGTCGGGTAAATCTTCTTTGCGGCTTTGCAGGTGTTCTTGCAATCGCGATTTGGCGTCTTTAAGCACCTGGTCGAGGGACAGTGCCGAAAGGCGATCGGCAAACCAACTGTGCAACAAGTTCCTCGTGACTTCAAAACCTGCTTCCCCGTATACAGCGGCAACGATCGCTTCCAATGCATCAGAGAGAATTGAATCGCGATTGAACCCACCACTTTTGAGTTCACCTACCCCCATAACCAAAAAGTCGCCCAGTTCCATTTCTCGAGCGATAGAAGCCAACGTTTTTTGCTTAACCATTAGTGCTCGAAGGCGACTCAGGTGACCCTCGGTGGCGGTAGGAAATTGAGCATAGAGGGATTCAGCAATGATGAAATTGAGTACACCGTCACCCAGAAATTCCAAACGTTCATTGTTGTGAGAGGAATAACTACGATGCGTCACTGACTGGACCAGGACATTTTTATCCTGAAATTCGTAGCCGATTTTTCTTTCGAGTTTCTCGATTGCGGCAGGGATCAATTGCGCAGCTCTACTTCCTTGTTGAATGACGCAATCATGTCAAGATTAGAAACAACCGGAACACGTATCTCGTAATCCAGAACTAGCTCAGTACCATTCTTGGTGCGGTTGATTTCAAGGTGATCGGCAATCTTGAAGTCTCGAATGTTATTCAACTTTAGGCGGTTAGTGACGATCTTTGATATCTCCGATTTAGTCTTGATTGCCATGCCATCTTCTTCTGCCATTTTGTCCAGTAGGTTCGAGATGGTGCTGTGGTCCATGTAGACAGGAAACAATTTAGTGCCGACTGACAACAAACCACCAAAAACTAGAATCAGAATTAGCCATCCAGCAAAACCGACCCCACGCTGGTGGAAAGGAAGTGATCGCATAACAGGCTCCTTAGTTGATTTGGTCATGAGTGTGATTGGCTATTCTACTCAATCCAACCGTTGCGGGAAAATCCCGGCAAATTTAAGCCCGGTGGTTTATGCAGCCAAATGGCAAATGCCTTCCCGACGATCTTATCCTCGGATACTAACCCCCAATAACGGCTATCGCTACTCTGATCTCGATTATCACCCATCATGAAATAATGGCCGGGTGGAACCGCCCATTCCTGAGACGAATTATCATTATAGATGTCTTGATGAATCAGGTGCTCCGCATCACCTAATGTTTCCCTCAGGACCTGGTACTTCGGACGACCGGGCGGTAATGCCGCCACGAACTCCTGAGCTTGGGCTTCGCCATTGATAAAGATTTGCTTGTTCGCATAACGAACCGTATCGCCGGGAATGCCCACTACTCGCTTGATGAAATACTGATCCTCGTGGGGCGGAATAAATACCATAACGTCACCATGCGCTGGCATATCGACGTCCATCACTTTAGTCCCCAGCACAGGTAACCTGAGCCCATAAGCAAACTTGTTAACGACAATGAAGTCGCCCACTAGCAAGGTCGGAATCATAGAACCCGTCGGTATTTGGAACGGTTCTGCGACAAATGACCGAAGCACCAGCACGATGGCCAACACAGGGAAAAAAGAGATCGAGTACTCTACTACCATCGGCTCTTTAAGGGCTTCAGCTTTATCAGCTTCGTTTTTCGCGAATTCGGCAGATTCAATTCGTCTTGGCCGTAGCAACAAATAATCTAACAACCAGATCAGCCCAGAAAAGAGCGTCGCCAAAACCAATATCAGAGGGAAGTTAATACTCATCTATCTACCTTAAGCACTGCAAGAAACGCGTCTTGAGGAATTTCTACATTGCCCACCTGCTTCATGCGTTTCTTACCTGCTTTCTGCTTTTCTAGCAGCTTCTTCTTTCGTGAAATATCGCCACCGTAACACTTGGCCGTCACGTTCTTTCGTAGCGCCTTAACCGTTTGCCGAGCAATGATCTGGCCACCAATAGCCGCCTGAATCGCAACATCAAACATTTGCCGGGGAATCAGCTCTTTCATTTTTTTAGTCAGAGAAAACCCTTTGGTTTTCGAGTCATCGCGGTGGACGATGGTCGCCAGCGCATCGACCTTGTCGCCATTAATTAAAACGTCGAGACGGACCAAATCCGCGACTTCAAATCGATCAAAAGCATAATCCAGAGATGCATAACCACGACTAACTGACTTCAGACGGTCAAAGAAATCCAGCACCACCTCATTCATCGGCAGATCGTAGGCCAGCGACACCTGGCGACCGACAAACTGCATATCTTTTTGAGTGCCGCGGCGCTCGATACAGAGTGTCATCACGTTGCCCAAGTGCTCATGGGGAACTAAGATATTGGCACGAACCATAGGCTCACGCATTTCCTCAATTGTCGACGGATCAGGTAATCGCGATGGATTATCGACCTGGTATACGTCGCCGTTTTTGGTTAACACCTCATAAATAACCGTCGGTGCCGAGGTAATCAAATCAAGATCGTATTCACGCTCCAAGCGCTCCTGAACGATCTCCATATGCAACATACCAAGGAATCCAACGCGAAAACCGTTTCCTAAAGCATCAGAGCTTTCAGGCTCATAAACCAGCGATGCGTCATTGAGTGTGAGTTTCTCCAAGGCATCTCGGAAATCTTCAAAATCGTCAGCACTCACGGTGAACATGCCAGCAAAAACCTGTGGACTCACTTTTTCAAAACCCGGTAAAGCCGGAACATCGGGCGTGGACGCCAGAGTAATGGTGTCGCCTACCGGCGCACCTTTCACATCCTTAATGCCAGCTACTAAAAAGCCGACTTCACCGGCCAGCAGCGTGCCAGTTTCTTTTCGATTTGGCGTAAATATGCCAATCGAATCGACCTGGTGGACCTTGCCGACGGATTTCAAAATAATGCGGTCTTTCTTCGACAACTTACCTTCGAGCACCCGAATGAGCGAAACAACGCCCAGATAATTATCAAACCAGGAATCGACGATGAGCGCCTGGGTATCGGCTTCCCGATCACCTTTTGGCGGCGGGATGACGCGAATAATTTCCTCTAGCAATTCCTTGATTCCATCACCGCGCTTGGCGCTAACCCGGAGGGCAGCAGAGGCATCAAGCCCGATAATTTCTTCGATTTGTTGGCATACCGTTTCTGGATCCGACTGAGGCAGATCGATCTTATTTAAAACCGGCAAAACCTCCAGACCCTGTTCAATCGCTGTGTAGCAGTTCGCTACGGACTGCGCTTCGACACCCTGAGCCGCATCAACAATTAGCAACGCGCCTTCACAGGCGGCCATAGACCGGGACACCTCATAGGAGAAATCGACGTGGCCGGGTGTATCGATGATATTGAATTGGTACTTATTACCATCGTCAGAGTCGTAATACAGCGTGACGCTCTGAGCCTTTATTGTAATGCCACGCTCTCGCTCAATATCCATGGAATCGAGAACTTGGTTCTCCATTTCACGTTCGCTGAGACCACCGCATATTTGGATAAAGCGATCGGCCAGGGTCGATTTGCCATGGTCGATATGGGCGATAATGGAAAAATTTCGGATAAATTTAGATTCAAACATTCGAGGGCAGGAGGGCCTGGCGCAAAGCGCAGCAGTCTAGCGTAAACCCTCTTTTTTAGCTAGAAACATGCACAGCTAAGCGCCTAGTCGCCGCAGCGGCTCTGACTCTTTACTCAATAATCTTAATTGCCAGAAATTCTGGCGTACCGTTTCGAATAACACGAACGGGAACCGGAACATTGACGGTCAGACCGCCTAACTTCGACGAAAAAATGCCGGAATCAAGGATCTTATCACCATCGATATTAGTAATAACGTCACCGCGACGCAGGCCGGCCTCTTGAGCGGGTCCTGGAATGACACGACTCACGATCACGCCGTGATCAACCGAGAGCTGTTCGCGCATTTGCGAAGGAATATCTTCGACCACGATGCCCCATGAATTCTCTGAACGCGCGCCTGTCGCTCTACCGATACGTTCTTCGCGGCCCGGCAGCAGCCCTATCATTACTTCGACGGTTTCCATCTTGCCGTTTCGAACGATTTCGACGCCCACTGTCGATTCGGCCTTAGTTCGACCCACGATATGTGGCAAATCGGAAGACAAATCAATGTCTCGGCCGTTGAATTTAAGAATGATGTCACCCTCCTTCAATCCACCTTTTTCAGCAGGACTGTCGTCTAGCACCTGTGTAATCAAGGCACCAGTTGCACGATCCAGCCCAAAGGATTCGGCAAGATCGCGATCAACACGCTGAATCAGAACGCCGAGCCATCCCCTTGATACAGACCCTTTTTCCTTGAGCTGCTCAACCACCTCCATCGCTACATCGATAGGAATTGCGAAGGACAAGCCCATAAAACCTCCAGACCGAGTAAAAATCTGCGAATTGATACCCACCACTTTGCCCTCTAGATCAAGCAGAGGGCCACCGGAGTTACCTGGGTTAATTGCGACATCGGTTTGTATGAACGGCACGTAGTTGCCATTCTCAGCTGGCAGACTTCGACCCTTGGCACTCACAATGCCCGCCGTCACGGAGAGCTCAAAGCCAAATGGCGAACCAATCGCAATAACCCATTCACCCACTTTGAGCTTCTCTGAATTACCCAGCGCAATCGATGGCAGGTCTGTCGCATCAATTTTGAGCAGCGCCAAATCAGACGCTGGATCCGCACCAATCAAAACAGCCACGCGTTCGCGGCGATCGCTCAGCGCCACAATGATTTCGTCAGCATCCTCGACAACGTGGTTGTTGGTAAGAATATAGCCATCGCTCGATATGATAAAACCTGAACCCGCAGCCGGTCTTGGCTGGCGTCTTTCGGGCTGGTTTTCGAAGAAGCGGCGAAAGAATTCCGGGACATCTTCCCGGTTATAACCTTCGAGCTGCGGATTAATCGACGGCTTCCGGGTTGCTGTAATATTCACCACAGCAGGGGATGCATTTTCTACCAGCTTAGTGAACTCCGGAAAAGATTGTGCCGTTGCTGGTATCGACAACACCAATGCAGCAACCAACAGAAGACTAATAGAGATAGTGGATTTCAACATGAGAACCTCAAATATTTTCTTGAACACTTAACGCTGACGGATTCAATTGCCGACACAACGCCATACCTATTATAAAACCACCCACAGTCAGGAATGTTCCGTATAAATCGCCCAGCAGAAACCAATCCGCAACCAACGCCGCACACACACTCACGAATATCGGTAACAACAGAGAGTTAAATAGTGCGAACAGCTGATTCCGCGAACTGAGTCGAACAACAACCTCGCGCTCAAATTCACCGGGTATTAGCAGTTGTTGCTGGCCGCCCTGCGAACATCCATTGCAGCCGTCACAACCAGAGTCAAATTCAATCAGGGTGCCCTTTCTATCCCGGGCGATGGCCCGACCAATTCGAAGGCTCATACGAGGTTAGTAGATAACGGGTTCAATCGACTCAGCAACGCGCTTCGCTGTCGCAAGCGGCACTTCACCAACGACAGTGATTTGTTCTGCAGAGCCTTCTATGGGCCGACTCAATACAACTGTGCCGCCTATAGTAGTTTGTACGTCGCCAAGAGAATTTCGACCACGCTTTTCGACAAACACTGACAAAGTGGCCACGCCGTCGGTAAATACCATACCATCGCCTTTCTGCGCACTGACTTGACGAAAGCCTCGCGGCATCCACTTAACACGCCAGTTCGGCGGCGGTTGCTTTGCCGCCTGAGCGACCACATTTTTAGGTTCGAGCAACTCATGCTCGAAGACATCTTCACCCCGAATAGAAGCCGTCAGTAGCTCCGGGGCAATGGGTCCACCGATGGAAATATCAGTGAATTGAAACAATTCGAGAACTCGGCCATTGTTCACTAGGTTCGAACGAAGTAGCAGGCCCGTTTCCTGATCTAGCCAGAGTCGATAGCCATACCTGTCGTTATTTTTGGGGGAAATGCTGATACGCACCGCTGGACGATTCGCGATCCTACCAACACCATGCATGCCGATCGTATAGTTCGATAAATTTTCAGTCAAATTGCGGTTAAAGCTATTCGTAAACGGACCGTGGGGTAACGCATGCGGAATCGTGGAGTCACCACCTGGGTGGATACAAACGGCGTGATCGTCGTGGCGGATAATTTGGCGCTCGGCACCCGAAGCATTGGTTAGCCGTTCAATTTCTTTACCGTCTAAATTTTGATGCACGACCTGCATCGTATCGAAGCGTTTGCCACGCATATAGATATAGGTGCCGGCATAAGATTGCTCTCGTTTTGAAACACCCATTTTTTCTAACCACTTAACCGCCGTCTCTTGGCTAGAGCTCTGGTCAGTGTCCTGAGCAGGATCGGCTAAAGCTTGCAGTGGCAAGATCAGTAAGATTAACGCTAGTCTTTTCAACATCACAACGAACCTAATTATTACCAGTCTTAGGCTGGTAATTTACAGTGCGGGTATTGCTATTCATTCGACTCATGCGGTCATGGCGCATAAGGTACTCACGAAGTTGTTGCTGCTTAACTTCATCCAACTCACGAAGCTCCAGCTCATCTTCACTGAAGGCTATATCAGTATTGGGCTGATAGTTATCATCATCAGAACCGAAAGAAACGGTCTGCGTGTTGATCACCTCGGGCGACTGCGTTTCTACCAATGCCGGTGTTACCAAATTGCCGGGCTGGTTTAAATTGACACCGACTAGAACCGCTGCAACGAGAGAAGCGGCAACCGCAAACCCTGCTACCTGTCGCTGCCAACCAGGACGCTGAATCGTCGCCAGTTCATGACTCTCTTCGTCTTGAATGGCGGCACTGATTCGTGTGTGCAACGAAACATGCTGAGACTCAGTCAAATGATGATGACCCTGACTGACCGCACGAATTTGCTGATAGCGGATCCAAGATGTTTTTAGGTCACCGTCATCGCCGAACTCACGAAGTAGGCGGTGCACTTCAATCTCGCTGGCTTCATCATCGAGTAAGGCTGAAATGGATTGTTTTAAATGATCTGTCACTGACTATCCTCTGGCGCGTTGGCTATCCTTGGTCAATCTCTAGCCCATCTGTAGGCTATCTCTAATCTATCCTTGATCTACCCTTGATCTACCCTTGATCTACCCTTGATCTACCCTTGATCTATCGCTGCTATCTTTTTCTCTATCGCTTCTCTTGCTCGAAAAATGCGTGATCTGACAGTACCAACCGGACAATCCATCACTTCAGCAATTTCCTCATAACTAAGACCTTCAAATTCCCGTAAAGTTACCGCTACTTTCAAATCTTCTGCTAAGTCGTCAATCGCCTTATACACTACCGCCTCGAGTTGATCGGTCGCAAGGCTATTTTCAGGGTTGACCATGTCACTCAATGACTCGTGATAGCTCCCCTCTTCCATATCAACGTCAACGTCAGAATCGGGCGGCCGCCGAGAACGCGAGACCAGATGGTTCTTGGCCGTATTAATCGCAATGCGGTACAGCCACGTGTAGAACGCGCTATCGCCACGAAATCTGGGCAGCGCCCGGTAGGCCTTTATAAATGCCTCCTGCGCAACATCCTGAACTTCGTCCTGATCGCGCAGGTATCGACCGACAAGGCCCACAATGCGATGCTGGTATTTCAATACAAGCAGATCAAACGCACGCTTATCGCCGCGTTGCACCCGCTCTACGAGCTGCTTATCTGTTGATGATTCTTCCGTCACCGGCTATCCCTTGACCGTCACAGGTTATTGAGTCGGAAACGCTGTGCACCAATAGACCCCCATTGGCACAAATAGTTCGTGGTCCCGCTGAAAAACGACAAATCATATCACCCTTCTGCAAGCTTCTGTTCTGGGGCTGTTGCCTGGCCCTGCTTTTCGGTAACCTTGGCCATCCTTTTTTAGCGGTTAGCAGAACTTGAGCGAACGAGTCCACGAACATGATGTATTGATCATCGGCAGCGGTGCCGCAGGCATGACGACTGCGTTACAGCTCAGCGATGATTTTTCCATTGCCATTATTAGTAAAGATGTGACCAGCGAGGGGTCAACCTATTATGCCCAGGGTGGCGTTGCCGCTGTTCTGGATGAATACGACAGCATTGACTCCCACATCGCCGACACGATAAATGCTGGTGCTGGGCTTTGCCATGAAGATGTCGTTCGCTTTACTGTCGAACGCAGCAGTGCTGTCATCGATTGGCTAGTCTCACTGGGGGTCGAATTCGATAAGGAGCTGCAGCCTGACGGGCGGGAAGACTTTCACTTGACCAAAGAAGGCGGCCACAGCCATCGGCGCGTGATACATGCTGCTGACGCCACGGGAAGGGAAATAGCCCTCAAGCTACAAAACAGACTGATGCAACACGATAATATTTCTGTGTTTGAACGCTATGTCGCCGTTGACCTAATCACCCAGGACAGAATTGGCCAGTCTGGCAATGCCTGTATTGGTGCGTACGTGCTTAACCTAACGACAGGCGAAATAGAGTTATTTCGAGCCCGCTATGTGATTCTCGCCACAGGCGGCGCCAGCAAGGTCTATTTGTACACCAGCAATCCCGATACGGCTTCCGGTGATGGAATTGCCATGGCCTGGCGGGCAGGCTGTCGGGTGGCCAACATGGAGTTCAACCAATTTCATCCCACCTGTCTCTACCATCCAGATGCCAGGTCATTCCTCATCAGCGAAGCTCTTAGAGGTGAAGGCGCCATATTGACCTTGCCAGACGGCAGCCGGTTTATGCAGCACTTTGATGAACGCGCAGAATTGGCCCCCAGAGACATCGTCGCCAGGGCAATCGACCACGAAATGAAACGTCTCGGTTGCGATTGCGTGTATCTGGATATCAGTCATCAAGACCCTGACTTCGTCAAAAGTCACTTTCCGACCATATACCAACGCTGCCTCACCTATGGCATCGACATCACAGCAGAACGCATCCCCATTGTGCCTGCCGCTCACTACACTTGCGGAGGCATCGTCACCAATACAGATGCGCAAACTGATATCCCCAATCTCTATGCAACCGGCGAGTCGACTTTTACCGGGTTACATGGCGCCAACCGCATGGCGAGCAATTCATTATTGGAGTGCATGGTGTTCGCGACCGCAGCGGCAAAACACATACAAGCACACCACGTCGAACACTCTGATTGGGATATTCCATTCTGGGATGACAGTCAGGTGACTGATTCGGATGAAGACGTAGTCATTTCCCACAATTGGGATGAATTGCGTCACTTTATGTGGGACTACGTCGGTATCGTTCGCACCAATAAGCGCTTGCAACGTGCCAGGCGACGAGTGCAATTGCTCAGTCAGGAAGTGACCGAGTATTACAGTAACTACAAAATCACCAGTGACCTGATTGAATTGCGCAACCTCATTACCGTTGCCGACCTCATCATTCAGTCAGCCATTCGCCGTAAGGAAAGCCGTGGCTTGCACTACACGTTGGACTACCCATCACAGTCACCGTATGCGACTGACACAGTACTGATACCACCTCGATTTGGATAAAAGACCCACTAAACGAGCAATGGCTATGCTAAACCTGTTCTCTGGTGGCGGCTGAAGCGCAACCGTGGCGCGCAGCTGTCGATGCTGAGTTGCGGAAAGTGAATCGCGAAAAATGGCACAACCAAATTGATCCCGGCCATCGGTAAAACCAAGGCTGACCAGCCACGGTAATACAACCTGAGCGCCGGTAAACCAGACTTTGCGCGTCCTACCATCAGACAAGGTCAACCACCAATCGCCGGCTTTACTTTGAAGGCGAACAATACTGTTGCTCTGCACGATAAAAGCCTGCCGCAACCAATCATAACCGCTGATGATAATGGCCAAAGATGCGGCGAATTGCATAGCGGCAGCTATCGAGCTTAGCCATAAAGCAGACAGAGTAAGACCTAACAGAATAGTGATCAGTGACAACTGGAAAAAGGAAACCCTAATCGAGATGTCGAGGGCCACTGGCTAGCCTTTGGGTTGGACCCGGGCCAACATGAATCTCACCAGATCTCTCAGATCTGGATCTTCAGGTTCACCTTTTTGGCTAAACCAGTCCCAGAGATCGGGATCTTCCTGTTCAAGCAGTCGCTGGAATGCAACTTGCCTATTAAGCGAAAGGGTGCGGTATACCTCATCAAAAAACGGCAGCATCATAAGATCCAATTCGAGCATGCCGCGGCGGCTACGCCAGCGCATCCGGTTGAGTTTTTCTTCTTCAGTCAGCATATATTGATCAACGTTGAGACAAGGGGCATAAATTCACCTTAAGTTGGACTTAAGTTATAAGGCAAAATTATAACTCTTCTACGTCGACAGAATGTAAACTGCTCACCATGAATAACTTAATGAAACTCGATACCTTTGGATTCCTCGCCGTTACCGGACGAGACGCTCAGAAATTTCTTCAGGGTTACACGACATGTGACCTCGAAGATCTAGACGGGGGGCACGTCCAAACTGGCGCAGTCTGCAACATTAAAGGCCGCATGCTATGCAACTTCCTGATCTGCCGGGAAGCTGATGGCTTTCTCTTACGGATCCGACGCAGCTTAATCGAACCCACGATCGCCTTTCTCGGCAAATACATCGTATTCTCCAAGGCCGCGCTTGAGGATCGCTCCGAGATACTAACCTGCTACGGGCTGACAGAAACCGCAGATAATTTCCCGCAAGCATTACATGAGATGTCGCAGCAAGATTCTGGACATTTGCTCATGGTTAGCGAAGCACCTCGTTTCGAGCTCTGGTCCTCAGAGAACAAAAAGACCGGCGGCGATTCACTCAGCTGGACGCAAGCCGAATTGACAGAAGGCATCGTTTGGGTAGATGAGACCTCTACAGAAGAATATATCCCGCAGATGATCAATTTACATGGCCTCGGCGGTATCAGCTTCAGCAAGGGTTGCTATCTAGGTCAAGAAATCGTTGCCCGCATGCAATATCGCGGAGAGCTAAAAAATCGCCTGCATCTGGGTACCTGCGATGCAGCCGTTCCGAGCGGCGCTCGAATATTGAACCCCGCTGGCAAGTCTGCTGGCACCATTATCGCAAAAGCAGGCCAGGCTTTTGCCGCGGTGCTTCGCGCCGGTGAGTCTGAATACCTGCTGGAAGACGGAACCGTGATCAAAGCAACCGAATCAGCTTGAAGTCTGTTCGGCTTGGGCTATACCTAATGTAGTGATAATTACCCTATTAGGAACCCAGCCTAGTGCAACAGAACCTAGACGACATTCGCAATGAACTGCTCGATGCCATCAAAAATGATGGACTCATATTACCAACCATGCCGGAGGTTGCCCTCCGCCTGAGGCAGGAGGTTGAGGATCAAAACTCCGATGTAAAATCGATTGCCAAGGTTATCGGCAACGATGCGGCACTCACCGCTAGGATCATTCGAATCGCCAATAGCCCTCTCGTACGAGGCCTACAGACTGTCGAAGATCTTCAAATGGCCGTCAGCCGTATGGGTTTGGAATACACGGCCAATCTCGCTATCGGCATTGCGATGGAGCAGTTGTTTCAAGCAACTTCTGATGCAGTCGATCAAAGAATGCGAAAAACCTGGGCACACTCAACCGATGTCGCCAGTTTAAGTCATGTCCTATGCCAGCACTTTACGGATCTAAAGCCGGACCAGGCAACGCTCGCCGGGCTGATACATGAGATTGGTAAGCTACCGATCCTCGCTTGGGCGGACGAACAGGACTGGGATGAAGAGACCATCGATACCGTCACCGAAGCTCTACATCCCGAATTTGGTCGAATGATATTAGAGGCCTGGGATTTTCCCGAGGAATTACTCGATGTACCGTTGAGGTACACCCAGTTTGATCGACTCGTGGAGGCCGCGGACTATGTCGATGTGGTCATGGTAGCCAACTTGCACAGCTATGCTGGCACCGACCACCCCTTTAGCAGCCTCGATTGGTCCAAGATACCCGCCTTCGAAAATCTCGGCATAGACATCGATATTGTGATGGAAGAAGAATCAGAAATTGAAGAACAGGTCAAAGCAGCAAAGAGCTTATTGAACTAATCGACCAGCGTTTTTAAAGCAGCAAGAAGAGCGAACGCACTGGTGGCCGGCTGCCCTGAATTTACAGACCAACACGTTGACAGCGTCGCGTCGATAAATGCTACTTGCGCAAGAGTTTCCGACGAGGCATCCAGCACTTCTGAGGCCAACTGACAGCGCCGACGCAAGATCTCAATGCGATCCTGATGCGTGAGCGGCACATCCCTCTCGTCCTCAATAAAATTATGGAGAAATCGACCCGACTCCATAATAGCTGGGCCTATCACACCTTTAGGGTCAATGGCCGTCCAGCCTTCGCCATCCAACAAAATGTTTTCGTGATGACAGTCACCGTGCAGCAAGCGATCTGGTTCGTTGCAAAATTTCTCAAAGAGCGATTCTGTTAATCCAATGTAGGCTAAAAAGCTCGGCTCGAGTTCTGTTCCTGCTCGATATTCCGCAAAGGCACCGGACAGCCATTCAGCAAAACGTGGCAAGGCTTCTGAACTGACAGGCATGGGCAAATTTCGATGCAACTGCAATGCTTTTTTGACAGCCGCTTCATCTCGAATACTGCCCCGAAGTGTTTGGCCTGGCAGCAATCGCTCTAGCAAAAGACCATAACCTACATCGTCCCGATCTAACAAGCGCGCTATAGGGGCATCCGCTTCACCGTAAAGGTCGAGCGCCAGTGCTTCTGTTTTAAATTCTGGATGAGCGTGACCCATTTTCAGCACTAAAGGCTCACCCGCTTTTGTCTGAACGAAATAGACCAGATTGGTTGGCCAACCTCCGCTGGCAACACCCGTGATCGTCAACTCCCAGCGCGCCAAATAACTTTTGAGTAGCTCAGGGTATTGCTCAATCCAATCATCACCCGTCTCAGGGAAGATTGTTCGAATGGCCTCGATGGTCGCCGCGGATAATTCTATGTCTGCAGGTTGCATATTTATGGCGCGGACCGGCTTCCCTCGCTAGGCCTCGAGCCCCTTTGGGTCTCTCGACACGTCGGTCGGCGCGGCGCTTTATTGCTCCTCAACAAGACCCCATTGACCTATGCTCAAACCTCCGGTTGTAAGAACTTAAGGCTTCCTGACCCCCATAAAGTAGAAGAATTCGGACGCGACAACATCGGTGGTTAGGCAGATGCCGGAGCCGCCAGATTGGCATTCTTAGATACGCTGTCAGATACGCTGTCAGACACGTTCTTAAATGCTTCTGCGGCGATCTCATAGGATCGCAGGCGCTTTGGATGATCAAAGACGGATGAAACAATCATCAGTTCGTCTGCCCCTGTTTCCGTAAGAAACGAGCTTAATTTTGTCTCAATCGACTTCGGCGAACCCACTGCAGAACAACGGCTGATGTCATGAACCATTTGTTGCTCGCCGGCACTGAGGCTTTCTTCAAAACCCTCGATAGGCGGCGGCAGCTGACCTGGCGTGCCTCGACGTAAATTAACAAAGGACTGCAGAGACGAGGATCGTAAGAAATTGGCCTCCTCATCCGTATCGGCGGCACAAATATTGAAGCCCAACATTAGATGGGGCTGGCTCAACTGTTCTGACGGCTTAAAGGTGTCGCGATAAATTTCGATGGCGGCATCCATATAGGCCGGCGCAAAATGTGAAGCAAACGCAAAGGGTAAACCAAGCATCGCGGCGAGCTGCGCGCCAAACAAACTAGAACCCAGAATCCAAAGCGGCACGTTAGTATCGGCTCCAGGGGTCGCAATCACTCGCTGACCCTCTACTGGTTTTCCAAGGTAGTGCTGAAGTTCCATCACGTCACGAGGAAAGTCTTCCACATCGCCGCTTAGTGTTCGACGCAGTGCTTGCATCGTAATTTGATCGGTTCCAGGCGCGCGACCCAAGCCAAGATCAATTCGACCCGGATAAAGTGAAGCCAAAGTCCCGAACTGCTCAGCGATCATCAGCGGCGCATGGTTTGGCAGCATGATGCCACCGGCACCTACTCGAATCGTCGAGGTTCCACCGGCTAAATGGCCAATCACCACGGCGGTTGCAGAGCTCGCAATGCCCCTCATGTTGTGATGCTCTGCCACCCAATATCGGTTGTAACCCCAAGCTTCAGCATGCTGAGCTAAGTCGAGCGAGTGACCTAGTGCTTCGCCAGCGTTACTACCTTGGACGATAGGTGCAAGATCAAGAACGGAAAAACGCGTCATAGGATTGTCATCTACAGTATTGCTTCAGGGTCGGCGATTAAGAGCAGTCGTCTCTATAAATCAGCCGCATAATTTCGTCGGTGCCGTCTAGGATCTGTCGGCACTCGAGCATTTCTAATATTCCGATTCAGAGTATACTCCTGCGTATAGCCATAACCACCGTATAATTGCAGGGCGTCGTTGCAAACTCTAAATCCGGAACGTATGCAGCCATGGCCAAACGTTTCGCCATTACAAAGTCCCATTTACAAAGTTCGATTTACAAAGCTCAATTTAGAAACCAAAATTGGTAAACCGAACATCCCTTTTGTAAGCTTGAAGGATCAGCAGGTTAACGGAGTCACGATATGTCTACTCGCTACACTAAGCCCACTAGCATCGATCTAAACGGTACCGAATACCGGATTTACGGGTCGGAACATCTAGATTTTCCAGTAGAAAAATTGCCCTACTCTTTAAAAATCCTGCTGGAAAACCTACTTCGACATGGCAACGAACCCTTCGTCACAGACGACGATATTGAGGCGCTAGCGAACTGGGATCCACAGGCGGAACCCGACAAAGAAATTGCCTTTGTCCCTGCTCGGGTATTGTTGCAGGACTTTACCGGCGTCCCGGCAATTGTGGACCTCGCCACAATGCGAGACGCCATGGTATCCCTCGGCGGCGAACCAAAAAAGATTAACCCACTAAACCCCGTTGAACTCGTTATCGATCACTCGGTGATGGTGGATCACTTTGGCAACGACAAGGCCTTCGAGAACAACACGGCCATCGAGATTGAACGCAACATTGAGCGCTACCAGTTTCTCCGCTGGGGACAGGAAAGCTTCAAAAATTTCGCCGTTGTGCCGCCGGGTACTGGCATCGTTCACCAGGTCAATCTCGAATATTTGGCCCGTGGGGTGTTTACCAGAGAAGTGGATGGCAAATTGGAAGCCTATCCAGATTCTTTGGTCGGTACGGATTCCCACACGACCATGATTAATGGCCTCGGCGTACTCGGTTGGGGCGTCGGTGGTATCGAAGCCGAAGCCGCTATGCTCGGCCAGCCCATTACCATGCTGATCCCCCAGGTAGTTGGCATGCGCCTTGTGGGCAAACTCACGGAAGGGGCTACGGCAACAGATCTAGTGCTAACAGTGACGCAGATTCTTCGAGCACACGGAGTGGTCGGTAAGTTTGTCGAGTTCTTTGGCACTGGCATCCAAAATCTTTCACTGGCGGATCGCGCCACCATTGCCAATATGGCACCGGAATATGGCGCAACCTGCGGCATATTCCCGATTGATCAAGAAACCATTCATTACTTGCGCCTCACAGGTCGGGATGAAAACACCCTTGCGTTAGTCGAGGCTTATTGCAAGGCAACCGACCTCTGGCACAATCCCGATGTGGAAGCGAATTACAGTGCGGTACTAGAGCTTGATCTCGCCAGTGTTGTGCCATCTCTCGCGGGACCAAAGCGTCCCCAGGACCGCATTGCCTTAACCGATGCAAAAATCAATTTCGATCAAGTACTCAAGGAGTTTAAAGATTTAGCGTTGGTACCCAGTAATTCAGAATTCGACAATGAAGGTGGCGCACCGAAAATCAATGCCGCTACCGGCGCTGTCAAAGTGACCTACAAGGATCAGAGTTTTGATTTGGAACATGGCGCCGTCGTCATTGCCGCCATCACCAGCTGCACAAATACCAGCAACCCGGCAGTACTCATTGCCGCCGGCCTGATGGCACGAAAGGCAAGGCAATTAGGCCTGGCAACAAAGCCTTGGGTAAAAACCAGCCTTGCGCCTGGCTCTAAGGTCGTCACGGATTATCTTATAGAAGCTGGCTTAATGGAGGATTTAGAAGGCCTTGGGTTCTATCTGGTGGGTTACGGTTGTACCACCTGCATTGGCAACTCCGGACCGCTTCCAGAGGAAATCTCTACGGGCGTTCGAAATGGCAATTTGTTAGTCACATCGGTTCTTTCAGGTAACAGAAATTTTGAGGGGCGTATCCATCAAGAAGTCCGCGCGAACTATCTTGCCTCGCCCCCTCTGGTCGTGGCCTATGCACTAGCCGGCAATATGAACGTTGATCTATATAAAGATCCTCTTGGCCAGGGGCCGGATGGCAAAGACATTTATCTAAAAGACATTTGGCCCGACAGCAAAGATATTCAGGCGGCTATTACGAGAACCATTAATCCTGAGATGTTTAATCGCCGCTATGCAGATGTCTACTCCGGCAACGACACTTGGAACAAGCTGCCAGTCAAAAAGGCAGACCTTTATGACTGGCCAGAATCCACCTACATTCGCAAGCCCACCTTCTTTGAGGGCATGACCCAAGACGTGCCAGAGGTGAAACCTATAGTCGATGCCCGGTGTCTGGTTAAAGTAGCGGATAGCGTTACAACAGACCATATCTCTCCGGCCGGCGCGATTGCGACTGAGAGCCCTGCGGGCCGATATTTGGAAGACCACCAGATTGCGCCCCAGGATTTTAATTCCTACGGTTCGAGGCGCGGCAACCATGAGGTAATGATGCGGGGTACCTTTGCCAATGTGCGTCTGCGCAATGAACTCGCCCCCGGCACGGAAGGCAGCTGGACAACGTATTTCCCAACCACCGAGGTGACATCAATCTTTGATGCGGCGATGAGTTATGAAAAAGACAACACGCCCTTGATTATCATCGCCGGTAAAGAATATGGCACGGGATCCTCCCGCGACTGGGCAGCAAAGGGCACAGCGTTACTTGGCGTGCGTAGCGTCATCGCCCAGAGCTTTGAGCGCATTCATCGATCCAACCTGGTCGGCATGGGCATACTGCCTCTGCAGTTTAGCGATGGCGATTCGGCGCTGAGTTTGCAGCTAGATGGAACGGAACACTACTCGATTCCGGCCGTCGCAGTTGGCCAAAAAGAAGTGGTGATCAGCGTGACACGAATGGATGGAGAAAGCCTTACCTTACGCGCTAGGATACGCATCGATACGCCAAACGAATTTGCCTACTACGAAAACGGCGGGATACTGCACTACGTATTGAGACGGCTAGCGAGCTAGTCACATCCTGGTATTAGGACAGATCATTAGCAGCGAGATCTATGTCACAATGCGTCAAGGCAAAAATAAAAAGGACGTACCGTGAGCAGAACAATCGTAAGAATCTTGGCTGTAATACCGGGCTTACCCATGCTTGTGATCGGCCTAAGCCTAATACTTCAACCTGCGGTAGCGCTTGAAGCTATACACATGCCACTGCTGGAAGGCCTAGCACTTAGTACCCAACTGGGTGATCTCACTTCGTTTTTCTTGTGTTCCGCAGTGTTTATTTTTATGGGCGCATACCACGGATCACCTCGATGGCTATACGCTGGTGCCGCGTTGATTTTTGTCGCTGCGCTGGCGCGAATTTATGCCTGGCAAGTACACGGCGCAGGACTTCCACCCGAACCGATTGCGGTAGAAATCATTTCAACCATCTGGCTATCGGTCTGCGCGGTCATTTTGAGCAAACAGGATTAGTGCGCCATCCAATCGATTGGCGCATGCCCCTGATCAATGAGATAACGATTACAGGCACTAAAGTGGCCACACCCCAAAAACCCTCGATAAGCAGACAATGGCGACGGGTGCGGTGCTTTGAGTACAAGATGATTGTCCGAATCAATCATCCGACCTTTCTTCTGGGCGTAACTGCCCCATAACAAAAACACTATGTTCTGGCGCTCTCGCGCCAGCACCTCAATTACCTTGTCAGTGAACTGCTCCCAACCTTTACCTTGGTGCGAAGCTGCCTGCTGCGCTTCCACCGTCAGCACGCTATTGAGCAGCAACACGCCTTGCTCCGCCCAGCGCAACAAATTGCCGGAAGCCGGGCGCTGCTCGCCACCAATATCGGTTTGAATTTCTTTATAGATATTTTGTAGGGATGGCGGTGGTTTGACGCCATCAGGCACAGAAAAACATAAACCATGGGCCTGACCGGGTCCATGGTATGGATCCTGGCCCAATATGACGACTTTAACCTGGTCGAATGGCGTTGTGTTTAGCGCATTAAATATGTCTGGCCCAGACGGATAGATCGTTTTACCAGCAGCTTTCTCTACCTGTAAAAAGGTCCGCAGTTGCTGCATGTAACCGGCATCGAACTCATCACGAAGATGACCCAACCAACTTTCATCGAGCTGAACATTTGGCATCCAGCGACCCTCCCTGGCTTGGCTCTCTAACCCGTCTCTCTAGCTACCTTTTCGCGGTCGCATATGAGGAAACAAAATGACGTCACGAATCGATGGACTATCGGTTAGCAGCATCACCAATCGGTCAATACCGATGCCTTCACCGGCTGTGGGTGGCAGTCCATATTCCAGCGCTGTGATGTAATCATCATCGTAATGCATCGCTTCGCCGTCACCGGCATCCTTAGCCTCTACCTGCTTGCGGAATCGCTCGGCCTGATCCTCAGCGTCATTGAGTTCGCTGAAGCCATTGGCAATTTCGTTAGCCATACAAAACAGCTCAAAGCGGTCAGTCACGTCTGGATTGTGGTCATTGCGTCGGGCCAACGGCGAGACCTCGGTGGGATGCTCGGTAATAAAGATCGGTTGTTCAATTTTGTCTTCGACAACAGCTTCAAAGATCTCCACGACGACTTTGCCGAGCCCCCAACTTTTCTCTAATTGAACCCCTACGCTCTTAGCCAATGCACGAGCAGAGGCATCATCGGTTAGTTGCGAAGGGTCGATATCAGGATTAAACGAGACAATCGCCTCCGCCATCGTCATACGCTGAAAAGGCTGACCGAAATCAACCTCGGTATTCTTGTAAGAAAACTTCGTTGTACCGAGCACTGCTTGTGCAACCCCACGGAACAATTCTTCTGTGAGATCCATCAAATCATTGTAGTCAGCATAGGCCCAGTAAAATTCCAGGGTCGTAAATTCCGGGCTGTGATTGGTATCAACGCCTTCGTTGCGGAAACAGCGATTGATTTCAAAGACTCGCTCAAAACCGCCGACTACCAGGCGTTTTAGATTTAACTCCGGCGCAATACGAAGATACATTTCAGTATCCAGCGCATTGTAGAATGTCGTAAAGGGCGCAGCGGTTGCACCACCGGACAGAGACATCATCATGGGGGTTTCGACTTCCATAAAGTCTCGATCTTGGAAATAGCGGCGAATGCCATCGACAATTTTACTGCGTTTGATAAACACATCGCGGCTATCTTTATTAACAATCAGATCCACATAACGCTGACGATATCGAGCTTCCGTATCGGTAAGACCGGCGTGCTTTTCTGGCAAGGGTCGCAGTGACTTGGTCAGCATTGTCACCTCGGTCGCTTTGACCGAGAGTTCGCCCTTGTTGGTCTTCATCACGGTACCTGTGATCGCAACAATGTCACCGAGATCCCACTTATTAAACCCCTCATAAGCGGCTTCACCGACATCATCTTTGCGGATGTAAGCCTGAATGCGTCCGCTCACATCCTGTACCGTGACGAAGCTCGCCTTGCCCATCGCACGCCGTAACATCACACGACCTGACACGCTGGTGGTCACAGCTTCAGCTTCAAGCGCTTCTTTAGTCTTACCATCATGGGCTTGGGTGAGTGCCGAAGCTAAATCCTGACGTCGAAAATCATTCGGAAAAGCATTGCCTGCCGCTCGCAGCGCAGTCAATTTGGCACGACGTAGCGCAATGATCTCGTGTTCTTCTTCCTGCACAGAGACAGTCGCTTCTGTACCTTCAATCTTCTTATCGGACATTTTTAAACCTTTTCCTACAAGCCTTGCTTCAAACTTGCTTCGATAAATTGATCAAGGTCGCCATCCAACACACCCTGAGTATTCGACGTTTCAATATTGGTTCTTAAATCTTTGATCCGGCCGGAGTCCAATACATAAGAGCGAATCTGACTGCCCCAACCAATATCGGATTTGTTCTCTTCGACAATCTGTGATTCGGCCTTGCGTTTTTGCTCTTCCATCTCATAGAGCTTGGCCTTCAATTGTTTCATGGCCTGATCGCGGTTCTTATGTTGTGAACGCTGATTTTGACACTGCACCACGATGCCAGAGGGCTCGTGAGTCAAACGAATGGCAGAATCGGTTTTGTTGACGTGCTGACCACCGGCACCACTGGCACGGTAAGTATCAACGCGCACCACATTCATATCGATTTCAATTTCGATATCGTCATCTAGTTCCGGTGAGACAAAAACAGAGGCAAACGAGGTGTGGCGACGGCTACCAGAATCAAACGGTGACTTGCGGACCAGACGATGTACGCCCGTTTCTGTACGCAGCCAGCCGTAAGCATACTCACCTTCAAAATGAAGCGTAGCGCCTTTTATACCCGCCACATCACCATCGGTAATCTCGACCACATCGGTCTTAAACCCCTTGGACTCGCCCCACCTTAAATACATCCGCATCAACATTTCGGCCCAGTCTTGGGCCTCGGTGCCACCAGAACCCGACTGAATATCGAGATAAGCACTGTTGGGATCCATCTCACCAGAGAACATCCGCTGAAACTCTAACTTGGCGAGTTGCGTATCGAGGGCGTTAAGTTCGATCTCGACGTCGGTCAACAGACTCTCGTCATTCTCTTCCTCCGCCATCTCAATCAGCGTGCCAGCATCTTCCAGCCCACTATCCAACGAGTCGATGGTGCCAACAATGCCATCCAGGGTGGCACGTTCACGACCGAGTTTTTGGGCGGTTTCGGGATCATCCCAAACTTTAGGGTCGGCGAGGTCTAGCTCTACTTCGGTGAGGCGTTCTTTGCGAGTGTCGTAGTCAAAGGTACCCCCTCAGAACGTCAGTGCGCTCTGCGAGGTCTTTGATTTTGGTTTTAAGGGCGTTCGTTTCCACGAGATCAGCCGGTGGCAAAAGGGAGGCGCGAATTGTAGCCGAAGCGATGTGGCTGAGCCACTGGCATTGTCTATTTACCCTGCGTTAGCATGCGATGACGTCCTAAATGAGGAAAGCTACATGTTGTTATCCACCCTCGAG
Source organism: Candidatus Azotimanducaceae bacterium (assembly GCA_051278195.1). Taxonomy (GTDB): domain Bacteria; phylum Pseudomonadota; class Gammaproteobacteria; order Pseudomonadales; family Azotimanducaceae; genus JAHRVQ01. The sequence continues at coordinate 87,533 of JBNMQM010000006.1, forward strand.
ATTTCGAAGGCAGAATTTGAAGCCGGCACCGGCTGGCAATTAAAGCCAGAAGGCGCCTGTAAAGGGGATATCTGTATTCCCATCCCTAATGCAGAGGGCGACACAGTTGATGTGCGCGCTGCGGCCAAAGCGATGAATCTTCCCTTAGCAGAAGAGCCAGAAGCCCAACTCTGGGCCATGGGACCCGAATCCATTGGCGGTCGAGCACTGATGACGGCAAAAGCGCCAGAACTCTCATTACCTGATGTCGATGGCAAAATGTTCAATCTATCAAGCCTCAAGGGTAAGAAGGTGCTCGTTTATGCCTGGGCACCCTACTGAGGATGCTCTGCTGACCTGCCCGTGTGGCAGACATTGCGAGAAGAATTAAAAGACAAAGGTTTTGAACTGGTGACCGTTGGTTTGGACACCCTGGGCGTAGAAGGCTGCAAAGCCTTTATCGATGCTGCCAATCCACAACACCCCTCTTTGATTGATCAACATCATGTGATGGCCGATCTGTTTGGGGTCGTGAATATCCCCAGCAGCATCTGGATCGATGAAGACGGCATGATTATAAGACCGGCAGAAGCTGCACCTGCGCCTCCTAAGCCCGGCCCAGAAGGCGCCGGTGGCAGCAACATGCAAGTGCCTAGCGATATTCCTGACCGACTCAAGCAAATGATGACCGAGGCCGCCAAGATTCCAAAGCCTGGCAGCCAATCGGCCTATCACGAGGCACTGCGAGACTGGGTTGAAAAAGGCGCCGACAGTGAGTTTGTGATGTCGCCAGAAAAGGCCATCGAGCGATCACGACCGAGAGACGAGACGACCGCCCTCGGCCATGCGCACTTTGAACTCGCGACCGAACTCGAAATGCGTGGCAATCATGATCTCGCCATTAAGCACTTTCAGAAAGCACATGAACTCGTACCCGATAGCTGGACGTTTCGCCGTCAAGCCTGGTCGTTAGAGAAAATGGGCGACGGACCACTGGCAAGATTCTGGCAAGGGCCAAACCCAGAGAATCCTGAAGCGTGGCCCTATGAGGGAGACTGGCTCGAAGATATCAAACGTGAAGGTGCAGAAAACTATAGCGAGGGTTTTACGCCCTAATCGCTAAATTCAGGTCGCGACTGGACTGTCGCGGCCTGCATTCTTTACAAGACCCTGAGTTGCCGGGGTAAATCCCGAGTCCCTGGGTCAACAGCGCAACACCCAGACTCTATTTTGACAACCCAGACCATGCCGCTTCAAGCTGCGTGGTCATTGCGTCTAAGGTGCCAGAATTATCAATCTCCACGTTGGCTTTTTCAGCGCGTGCTGCATTGCTAATCTGCGCAGACAGTCTTTTCTCAATCGCTTCACGATCTAGGCCATCTCTTGCCATAGCTCGTTCGATGGCGATCTCTGGCTCGACGGTAAGAACCCAAATCTCATCACCGATATCCTCCCAACCCGCTTCAAACAACACCGCTGCTTCCAGCACGACGACACAATCGGGATCTAATGCTTCGTAACTCACTATTTCTAACTCCGCCAGACGACGAATTTCTGGCCAGACAATATCTGTCAGCTGTTTTAAACCATCAGGGTTACCGAATACCTTGCCGCCCAATATCTTACGATCTATTTGGTGCTCGCCATCGACAACATCTGCGCCAAAGGCTTCAATGACCCTGAGGTAACCTTGCGTACCCGTGTCATAAACACGATGTCCGAGGCTGTCAGCATCAATGATAACGGCGCCCTTTTCTTCCAGGAAACGGGTCGCAGTAGTTTTACCAGACGCTATACCGCCGGTGAGACAAATGACTTTCACATAGAGCTCCTTTTTGTAGAAGCCAATCTGCCACAGGGCCGCCGAAAAAGCACCCCGATGAATCACCTCTCATCACCACTCATGCACCGCCTATACAATCAATCCAGCGTTTCGGTAGACTGAAGGCACTGCATAATAAAACAGGACGCTCCAGATGAGCCAAAAGAGGGACGCCGCGATTGTCGGCATACACGAATATCCTTCACGGGATGTCGAGGGCGAAATCAGCCCACTACAAATGAAAGCCGAAAGCGCTGCCAGAGCATTGGAAGATGCGGGATTAACCTGGGCAGACGTCGATGGCATTTACGACGCCGGTGACGGCGGTGGCGCCATGAATGGCCTCACCATTGCCGAATACTTTGGCCTAAAGCCTACGGTCATTAATACCACCGGCGTAGGCGGCAGCTCTTACGAGTTCCATGCGGCGCAAGCGAAGCGGGATATTGCCGCTGGCAAATGCAGAGTCGCACTGCTGACCTATGGTTCGACAGCGCACAGCAATGCTCGCGCCATCGGTGTCGGTGGTCGAGGCGCAGGCAGCATGCATCCAGCAGAAAATATGGATGCGTTTGCCGGCCAAACGTTGATTGCGAACTACGCCATGGTGGCCAAACGCCATATGTTTGAATACGGCACAACGAGCCAACAGCTCGCTGAAATTTCAACCGCGACACGCTACCACGCCATGCGCAACCCGGAAGCTGTTCAGGCCATGGAAGACTTGGAGTTTTTAGACATTCGAGAGACGACGATCGATGATGTCGTGAACTCACGAATGATCGCCGACCCACTGCACTTGTTAGAGTGTTGCATGATTTCTGACGGTGGCGGCGCAGTCGTGATCGCATCACCAGAAGTCGCCCGCAACTGCAAAAAGCCACCCGTGTGGATTTTGGGCAGCGGCGAAGCCACGAAATACCCTGAAAACGGCGGTGATATCACCACTAGCGCGGCGGCGCAGTCCGGCCCAATCGCATTTGCCCAGGCCGGAGTCACCGCAGCAGAGATGGATATCGCCATGATCTATGATTCCTTCAGCATTACTGTATTGGCATTGCTTGAAGATCTAGGCTTTTGCAAAAAAGGCGAAGGCGGTGCGTGGGTAGAAGGCGGCAGGCTGCGCTTCGATCAGACTGGCGGCCCTGCGCTCAATACCGACGGCGGCGGCTTGTCCTCAAACCACCCCGGTATGCGTGGGATTTTCTTGTTGATTGAAGCTGCCCGCCAATTGCGCGGCGAATCAACATCGCAGGTGGCAAACGCAAAGCTGGCCGTGGCCCACGGCAATGGCGGCATGCTAGGTAGTCGACATGCAGCCGGCACAATAATTTTGGGAGCAGATTAATGAGTGAAGTCAAAAAAGTTGCCACCAGACCCCTACCGATAGCTGAGGAGTTTGATACCAAAGAATTTTGGGCAGGCACTAAAGACAAGGAGTTTCGTTATCAGCAATGTGCCGATTGCGACACAGTTATATTTTATCCGCGCCGTCATTGCACGGGTTGCACCAGCGGCAACTTGGAATGGAAGGTTGCCTCGGGTAATGCCACCGTTTACAGCTACAGCGTCGTGCGCCAGAGCTATCATCCATTCTTCCGCAATCTCGTACCCTATGTAGTAGCTTGGATCGATTTGGACGAAGGCCCACGCATTTTGTCAAACGTGATGAACGTTGCAGCAGAAGACGTGGAGATTGGCATGAAGCTCAAACTGGAGTGGGAAGAGCACGAATCACTGAACATCCCGCTTTTTTCGCCACGCTAAAAACCTTCTAAAACCAGTCTTATGGCTGTCTACACGAAGCATTTCATCAACCTTAACGTGACAGTAATAAATTCACGTTAAGGTTGACCCTTTTGACATCAGGACGCTCTATTCATGATTCGCGATCCACGCTTCATCCCGATTAAAGGCTCTCTCAACTTCCGAGATTTCGGCGGTTACCAAACATCTGACGGCGGCACCATCAAGAAAGGCAAACTGTTCCGCTGCGGTATGCTGACGGGTATCGAGGGCACTGGCAGAGACGAATTCACAGCTCTAGATATCGGCGTCATCTGTGACCTACGCCGAGCAGACGAGGTCGAAGGCGCACCCACACCCACCGAGGCGCCGTTTGACGTCCGAGTGCACATCCCCATCGCACCGGGCAGCTCAATGGACTTGCGCGCCAGCTTTTCAAATCCAGATATGACCACACAAGATCGCATCGACTATATGCGCGAGATCACCTGCGAGATCGCTCGGGACCATGTCGCTGAATACAAGTTGTTGGTGGAACACCTACTCAATACCGACACTGGCTTTTTGTTACATTGTACCGCTGGCAAGGATCGGACCGGCTTTGGTGCAGCGGTGATCTTATCTGCCCTTGGTGTACCCGAGGACCATATCTTCGATGACTATCTCTTAACGAATGCGGCAACCGAACTTTTTGCTGTCATGAAACCGCGCTTTGAAGAAAATTTCGGCGGCATTGTGACTGAGGGTGACATGAGGGCTGTCGCCGGGGTCCAACGCGACTACTTAGAGGCTGCGATTAAAACAATCCACGAAAATTTCGGTGGTATGCCAGGCTATCTTGAAGAAATTGGTTTGGGCGAATCTTCTGCCGCAGAACTGAGGCGTCGTCTGGTCGACAATAGCTAAGCAATTGGGCCCTTCGATGCTTCGACAGTCGCATCGATTGCGGTCACAAAAGTGATGAGCGAACGGGTTATTTCATCACCGTGCGCTGTACACATGTCTTCTGCTGACAAAATTTTGCCTAAGAGATTGATCGCGACGCTGGCCTCCGCTATCTGCAGGCCAGCCATAGTTTCGTTGACCGTAATGAGAAAATCCCGTGCGACTGAAGACCTACCACTGGCATGCAGCACAATAAATGGCTTGTCGATGTAGGCATCGGATTGCACCAACCAGTCAAACGCATTTTTGAGAGATCCCGGATAACCCGCGGGCATATTCCGGCCTAGATACAATCAAACCATCAGCCGCTTTCATCTGCGAGATCCATGCAGCGACAACAGAATTTTCTGCGGGATCAAGCTCAGGATTAAAATGTAGCAGTTCCGCAACGCAATCGGCGATTTCAAATACCACGCGCTCGGGCATGCACACTGCTGCTGCCGACAACAAACGACTGTTACTGAATTGCTCACGCAGACTACCGGACATACCTAACAGCCTCATTCCGTGAGGCCACGCACAACGCCATATCACAGCACCTTTGTCGACTAGATCTTCACAGAGGCGGTACCAAACACTCGAGTTTCGCCCTTGGCATTAGTCACAGTGATATCAATCTCAACGATGTGATCGTCTTCGTTGATATCAGTGACCACACCGGTAATTTTGTGCTCTTCATCAGCAATGACCGGCGCCCGAAAAATGGTATCAATAGCTCGAATCTCGGCTTCTGGTGCCCAGTTGTGAATCATCGATACGAGATAGCCCTGACTCAAAATACCGGGCACCATTGCGCCGGGCAAGCCTTCTTTTTTGGCGGCTTCATGATCGGAAAAACGCGCACCGCCCCAACCGACCAGGCTGGCAAAAGTCTTGACCGTTTCCAACGAAGTGTCCGGTGTGAATGCAGGTAGGTCTTCGCCGAATTCCACATCGGATAAGGATGCAATAGCCATTAGCTTTTCTCCCGGATAACAACACGACTGTCAGAGTTCGCGAGGTGATTGCCCTGCTCGTCGTAAAACTCGATTCGAGACACAGTAAAGATCATCCGCCCAGACCGGCCTGTCTTGGTATAAATATCATGCAAGTGAGTACGACCCGTAATGGTCGATCCCGGACGAATAGGCAGAAAACATTCCACGCCTTTACCGGCATCCATACCAATACCAAACTTCGGAAAGTCCGACGGCAAAGCACGACGACCGCTTAGACTCGCGATAAAAGTCGGCGGCGCCTGAAAATCTGGATCATTAACATCCAAAAACCGCGCTGCGGTCTCACCACAGAGACGCGCATACTCCGCAGTCACTTCAGCTTTGACCTCATGGGTCTTCTCATCAAAATCCTGATTGAGGTATTTCTCTCTCAGCGTTTCTATATCCTGGTCCACGTGTACTCTCGATTTAGTTCAAAAAAGGGTTAAGCCGGTGTATTGGCATTCTTAAGGCTGACAGCTTCAAAATCACCATCTTTTAGCGCTGCAACAAGGTCGTGCATATTGGCGATAGGTTTATCAAATCGAGTCGCGCAGCGACCGATGTGACTGACGATGTGAGAATCACTACCACCGATGCCGCGGTAACCTAACGACTTTGCATTGTCGATGGCAATCTGGTCCTCTTGATCCCGACTGCCGCCATTATAAATTTCAACAATAGTGACACCATCGGGGACACCGAGAGCTTCCGTGTGAGCAAACATACCTACCCTGGGCCGGCCCGGATGACACGGCACGGCCACAGCACCATGGGCGTTTGCCTCTTTGATAACGTCTGCTAGCACCAGATGTGTATTCGCAAAATCAAACCGAGCTTGCAGTTCGGGCGTTACGCCATAAACCAGAACATGGCCATATTCAGTTTCGACCTCGCTGGCTTTTAGGATGATCAAATCAAATTTAGCCGCAAGATCGCCGTAATCTGACTCGTCGTCAAACTGTCGATGTTCGGTTAAGACAAAACCATCGATCGGTATCGATTTAGCTTTTATCCATTGGCAGTAATTTTCTACCTTGGCACGACCGTCGTCTGACTTGATCGAATGAGTATGAAGGTCTAATAGCACAGGAATACCGCATGTGTTCGCAAGCCCAACAAATTGCCACAGGGCACTCCAATGTGCAAGATTGACAAGGTTATCGGAAAGGGTTTTAGGCGCGAATTTTATCGATGAGATCTAGTGATGAGCTCCAAACAAGGAGCGTGCCGCGGCAACCAGAGCCGTCGCTCTGGATTGAGGCAAATGGAAGAGAAGGTCGGTGCACAAACTGGGATCCCGCCGAATGTCCATATAGCTCGTAGGTGTTGGTTTGGATGCCAGCTTTACGCCGGTAGTAGTCAAACGCCAGTTCAACTCGGGAGAAATTCCAATCTGCGCGGTCACGAATCCGATCGTTGTTGTCGATGACGTTGCCGAGATGGTACTGACGGGATTTAGGATGGTTCGCTTTGCTAAACTCGGGCACCAGTAAGAAAAAGCCGTATTGATCCGATAAATCTCGCCATTGGTGCAAATAGCGATCCGCATCCTGGCTATTACCATGCATCACAATCACCACCGGCGCATCTCCAAATGGCATCGCATAGCGCGTGTCGCCCGCCTGCAGCGGGTAAGTCGCCGCGTGGGACAAAACTGATAGCGTCAGTCCCATCACCAGGCTGAAGATACGCATTAGTTGAGCTGTAAAAACCATAAAAAGAGACTATCCACAAAAAAGGGAGCCGAAGCTCCCTTTTAACAACAACAGCCCTTTGAAGCAGCCCGTCTATATAACCTTGAATTGGAAATCTAGGTAGTAGTAACGACCAAGGTCACGATGCTGGTCAGCAAAGTAACCAAATGAGTCGTCCGCGAAAGGCGCGCGCTCATCGGTCAGGTTGTTAATACCCAGTCGAACTCGGCTATCAACATCGTCAAGAATCGAGAACTTGTAGGCCACGTTCATGTTGTACGTCGTCATGGAATCAATAGGAAACGCACGGCCATCACTCAGATTTTGGGTAAAACCGTCATAATGAAGACTGGTTGCCGCAACTTTCCAATCACCGTACGTCCAATCCAGACGCACTGTGTCTTTGCGCTCCGGATTACCGTTAATGCTCTTCAAGCTAGCAAAACCAACTACAGGCACAGAGGCCGGCAGAACGCCAGAAGCCTTGGCAGCGACCAATTCTGCGGCAGCACCGCCCGCTTCTTGCTCATACACATCAAGGAATGTGCCCACATAGCGAAAGTCGAAGCGACCCCATTTGGTGTCGATATCATAATAAACGCCAATGTCATGGCCCTTAATCGTTCGCGTGTCCAAATTGGCATACTGATCATCTACACGGGCAACGTCGCCCTGATAACAGATACCAGCAGTATCATAGAGGGCCTGGTTAGCAGGATCGATCGACGTCGCATCTCTAACGACAGCGGTGTTACCGACTGTCGTACCACAACTGCCGTTACCAGCATTAATCAAACCGAGCAGTTCGAGGGCGATGTGATTTTCTTCGCCGAATAGACCAATCGTGTCCTCTTTTTCGATTTCCCAAACATCGACGGTAATCGTCAAGTTTTCAATCGGATCAAGCACGATGCCAAAAGAGGTGTTGTTGGATTGTTCTGGCTCGAGATTTCGACTGCCTTGCGCGGTTCGCTGAATGCCATAAGTACAATCCAGGGTTGCTTCGTCGGGGTCTACAAACAAGCAAACAAAATCATCACGCGTGTTAGAACGGGCGACCTGAGCCTCATTGATGGTGACGAGGTTAGGCACGCGATAAGCTTCTGACCAAGAACCGCGGAACAAAATCTGTTCAACAAAGCGATATCCAAAAGCAATCTTGCCCACGGTGGTATCACCAACATCTGAGAAGTCTTCGTAACGCAACGCTAACTGAAGATCCAGATTATCCAATACAGGCACCTGTAATTCACCAAACACAGACGTCACCTGGCGATCACCACTGCTGTCTGAAGTCGGGCTAGAATTGACGACATCTGAAACAAACGGGAAACCATTGCCACTGTTGTCAGTGAACTGAATCGTGCCATCCAAGCGTGGATCTCGATCGTCGTCAAAAGACTCATCGCGGTATTCAAGACCAACAACCATCCCCACCGGGCCAGCAGGCAACTGGTAAATATCGGCTTTGGACATCTTAAAATCGATCATGGTCAGTTCTTGCTCGTTCTCACGGGTCACATCGATCAGCGCTTGCTGAAGATTGCTGCTCGCGAGCGTGGCCGAGAACGGATTAAAACCTGCAGCGGTTGTGTCATTGAGCGCTGCCGTGATCAGAGTATTAGAAACACGATTAGAGGTAACGTCTTCTCGCTCGGCGCGTGACCAGCTTAAAGCACCTTCCCAGTCCCAATCGCCCCAATTGCCGCGCAAACCACCCACAATTCGAAAGGTATCCCCTTCAACATCGACAACGCGTGGCGCCTGAGCAAATCGATAGTTATCCACTTCGAGCTCTAAGCCAGAACAAGGCACATCTGTACCAATCACAGAATCTGGCAAGCGATTGGCAGAGCCACACGGTCCAAACGGATTATAGAACGCATCAGGCGCGATTCGAAACTTCGCAACTGCCGACAGAGGCGCTGACGGATGACGAGTCGTGTTGGTGTCTGAGTAGTACCAGGAAAACTCACCAAAGGCTTCTAAAGTGTCGCTCACTTCGTGTGTGGCATACGAGAAAAAGTTAACCCGCTCAAGCTCAGAGTAGAGATCTCGATTATCATTCAGATTGTAGCGAAAGTTACCTTGAGTATCGTCAGCACCGCAAACCTCGGCGTTAATTGCAAAAACGCAATTTGCGTTACCCGTCGGGTAAGTCACGAACTCACCTCGACTATCTACAACTGTGCTCGGAATATTCAGGCTAGAAACGCTACTGCGAATATCGTATTGCCCGAAGTTACTGTTGATGCTGTTGTTACGAAACGTTGTGTTGTCATTAAACGGTGCTGGCGTTCTAGAACGAAAATCACTGTTAGCCCAACGAGGATCATCCTGCGAATTCACCCGGTCACGACTGAAGTAATTTAGGAAAGCGCCCACATTGGTTTTACCTTCATTGAAAGCAGAACCCCACTCAACGGTGAAACGCTCGTCGTTACGCGGCACATTGTCATAGTCGTCATAGCGAAATGAGATCCGCAGGCCTTCAAAATCATCTTTCAAGACGTAATTCACAACACCAGCGACAGCATCAGCGCCATAGATGGCAGATGCACCGTCCTTGAGAACTTCTGCGCGACGCAAACCCGTCACTGGCAAAGACTGAACGTTAACGCTGTTCACCGGGACGAAACTACCGCCCACGGCCTCTGTTTGATAAGCCGCAGAGTTGACCATGCGACGACCGTTTAGCAGGACGAGCGTGTTACCCGTGCCCAAGTTGCGCAGGTTGAAAGCACCGATATCACCTCGAGCAGAGTTAACACCGCCCGATATATTTTCGGATTCGCTGAAAAAGTTTTGCCCCTGCTCCGCCATGTACTCCAGCAGTTCATCGCCGGAGTTAACGCCAAGGGCTTCTATATCGGCCTCTGTAATAACAGTCACCGGCAACGCGTCTGAAATTTGCGCGCCTTTGATTTGTGTACCAACGATGACGACTTCTTCAATCTCCGTATCTACTGCGACCGCTGCACCAGCTTGCAATAGCAATACAGCACCTAACGCACGTAAGTGTAGTTTAGACATATAATTTTCCCCCCAAAGGAACGGTTATCGTCTGGAAATGGTATTTAACGGCGAAATAATAACCCCAAGGACTACGACGCACAATACAAGGGCGCGCAAATGCGAACAGCCATTCAACAGTATTGCACCCTGCCGAGAGGCTGCCTGCCCTATCTTTAGAGCTTTATCGTAACGGGCAACTGGCCATCACAGGCGTCAGCGCTGAACCCTCCCAGTCTAGATCTGCTGCACCGCGCCAGAGGCCGCCATCACGACCCAGTGCGTGAACCCGGGCAAACGCGCCAACCCTATCATTGGCTTTTGGGACAAACCCGGCGACTTCCCATGCGTTCAAATCAGCCTGCTGCCAGCCGTCTCTAAGGGTTGTTTCTGCATGAAAAGTGAGCAATTCAACGGTGCGAGTACCGGTATCCGGATCCGTCGTCCTTGCTGGATGTATACGCGGTGCGGCAACCGCATCTTCAAGGGTCATATTTTGATCTACCACCCGGGATATGGTTTGCACGATGCCAGACAGAATTCTGAGGCCGCCAGCCGCTCCCAGCACCATCACAACTTCACCGTCACGGGTCACCACAGTAGGCGCAATGCTTGTTCGAGGCCGAGAGCCCGGGCTCTGCGCACCGGCCGCCAAATAGCTGCCCATCGTAGACGCATAGGCGAACCCGAGTGCTGGCGTGATCACCTTCGAGCCAAATAGCGGCCCGACAGTTTGGGTAATCGACACTGTCATACCTGCGCAATCAGCGGTTACAAAATGGGTGGTGTGATGAGCATCTTCGTCGGTGGCTTTTGAGACGCCGGCCACCCATTCATCATGATTGCCTTCGATTTCCGGGAACTGAATGTCTGGGACCTTAACCTGCTGAGCCATTTCTGCGGCCCAGACCTTACTGGTCACCTGATCGAGATCACTTTCCTCATAGTCATACTCCATTGTGCGAACGGACAAAGCCAAGGCCTGATTCATAACAGCAGCCCATTCCAAATTGTTCAGCTCAGCCATATCAAAGTTTTCCAGTATGTTTAGCGCCTTAACGACCAGACCACCGCCAGCCGGTGCGGCAATCGTATGAATTTCGACATCGCGATAAGTTGTCGATACATAACGACCTTCCAAGGCTTCATAGCGGTTCAAATCTGCCAATGTGACATGTCCGCCATTGGCTGCCATGTCGGCCGCAATGGCTTCTGCAATATCACCCTGATAGAAGGCCTTGGCGCCATCTTTCGCGATGATCTTGAGTGTATTAGCGAGTGCTGGTTGCTTAAACAAAGCGCCCGCGGGGAACGTGCTGCCATCAGCCTGTAAAATATTCTGCTGAAAACCCGCGTTATCTTTCACATTCTTGAGTCCCTGAGCGTGCCGCGCAGCTTCACCGGGCAGCAACAAAAAACCGTTTTGCGCAAGATCAATGGCCGGAGCCATCACCTCAGCCCAGGGCAAGCTGCCTTGTGTCGCATGGAGCTTGGCCAACGCGGCAACAACGCCTGGCGTAGCTATGACGCCATAGCCATTTCTCTCGGGTTTTTCTGGGCGTTCATAACTCGCCGGGATTTCTGTCATGCCATTGATCGCCATGTATTCGCCAGCAGCCGTTCTCACCAGCACCTGGCTGCGGCCACCAATACTATTCATAGTCGGTTCCAATACCGATATTGCAAACCCCGCCGCGACAGCAGCATCGGCAGCGTTACCGCCTTTTGCCAGCATGCTCACCGCCGCTTTAGTCGCCTCAGGTTGCGCCGCCACTGCCATGCCCTGACGGCCAGCCATCACCTTTTGTGGTGAGCTCGTTGACAATGGGCTTGCTTGCAATGGCGCAGACAAGGGTTCAACGGCCGTCATGCAAGCGGGCAGCGCACCGACCCCTAAGATTAGAACGAGCTGCTGTAGCGTTTTCATGTCTCAAGTCCTTCTTTTCGTCGCTGAGCGCGAATTTGATCTATGACAATTTCTGTTTGTTTCGCCGCCAAACCAACATAAGTCGTGGGCTCTAGCAATGCATCCAATTGGGCTTCGTTTATCAAGGGCGCCAGATCCGATGCCAGAAAAGCTTCGCGCAGTGTTTCTTGCCGGGCCAAAGCTCGCTTGGCAACATCATGCATCCGGTCGTTGGCTTCCTGCTTGCCAAGATCAGGCGCTAATGCAAAGGCCAACCTCTGCGACAGCATAAGCCCTCGGGTCTTATCAATGTTCGCTAACATTACATCCTCGTTAACGATCAGCTGTTGAATTAAAAGCGTGCCGGTGCGCAGCATCTGGTCAGACTCAATGGAAATGTCAGCGAGCACACGATTGGGGCGGCTGGTGTTATCTCGCTCAAAGTAATTCTGCACGTCGTCAAGAATCACTTCTGCCAGCCGAGGAATCGACCGACTGTGCTGCATCAGCGCCTCGGATTTAGACGGGTTATTTTTATGTGGCATGGTGCTGCTGCCGACGGCAGTGTTAATGCGATATTCAACGGTTTCGTTAATATCTGTCATTTGTAATAAGAAGAGCTCGTTGCCAACGCGGCCTAGTGATTTCGATATCAACGCCAGCACCAGGCTGTAGTCTGCGAACACATCCCGCGTGCCGTGCCAGTCACTGGCGTAAGGCACTGCCAATCCCAATTGCTGGGCAAAAGCCTGTTCGACCTCCACAGCCTTATCGCCGAGACCCAGATAACTCCCTACTGCACCTTTCAAAATACCGCTACGATCCAAATCTGTTTGAACGCGTTTCAGACGTTCTATATTACGGCGATTCTCACCTAACCAAACGCTCACTTTCTTGCCAAAGGTGATCGGCAACGCGTGCTGACCTAGCGTACGGCCTATCATCACCGTATTTTGATGAGCATCGGCCTGACGGAGCATCGCAGCTTCTAATGCGTAAAGGCGTGTCAGCAGCAAATTCGTCGCAGCACGAAGCTGCAGTACCAGCACGGTGCCGTAAATGTCGACAGTGGTCGCACCGTAGTGAAGATACTGGGCAGCATCGCCTTCCATAGACGCGCCCCAGACATTAAGAAGCGCCACCATTCGATGCTGCACAACCTTGTACTCGGCGCTAATCGCATCGGCCGGCGCATAGCGGATATCTGCTTTGCGCTTAATTTCCTGCGCGGCCTTGCTGGGGATAATGCCAAACTCGGCCTGGGCGATCGCCATCGCGGCTTCTACCTCAAGTACCTGTTGGTTTCGATAGTCCGTTTCAAACAGAGATGCCATTGGCGTAGCATTCGGAGCAGTATCCGGGGTAGTCTGAATCGAACTCGCCAACACCATCAACATAAGACCGAGTTTCATTATGCGTCTCCAGTATCCAATAGCCCATGATAATACGGTGCGACCATCAGCAAAGCCATTGAAGCACAAACGCGCAGCTCGTATATGCAACGTCTGAACGACCATCACAACTGCGCTCACAAGAGAACCTTTATGCGTTACTTAGTCTTTGTCGCCTTCTCGATCCTCATCCCTCAGCTCAGTGCCGTTGCGGCACAGTCCAGCATCATTCAGTATGACACGCTGCACCACCCGGTCATTGCCAGACACGGTATGGTTGTTAGCCAAAGAGAAATCGCCAGCCAAGTAGGGGCTGACATTCTGGCGCGAGGAGGGAACGCGGTTGATGCTGCGGTCGCCACAGGATTTGCTTTGGCCGTCACACTGCCCCGTGCCGGTAACCTTGGCGGCGGGGGATTTATGCTAATTTATCTTGCCGAGACGGGTAAAACCCTGGCACTGGACTATCGGGAGATGGCCCCGGCACTGGCCAGTCGCGACATGTTTCTCAATGCGGCCGGTGACGTTGACCAACAAAGCGCCAGATATAGTGCCCTGTCTGCCGGAGTACCCGGCACCGTCGCCGGTTTTGCCTATGCTTTAGAGAACTACGGCACCATGAGTTTGGCAGAGGTCATGAAACCCGCCATAGGTCTTGCGGAAAAAGGCTTTGCGATTCCATGGGATCAAGCCGAGATTTTGAAAGCGCGGAAAAGCGCGTTAACGCGCCATTCTGCGACGGCCGAGGCTTTCTACAAAGCGGACGGGTCGGTTTACGAAGCCAGGGAAATACTGAAACAAAAAGATTTGGCCAAAACCCTGAAAACCATCGCTCGGCAAGGACCTGGTGCATTTTATGGCGGCAGCATCGGCAAGCTAATTGTCGCTGAAATGGTTCGTCACGGCGGCCTGATTTCCCTTGATGATTTGAAAAATTATCAGGTTCAAAATCGAACCCCTGTCACTGGCACTTATCGAGGCTTTGACATTGTGTCGATGCCACCCAGCAGCAGCGGTGGCGTTCATGTGATCGAGATTCTCAATATCCTTGAGCAATACCCCATCAAAGACTATGGCGCAAATAGCGCGCAATCGATTCACCTGATGACAGAAGCGATGAAGCTTGCCTATGCGGATCGAAGTGAGTATCTGGGCGATCAGGATTTTTACGATGTGCCGGTCAAAGGGCTGACATCCAAGGCTTATGCCAAAAAACTGGTCGAAGGCATAAACATGGACAAGGCTCGTCCTTCATCCGACATCAAACCGGGCAAACCGGCACCCTTCGAAAGCCCAGACACAACGCACTACAGTGTGGCCGACAAGTTTGGCAATGTTGTCGCTAACACCTACACACTCAACTTTTCTTTTGGCTCAGGCATTATGGTGACCGGCGCGGGCTTCTTGCTGAACAACGAAATGGATGACTTTTCTGCAAAGCCAGGCGTTCCCAATGGCTTCGGCTTGATTGGCCGCGAAGCCAATGCCATTCAACCCGGCAAGCGGCCATTAAGCTCCATGACGCCAACCCTAATTTTTAAAGACAATGTTCCCTTTATTGTCACCGGCAGCCCCGGCGGTAGCCGCATCATTACCACTGTGCTGCAACTGTTAGTCAATGTAATGGACCACGACATGAATATCGCTGAAGCGACTCAACAGCCACGATTTCACCATCAGTGGCTGCCCGACCGTTTACAACTGGAACCGGGCCATAGCATTGATTCCGAGGCGCTACTGAAATCCATGGGGCATAACGTTGAACGATCTGCCTCACAGGGAAGTTTGCAGAGCATCATGATCGACAAGGGCTTGTTCTTTGGTGCGTCGGATGCCAGACGACCTGGCGCTGGCGCCGTAGGTGTTGACTAGGCCTATCGAGGCAATGTGAGATGCTCGATCTCACCGTGGGGATCGAGCCCTGCTTCGGTAATTTGATGAATAATAATCGTGATTTCGCTGTCAGAGATTTCCATCTCACCAATCGTCCCCATCCGTAAGGACTGGTTGCGCGGCAAAGTCGGAGAGCCCGGATTTACATACAGCATGTCATTCACTTGGTAGATACCCTCAAAGTGTGTGTGGCCAAAGATGACGATGTCAGGTCGCTCTTCAAAATGCCGGTCGACCCGCTTTGCGATGACCTCTGGGCTCTTCCTCGCTGGAGAAGGAAAATGGTGGATCATGCCAACCTTGACCCCCGCCAAATCTAATAGCCATGTCTCCTGAAGTCGATCGTCAACAATACCCACATCACCATTGCCCATCGCCACATACGTGGGAGCAAGACGGCAAAGCTCATCCACGACGTCAAGTGTGTGCAAGTCTCCAGCATGGAGAATGACATCCACATCAGAAAATGCTGCTATCACCTGCGGCCAGAGGCTCTCGATCGACCCCGGCATGTGCGTATCTGCAATCAATCCAACTTTCATAGCTTCATATTTTCATCGTTTAAGAGTTTTCTCGCCCTGACAGCACCATAAATGACCATTAGGCCATCTGGCAATTGATCTCGCTTAAGTCTTACACTGACGGCCATCGTTAAAGGAGCACAATATGGGTAGCACAATACAACTGACCGCGACTGATGACTTTCAATATGACGCCTATCTAGCAGAGCCCGATGGAAAAGCCATTGGCAATGTGGTCGTGATTCAAGAGATCTTTGGCGTCAACGCCCACATCCGAGAGGTCTGCGACGGCTATGCTGCTGAAGGCTATCGTGCACTTGCACCGGCTTTGTTTGACAGGGCTGAGCGTCATGTTGAACTTGGCTACGATGCTGATGGCATGACAAACGGTGTGGATTTCGCCCGAAACAAACTCGATATGCCCAAGACACTGCAAGACGTTCAGGCCGCCATCCGTTATCTAGGGGAACACGGGCCGGTCGCGATGGTGGGTTATTGTTTTGGCGGTCTGGTGTGCTGGCTGAGTGCTGCGAACCTCGAAGGCCTCAATTGTGTATCGAGCTACTATGGCGGCGGCATTGCCGGCATGGTTGACCTGCAACCTAAAGTTCCGACGCAGCTTCACTTTGGCGACCAAGATGCGCATATCCCACTGACCGATGTCGATGCTATCAAAGAAGCGCATCCTGAAGTTACGGTACATGTTTACAACGCCGACCACGGTTTTAACTGCGATCATCGAGGCAGCTACAATGAGGCCGCCGCCTCGCAGGCTAAATCTCGCACAATAGAATTTTTTAAGGCTAACCTTGGATAGTTTTCAACTACTCGATTATGCCGGTGTCGCGGTGTTTGCCGCGACGGGTGCACTTGCTGCATCTAGAAAACAAATGGACGTCATTGGCTTTTTGTTTCTTGCCAGCGTCACAGGCGTGGGCGGTGGTACGCTGAGAGATCTCATTCTCGGCTTAACACCGGTATTTTGGGTGCAGGACAGTATGGTTTTACTGGTCTGTGGTGGTACCGCATTGGTGATGTATTTTGCCGCACAGATCGTCGAAAACCGATTCACTTTACTGCTATGGCTCGATGCTGTGGGTCTCGCGGCATACGCCGTACTCGGCACTCAGATCGGCTTGGCATCCGGGGCTGAAGGCATTGTCGCGATCGTGACTGGCGTCATGACCGCGACCTTTGGCGGCATTATTCGTGACGTCATTAGCAACGAACCAACGGTTTTACTACGGCGCGAAATATATATTACGGCTGCGGCAACCGGCGCGACAACACATGTCGTCTTATGTTACTTCGGCGTCCCGGCGCTCACCAGCGCATTGATTGCCGGTTGCGCCGCTTTCACTTTAAGGGGTGGCGCCATGCAATTTGGCTGGACCCTACCCGCCTATGGTCGCAGGCCAAACTAGGCAGCTCTGACACTCTCATCGATCAATTGTATTGTTTCACTATCGAGTGGGCCGGCTTTTTCGGCGGCAAGACATTCGTATAACTGAGCGCGATTTACTACTCCCAGCACCACGGTATCAACACCTGGCATGCTGAGAGCATACTGATGTGCAAGGAACGCAGCGCTCACACCACGCGCTTCTGCCAAGGCTCGAAAACCTGCTGCTCTTTCAAAATCCTTCGCCTCGGCCGAGGCAGGATCTACCACACGGTCAATGGCTGTCGTCAGCGAGCCCGCGGCAACCGCTCGAATACCCATGACGCCAACACCCTTGTCGTGAGCACGTTGAATCACACCCCGAGGGTCCGCTACTTCAGCACTAATTGGCATGCTGCCACCGCTATCTAACAAGTTCGTCATAGCTTGAATAACATCAGGCTTCTGATCAGCGTCTAGCACCGAATAATTCGCGGACTGAACACTGGCCGCAGTGACGCCCCAGCCACCAATTCTGCCTTCGGCTTTCAATTTTTCAAATGTTCGAACAACATGGTCCTGATAATTTCGCCACTCCACTGCGGCCTGAGACAATATTTCGGGCCGATTACTGTCCTGCCAGCCGTCGGGAATGACGTAACCATGGAGAATAAAAAGATCAATAAAGTCGCGCTTCATTCGTGCACAACTTTTATCCAGCGAACGGATCAATTTAGGCTCAATCTCGCTGGCGTCAACGCCGCCAACCAGACATTTAGTCGTGAGCCGAAGGTCTTCCGGGTAACCATCTTCGAAAGCGAGCCCCATCACTGTTTCCGCCTCGCCGCGGCCGTACATGGGCGCCATGTCGAACAAATTAACCCCGCCGGTATAAGCATCATAGACAGTTCTAATCGCCTCGTCCCGAGTTGTCTCACCCCACACTTGGCCGATACCACCACCGCCAAGCGTAAGACGACCGACACCTTCGAGCTTGCCTAAATTTGATTGCTTCATCGTCACTCTCTATTAAGATTCTCTTCTAAGTTTTTATTTAAAGTTCTTACTTAAAGCTATTACTTAAAGTTCTTTTTAGGTTCTTTCCTTAATGGACCTTAAACCAGCCAACTGCATGATCCGTTGTTGATCGCGGCTGGTTTTCCACAGCCGGATGGAAATCAATAATGCTGCCGTACCCACGCCCATAGTAAGACCGATCCAGAATCCATAGACCCCCATCGGCTCGCCGATCAAACCGAAACCCAGTATGCATTCCATGGGCAAGCCAACGCCCCAAAAACTAAATATCGCGATCCACATAGGCATCCGAGTGTCCTTGTAGCCACGCAAAGCGCCGGACGCTGTCGACTGTATGGCGTCGAGCACCAAAAAGCCGGTGACGAACAGCAATAGATTCGCTGCTTGACTCGCAACTGCTACATCCTTGGTGTAAAAGCTCACCAGGTCGAACCTGAAAAAGTAGACAAAGATCGAACCGCACAGCGCAATGACTACGGTTGTAACCATCGCCAGTACCGCGGTCGTTCTTGCATCTAGAATCTCTGCTGAACCCACTCGAAACCCAATTCGAATCGTCGCCGCCATCCCCAAAGCCATAGCAGGCATAAATAAAATCCCATTCAGACTTAGCGCAATATTGTGTGCAGAAACAGTGTCTGCACCAAGCCGACCGAGCAACAGAGTCGTAAAGGAAAACAGCCCCACCTCAGCAAAGATAGAGGCTCCAATTGGTAGGCCAATAATCAACAAAGGTTTAATCCGGCTCCAATCAGGAAAACTGAAACGCTGCCGCCAACCTGTTATATCGAAACGCTTACGAGAGACCACAATGATAATCATCGCAAGCTGAAACCAATTAATAATCGCGTTGGCCAGACCACAACCCGCACCGCCCATTTCAGGCAGGCCGAACTTGCCGTAGATCAACACGTAATTGAGCGGAATCTTAAGACACAACGCCGTAATCGCAATAAACATTGCGGGGCGTGTGATGCCCATACCATCTGCAAGAAAGCGCAAACAGAAGAAACACATTAATGCGGGAAAGCCTAGCGAGGCCATGGCAAGGTAAGGAATGGAAATAGCAGAAGCCACTGGGTCTACGCCGACCCAATCGTAGACCGGGCCAATGTTGTTCAGGATCAAAGCACCAACCAGGCCGCCCAAAAGCGCCATCCAGAGCCCCTGCCGAATCACCTCGCCGATCTCAGAATAATCCCGGGCACCATTCAGTTGCGCGATGGTTGGCGTGAGCGCTTGAATCAATCCCATCATCAGCAACATCACCGGCCACAGTAGACTGCCACCCAATGCCACACCGGCAAGATCAGCAGAGCCATATTGGCCAGCCATAATCGCATCACTGACGCCCATGCCCATCTGTGCTAGCTGCGCCCCCATAAGGGGCAAAGCGATATGGAACAGTCGACGGGTTTCAATCGCCAGACCGGGCTTGGGGGTATCGATCATAGTGCTCTAATTTCTAATCATGACGCTTAGGACGAAGCCGACAGCCATCTCTAATGAAAGGTCTAGTCAAAGATCTACAGTAATGCCTTGCAGAGGGCTCAACCCGCTTCGACTTCTACCGGCACTCCGGTCATAAATGCTTGATTACTGAGCTTCTCAAAACTACCGGGACCCGAGGGCAACAACTCATTGGCATTACTACCCGGATACTTCTTCGCCACAGTCATACCCGTATTTTGGTGACCCCAGCCATGTGTCATCGCCACGGTGCCCGGTTTCAAATCTTCATCCAGGGAAACCAGCGACTCAACATCACCAAAATCATTATGGATACGAACCTTCGATCCATCACCTAGGTTACGCGCACGCGCATCATCGGGATGCATAAAAAGCGGATTGTTTTGTTGCTTGGCGCGCTTCAATGATTTCACATTATGGAACCAACTATTCACCATATAGTTGGTACGACGAGAAATCAGCTTTAGCGGCTGCTCGTTGGTATCCATATCAGCAAAAATCTCGGCACAACGACCTAACGCTTCAGTGAACATTGGCGGGCAACAATCAATCCGCTGGGATTCTGTTTGAATCCATTGATCAAAAAAGTTACCCGGCAGATTACGATCCAAAACAGCCGTTTGATGTGGGCGCGTTTTCATATCCTCAATGCTAGTGTCTGACTGCCGCAGCATATGATCGAGGCGGCCAAATAAATTGGTTTCATCGATATTATCTAGAACAGAATCAAAACCCTGTGCCTGTTCGATTTTACCTAGTATCCACCACTCCGGACGTCGCTCAGCTTTAGGCGGCACAATAAAATTAGTGTATTGAACAAACGGTTGATGCTGCATGCCAAGACCACACATATTGATATCTTCGCGTTCATACATATCAGTTGCCGGTAGAACATAGTCTGCAACATGTGCCGTCGCGGTCGGATAAATATCGATCACCATCAGAAACTCAAGCTGCTCGAAAGCGGCTTTTAGTCGCTTACTGTTGCCCACGGAAATCAGTGGGTTGCCAGAGATGACCACCATCGCCTTAATCGGGTTTTCTTCCGCTTCGATCATGTCGGCCATTAAGTTGCCGGGCAGAGAACCACGGATTTTCCTAATCTCACCAAACGGACTATCAAAGAAGGGCGACTCGCCATTCACCCTGCCAGCCTTCGCAGCAGGATAAAAACCTTTGCCGTAATAGTTGCCACCGGGCTTATCGAAATTGCCCGTACAAACACTCAGCATAAACAACAACCAGTAGGCGATAGTCCCTTGTCTGCCCATATTGACCCCGGTCGACATATAGACTGCCGCACTACTCGCCGCGGCAAATTCGTCCGCTAACGATTTGATCTCGACGGCGCTCAAACCAACAACATGAGCGACGCTCTCCGGGGAATAGTCGGCAATAAACGCCTTAAGCTCTGCTATATGATCTCCGTGTTCAGCGAGATAAGCGTCATCAAACTGCCCAGTAGCTTCCAGATGATGCAGCAGTGCTGCCATTAAATAGACGTCGGTATCAGGATTTACCTGCACGATCTCACCAATGCCTTTTAGGGTTTCGTTTACCCGTGGATCAACGAAACGTAATTTGGCGCCGCGCTTCTCTGCGTCCCGGAGCGCTTTCACCGGATCTGCGATCGAGATAAAACTCATATGAGATATGCGCGGGTTGGCTCCGAAGGCGAGTAGGAAGTCGGTGCGCTCGATGTCTGGGATCGGATGAATCGTGCTGGAGCCGAACATTGCCTCGCTACCGGCAAACTTATTGGTGCAATCTTGAGTACCGGAGCTAAAGTTGGAACGAACCCCGTTTTTGACCAAAAACGAGCCAATGGCTGGGCCAGCCAGAGCGTTGAAGGCGAGCGGGTTGCCGCCGTAGGAACCAATCGCTTTGCTGCCATATTTGTCTTTGATTTCCTGCAGCCGAGCGGCAATACCAGATGCGGCCTCATCCCAGCTAACCCGCTGTAACTCACCGTCCACTCGCTTCTGAGGGTACATGAGACGGTCTGGATCCTGGTGGATCTCGAGGGTGGCAATACCTTTATGACAGGCAAAGCCCTTAGTCACGGGGTGATCCTTATCTGGCTTAAGGGATACGATCTGGTCGTTCTCGACTTCCGCGATCAATGCACAAGACGGCTCACAAACTCGACAAAATGTGTGGTGGCGTTCCATCTACTTTTTCTCTCAACTATCAATAATGCGCCGAATATAGCACGGCATTTCGTGATTGGTCAGTTAAGACCTTTCCTCAAATTCTCAGATCATGTACAACAACCGATCGAATTTGTCTCTTGAACCCACCCTTTAAGTCTAAAGGAGCATTACATGTCCGAAACAGGTAAAGACACGGCTGAACAGGCCGAATTTCGCGTCCATTGCCAGAAATGGCTAGCTGAAAATCATCCTGGGCAACCCCCCGTTCATATTCCCCAGGGTGCACTGGAACTTAGCGATCCAGCGGCTTTGGAATGGCTGCAGAAGTGGCAGAAGTCTGCTTATGACGCTGGGCTGATCGGCGCAGACTATAGCGAAGACTGTGGCGGTGGCGGCAAAACTGACTGTCAATCTGTCGCTAACCAGGAAATGCAAAAAGCCAAGACGCCGTTCTTGCCCAATCTTATCGGCCTCGGTATGGCAGCACCCACTGTGTACTTCCACGCTCAGGAAGGCACCAAACAAGAACTACTACCAAAACTGCTCTCGGGTGAAGAAATCTGGTGCCAGGGTTTCAGTGAGCCAGGCGCTGGTTCTGATCTTGCCAACCAACAAACTTTCGCCCGCAAAGAAGGCGATAGTTGGGTCATTAACGGCCACAAGGTCTGGACTTCCCTGGCCCACTTTGCGAGCTGGATGATCCTGCTATGCAGAACTTCCAAAGATGATAAATACAATGGCCTGTCCTATTTTGCTGTGCCAATCAAGTCGGCGCTGGGTAAAGGCGTGACCGTCCGGCCACTGATCAAGATGACAGGCGAGACGGGCTTTAACGAAGTGATATTCGAAGACTTCGTCGTAGAAGACAAATACCGCTTAGATGATGTCGGTGCCGGCTGGAAGGTCGCGATGACAACTCTGTCTCACGAACGAGGCGCTGGCCCACTCACCACGCCGTCCGCAGGCGGGCAGGTTAACGAGAAAGAAAACGGCGCATCTATCGGTAGCGCCGTAGCTCTGATTGATCTGGCCAAAGCCTCTTATCGCAATGGTAAAACGGCCGCGGATGATGGCGCGATTCGTGACCAGATTATGCAGCTGATGATTCGCCAAGAAGGCTTTCGCCAGAACCAACGTCGCATCGGTGTAAAACCATTGAACGTTCACCCCATGCGACTGCCACTCCAGTTCAAACTGGTCGCCACCGAAATGGGTCAGGATATTGCCGAGCTCGCGTATGAGATCCAAGGCGCAGCCAGCAGTCTGTATGTGAACGATGAAAATGCAGTGGCCGGCGGCCAATGGCAATTAGCTTATATGAACAGCTTCGGCGTCACGATTGCCGCCGGCGCGAATGAAGTTCAACGCAACATTCTTGGCGAGCGGGTTCTAAATCTCGCTAAGTCTAAGTAAGGGAGTTAGCACATGGCACAATCAATAAACTTTGGCTTTGGTGAAGACGAGACGATGCTGCGAGATTCCGCAGCCAAGTTTTTTGCCGACAACTGTGGTCCCAACAAAATTCATGGTCAGGTCGCCGATAATCCGGACATCCATCGCGCCATTGAAAGCAAATGGGACCAGGGACTCTGGAAGCAAATTACCGAACTCGGCTGGACCGCCGTTTGTGTACCTGAAGCTGCTGGCGGCATTGGTATGCCCGTCGTCGCTGCTGTTGCGATCGCGGAAGAAGCCGGCAAGGCTGCATTCCCATCACCTTTGATTGCAACCCTTAACGCCACGTTTGCCGTTCGCGAATGCCAATCGGATGCCGCGATCAAATTGCTCGGCGAGATTGCCACCGGCACTTCTGCGACTCTGGCTATTACTAACGAAAAAGGCTCCTGGGAGACCGCTGATACGGATGTGTCGGCCAATGGCGACACGCTCACCGGTATGGCATATTTTGTACAGGACGCACAAAAAGCCGATGTCTTGGTCGTTTCAGCAAAAACTGAAACTGGCGTTGCGCTTTACCGCGTCGACCCAAGCGCTGCCGGCGTAACACTTCACGCCGACGGCATTATCGATCTAACTCGCGACCAGGCACACATTAGCTTTGATGCCGCACCTGCCGAACTGTTAGCAACCGATGGCGCAGAAGCCTTAACAAAAGCGCTACCCGCAATTCTGTGCATTACTGCAGCAGATATGATCGGCAGCGGCGAATGGCTACTGCAGACCACAACGGAATACGCACAAACTCGTGTTCAGTTCGACCGGCCTTTAGGGTTCTTTCAGGCCGTCAAACATCCACTAGTCAACGTGATGTTGGCCATCGATGCTGCCAAGTCGCTAACGTATAACGCTGCTTGCGCGATTGACGAAGAACCAGAAACGGCTTTGAAACTTGCCCGTATGGCAAAGTCTGCAGCCAGTGATATGGCCGTATTCTCATCCAGCCGAGCCGTACAGTTTCATGGTGGGATTGGCTTTACCTGGGAATGTTATGTGCACTTGTTCTTTAAGCGGCAGATGCACAATCACATTCTTTACGGTGACGGTAAGTATCAGCGTGCTCAGCTCGCTGATCTGCTAATGGGTAAGGCTGCTTAGCAACAAGTCTGATGGGCCTGCTTGGGGCGCCCGCCTAGCGGGGCGAAGTCTAGTGAGTCTACTCTGGGTGAACCGGTCTGGTGAGCCGTTGAAGGTAGCGGGTACTTCTTTACTCCGCTGCTTGCGGCCCTCTGGGCTACCCTCGCTCCTTCGCGAGCCTAAGGTCTCGCTCTTCCGGTCGGCGCTACGCTTTAATGCTCCCCAAAGAAATACCCACTACCTTCCGCCGGTCAGAGAATGTCGCATGAACTCCTTACTGCAGTGCGTAGAGCGGTAAAGCGAACGAGACGCGCAGCCCGGACGACATAGCTTTGGAATCACAGCGGTTAGCACGGCGAGCGATCTAAGAATGCCAGCGCAGGACCAGCCGACGGTAGTGGGGGTCCTTTGGCGAGCCTTAAAGCGCAGCGCCGACTGAGGGAGCGCGGGGGACGCCTAGTCACCTTAGGCTCGCGGAAGAACGAGGGTAGCCCGGAGGGCCGCAAGCCAGCGAGTTGAAGGACCCCCGCTGCCGTCGGCGATACCAACTACGCTTGAACTAGAAATAAAACTTGAACTATCTAAGAAA
>JBNMQM010000007.1:0-97458 GCA_051278195.1 Candidatus Azotimanducaceae bacterium
TTGAAATCGGTGTTGCGCCAAACGGACTGAATATTAACCACGAGGTGGGATCGACTCATCCGGCGCTACTTCAGCAAAAAGTCATTGAAGAGCAGGCGGACTTTGGTGTTGCTTTTGACGGCGACGGCGACCGAGTTTTGATGGTGGATCACCTTGGTGAAGTTGTGGATGGTGATGAACTTGTTTACATCATCACGCGGGATCGGCAGTTGCGAAATAGGATGGCGGGGGGCGTCGTTGGCACCCTGATGAGTAATTTCGGATTAGAGTTAGCGCTGGAAAGACTGCAGGTCCCCTTTATTCGCGCGGCTGTTGGTGATCGATATGTGCTTGCGGAATTGCAAAGCAACGACTGGGAGGTCGGCGGCGAATCTTCTGGACATATTCTATGCCTAGACATCACGTCTACAGGCGACGGTATTGTCTCGGCGTTGCAAGCGGTGGCAGCAATCGTCGAGTCAGATACGTCATTGCATGAACTAAAGGGTCAAATGTCGAAGTTCCCCCAGTGCATGATTAATGTGCGTTGCCCTAAAGACACGGTCAATCACGCGTCCGTCTTAGCTGCCGTCAAAGAGACCGAGCAAAGTCTAGACGGTAAGGGACGTGTATTGCTTCGCCCCTCTGGAACTGAACCGCTGGTGCGCGTGATGGTTGAGGGCGAGGAAGCAGCTGTTGTGCAAGCTCTCGCGGAGAGCCTCGCAGCCGTTGTGTCCCAATCAGGAGTCAGTTGATTGAAACTTAAGGTTAATGTGTTTAACATGCGCAGCCGCTTTTGGGCGTTCTTGTGAGGCAAATGCTGATCGCAGGAAATTGGAAGATGAATGGCAGTTGGTCCGAAAATGAGGATCTGGTGCGCGATCTTCTAGCGTTGCCGTCTAAGGCGGAGCGTGTCGTGTGTCCTCCGGCCTTATATCTCGCGCAGGTTGCTGGGCTGATTCGCGAATCGGACATTAGGCTGGGTGCGCAAAATATAGATTGGCATGATGCGGGCGCTTTCACAGGTGAAATATCCGCGGCGATGGTTCGTGATGTGGGCGCAACGCATGTCATTATCGGTCATTCAGAGCGCCGGGCGTTGTTTGGTGAAGGTGTCTCGGAATGTCTGGAAAAGACCAAAGCAGCGATTGCTGAGGGTTTGACACCGATTTTTTGTGTTGGTGAAACCAAGGCAGAACGTGACAGTGGTGGTACGAGGCAAGTGATATCAGCTCAGTTGGTCGATGTCATCGAAATGGTGCCGCTCGACAAGATGATTATCGCTTATGAGCCGGTGTGGGCCATTGGCACAGGTGATGTGGCAACACCAGAACAGGCAGAAGAAGTTCACCGGCATATTAGAGAGTTGGTGAGCGAGAAGGACCCAGGTGCAGCAGCTACTATGCGCATCCTTTACGGCGGCAGTGTTAATGCTGAGAATGCTGCCGGTTTGTTCGAAAGAGCGGACATTGATGGTGCGCTGGTTGGTGGTGCATCGTTGAAGGCGAAAGATTTTAGTGCTATCTGTTGCGCAGCAACGGATAAATGACGTCGAGGCGGCTTTCGCAGCGACGCTTTAAAAGAGAGAATTATGCAACCTGAAATTATTGAAACACTGGTTTTGGTGCTCCACGTGCTGGCAAGCTTGGCGATTATCGGGCTTATTTTGATTCAGCAAGGTAAGGGCGCAGAAATGGGTTCAGGCTTTGGGTCGGGCTCTTCTAGTACAGTTTTTGGCAGTGGCGGTGCAGGTAACTTCCTGACCAAGACCACAACGACAATCGCAATTGCATTCTTTCTGACCAGCTTCGGGTTGGCCTTTTTTGCCAAGCAGAAGTCAGAGTCCGTGCGTACCCTGGGAATTCCGGCTGTTGTCCAGCAGGCAGAAGCTGTTGAGCTACCCTCGTTGAATATAGATGCGGAAGCAGTTGAGTCAGAGCTACCGGTTGTGGAAGAATCAACCACAGACAATACGATCTCATCGGATATTCCTCAGGGATAACTGATTTTAAGTTTAGCCGAAGTGGTGAAATTGGTAGACACGCCACCTTGAGGGGGTGGTGAGCTAACGCTCGTGGAGGTTCAAGTCCTCTCTTCGGCACCAAATTCATGGCTTGCGCGTAGCGCAAACATGAATGGCAGCAAGTACTCGTTTTTCAGCGCCTATGTGCTGAGAGTTAAATAATAAGATGATCTTGCGATGGTATTTGCTGAACCGCTGCACCGAACCATCAGTCCATCGCGCCGTAGTCCTCTCGTCTTCTGATTAAAACCTCTTATATTCAATCTATCTGCTTAGTATTCCAGTCAGGTGTTGACCCGGACCTAACACCTCCCTATAATTCGCTCCCTTGTTGATGCGGGGTGGAGCAGTCTGGTAGCTCGACGGGCTCATAACCCGTAGGTCGTAGGTTCAAATCCTGCCCCC
The DNA here is from genome assembly GCA_051278195.1 of Candidatus Azotimanducaceae bacterium. GTDB lineage: Bacteria > Pseudomonadota > Gammaproteobacteria > Pseudomonadales > Azotimanducaceae > JAHRVQ01. Next base: position 2,408 of record JBNMQM010000007.1, read on the forward strand.
GCTACCAAAGTTTGATATTAAGCCCCTTTTTAGGGGCTTTTTATTAGCTTGAGTCTTTGTTTGCAAGGATTCGCCAGAACGTTTTTGGTTAGAATTGGCCTGTATTGCAAGGCCGGCAAGGCTCAAGCACTAAATATCGTTTGGCGAACTTGTAGTTCCAGTACGTCATATGCACTGAAGAATGGGCTATGTGCCCATTTTTTATTGGTCGAAGGTTAATTTGGTCGAACAGTTGGTGTCTCGTGAGCGAGCAGTTAAGAATATTGATAGAGCCCGTCGTCGTGGGCTTAGGTTTTGAGTTCTGGGGACTTGAGTACCTGAGTCAAGGCAAGCATTCCGTGCTGAAGATTTATATCGAGGCGGAAGCTGGGATTGATGTTGACGATTGCGCCAGCGTCAGTCGGCAGGTCAGTGGTTTGTTGGATGTAGAAGAGCCGCTCAAGGGGAAATACACTCTTGAGGTTTCGTCCCCAGGTATGGATCGGCGACTATTTCTGCTGGCGCAGTATGAGATGTTCAAAGGTGCCAAGATTAAAGTGAACTTGCGTTCACCCTACGAGGGTAAGAGAAAATATACAGGCTTGTTGTGTGGGGTTGAGGATGGCGACGTTGTCCTTCGGCTTGGAGAAGAAGAAATTCTTTTCCCTTTTGCAGACATTGATAAAGCCCATGTGGTGCCGGAGTTTGACGCGTAAATTTTGTCTGCCGGCTTGAAAGGGACTTAGGGGATTACCCCTTAAGTATGTTGTCAGAATTGAGGCAATGTGATGAGTAAAGAAATATTGCTGGTCGTGGAATCGGTCTCCAACGAGAAGGGTGTCCCTAATGACATCATCTTTGAGGCGCTTGAGCTCGCGCTCGCCACGGCAACGAAGAAGCGCTATGAAGAAGGCGTAGAGCTGCGTGTTTCGATCGACAAAGAGACGGGCGACTATCTGACCTATCGACGTTGGATTATTATCGATGACGATGAGCCGATGGAATTTCCTTCATCACAAACGACGGTCTCGGCGGCGAGATTAGACGATCCTGAAATTCAGGTAGGTGATTGGACCGAGGAAGAAGTTGAGTCTGTTGGCTTTGGCCGAATTGCAGCTCAGACCGCCAAGCAAGTTATTGTGCAAAAGGTTCGTGAAGCAGAGCGGGCCCAAATCGTTGATGCTTACCGATCTAAAGTGGGTCAGTTGGTAAATGGCCAGGTCAAAAAGGTCAACCGAGAAGCGGTCATTGTCGATCTTGGTAATAACGCTGAAGCGATTCTTCCTCGTGAAGAGTGGATCCCACGCGAAACATTCCGTATTGGCGATCGTCTTCGTGCGCTTTTGAAAGAAGTACGTCCTGAGGCGCGAGGTCCGCAGCTAGCGCTGACACGAACCACTCCGGAAATGTTGATCGAACTGTTTAAAATTGAAGTTCCAGAAATCGCCGATGGCGTGATTGAGATTCTAGGTGCAGCACGGGACCCAGGTTCACGGGCAAAGATTGCGGTTAAGACCAATGATGGTCGAATTGATCCTGTCGGCGCTTGTGTAGGTATGCGTGGTTCACGCGTGCAAGCGGTATCCGGCGAACTCTGTAATGAGCGAATCGATATTGTGCTTTGGGATGACAACGTTGCTCAGTTAGCGATCAATGCGATGTCACCTGCTGAGGTCGTATCTATTGTCGTAGATGAAGAAACTAACAGTATGGATATTGCTGTTGGCGAAGACAATTTGGCTCAAGCGATTGGTCGCGGTGGTCAAAACGTCAAGTTAGCGAGTGAGCTGACAGGCTGGGTTTTGAACATCATGACCGAAACGGAAGCGTCTGAGAAACAGAATGAAGAAGCCGGTTCTATCATTGAAAAGTTCATGGCCCAATTGGATGTCGACGAAGACGTTGCCATTGTTCTCGTTGAGGAAGGGTTTACCACTTTAGAAGAAGTGGCATATGTTCCTCAGGAAGAAATGGTCGCGATCGAAGGATTCGATGAAGATATCGTTGAAGAGCTCCGTAATCGCGCAAAGAGTGCATTGACCACCATGGAGCTGGCTAACGAAGAAGAGCTGGAGAATGCTACTCCCGCCGATGACTTGCTAGAGATGGAAGGCATGGATCGACGACTGGCGTTTCAGTTGGCGAAAATTGGCATTATTACCATGGAAGATCTCGCCGAGCAGGCTACAGATGACCTGTTAGAGGTTGAAGGTTTGGATGAAGAGCGTGCGGGTAAGTTGATCATGACAGCACGTGCTCCCTGGTTTGAAGAAGATTCAACCGAGGAAGTCTAATCATAGTTAGGGTGGAATGAATGGCAGAAGTGACTGTAACTCAATTAGCGGAAACCACTGGTACGCCAGTTGACCGATTGTTGCAGCAATTGCAAGAAGCCGGCTTGCCGCAAACAGCCGCCGCAGATCTGATTTCCGAAGAGGAAAAGCAGAGCCTGCTCGCGCACATGAAAAGTAGCCATGGCGAGACTGAAGCAGAAGCGGCACCGAAGAAAATTACGTTAAAGCGTCGCACTCTTAGCACGCTAAAGACGGGTGGCAGTTCCGGTCGAGGCAGAACCGTTAACGTTGAAGTGCGTAAAAAGCGTACCTACGTTCGCAAAGAAGACGGCGAAGCTGAAGTCGAAGCTGAAGTCGAAGGTGATGAGCAACTTCTTGTTGATGCAGAGCCGATAGAAGAAATCGCCGCTGAAGTCGCCGTGGAGATCTCACCTGAAGAACAAGCAAAAGAGAGAGCCCTGGCGTTTCGTCGTGCCGCCCATGATGAGCTTTCGGCTGAAGCCAACCGGCGTCGTGATGAGGCTGCCAAGCTTGCACTCGAGGCTGAGGTAAAGGCGAAAGAAGAAGCCGATCAGAAAGCCAAGCTCGCAGCTGCTGAAGAAGCGCGCAAGGCAGAAGAAACCAAAAAGAAAGAAACAGAAGAAGCCAAGATCAGTAGTCGTAAGGACAAACGTGATCGGCATGACCTTGACGATACCGATGCCAAAGAAAAACGTTCCAAGCATGGCAATCGAAAGAATCGGATCGTTGAGATTATCGATGAAGAAGCCGAAAATGTTATCGGCACAGCAGCGGGTGACGGGGCCGCTAAAGCTACGCCGCTAGGTTTGTCAAAAAGTCGATCCAAGCGCGCAGTCAAGCCAGTCCGTCAAAAATTTCGAGCCCCTACCGAGGAGCAAAAACGCGAAGTGGAAGTGGGTGCGTCAATCACAGTCGGACAACTTTCCCAGCGCATGTCCGTCAAAGCGACAGATGTGATCAAGGCTTTGATGGGTCTCGGCATCATGGCAAACATTAATCAAACAGTAGACCAGGAAACTGCGACGCTCGTCGTTGAAGAATTCGGTCACACGGTGAAACATCTGGACTCAGAAGCAGTAGAGACATCACTTGAGGAAGAAATGGCGCTCGACGGTGAAATGTTACCAAGAGCACCTGTGGTTACCGTAATGGGTCACGTCGACCACGGTAAGACTTCACTATTAGACTACATTCGTAACAGTCGCGTTGCGACTGGCGAAGCTGGTGGCATCACCCAGCACATTGGTGCCTATAGAGTTGAGACCAAGCAAGGCGAAATCTGCTTTATTGATACACCGGGTCACGCCGCTTTCTCAGCGATGCGTGCTCGTGGGGCCAACAGTACTGATATCGTTATTCTGGTAGTAGCTGCTGACGATGGCGTTATGCCGCAAACCGAAGAAGCGATAAAGCATGCGAAAGCGGCTGGGGCGGCCATGGTTGTTGCCATTAATAAGATTGATAAAGAGGGTGCCGATCCCGATAGAGCCAAAAACGAACTGGCAGCACGAGATGTGATTCCTGATGACTGGGGTGGTGATACGCAGTTTGTTCCTGTTTCAGCTCTGACGGGTGAAGGCGTTGACGCGCTACTAGAAGCCGTTCTTCTTCAAGCGGAACTGATGGAACTCAAGGCCGTTCGAGATGGCGCTGCCAATGGCGTCGTGATCGAATCAGAGTTGGACAAAGGAAAGGGTCCGGTTGCCACGCTGATGGTTCAGAATGGTACGCTTAAACAGGGTGATATTATCGTCGCAGGGCAGCAGTTCGGTCGAGCCCGAGCGATTACTGGCGATGATGGCAAGCAGCTTAAATCTGCCGGACCATCAACACCGGTCTCAATGTTGGGTCTAGATGGTGCGCCTGCTGCGGGCGATACCTTTACGGTTGTTAAGGACGAGAAACGTGCACGTGAAGTCGCGTTGTTTAGAAAGGACAAAGCCGATGGCGAGCGCCTTGCTACTCCTGCCGCAAGTCTCGATAACTTGCTGGCCAGCTTTGGCGATACCAAGGTCAACTATCTCAATATTGTTGTAAAAGCCGATGTAAGGGGTTCGCTTGAAGCCATTGTGTCAGCTCTTAAAGAAGCAGGTAACGATGAAGTTAAAGTCAATGTCGTGTACTCAGGCGTTGGTGCGATTTCCGAGCACGACGTCAATTTCGCGATTACTTCCGGCGCCGTACTGTTCGGCTTTAATGTTCGCGCGGATGGTGCCGCACGCAAGTTGGTTGAACGTGATGGAATCGACCTACGCTATTACAAGGTCATCTACGATCTGGTCGATGATGTCAAAGCGGCCTTAAGCGGTATGTTGTCTCCTGAAGTGCGAGAAGAAACTGTTGGTATCGCACAGGTTCGTGATGTCTTCGAGTCTAAGAAGTTTGGCAATATCGCAGGTTGTATGATTATCGAAGGAACGGTTCATCGCGATAAGAAAATTCGCGTTTTGCGCGATAATATCGTCATTTACGAAGGTGAATTAGAATCTTTGCGTCACTTCAAAGAAGAAGTCAGCACTGCCCGTAACGGCACTGAATGCGGCATCGGCGTGAAAAACTATAACGACGTAAAAGTAGGCGATCAGATCGAGGTGTTTGATTCTCGAGAAGTTGCCAGGGAACTATAGGCCACAATGCCAAAAGAATTTAGCCGCGGACAGCGTATTGGCGATCTGATGCAACGCGAGTTAGCGGTCTTATTGCAAGTTGAGATCAAGGACCCGCGTGTTGGTATGGTCACGCTGAGCGAGGTTAAAGTCAGTCGTGATTTGGCATTTGCTGACGTCTACTTCACTATGCTTCCGGACGAATTAGCGAAGGAAGGTGCTGAAGTCCTAAACAGCGCCGCAGGATTTTTAAGATCACAGTTGGCAAAAGTGTTGTCCACTCGCACAACGCCAAGACTCCGCTTTCATTACGACCATAGCATTGAAAATGGTGCAAGGATGTCGAAAGCAATCAACGATGCTGTCAAACGTGACGAGCAGCAACATCTAGCAGATGGCTCTGAAGCGCCTTCTTCCTCGGAAGACAACAATGGGTAGGCAGACGGACAGACCGGCTATAAAGCGTCGTCCAGTTCATGGCATATTAGTATTAGATAAGCCGCTGGATATTAGTTCCAACGGTGCGCTGCAGCGGGTAAAAAACTTATTCTGTGCGAAAAAGGCGGGTCACACTGGCAGTCTCGATCCTTTAGCCACAGGCGTGTTGCCGCTTTGTTTCGGCGAGGCAACCAAGTTCTCTCAGTTTCTGCTCGATGCTGACAAACGCTACACCACGGTCATAAAGCTCGGTGAAACCACAGCAACGGGGGATGCGGAAGGCGACGTGCTTGAACATCGCCCTGTCCCCGAGTTGACCACGCCGGGTCTCGAAGTCGTGCTTGACCAGTTTCGCGGTGTTATTGACCAAATTCCGTCAATGTACTCGGCGATCAAGGTGAATGGTCAGCCACTGTACAAGTTAGCTCGTCAAGGCATTGAAATTGAAAGGAAATCTCGTTCAGTAGAAATCCTTGATTTAACCCTTTTGGCGTTTACAGTTGACAGTCTGACGCTGGATGTCCGATGCACCAAGGGCACCTATGTGCGCACACTGGCAGAGGATATCGGGAAAGTGTTAGGCTGCGGCGCCCACGTAACGGAACTTCGCCGAACTGCCTCAGGGCCCTTCGAGTTGGCCCAGTCCGCGACAGTCGAGGATCTTGAGCAGTTGCTTGAGTCTGAGGGCCAAGCCGGTCTTGATAAGCGCCTTTTGTCACCGTCAGCAGCAGTGCCAGATTGGCCTAGTGTTGAATTGTCGGAAATTAGTGCTTCTTATCTGAAACAAGGCCAGCCAGTTCAAATCGCGAAAGCGCCAACGACGGGTTGGGTTAGAATTTTTTCAGAATCACCTGAACCTAATGGAGAGTCATTTCTTGGGGTAGGCGAGATTATGGAAGATGGTCGGATTGCACCGCGAAGACTTGTGGCATCCTGACGCACGAGTCAGCAGTGTAAAAGAGTAGTAGAGAAAGAGAGTAGTAAAAAGAAGGACCCGTGATCTCCTTAGACCATCTAAATAGACCGTTTATTTAGACAGTCTATTTAGATGGTCCCCTTAGACTAGATTGACGATGACTACAAATATGCGTGGTCACGCGTTTCATTAAATTCTGCATATTGGAGAAATAAAATGGCATTAACTGCACAAGATAAAGCTGAAATTGTTAAAGAGTTCGGTGACTCCGAAACTGATACCGGTTCTCCGGAAGTTCAGGTCGCATTGTTAACCGCAAATATTGAAAAGCTTCAGTCTCACTTCAAAGAGCATAAAGCGGATCATCACTCTCGAACCGGATTGCTTCGCATGGTTAGTCAACGACGCAAGTTGTTGAATTACCTGAAGAACAAAAGCACAGACAGATACGCTCAGCTGATCAAACGTTTAGGGCTAAGAAGATAAGACGCCCCGTAGTCACGGCAGTCTTGTGCTGATTGCCGCGGCTCAAAATGGATATGAAACGGAGAAAAAATTGAATCCTATTAAGAAGAAATTTACTTTTGGCGGCCAAGAGGTCGTGATTGAAACTGGCAAGATTGCCAGACAAACATCTGCAGCTGTCGTTGTCACTATGGCTGAAACTACTGTACTGGTTGCAGTTGTTGGACGAAAAGAAGCAAAGCCTGGTCAGGCTTTTTTCCCTCTGACCGTGAATTACGAAGAGAAAACCTATGCAGCCGGTAAAATTCCCGGTGGTTTCTTCAAGCGTGAAGGCCGCCCTTCAGAGAAAGAAACTTTAACCTGTCGTCTCATCGACCGACCTATTCGGCCATTGTTCCCTAAAGGTTTCATGAACGAAGTTCAGGTGACCTGTCAGGTGATCTCAGCTCATAAAAACACTGATCCAGATATTCTTGCGTTGATTGGCACCTCGGCTGCTCTTGCGCTGTCAGGTCTGCCATTTAATGGTCCTGTCGGTGGAGCTCGTGTTGGCTTTACTAAAGACGGCTACATTCTGAACCCAGGCTACGATGCTCTGGCAGAATCTGACCTTGATATGGTCGTGGCTGGTACGGAATCTGCTGTCTTGATGGTGGAATCAGAAGCGAAAGAATTAACTGAAGATCAAATGCTGGGTGCTGTGCTTTTTGCTCACCAGGAAATGCAGGTTGTGATTCAGGCAATCAAAGAATTGAAAGCAGAAGCTGGCAAGCCCGATTGGGAATGGCAGGTTGAAGCTGAAAATGAAGCGCTAACCAGTGCGTTGGCAGATAAGTTTACTGACGGTATTAGTGCTGCATACCAGACTGTCGACAAAATGGAGCGACAGGACAAGCTGGCAATTCTTCGTGATGAAGCGGTTGCTAGTTTAGTGGTTGAAGGTGCTGACTTTGATGCTGGTGATGTTTCAGCTGCCTTTGGCAAGCTGGAAAAGAAGACAGTTCGTCGTCGTATTATTGCAGGCGAACCTCGAATTGATGGTCGCGATACAACGACTGTTCGAAATATTGAAGTTGAAGTTGGTCTGCTTGATAAGACTCACGGATCGGCTTTGTTCACTCGTGGTGAAACTCAGGCGATCGTCACAACGACGCTGGGTTCTATGCGCGATGCCGCTTTGATTGATGCGCTCCAGGGTAGTTATCGCGATCACTTCCTACTTCACTACAACTTCCCTCACTACAGTGTTGGTGAAACTGGTTTCTCCGGTGGACCCAAGCGTCGCGAGATTGGTCATGGTCGGTTGGCTCGTCGCGGTATTGCTGCCGTATTGCCAACCCTCGAAGATTGGCCGTATACCATTCGAGTTGTGTCAGAGATTACAGAATCAAATGGTTCTTCTTCTATGGCCACCGTTTGTGGTGCCAGTTTGTCTTTGATGGATGCCGGCGTGCCCCTTAAAGCGCCAGTCGCAGGTATTGCGATGGGTCTTGTTAAAGAAGAAGACGGCTTTGCTGTTCTCACCGATATTTTGGGCGATGAAGATCACCTGGGTGATATGGACTTTAAAGTGGCTGGAACAGAAACGGGTGTGACTGCGCTGCAAATGGATATCAAGATTCAGGGCATCACCGAAGAAATTATGGAAGCTGCTCTTTCTCAAGCTAAGGTTGCGCGTTTGCACATCCTGGTTGAGATGAACAAAGTGATTGGTCGATCTCGTGACGCTGTTTCTGAGAATGCACCTGCCATGGTCACGATCAAGGTTGAGTCTGACAAGATCCGTGATGTAATTGGTAAGGGCGGCGCAACTATCCGTTCAATTACGGAAGAAACTGGCGCCGACGTTGATATCAATGATGACGGTACGATTATCATTTATGGCGAAGGTAAGGAATCTCGTGATGCAGCGGTTGCCATGATTGAGTCCATCACTGCAGAAGCAGAGATTGGCAAGATCTACAAAGGTAAGGTTGTGAAGATTGCCGATTTTGGCGCCTTCGTTAACATTTTACCTGGCAAGGATGGTCTTGTGCATATCTCTCAAATCGCCCATGAGCGAGTTGAGAAGGTCACTGATTATCTGACTGAAGGTCAGGAAATTGAAGTTAAGTGTCTAGATACGGAACGTGGTCGTATCAAGCTATCGATCAAAGAGTTGATCGAAAAAGTAGAAGCACCTGCGGCAGATGATGCACCGGAAGCCGATGCTAGCTAACGTTGAGTCGTAACGAAAAAGGGCGGTCCTGAAAAGGACCGCCCTTTTTTTTGACTCGATTTTCTGCGTCTGGCTAACTTAATGTCCGTTAGCCGGTCTTCTTATTAAGAGGCGGGTCTATTCCGAATGAGGTCTTCGACGACAGAGGGATCAGCCAACGTGCTTGTATCGCCAAGGTTTTCGAGTTCGTTCTCGGCGATCTTACGCAGAATCCGGCGCATGATTTTTCCTGATCTGGTTTTCGGCAAGCCGGGCGCCCACTGAATGATGTCGGGTTTAGCGATAGCGCCAATCTCTTTACGGACCATCTGGTTGAGCTCTCCTAGCAGCGCGTCGGTGCCCTCTACGCCGTGCATCAGTGTCACGTAGGCATAGATCCCCTGCCCCTTTACATCGTGCGGATAGCCAACCACAGCAGCTTCTGCCACCGATTCATGTAACACCAGCGCGCTTTCAACTTCAGCGGTACCCATTCGGTGACCCGATACGTTCAGCACATCGTCTACTCGACCGGTAATCCAGTAGTAGCCGTCTTCATCTCGTCGTGCCCCATCGCCGGTGAAATAGTATCCGGGGTAGGCAGAGTAGTAGGTATCAATACAGCGGTCATGATCGCCATAGACCGTGCGGATCTGACCTGGCCATGAGGAACCGATGGCTAGGTTGCCCGCGCCCGCGCCGACGACTTCTTTCCCATCTTGGTCCAGCAGGACAGGTATGACGCCGAAGAAAGGTCGCGTTGCAGAGCCTGGCTTCAGGGGTGTAGCACCCGGCAGGGGTGTGATCATGATGCCACCGGTTTCAGTTTGCCACCATGTATCTACAATTGGGCAGCGCGCCTCACCGACGATATGGTAATACCATTCCCATGCTTCTGGGTTGATTGGCTCTCCAACAGAGCCCAGCAGGCGCAAACTTGATCTAGATGTCGACTTAACAAACTCGTCACCTTGGCCCATTAATGCTCTGAGCGCGGTTGGTGCCGTGTAGAAAATGTTGACGTCGTGTTTGTCGCAGACTTGCCAACAACGAGAGGCATCGGGATATGTTGGAACGCCTTCAAACATTAAAGTGGTCGCGCCATTAGCCAGTGGCCCATAAACAATGTAGGTATGGCCTGTGACCCAACCTACGTCAGCAGTGCACCAGTAAATATCTCCATCGTGATAATCGAATACATATTTGTGCGTCATTGCGGCTTGAAGCAAATAACCGCCGGTGGTGTGCAGCACGCCCTTGGGTTTGCCTGTTGAGCCTGAGGTATAGAGAATAAATAGCGGATCTTCGGCATTCATTATCGCGGGCTCGCACTCAGCTGAGACCGCCGATGTTGCCTCCTCGTACCAGACATCCCTCGCGTCGTTCCACTTGATCTCTCCACCAGTCCGCTTGACGACCAGCACAGTGTGAACATCGGGACAGTGCTCGAGCGCCACATCAGTATTTTGTTTCATGGGAATGGGTCGACCACCGCGAACACCTTCATCGGCGGTAATCACGGCTTGGCAATCCGAATCGAGTATCCGGTCCTGTAGTGCCTGGGGTGAGAAACCGCCAAATACCACTGAATGTATCGCGCCTATTCGGGTACACGCCAGCATGGCATAGGCCGCCTCCGGGATCATGGGCATATATATACAAACCCGGTCACCCTTTTTGACGCCGCGATCCTTGAGGACATTTGCCAATCGACAAACCTGCTCGTATAACATTTGGTAGGTGATGCTGGCATCATCATTCGGATCGTCGCCTTCCCAGATAATGGCGACCTGGTCTGCCCTGTTTTCTAGATGTCGGTCTATACAATTCACGCTCGCATTTAGCTCTCCGTCCGAAAACCAGCGAGTGTCTCCCTGCGCCAGGTTGGCTTCATTTACCTGGCTGAAAGGTTTGCTCCAAGTGAGAAAGGCCGTTGCTTGTTCTGCCCAGAAGCTCTCGGGTGATTCGATGGATGCTTGGTACATCTGCAAATAGCGATCATTGTCGATGTGTGCATGTTCTGCAGCGTTGGGTATTACTGGATAAGTTTTTGACATGTTCCCTCCTAACGTTTTTGACTGGCAGCGTAGCGATTGAGCAGTGCTCTGGTAGAGCCGTCCAGGTTTTCTGTGTTGCCATTTAATGCATTTAGAATACGGTCGCCGAGTTCCTTGCCCAATTCAACGCCCCACTGATCGAACGGGTTGATGTGCCAAACGGCAGCCTGACAAAATACCTTATGCTCATAGAGGGCGATCAAAGCTCCGGTGTGTTGGGCATCGAGGTGTTCCAGAACCAATGTGTTGGAAGGCCGGTTACCTGGCATGATCTTGTGCTTCTGCTGCAGTTCGTTTGCTGCGCCTGTAATTTCTTCTAGCTGCCGGCCCTGCATGAGTGCTTGAGATTGGCTAAGGCAACTCGCAATCAACTTATCATGATGGTCTTGATGTTGGTGATCCGGGCGTAAAGTCATAATGAAATCCACTCCGGTCGTGCGCGTACCCTGGTGCAACAATTGGTGAAATGCGTGTTGGCCATTGGTACCCTCTCCCCCCCAGATAACGGCTCCTGAATGATAAGGGAGGGCATTACCGTCAATGTCTCGACTCTTGCCGTTGCTTTCCATGTCGACCTGCTGCAAGTGATCCGGTAGATAACGCAGTCGGTGATCGTAAGTTAGCACCGCGTGGGTTTCTGAGCCGAAGCAGTGTTGGTAAAAAACACTGAGAAATGCCATCACAAATGGCATGTTGTACTGCGGCTCTGCGTGTAGGAAGTGTTGATCCATTTCGCTTGCGCCATCTAGCAGCTGTTGAAATACGTCGAACCCATAACGAATGGCAATTGGGATCCCCACGGCAGACCAGACGCTATAGCGGCCGCCAACCCAATCCCACATTGGTAGGATGTTGTCCACGCTAATGCCAAAGTCTGTTGCTGCTGGGATGTTTGAGCTGACCGCAACGAGGTGTGAATTGAGATCCGCTTGCGGCATTGCGTTGAGCAACCACAAGCGCGTGCTATGAGCGTTAGCCATTGTCTCAAGGGTGTTGAAGCTCTTCGATACAACAATGATGAGTGTTTCGGCCGGGTCTAGCTGAGAAAGTACTTCGTCCAGGTGATGGGCATCGACATTCGCAACATAGTGACAAACAAAATCGTCCTCGGGCTTTGGGCGACTTGAGGCTAGGGCTTCATCAACCATTTTAGGGCCTAGATATGAACCCCCTATGCCCAGATGCAGCACTTGTTTAATTGTCTTGCCAGAAAACCCGCGCCATTGTCCGTTTCTAACAGCATCGCTGATGCCTTTGACTCGAGCCAATGATTGACTCACTTGCGCAAAAGAGTCTTCGAGGCCTGGTGGCGCTGATTTCGCTCGTAGTAGGGTATGCAGTGCCGGCCGTTGCTCGGAATTATTGAGAGCAACGCCTTCAAACATTTGTTGGGCAAGACTGAATACGCCGGATTCTGAAGCTAGCTTGATAAGTAGCGATTCAGTTTTATCGTCAAAGAAATTTTTCGAATAGTCGAGATAGATACCAGCTGTTTCAATTGAGTAACGATTAGCCCTGTCGGGGTTCGTTAAAAACAGCGCCTTGAGTTGCTTAGTTTTCAGGTTTTCTGCGTGCTGGACGAGTTCTGGCCAAACGGCATAGGGGAGGTTGGTCATGTTAAATAATCGACGGTGTTGGGTTGTAGTAGTGTCGTCCGCGTGTGACGGATTTTAGATAGCCAAGCAGTTGTTCGTAGTCATGTTCGCTGTTGACTAAATCAATATCTGCGGCATTTACGATTAACAGGGGCGACCTCTCGTAGTAGTGAAAAAAATGAGTATAAGCGTCCACCAATAGATTTAGGTAGGCGCGCTCAATATTTTGCTCAGCGCTGATACCGCGTAGCTGGATTCGCTCCATCAATACATCGACGGGCGCTTGTAAGTAAATCACTAAATCTGGAACGGGTGCATCAATAGTCAGGTGCTGATAGATTTTTTCATACAACACCATCTCGTCGGTATCGAGATTGATTTCCGCAAACAGCCTATCTTTTTCTAAAAGAAAATCAGCGACCCGGATGGGCTCAAACATATCGCCTTGTCTTAGATCCTGGATTTGTCTGGCGCGCTCGAACAAAAAAAATAATTGGGTTTGTAGCGCTGCTTGTTTCCGGTTTTGGTAAAAGCGCTCCAGGAATGGATTGCGTTCAGGCGCCTCGAGGAACATTTCATAGTTGAGTGAGGTAGCCAGACGCTTGGCCAGTGAAGTTTTACCGACGCCTATCGGGCCTTCGATGGCAATAAAGCGGGGCAAGCTGTCTTGCTTCAAATCCAAAACTCCGGATGATTTCTCTACAGGGCGTTATTGTACTGTTTATGTCGTCTTCTTTGGACGCCGTTTTCTGGGTCTGCGGGCTGGACCTCTTGAATCCTCGGGGCTGCTAGTTTGCTCTATTGGGTTCTCTTCCTGGAAGTTGGTCCACCAGGCGCCTAGATTGTCTAGCTTTTCTCCAGACTCCTCGCGCAACAAAAGAAAGTCATAGGCCGCACGGAATCGCTTGTGCCCCATCAGTACTGCAGGCTTCTTCCCTTTGGTATTGGGTAGCCTGGACTGAAGATGCCAAATATCACGCATTGGGCCAGAGAATCGTTTGGGTATCGAGGTGAATAGCTGCTGTTTCGAGATAACGTTCAAGGCCGCTTCATGTGAGGCCGCCAAGTGGGTCTCCCCTGCGTCTACCAACCGTTTCTTCTCTGCAACGAATGGCCACCAGAGCAATGCAGCCAAAACAAATGCCGGCGTCACCGGCTTGCTCTGGCTGATTCGCTTATCGGTGCTAGCGAGCGCCAGCTGAATCAGCTGTGGTGCAAAGTTCGGCTCTGCGTTGGCAGTATCTGGGAATAGCCAGCCCAGAAGCTCGTGCTTTATCAAGCTGTGGTAAGACGCTTCACCGTAACCGGACATAAATAGTTTGAGCGCTTCTTCAAACAGTCTCGCCGCCGGGATATCTTGCAATAGAAATCCCAAGCGCTTCATCGCCGCGGCAGTTTGTTTTTCTATGTCAAACTGAAGTTTGGCTTCAAAACGTGCTGCTCTCAGCATTCGAACGGGGTCTTCGCGATATCGTGTCTCTGGGTCGCCAATCAAGCGAATCAGTTTCGCCTCGATGTCTCCCATTCCTTTGACCAGGTCAGTGATTTGATTGGTTTGGGGATTGAAATATAAAGCATTGATGGTGAAGTCACGCCGCATCGCATCTTGTTCGAAGGAACCCCAGACGTTGTCCGATAACAGCATGCCGCCTTCAGACACTTCACCTTCATTTTCTTTGGCTGGTGCCCGAAAAGTGGTCACTTCAATAATGTCTCGGCCAAATCGAACGTGAACGATTTTGAACCGTCGGCCCACCATGCGCGCGCTGTTGAACAGTGCTTTAACGGTTTCCGGAGGGACGTCAGTGGCCACGTCGAAGTCTTTAGGTGATTTGCCTAGCATCAGATCACGGACACAGCCGCCGACGAGATAGGCCTGATGATTTTCTTTGTGCAGGCGCTCGACCACTCGCATGGCGTTGACGCTTTTTGGGTTCTTGGCAAATTCGGTTTGGATATCAACCATGTAGTGGCGGCAGTAAAAGAAGCATGTCGAATTGAGGTTGCTCAGGATTAGAGAGAGACAATATAACAGAGGGCGGCGCGTTCTGGTTCAGAAAATTGCAGGTCGGAAAATTACAGGTCAAAAGTTAGGGGTCGATTAGGGGTAGATTAGGGGTCGATTAGGGGTCTAATGATTGCAGGTCAGAAAAATGCTAGAGAGGAAACTAAAAGGCAGAAAGAAAATGGGGAAAGCGTACTTCCCCCATTCAGCGAGCCAGATTTTCATTTTTATTATTATTATGTTTCTTATTATTTTTGGTAGCTGGTTGTTAGCGCCGTTCTTATTATTATTACGCCAACTCTTTTTTAGCTAACTATATGTATACAGAAACCGTGCCAATAGTAAATTATCATAAAAAACAGAGGGTTAGGGTAAAATTGGTGGTATTAAAAGTGTGCGCTTGTAACCTTTGGTAACACTTTTTGGGGTTAAAGGTAACAAGCGGTATTTATCGGCGCTTAGAACGTATCCTGGGGATCTGGAGTTTCTGGCGCTTCTGCCAGAGTGCTTTGCGGCTAATCCCAAGCTTATGAGCCAATTCCGTCTCTGTCATATGGTCTTGGTTTTCTATCACGAACTTTTGGAAATAGTCTTCCAGCGAAAGATCTTCCGTTTCAGCATCATTGACGTCGTCGGTTTTTTGGACGTGCTCAAAATCAATGGCCAGCAGATCCGGCGTAATGATTTTCGACTCGGTCAATATGACGGCCCTTTCGATCGAGTTTTCCAACTCTCGTATGTTACCCGGCCAGCGATAACTCGACATCAGCGAAAGTGTTTTGGGGTCAAAGGATAAGCAAGGCTTTTCCATTTTCTCGCAGGTCTTACTGAGAAAATGTTTGGCCAGAGCTTCAATATCCCCTTCTCTCTCTCGTAGCGGTGGCAGTGATAATTTGACGACATTTAATCGATAGTAAAGATCCTCGCGAAACTGACCGGTTGCCGTGAGCGCTTTCAGGTCACGATGTGTTGCGGCAATGAGTCTGACTTTTACGCGTGTTGTCTCAACTGATCCGACCCTGCGGATTTCCCCTTCCTGAAGGACTCGCAACAGTCTCGCCTGGGCGTCCAGTGGCAGTTCGCCGATTTCATCTAGAAATAGAGTTCCGCCATTCGCGGCCTCCACCAGCCCGAGCCGTCGGTTGGTAGCCCCTGTAAAGGCACCTTTTTCATGGCCGAACAATTCAGACTCTATTAGCGTGTCTGGAATGGCGGCGCAATTGACTGAAATTATCGGTGCGCTGGATTGCTTGCTCGCGGTGTGAATTGCCTTAGCAACGAGCTCTTTACCTGTGCCGGATTCGCCCAGTATTAATACATTGGTGTCGGTTGGAGCAACCTTGGTGATTCTCTCGAAGACGACCTGCATCGCATCGCAGTGCCCGAGCATACCCTCCATTTTAGGCATTGATGGGCGGTCTTTACCGATGATGCTATTGATCGTCGACAGCATGGATTTATATTCGAAGGGCTTGGCAATGTAATCCACTGCGCCCAATTTCATGGCGTCCACTGCAGACGTGACACTCGCATAGCTGGTCATCACCAGTACTGGCGTTGGATTGGCGCGCGCAATGATATCTGTCCCTGGTGGGCCAGGCAGGCGAAGGTCCGTAATGATCAGATCAAACTTGTCGAGCTGGGTTGCATCGGCCTCTTCTACGGAGCCTGCTTCTGTGATGCTAAAACCCTGTTTGCCAAGATATTTTTTCAAGGATGTACGAATAACCACTTCATCCTCGATGATCAAGATGCTTCTTTGGCGCATAGGTGTCGTAAAGCAAAGTGTGTTGCTAATAAACTATGAATGGGCCTGTGAAGTCAACTGCCGGGTTGGTGTATCAGCGCCTGGAAGCGACATCAGGGGTAAATCAATCGTGACACAGGTGCCAGAGGGTTGTATTGGTTCTGCTGTGATTTTGCCTTGATGCTCTTGGATGATGGTGGTCACAATTGCTAAGCCAAGGCCTGTCCCCTGACCCGGGTCTTTCGTGGTGTAAAATGGCTCGAAGATCGCATCTCTTTCTTCCTCGCTGATCCCGTGGCCCTGGTCTGTCACTCGAATCAATATACGCTCTGCTGCAGAGTCACCAGAAACGAAGACTTCAGATTGTAGCGGTGATGCATCTCGAGCGTTCGACAGTATGTTAACAAAGACCTGTAGCAGTCTCTGGCTGTCGCCGGGCGTGTACAAATCGTTTTTAACCTGATTGGTAAACTTGATTCCCTTCGTGTCATTGGATAGTGATAGCAGGTAGATGGCCTCGTCAATGCACTGTTTGAGCTTGACCGGTTCCGCTTGCGATATGACTTCTTTGCCTCGATGAGCAAAGCTAATGAGGGCATTTAAAATAGATGAAATGCGGGCTGTTTGTTCGAGAATCTGACGGGAGATCTCTAACAGTTCTGGGTCGTCTGTTTCGATGGGGATGTTCTGTGCTAGGCACGCGATACCGGTGATTGGGTTGCCTACTTCGTGAGCGACGCCTGCGGCTAATTGGCCAATTGCAGCGAGTCTGTGGTTGTGCATCACCTGGCGTTCGAGCGTTTGTTCTTCGGTGATGTTTTCGATCACAATGAGAATGTCACCGGTATCCGTTAATTCCTTGTGCAAGTTTAACGTTAAGCTCTGCTCTGATGTTCTAACTTCGGCTTTGAGGCGGTCAGCGTCCGCTGATTGAATAAATGGATCCAAGAGGTCGACCCAATAGCTGGGTAACATCTGAAATGGATAGTCTAAAACTGATTCAGCTTCAATATCGGTCAGCTCAATCATTGCCCTATTCCAGGTCAATATTCGGCCGGTCCCGTCCAGAGTACAAACAGCGGTTGGTAAATCTTGTAGTAGCTGCCGGTGATAGCGACGAAGATTATCTAGTTCGGCAGCAAGGCCGGTGAGGTTGGATTGATGTCGCTCGAATCGATACTCACGGCTGCCTAGAGATTCTATAGCAGCTTGACCAGGCTTAGTTTGGCGGAAAGGTAAATATTGAGCGAAAATTCTGTGCGCAATGGTCTGCCCAACAATACTGGTAAGGTTCGATTCGATCTGGTTTCTTAGTTGTACAAGGGCAAATGGGCGTTGCTCTGATTCGAGCAGGGTCAAGTCATTCAGTCCAAGGTCAACTTGCGCGACAGCAGCGGGCTCGCCAATTGCTTGCATTAGCTGGCGGCGAATTTCAGAAACGGAACTTACCCCGAGTTCACCCTGGTAAGGCAGGATAAGTGAATCTCTCATGCATTCTGCCGCAGCAACTTGCTCTGCATGCGAAGCAATGTTTAAGCGTGAAAAGATGATGTATGCGAGGGTGTTTGCGGTTAGGGAGATAGCAGACGTGACTAACCAAATGTCCGGGCCCGGGGAGAACAAGTGTTGAGTTCCGAGTAAATTTGAGTAAACGATGTCTATCAGTAAAGGAAAAAATAGCATTGCGCCCCAGAACAGGAACCCGGCCAGAAGCCCTGCTAACAGTCCGTAGCTATTAGCGTCGCGCCAATAAAACGCTCCAACTAATCCCGGCAGAAACTGTAGTACAGCGACAAAACTGACCAGCCCTAGACTCATGAGGTTTTGCTGTTCGATGAACAGCTTGTATAGGCCGTAGGCAAGCAAAATGATGCCGCAAATGAGCGCGCGACGTGTGTTGAGCAGAAATGAGAAAAAGTCTCGATCTTCACTGACTCGGTACAGCGGTAGCACCAGATGATTGACGGACATGGTTGCCAGAGCTAGTGTGAGTACGATCAGCACGCCGCTACAGGCAGCGAATCCCCCGATGAAGGCGAGCAGAACCATCGTTTCGCTGTTGCCTGCAATACCGAGTGAGATTGCAAAAAATTCCGCAGGGCTACTTAGCTCAAGAAACTCAGCTGCCCAAAAGATGGGCGCCACACAAAGGCTCAGTAGTAACATATAAAGAGGGAAACCCCAGCGTGCAGAGCGGATCACGCCGGCGTCATCATTTTCTGTGAGTAGTACATGAAACATATGGGGCATTGCCACGACTCCTGCAAAGAAAGTCAAAAGCAGCATTCGGGATGAGCCTTCAGAGAGTTCGCGTTCGACGTGAGCCTGCAATGGCTGATTGGTTAGGAGCCAATCATTTAGGTTGGAAATACTACCGAAAACTGAGTTCACGGCGTAAATAGCAATTGCGATAAAGGCGACGAGTTTTACGATTGATTCTAGGCCCAATGCCACCACCAGTCCTTCGTGCTTGTCGCGGGTAGAAACGTGACGAGCACCAAACAGAATGGCAAAAACGGCCATCGTGGCACAGAAGATGATCGCGAGTCCGTCGCGGCTGATCTCTTGGTTAATCAGATGAACGGTATATGCAATAGCCTGAATCTGTAGGGCGAGAAGGGGAATGGCGCCAATCAGTAAGAACAGACTGACGACCCCGCCGACCCAAGGTCTCGGGTAGCGAAAGGCAAAAACATCGGCGAGTGAGCCTAACTTGTGTGCCAGTGCAATTCTCGCAATCGGGTTCAAAAGAAGGGGGGCCAACAAAAATACCGCGCTAGCGCCGAAGTAGTAAAGTAGATAGCTGGAACCGAAATTCGCGGCGAAACCGAGAGTTCCGTAAAAAGACAGTGCGCCTGCAAATACGCCGAGCGAGACAACCCGAATAAACCGACTATGGGTGATACGCCGGGGTAGCCAACCGCGTTCGGTCGCATAAGCGGAGCCAAATAGGATTGAAAGATAAAACAAACTAAAGGTGAAAATTTGCGCTAGGGAAAAGCTCACTGGTCTTCTCCGCCTCGTTGGCGGGTCACAAAGTAGCAAGCGACGATGAGCAGCGACCAAATTAGGAAGTTGCTAAGCCAGGCTGTCAGTCCACCCGGCTGCCACCAGTTGCCGAAGTCCGCAACGAATACGAAAAAACCGAGTACAACAAATGTGATCAGGCGCTCAATCATCGTCGCATTCTATCCAGATTCTCTAGTCGGTTATAGCACCAGTTCGGTGAGTGGTACCCCAGCTATGGCAGGTACGGCAGCGCGGTTCCACTGGGCGATGGCACTGATCAGTAGCTTTTGCGCATTTGGAGCGCTGACCACAGGTTGACCGAGGGCGAGAAGTGCTCGATTTAACGTGGCAGTGCTTTCCGTCAACGGAACGGCTTCGGCTTTTGCCTGTTTACTTAGCTTGTGTCCATCACGCCCTAGTACAACTGGAAAGTGGCCGTATGCGGCCGGATTGAAGCCAAGTAAGTTCGCGATGTAAAGCTGTCTCGGTGTTGAATCAAGTAGGTCGTGGCCGCGGATAACATGAGTGACGTGCTGGTAGTGATCATCTACTACCACGGCAAGTTGGTAGGCAATCAGCCCATCCTTCCTCTTGACGATAAAATCGCCAATTTCAGTTTCCGGTTGGTACTGTTGACGGCCCTGAAAGATGTCGTCAACGCAGATCGTGTCTGCCGTGATTTGAAGCCGTGTGGCGTGTGGTGTGTCCTGAGAGTGTTTTCCGCGGCAAGTGCCTGGATAGATAGCGCCGAAACTGCGCCGACTGCAGGTGCAATGATAAGTCAGGTCTTGTTTGCTTAAGTTCTCGAGGGTCTGCTCGTAAGCTTGCAGTCGAGTGCTCTGGTACAGTGGTTCGCTGTCCCAATGTAATCCAAAGCATCTGAGCTGGTGCAGGATTTCTTTGGGAGCATCGGGTAGTTCTCGCGGCGGATCCAAGTCTTCAATGCGAATGAGCCATTCACCTTTATGGTGGCGGGCGTCAAGGAATGAGGCCAATGCGGCGACCAGCGATCCGAAATGAAGTGGGCCGGAGGGTGATGGAGCGAATCGACCCACGTAGGTGTTGTTCACCTGCATGAGTCGTCCTGAGTGCTAGCCCAGAATTTGTCGCTCTTTAATTTCATCAAGAGTTTTGCAATCGATGCATTGAGTCGCAGTCGGTCGCGCGTCCAGTCGATTGATTCCAATTTCTATGCCGCATGATTCACAGTATCCGTAATCGTCTTGATCGATAAGGTCCATCGTACTGTCAATCTTCTTGATGAGCTTGCGCTCACGGTCCCTGGTACGCAACTCCAAGCTAAATTCTTCTTCCTGGGTGGCGCGGTCAGCGGGATCTGGATCGTTGGAGGCCACATCTTGCATATGGTGCACGGTGCGATCAACTTCTTCCATCAACTGCGTTTTCCATTCAAGCAGTTTACGGCGGAAGTGGTCCTTGTGAGCGTCATTCATGTAGTCAGCATTCTTGCTTTTGACTTCAGACGCATCGGTTTTCTTTTTAGCGATAGCCTTGATAACGTTCTTCTTTGGTGCGGGCGCTTTTTTTACGGGCGCTTTAGTTTTGGCTTTGGTCTCAGCCGCTGATGCTTTTTTCACTTTTTCTGCTGTCTTTCCTTCAGACGTCGTTTTCTTGGGACTGGCCTTTTTCTTGGCGACAGTTGGTTGCTTGGGCTTGGAGGCTGGTTTTACTTTGGTCTCTTTGATCACTGTTGCCTTTGTCTTAGCTTTCGGTTGGGATTTAGCTTTTGGTTGAGCCTTAGCTTTAGATTTAACTTTTGGCTCGGGTTGAACTTTTGGCTTAGGTTGAACCTTGGCCTTTACTTTGGCTTTAGCGACCGCTTTAGCAGCTGCTTTAGCTTTTGGCTTAGCTTCCGGTTTAACGACAGGCTTTTTCTTTGCGGCGACCTTGGTTTTCGCTGCGGCTTTAGTGTTAGCTTTAGCCTTGATTGGTGTGGCCTTTGTCGTGGCCTTTGTCGTCGACTTTGGCTTTGCTTTAGTTTTTGCTTTAGCCTTTGTCGCCGGTGCCTTGTTTCGCTTTGCTGCCATAGTGTCTTCCAATTGATTAAATCTCGAGAAACACGCTCATTTTGAGGCAGCGAACGTTACCAGAACATAGTGGCTTCGCCAAGTATTAGTAGCTACAAAGCCTAGTTAGCGGCACTTACCGCAATGGGGAGGGACAATTTGCGGGGAACAGTGATTGACTGAATACGCCAATAGATTAAAAAGTATATCTGCTTTTAAGGCCATGGAAGTGTTGGCGCGAGCCAATGAATTGCAAAAATCGGGCATGGACGTGATCCACCTTGAGGTGGGAGAGCCGGATTTTCCAACGCCCGCGCCCATCGTCGAAGCTGCTCATGCCGCCTTGCAGCAGGGTTTCACCAAATATACCCCCGCTCAAGGGATAGAGCCTCTGCGCATGGCAATTGCGCAACACTATCGTGATCGTTACGAGATCGACGTCGACCATAGGAGGATCTTTGTCACAGCAGGTGGTTCAGGTGCTTTGCTGCTTGCGACAGCGCTGACGTTGAACCCAGGTGAAGCCATGATGATGACCGACCCTGGCTATCCGTGTAATCGACACTTTATGACCAGCTTTAGTGGTGAGGCGCAATTGATCCCTGTGGGTCCAGCCGATCATTACCAGCTTTCACCGCAGCTGGTTGAGCAGCATTGGCATGAGAATACCGCCGGCGTGCTGCTGGCAAGTCCCGCAAATCCAACGGGCGCTCTCATTGAGCCTGATGCGCTTGCAGATATTGCTGCCATTGTGCGGCGGCGAGATGGGTTTTTGTTGGTGGATGAGATCTATCATGGATTGCAGTATGACAATGCCTCAGTGCCCTCCGCGTTAGAGTTTGATGCGATTGTGGTCAATAGCTTTTCCAAATACTTTGGTATGACGGGCTGGCGCCTAGGATGGTTGGTGGTGCCAGAGAGTGCGATCGCTTCAGTTGAAAAGCTCGCGCAGAATCTTTTCATTTGTCCCTCTAGTATTTCGCAGCAAGCGGCTTTGGCAGCGTTCGAACCAGAGTCGCAAGAGATTATGGAACACCAGCGCATCGCATTTGAAGCGCGAAGAAACCTCATGGTAGACGGATTACGGCAGTTAGGCTTTGGCATTCCACAGACGCCCGGTGGTGCATTCTATGTTTATGCGAAGTTGCCTGACACCATGTTGTTGGACAGCGAAGCATTTTGTATGCAGCTGCTAGAAGGATACGGCGTAGCGGCGACGGCCGGCACAGACTTTGGCTTCTTCGAGGCGGATCGTCATGTCAGGTTTAGCTATGCCAACAACGTCCAAGCGCTCGAGAAAGCGCTGGTGCGAATCGAGCAGGCACTGTTGTGAAATTTGCTACCCCACTTCAATCCGGCAAGCTGGTTCGTCGTTATAAGCGTTTTCTGGCAGATATCGAAAGCGCTGAGGGCAAGGAATTTACCATTCATTGCCCGAATACCGGATCAATGAAAAATTGTGCTGAACCAGGCTTCGATGTTTGGTTTAGTCATAGCGATAACCCCAAACGAAAGTATGCCAACACCTGGGAATTGGCTAAAGACCATCACGGCAATATGATCGGTATTAACGCGAATCTGGCCAACAAGCTGGTTAAGGAAGCGATCTTATCTGGCGTGATCGTTGAGCTGGCTGGCTACGACTTGGTTCAAAGTGAGGTGAAGTATGGTGTTGAGAACAGTCGAATCGATTTATTGCTGACTGGGGAAAATCGGCCCAAATGTTATGTGGAAATCAAAAGCGTCACCCTATTAGACAATCACCCAGACCGGGACACCAATGGAAAGGGCCGGGGCCTTTTTCCAGACGCGGTCAGCACCCGGGGACAGAAACATTTGAGAGAGCTGGCGGAAGTAGCTCGACATGGCGAACGAGCGGTACTGGTCTTTTGCGTTCAGCACAGCGGGATTGTTAGCGTGGCAGCTGCGGCAGAGATTGATCCGGAGTATGCCGCGAGTTTAATACAAGCTCGACAGGCCGGCGTCGAAGTGCTGGTGTATGGGTGTGACTTGTCGCCCACTGAGATCAGGGTAGCCACGCCTCTGGTTTTTGTCTCGCCGTCCGTTAGGCCATCTACAACAACACCTACACCAACATGAAAGCGGTTATCTCATATCCCGCATTATTGGCTATTTTGGCCGCTCTGGCTTTGGTCACATTAGGGCTTGGCGCCGCTTCATTGTCGTTTGGAGATGTTTTTTCTGCCGATGCTGACCCTATCTCGGCCACTATTCTTTGGGAAATCCGGTTACCCAGGCTACTGCTTGTTGTGTTGGTGGGCGGTGCAGTTGCGATGACCGGCGCCGCGATTCAGGGTTTGTTTCGTAATCCGCTAGCAGACCCTGCTCTGATTGGCGTGTCCAGTGGTGCCGCCCTATTCGCAGTCGCGTATCTGGTGCTTGGGGGCTCAGCATGGATGGGTCAAACCGGCTTGATACTGTCATCGTTTTTAGGCGGATTGTTGGCAACTTTGCTGGTGGTTGCGATTGGGCAGAGAAGTCAGGGAATAGCCGGCATGTTGTTGGCTGGTATCGCTATTAACGCGCTTTGTCTTGCGGGGGTCGGCCTGTTTACTTTCTTGAGTGATGACGGCCAATTGCGCAGCGTGGCATTCTGGGCACTGGGTAGTTTTGCTGCAGCTGATTGGTCCGCTACCTTCGGTAGTCTTCTTTTGCTGCCCGCCATGTATCTGTTGTTTCGAGAGCGGCGGCACCTGGATTTGATTACGCTAGGTGATGATGCGGCATCACATCTGGGGCTTGATATACGCCGGTTCCGCCTTAGAGTGATTTTATACACGGCATTTATTATCAGCCTCTCTGTGGCTCTGGTCGGCATCATTAGTTTTATAGGGCTGATCGTGCCACACATTATACGGTTGGTGAGGGGGTCTACTCATAGCGCGTTGCTCCCCTTATCAGCGCTGTTGGGGTCGGTTGTATTATTATTTGCTGACAATGTCGGTCGAATTGTCGTGAGCCCTGCGGAATTGCCAGTTGGACTGTTAACGTCTCTGGTGGGTGGGCCATTTTTTATCTACCTAATATTGAAACAACGAGACAGGCTAGCGATCTGATGGTTATTCGCGTAACGGACCTGAGTTACTCTGCCTCAGATGTCGACCTGGTGTGTGATCTGAATATTGAATTTCAGAGTGGCGCGCTGCATGTGTTGCTCGGTGCAAACGGTGCGGGCAAAACAACGTTGCTACGCTGTCTTAGTGGTGAGTTATCTCCCACAACGGGCCAAGTTCTACTGGATGGTCGGAGTTTAGCTGACTACTCACTCTTAGAAAAAGCACATCGCATTGCCGTGTTGCCTCAGAAATCTGTTTTGGATTTTCCATTTTTGGCAAGGGAAGTTGTGGCGATGGGGCGATATGCCTTTTTGGAGAATGCTGCGAGCGTAAAAAGCTTACTTAAAGAGGTTGCGGAGGCGACTCAGGCGGTCGACCTGCTAGACCAGTACTACACGACATTGTCGGGTGGAGAACAACAGCGAGTCCAACTTGGGAGAGTATTGGTTCAGCTCTGGGATCATTTGCCCGAGGCGGTTTACCTACTAGATGAGCCCAGTGCGCCATTGGATCTGGCTCACCAGATTGGGCTCTTCGTATTGCTGAGGAAGCTGGCCAGCACTGGTGCCACGGTGATTGTATCGACTCATGATCTGAATGTTGCAGCGAACTTCGCTGACAATCTGCTCTTACTCAGGGACGGTCAATTGCTGGCATCAGGTGAGCCGAGGTCGGTGTTGTCTGCTGCCAATATAGAAAAAGCTTATGGGGTTAAGGTGACAGCGAATTACAACGACAGAGGACGGTTGCAGATTGACTACGAAATCGAATGATTACCCTCTGCCTGGGCAAGCAGTTCGGACTTGAGGTCTGGGTCGAGTTCATTCCAATGCACGTCCATGAGCGCGCCTTGTAGGGCATAGAGAAGAACTCGATTTGCTCTGAAACCACGTGCCCGTACCGCCTGATAGATCACCACAGCACCCCTTTCCACCAGTTGCTCCCGGCGATGCACCCCGATGGCATGCAGCCAACGGACGGAGGTCTTACCCAAATTCTTCAGTTCAAGAAGTTCGTCTTGCACAATGATTATTTTCCCACGAGATTCTTAAAGCATAGATGACACTTCGTGAATTGCGACATAATGCTTCGATGCAACGTAGCCTTGAGGGATTTATCTTGTCGCGCCAATGGCGCGGGCGGGGCGATGGACAATCGCTCACTTACTGGCTGGCTACGGATAACGGTCCGCTGCGAGTAGAGATCGAAGGTGTCGAGTCCGTGTGCTTTGTTGCAGCAGCGGATCGCGCCCTCGTCACCCCTGTGTTTACCGCGCTAGGTGGCTGCCGTATGGCAGAAGTTGCGTTGCAAACGTTTGATCATGCTCCGGTACTGGCCTGTTATTTCTCATCGCAAAATCAACTCAACGCCGCTAAAGCGCGCCTCGAAGGCAAGGTGGTTCTGTATGAAGCGGATCTGCGCCCAACGGATCGATATTTGATGGAGCGCTTTCTGCAGGCTGAGGTTCGGGTCACCGGCGACATCGAAGTCCAAGATGATCATTTGGTCTGTCGGAACCCAGTTCTGCAGCCTAGGGCATTTGAGCCCAGCTTGAGTGTGGCCTCCCTTGATATTGAAACTTCCTATACGGAGAACATTCTCTATTCCATCGCTATCAGTATGCGCGCGCCAGAGACTGAGAAAGTATTCATGGTCGGGCAGGGTGCGAGTGAGGTCTCGTATCTTGAGTTTTGTGCGGATGAACGAACGCTTATCAAACGCTTTCTCGATTGGTTTTCGGTCTTGGATCCAGATGTCATTATTGGTTGGAGTGTCGTAGCTTTTGATCTTGACTTCATTCAGAGGCGCTGTGATTACTACGGCATTAAATTTACCCTGGGCAGGACTGGCGAGCTGATTTCGTGGCGGACAGCCAATCAGGGCAACGGTAGAAAGTACGCACTGGTGCCTGGTCGAGTGGTGCTAGATGGCATTGAGCTTTTGCGGACGGCCACTTACCAGTTTGAAAGTTTTTCGTTAGAAAACGTTTCCCGTGAACTGTTGGGCCGAGGCAAGCTGATCCATGATGTTGATGCCCGTGGTGCAGAGATTCAGAACTTATTCGCAGAAGATAAGCCGCAGTTAGCGGCATACAATCTTGAAGATTGTAGTCTCGTTCATGATGTATTTGCTGCAACCAACCTTTTGGACTTTGCAATTCAGCGCAGTCGCCTAACTGGGTTGGATATGGATCGTGCCGGCGGTTCGGTGGCGGCCTTTGACTTTCTTTATTTGCCCAGATTGCATCGCCAAGGTTATGTGGCGCCAGTTGTGATGGAAGGCAGTGACCGGGGAAGTCCGGGTGGTTTTGTACTGGAGTCTGAGCCGGGTATCTACTCGGATGTGATTGTGCTCGATTTCAAAAGCCTCTACCCGAGTATCATCCGTACATTCAACGTCGACCCACTGGCCATGGTTGAAGGCCGCAATGAGAGTGATGCGATTCCCGGCTTCAATGGTGCAGAATTTTCTCGCGACAAAATTATATTGCCGGGGCTCATTGAAAGTTTGTGGGCAGCAAGAGACGAGGCAAAAAAGCAAAAACTAGCAGCTGTGTCTCAGGCCATCAAAATTATAATGAATTCTTTTTATGGTGTGCTCGGTACCCCCGGTTGTCGCTTTTTTGATACTCGATTGGTGAGTTCTATCACCCTGCGTGGCCATGAAATTTTGCAGAAAACTCGAGACTTAATTGAAGCCAAAGGTTTTCGCGTCATATACGGTGATACGGACTCTGTTTTTGTGTTGGTCGGGGAGCAAGCACGGTTCGCGGTTGATGAAGTGGGTCTCGATCTAACGGACTATCTGAACCGTTGGTGGCGAGACCACTTAACTGAAAATTATGGGGTTCAAAGCTGCCTCGAAGTGGAATACGAAACCCACTTTGAAAAGTTCCTTATGCCGAGGGTGCGTGGCTCAGAAAAAGGCAGCAAAAAACGTTATGCCGGAGTCGTGTCGGAAAACGGCGAGCCACAATTAGTATTTAAGGGCCTGGAAACGGTTCGCAGTGACTGGAGTCCGGTGGCACGGGAGTTTCAACAAACACTTTATCGGAAAATATTTTTTGCGGAGCCCTATCGCGACTTTATCCTAGAGACTGTGGCCTCTGTCAAAACGGTTGATCTCAGGAAGCTAGTGTTACGGAAAAGGGTCAGGCGCAACCTAGGAGACTACCAAAAGAATGTGCCCCCTCACGTTCGTGCGGCGAGGCTCGCAGATCAGATTCGCAGTGACAAGGGGCTGCCTAGAATCTATCAACAGGGAGGGTGGATCGAATATGTGATGACGACTCAGGGTGCTGAGCCTGTCGCCTACGTTTCTTCCCCGATTGATCATGACTTCTATGTCGAGCGGCAGTTAGCGCCGGTCGCCGACGCTATACTGTGCTTTTTGGACACGTCCCTTGGTCAAATTCTCGATAAGCAAATGGCGTTATTTTAGCGCCAGAATTTCATCGCGTGTGAGTCGGGCACCAAATTGAGAGACCAGCTTCGCTGCCACTCGGTTTGCTAAGGTCGCTGCTGCTTCAAAGGTATGACCCTGGCAGGTAGCGGCGAGGAAAGCGCCGGCGAAAATGTCACCGGCGCCGGTAGTATCAACCGCCTTAGCTGCGGTTCCGGGAACGTGTGCTTCTGATTTACCATCCCAGACCATTGCGCCGTCTTTACCTTGGGTCATGACAACCATTTGGCTAATGGTTTTTAATTTCCCAAACGCTTCTTCTTTGGTCTGACTCGCAGTCCAAGTCATGGCTTCATCTTCGTTGCAAAACAGTAAATCGATGCCATGCTCTGCGAATTCATCGAACGCTGGCTTAAAGTGCTCGACAATGGCTGGGTCCGATAACGTTAAGCTGACTTTTACACCAGCTTCTCTTGCGATATCTTGGGCTCGTCTTGCCGCCGCCATCGCAGTCGGAGATGTCACAAGATAGCCTTCGATATAGAGGTAAGCTGAATTTTTTAAAGCGTCTTCGTTGAGTTCAGCGACTGACAGTTCTTCACTGATACCGAGGTGTGTTGTCATGCTGCGCTCGGCATCAGGGGTTACCATGGAGATGCACTGGCCAGAATGGCCGGTATCTCTGCCACTATCCAGATTGGTCGTAACGCCTGCGGCTTTGAGGTCCTCCATAAAAAAATCGCCGGTGGCATCTGCTGCAACCTTGCAACTGTAAAAGCTTTTGGCGCCCAGCTGTGCCGCGGCAACCATCGTATTCGCCGCAGAGCCGCCGCCACTTTGCTCAATGACTTCATGGTTTTCTCTGGCTTCAAGCAATCCGATCAGTTCGATGCGGCGCTCTGCATCGATCAGCGTCATCACGCCTTTTTCGAGGCCAGTTTCTGTTAGAAATGTATCGGTCACTTCAAATTCTGTATCGACCAACGCATTGCCGATGCCGTACACATCAAATTGACTCATTGGAACTCCGGTTAAAGTATTGTTTGAAAAGTTGCTCTTGCAGCGTCAATCGTTTGCTCGATCTCTGCGGTGCCATGCGCGCTTGAAATAAAACCTGCTTCAAAGGGAGAGGGGGCCAGATTGATACCCTTCTCCAGCATGCCGTTGAAAAATTTATTGAACATCTCGGTATCCGCGTTCATCACTTGATTAAAGTTTGTGACAGGTTTGGCCTTCGTAAAAAAGAAACCAAACATGCCGCCAACCTGATTCGTGCTGAACGGCACGCCGGCATTATCGGCAACCGCCTGCAGGCCATTGACGAGTTCCGCTGCCTTCTGATCTAGGGCATCGAAAAAGCCGGGCGCTTCAATAAGTTCTAGTGTCGCGAGGCCGGCTGTCATTGCGATAGGGTTTCCGGACAGCGTGCCTGCCTGATAAACGCCGCCCAGAGGTGCAACGACGGACATGATTTCTCTCTTGCCACCGAAGGCGCCGACCGGCATTCCGCCGCCGATGACTTTGCCTAGGGTCGTTAGGTCAGGCTCAACGTTGTAAACGCTTTGCGCGCCGCCCATTGCAACTCGAAAGCCCGTCATGACTTCATCAAAGATGAGCACAATACCGTATTCGTCACAAACAGAACGGAGACATTGAAGAAAGCCATCAACCGCGGGCACACAGCCCATATTGCCTGCAATCGGCTCGACGATGATTGCGGCAACTTGTGAGCCGATTTCGCGCACGGCCTGCCTGACGGCTTCTTCATCGTTATAGGCAAGGGTAATGGTGTGTTGTGCAACACTAGCTGGAACACCCAGCGAATCTGGTTCGCCAAGTGTTAGCGCGCCTGAACCAGCCTTAACCAGCAAGGCATCACTATGGCCGTGGTAGCAGCCTTCAAATTTGATGATTTTATCGCGGCCGGTATACCCGCGGGCAACGCGAATTGCGCTCATGGTGGCTTCTGTACCAGAGCTCACCATGCGCATCATCTCCATGCTCGGCACGTGTTGCTGAACCTTTTGAGCAAGCGTGGTTTCGATCTCTGTTGGCGCGCCAAATGATAGGCCGTTGGCGAGTGCTGCGGTGATTTTTTCAATCACCTCGGGACGTGCATGCCCGGTGATCATAGGTCCCCAGGAGCCGACATAATCTATGTACCGGTTGTCGTCTACATCAATTAGGTATGCGCCGCTGGCCTGCTTGATAAACAGCGGCTGGCCTCCGACCCGTTGGAATGCGCGCACTGGAGAGTTGACGCCGCCGGGAAAAATCGACTGAGCGTCCTGAAACAAGCTGGATGAACGAGACATAGATTTTAAGACTAATAACCTGGGTGCGTATTCAATCATTCATGGCGCGTCGATTCAAATATCATCGGCTTAATCACGCTTGATAATAAGTCTCGATATCTTGGCGCGTAACGATGCCAACGACGGAGTCGATCATTGGCGCACTGATGCGGTTCACATACAGGCTTTCATGGCCTGACCTATCCATCATATCCAGGGCTTCTTTCAATGTTGCTTGCAACATGATGGCGCTCACCTCTTTGCGGGTCGCGGGAATTTCTTTCAAGTTGACGGCTTCGAGTGTGTTGTTTTCCAAATACGTGATGACATCGACGGTTGGCAGAATGAATCCGGGGGTCCGTTCTGCAACGTCAACCAACAGCCAGGTGGGCTTCTTACTGACTACAGCGCGAACAGCTTCGATGTCGAGTTCTGCGGGTACTCGCTCGAAGCTGCGGGACATAATGGATGCCACCGATGCGCGATTGAGGTGCATGCTAAGAGGGTTCTGGCGATACTCCAGACCGAGATATTCCATCTGCGTGATAAAAATAGATTTGATGCCGAAAACCTGACTTGCTGTCAGGTTAGCAATGATGATGACCATCATTGCAGGTAACACGATGGCCGTATTCTGGGTCAGTTCGATGACGGCTAGCAAAGCCGCCAGGGGTGCTTGGAGCACTGCTCCCATCATAGCGCCCATGCCAATGACCGCATAAAAGCCTGCTGAGGATGCCAGATCAGGGTAGGCAGATGCACCAATGTATGCGAGCACGCCACCCGCCGTCGCGCCAATGAACAAAGTAGGCCCTATCACGCCGACCGGCACGCCCATCGCTATGGTGGTTGCGGTCGCGAGAATCTTCAGGGCGCAAATTAAAACGAGGCCGGTGATGAGAATTTCGCCATGAAGCGCGGAATTGACTGTGTCATAGCCTACTCCGAGGATCTCCGGGCTCACAATTCCGAGCAGAGCGGTGACGAAGCCCGCGCAAAGGAAGCGGACCCACAATTGCGGAGGTGCGACCCGATGGAGGTATTGGGTCAACCGGACAAATAAGGCTGCTATCACCCCTAATGTCACGCCCTGCAGTATGAGAAAGGGAATGTCTCGTAGGCTGCTCATTGCCATTTCCGGCGGCATGACAAAGGCTGCGCTGGAGCCGTAGACGGCTTGATTGATCAAAGTGGCGGTGACGGCGGCAAGAATCACCGGGATAAAGCCCGCAATGGTGTACTCCATTAGAATGACTTCCATGGAAAATATGACGCCCGCGAGTGGGGTGTTGAATGATGCTGAAATCGCGGCCGCGGCGCCGCAGCCGACCAGGATACGGATGCTGTTGTTTGGCAATTTTAATGCTTGCCCCAGCAAGCTGCTACCGGCTGCACCAAGATGGACTGCGGGCCCTTCCCGGCCACCTGAAAAGCCACTTGCTAGTGCTATCACGCCACCTAAGAATTGGGTCAGTGTGTTGCGCCAGGGTAGATAACCCTGATGTCTCGCGAGACGTTCTAGGACGTGGACGATGCCGACGCGGCGGCTCTCTGGTTTGAGTAGCGCAAACAACACTGCAAGCACGATACTGCCGCCGACGGGTAATAAAATCAGTAAGCTGACGTTCAGCGCTTCGAAATTTTCAGGGTCTCCCGCCATTACGCTGGACAGTGGTAATTCGATCAAGGCCCTGAACGCGACCACGACGAGGCCGGTCACAAGTCCAGACACCACGCCGAGTACTGCGAACTGGGGCATCGAATCAATTGAGGCTAAAGCTCGGCGAAAGCCTCTAATGGTATATTTTGCGGGGAGTTCTCGAGGCACGGTCTTGAATTCGCTTTTTGCAGTGCACCACAATAGGCGATGACCGGTTAAAGATCGATAGTTAATACACCGCTCGCTTACAGAGTATTTCTGATAAACTGTACGGCCCTCTTAAAAACGTTAGCTTTAAAAGGAGCCAGCGAGTGGCCGCGGTTAGAGGCAGCAAACAACATCAGATGGTCGTGGTACCCCACCGGCCCTACTACAAGGCGTCAGTTTTCGCCATGTGGCTCGTCGCGGTAGCGGCCCTAAGTTGGCTGACGTATCGCTATGGCATGGATGAAGGTATAGCGACTCGATTTGAAGTCGTTCAGGAGCGAGAGGAGCTGCGCAAGCAGTTGGGCTCGACTGAGCAGCGCATCACGGAAATGCGTCAGGAAATCGCTACACTTAGATTGGGCGAAGAAGTCGATACAAAAGCAACAGAGGAAGTTCGAGGAACCGTTGAATCTCTGCAAAACAATATCGCGGAACTCAACGAAGAGATTCGATTTTACAAGGGCGTAATGATCCCGAATGCTGAAAGCAAAGGCTTGCGGATTGAGCGAATGAATTTGAAACCGCTCACGGAGCCAGGTCATTTCAGTTATAGCCTGCTCTTGACCCAGGTCGTGGATAAACACGATTACGTTAAGGGTGGGGTTGAGATTAGTCTCTTAGGTAAGCAGGGAGAAGAATCCCAGCAGCTTAGCCTCGATAACATTAGCACCGAAAATAAAAGTGCCGAACGCTTTCGGTTTCGGTATTTTCAGACTATAAATGGCGAGCTCGAAATCCCGGCCGGTTTCGAGCCTGAAGCGGTGATGGTCATAGCGCAGTCTTCAGGTAATCGTTCGCAGCGTTTAGAAAAGCGCTTCGAGTGGCAAAGTGTAGGAGGTTAGTTGATGTTTAACAAAACAGGTGGTGAGTCTGGGATTACGTTGATTGCGAATAATTGCGAGGTGTCAGGTGACTTGCACTTTAGCGATCAACTGCAAATCAACGGCGTCGTGAAAGGCAATATCTACGCGTTAGAAGGATCGAAAGCTGTCATTACGGTCAGCGAGAGGGGCAGGGTAAAAGGTGAAATTCGTGTGCCCAACGTGATCATCAACGGCAAAGTTCATGGTGACGTGTATTCTGACAAGCACATTGAACTGGCAGCAAAAGCCGAGATTAAGGGTAATGTTTATTACAATTTAATCGAGATGGTGATGGGGAGTCGCGTTGACGGCAATCTGGTTAATATCCGCAAGGACAAAGATGGCAAGCCAGAAACTACCCAGGTGCCTACTCCGGCGGTCGACACCGCAAGCAAAGTAGCGCCCAAGGTGGCACCAGTAACGACTAAGTCCGCCTGACGGTCAGGCCTGAACGTACTAAATAAAGATAGAATCTTATTAAACTAACCTTGAAATTCGGCTGAAATGCCTCATCCTATAGTTATGACTGAATCACCTACTCAATTCACACCGCTCGGCATGGTCTTTAGTGACACTGCCGCGCAAAAAGTGAAACTGCTTGTCGACGAAGAAGAGAACAGCGCGCTTATGTTAAGGGTGTTTGTGACCGGTGGTGGTTGTTCTGGATTCGAGTACGGCTTCACTTTTGATGAAGATCTCGAAGAAGATGATACAGCGATCGAAAACCATGGCGTCAAGCTAGTGGTCGATGCGCTGAGCTATCAATATCTTGTTGGTGCGGAAGTAGACTTCAAAGTAGATCTGCAGGGGTCGCGATTCGTCGTGACTAACCCGAATGCCGCCACGACTTGCGGCTGCGGAAATTCATTCGCCATCTGAAATCGAGACGTCCGCCTGGGCGAAGCCGCGATTTCCTGAAATAGAATCCAATTGAGCAAGCAATGAAGCGGTCGCCCGTTTAAAGACTGGCATATGGTCTGCGTGGATAGGGTTTGCCTTCGGCAATTTGACGGTTCTTGGATTGCGATGCACATCGTTGACCAGGAACTCGTAGTGTAGATGGGGTGCGGTTGCCCAACCTGTCGCGCCGACATAGCCAATGGTTTGCCCTTGTTTGACCGATGCGCCGCTCCGAATACCCTTGGCAAAGGCAGACAAATGCAAATACTTGGTGGTGTACTGTTGCCCATGTTGAATCACAACGTAGCGACCAGAAGCGCTGTTTTGTCTGGCAATCGAGACCTTTCCATCACCTGAGGCAACGACTGGCGTGCCTTTGTTTGCAGCGTAATCTATTCCCCGGTGCGGCATGACCTTTTTGTGGATCGGGTGCAGTCGGCGTAGGTTGAAGCTAGAGCTAACGTGGGAGAAATGGACGGGGTCGCGTAAAAATGCTTTCCGCAAGCTCCTGCCTTCCGGCGTAAAGTAGTCCCGTCTGCCTGACTCATCAACATACCTAACGGCAGCATATTTGTTGCCGTAATTGCTGAACTCCGCGGCTAGGATGTCACCTTGGCTGATCTTTTCGCCTTCGACGTAGATGTCCTCAAACAGGACCGTAAAGCTATCGCCCTGGCGTAAGTCCAATGCGAAGCTGATGTCCCATTGAAATATGTAAGCTAGCTTCATGATGAGGTTGTCTGAAAGTCCAGCATCCTTGCCCGCATGGTAAAGGGATGGATGGGTTGCTGTGATGGTTGCGGTCTTATAATTCCGCAGGACCTCAGGCTCTAAAAGCGTCCATTTTGATGTGAACCCCGCCGCGACTCCAACGACATGCAGTGTTTTGAGTCGACTGACTTCGTATGCAAGGTCTTTCAGTTTGCCATTCTTATCCTTGCGAATTTTGATGGTCTGACCTGGCATAATTTTACCCAGGATGGAGGTGTCAGGGCCGAGGGAAATGACCTCGTGAAGCTCCCTGGGAGAGAGCCCTGCCTTGTTAAAAATGGAGGCGAGGCTGTCGCCAGATCGAATTTTGAAGTGTTGCCAGGGCAGTTCAGGCTCTGCTTCTGGTGTCGGTGGCAGATAAACTTCTGATTGCTTTATCGACAGGGACACGGGAATCTGCTCGACGGGTGTCACGTCGCTGTCAGGAACAGCGGACATCGCAACGACCAAGGCAAGTGCTAGGAGCAACGCTGTCGATAGATGAGATTTCGGGTATCCGGTCATAAAGCAGTAAGCTATTGCTGGTTATTATTGTTGATTATGAAAAGATCGTGCTAAGTATATAAAACATATAGGTTTAGCGGAAGGGTTAATCTTATGGGGCAACTCGCGTGCTCTCAAGCCCGCTTTGAAAACCCCCCAACTTCCTGTATTTTGCGCGTCCCTGAAACCGACTCTGGTGATATTTCGGGAGCGAGAGAGTATAGAGACGTTAGTTTCTGTACAAGACGGTTTTAGATAATAATGATGAATAGGCGAATGTATGGTGGGCGAGACAAACTTAATTGAGCAATTACGAGACCTCGGGCTCATTGCCCAGGTGAGCAGTGAGGAAGTGCTCACTACGCACCTGGAGGGCGAAAGTCGGACTGTATACTGTGGTTTTGACCCTACTGCCGATAGCTTGCACATCGGCAATTTGGTGCCTTTGTTGGCATTACGTCGGTTCCAGATGGCTGGTCATCGGCCAATTCTTCTCGTCGGTGGGGCGACTGGCATGATTGGAGACCCGGGAGGTCGAAACTCTGAGCGAGATCTTAAATCTGCTGACCAGGTGCGTGCATTTGTCATCAAAATCCGTGACCAAGCGAGCAGTTTTCTTGATTTTGACTGTGGCGAAAACTCAGCGATTGTCGTGGACAACGCTAGCTGGACAGAAAATCTGACCGTGATTGATTACCTGCGGGATATCGGTAAACATTTCAGCGTCAATGCCATGGTGCAGAAGGAAACCATTAAGCGCCGTCTAGAGGATGACGAGTCAGGCATCAGCTATACCGAGTTCAGTTACATGATCCTGCAGTCCTATGACTTTGCTGTTCTAAACCGTGATTATGGTTGCACGATCCAAATGGGCGGTAGTGATCAATGGGGTAACATTACCAGCGGCATTGATTTGGTCCGTCGTATGAATGGCGAGCAAGCGCATGCGATTACCTACCCTTTGATCACAAATTCGGATGGCACCAAATTCGGCAAGAGCATGGGTAATGCAGTTTGGATTGATGCCAAGAGAACCTCTCCTTACAGCTTTTACCAATTTTGGCGAAATTCAGCAGATGCCGATGTGATCCAGTATTTGAAAATTTTCACGTTTATGAGCGAATCTACTTTGTCAGGTTTAGCCACGGCTCATGTGTCAGATCCAGGCCAGCGCGTGGCGCATGTGGCGCTGGCTCGTGAAGTAACTCGGCTTGTCCATGGTGAGGAGGGCGTCGCGGCTGCCGAACGGATTGCCGATGCAATGTTCCAAAATAGGTTGGCGAGTTTGAGCGCAGACGACATGGCGCAACTGGCTCAAGATGGCCTGCCGACGACGTTGGTTCAAGGTGGTGAAGTGGCGCTGCTAGAGCTGCTCGTTGAATCGGGCCTCGCCATCACGCCTAAGGGAGAAGTGACCCAGGGTCAGGCGCGCAAGTTGATACTGAGTAATGCCGTTGCCGTCAATGGCGAAAAGGTCGCTGATATTGAAGCGATCCTTACGAAGGCGCAGGCGATGCATGGCCAATACTTGCTCGTCCAGAAAGGTAAAAAAAACCATCACTTGGTTGTTTTTGCCTAAACCCGGCCGCGAGCCTAAGTCGCGTCCCGGGATAAGGGCTGCAATGCCTTAAGGGCTTTGCTAACCTTCTGGTCTAGATATTGCCGTGCCGCTTCATTGGCAAATCCTTTTCTCTTCTGGTCTCTTATTCTTTGCTAGCGCGGGTTCATTTCGTTCTCCGTATTGTAAAGAGGAGGTCGACTATGCGTTGCGACGGGATAAACCCGTATTAACGATATACAGCGAGACGGTTGAGTTGTCTCCCGGGCTTAATATGGCGTTTGGATCGCGACAAGCGATTCTACGCAATGGTCTTTTGCCTCAGGACTATCAAGACCAGCTGGTTCGCGCTGCGCAAGCGATGATTCGTCCTGCTGATACCCGCAAGCAGCAGGTTGATAGAAATTCTATTGCCATCATGCGCTTCGAGAACTTAAGCAATGACCCGGGCAATGCCTATCTTGCGGACGGCATCGAAGAAAAGTTGCTCCCGCAGGATCTAGCGGGCCTGCCCAGTGTGCCGTTCTCGCTGTTCTCACCTAATCTAACTGCACAAACAAAAAAGTGCACCCAAAAAAAAGTGCACCCAAAAAAAAGGGCACCCAAAGTGGGTACCCTTTTTTATTTGGTGGAGCCAGGCAGGATCGAACTGCCGACCTCCTGCGTGCAAGGCAGGCGCTCTCCCAGCTGAGCTATGGCCCCAGAAACTTGTTCTGGTGTTGGGCATTGATCGCCCAACCTGGAATTACTTCTTTCGTTCTTACTTCTACGTCCCTACCTCTGGTGGGTCTGGGTAGATTTAACGGGCAAACCTTTTGCACCGACCTAATCCACATAGACACCGACCTACTTCGTTCATATCGCTGGTGGGTCTGGGTGGATTTGAACCACCGACCTCACCCTTATCAGGGGTGCGCTCTAACCAACTGAGCTACAGACCCAACGAGTTAAACGTCGCGAGATCGAGAGGAGCGGTATTATACGCAGGGCGATTTGTTTTACAACGATTCAACGTCGAGAATCTGCAACGAATTGCGATGCGTGTCCGTGGCATAATGTACCCATGACAAATGAATTCGACATTCTTCGCCTATTCGCTCAGGGCGAATATCTCTCTGATACAGAGAAACACCGGGAATTGGTCGCTCGCTTCGGTATGAAGTGTGCTTCAGATGGTGAAAAAATTTATCTAGAAACTCCCCTTGAGTTGCTGGACGCAGAATTGGTGCGCGAGGCTATTTCTTCGCCCGTGCAACAAGATTTATCGCGATTGGATATCCATTGGACTCTGGACTCGACCAATAGTTATGTTTTGAACCTTAGCAATACCGCAGACTTTCATGGCTATGTTTGCCTTGCTGAGCAGCAAACAGCTGGCCGCGGTCGGCGCGGCAGGCACTGGGTGAGCCCCTTCGGTAAGAATATTTACCTTTCCCTTGGGTGGGTCATGCCGCTTGATCAGCCAGTTGAAGGCTTAAGTCTCGCTGTCGGCACCTGCGTTGCTAAAGCAATTCGCGCGGTGTCTCCAACAAAAGTGAGTCTGAAGTGGCCCAATGATATTTTATTAGACGGCGGTAAGGCTGCCGGCATTCTAGTTGAGCTTGCGCCAGGGGTGGCTGCAGAGCGTCGGTTGGTCATTGGCGTTGGCATTAACCTTGCCATGTCGGCTGAAGACGCTGGGCCAATTGATCAACCCTGGAGTGTCGTTGAGAGGGTATCCAGAAACGAATTGGTAGCGGTCCTAATTGAAGAGCTGGCAACCGGTCTGAGCACTTTTTCTCAATCCGGGTTTTCGTCTTTTCGTGATAGCTGGCAAGTGCTGGATGCGCATGCGGGTCTAGAGGTAAGTATTGTTGCGAATGACTTTGTGCAAACAGGCATTAGTCGCGGGGTAACCGCTTCAGGCAATCTGATTTTAGAGACCAGTGAAGGGCAAAAGGTTTTTAATGCTGGCGAGGTGAGTCTTCGAGTGCGTGCAGAATGAAGTACATTTTTATGAGTCTTTTGGTCCTAAACCTTGCTTACTTTGCTTCACAGCATATGGTGGCGCCTGACCAAGATGTTGACAATGTCCAGCTGAGGCGCAGCGATCAGGGTGCAAAAATAGTCCTTCTGAAAGAAAAAAGCACTCCGGCAGTCCGTAATGCTGAGATGAGCGAGGTGGTGAGTAATCCGCTTCGGCTGACCAGCGATGATTCTCAGACCTGTATTGCGGTCGGCCCGTTTGCTGATGTGTTTTCAGGGCAGGACGCACTTGAGCAGCTAGCGGCGCTGGACTTGTCAGTTGATTTGAAGGCGGTTGATGTGACGACGGGAGAGAGTGACTTCAGGTTATTGATACCGCCTGCTCCCTCGGCGGAGGTGGCATTTCGTAAGTTGAGAGAGCTTCAAGCCAGTGATATCGATAGTTACGTGATTACTCAAGGTCCTCAGGCGATGGGTATTTCTTTGGGTGTGTTCTCAACCGCCATGGCTGCTGAGTCTCTGCAGGATAGGCTTGACGCGTTGGGGTATGCCGGCGAAATCATCAAGATTGAAAGGTTGGCGCGCACCTACTGGCTTTTTCCTGCGCGAGATATAGATGCCGATATCAGTACGTCCGCGTGGATGGAAAATCGACCCGATTTAGAATTAAGACCAATGAAGTGCGTAGAAAGCTAATTATAGTTTGATACCCAGTAATAATTCCCCTACAATTTGCTCCCTGATTTTTACGGTACGCCGCTATAGCTCAGTAGGTAGAGCAACTGATTTGTAATCAGTAGGTCCCGAGTTCGATTCTTGGTGGCGGCACCAGAAAAACAGTAGAAAAGTAGAGTGAAAAGGCGGCCTTGGGTCATTAAACTTGTGTCAAGAACGCAGGCGCGGGCACCTTTCACCAAAATTTAATTGACATCGGTTTAACTCGTGGGCAAAATCTAGCGCCTCATTTCGGAGGGGTTCCTGAGTGGCCAAAGGGATCAGACTGTAAATCTGACGCGCAAGCTTCGGTGGTTCGAATCCACCCCCCTCCACCAATTTGGTGGGCCTGGAGTTTGGCTGTGAGCGAAGCGACCGTCGATTAGAGTAGTAGATTGGAAGTAGAAGTTGGCGGGTATAGTTCAGCGGTAGAACCTCAGCCTTCCAAGCTGATGACGCGAGTTCGATCCTCGCTACCCGCTCCATCCGTTCTCGTTCTTTTAAAGAAAGAGTCCGGGGAAGTGGTTGGGTCAATGAGTTTGTAGTTGCTCATATAGCTCAGTAGGTAGAGCACTTCCTTGGTAAGGAAGAGGTCATCGGTTCAAATCCGATTATGAGCTCCATAACTATTGCTAGCGATGGGCAGTCATGGCTAGAGAGAATTTTTTATAAAACATGCGACGCAAGTCGTTAATCCAAAGGCTAGAGAACTAGCTGTCCTGTTCGGGCTGTTGAGGGGAGTAATCCAGATGTCCAAAGAGAAGTTTGAGCGGACGAAGCCGCACTTAAACGTAGGCACCATTGGTCACGTTGACCATGGTAAGACAACGCTAACAGCGGCGATCACAAAAGTCTGTGCAGAAACTTGGGGTGGTACATTCTCCGATTTCGCAGCGATTGATAATGCGCCAGAAGAGCGGGAACGTGGTATCACGATTTCGACTTCACACGTTGAATATGACTCACCTGCCCGTCACTACGCGCACGTTGATTGCCCGGGACACGCTGACTATGTGAAGAACATGATCACTGGTGCTGCGCAGATGGACGGTGCGATTTTGGTTTGTTCTGCCGCTGATGGCCCCATGCCACAGACGCGCGAGCACATTCTGCTGTCTAAGCAGGTTGGCGTACCTTACATTGTTGTGTTCCTGAACAAGGCTGACATGGTCGATGACGAGGAGTTGGTTGAGCTTGTTGAGATGGAAGTTCGTGAACTTCTTGACCAGTACGATTTTCCTGGCGACGACACACCGATTATTATCGGTAGTGCATTAAAGGCGCTTGAAGGCGACCAGTCTGACATTGGTGCGCCGTCCATTATTAAATTGGTTGAAACGTTGGACTCCTACATTCCTGAGCCCGAGCGTGCCATTGACCAGCCATTCCTGATGCCAATCGAAGACGTGTTCTCGATCTCTGGTCGCGGTACGGTTGTCACGGGTCGAATTGACCGTGGTATTGTGAAGGTTGGTGATGATCTAGAAATCGTCGGCATCAAGGACACGATGAAGACGACTTGTACGGGCGTTGAGATGTTCCGTAAGTTACTCGACGAAGGTCGTGCAGGCGAGAACGTTGGTGTTCTGCTGCGTGGTACCAAGCGTGACGATGTTGAACGTGGTCAGGTACTGGCGAAGCCAGGTTCTATCACGCCTCATACGAAGTTCATGGGTGAAGTTTACGTTTTGTCGAAAGATGAAGGCGGACGCCACACGCCATTTTTCAAAGGCTACAAGCCTCAGTTCTTCTTTGAGACGACTGACGTTACGGGTGCTTGTGAGTTACCAGAAGGCACTGAAATGGTGATGCCTGGTGATAACGTGAATTTGGATGTTGAACTGATCGCACCGATTGCGATGGAAGAAGGTCAGCGTTTTGCGATCCGCGAGGGTGGTCGAACGGTGGGTGCTGGTGTTGTGACAAAGATCCACGCTTAAGTCATAATCTGACCCGTAAGATCTGATGTAAAGACTAGAAAGACTCGAAAGGGTTGGCAGCAATGTCAGCCCCTTTCTTTTTGAAAGTTTTCAATGCCTAGGCCAGTAGCTCAATTGGCAGAGCGACGGTCTCCAAAACCGTAGGTTGGGGGTTCGATTCCCTCCTGGCCTGCCACTATTGCCCGGGCAGATATATGAATGATGGAATTGAATGAGTAGCACTCAATGAGTGGCAAGGAAGAAACAGCGGCAACGAGTCGCATAGATCCACTACTTTGGTTGGTGGTTGTTGCGATTGTGATTGGTGGTGTTTATGCAAACACAACCTTTGTTGGGGTTAATGTTCTTGTTCGAGCTGTGGCCGGTTTGGGTCTCGCAGCTGTTGCTATCGCGATTGCGTTGCAGACCTATCGGGGTCGAGCGGGTTGGGAGTTGGCGAAAGAAGCAAGAGTAGAAGTTCGCAAGGTCATCTGGCCAACTCGCGAAGAAACAACGCAGACAACTTTGATTGTTGTCGTCGTTGTCATCGTCGTGGGTTTGTTTTTGTGGGGCCTCGATTCAGCTTTGAGCTGGGGCATCCAAGCGGTGATTGGTTGATGGCGTATGCAGCAGGAGAGTTCAGTGTCTAAGCGTTGGTTTGTGATTCATGCCTACTCTGGCTACGAGAAGCAGGTCATGCGCGCACTTCAAGAGCGAATTGAGTTGTGCGACTTCGCTGA
Source organism: Candidatus Azotimanducaceae bacterium (assembly GCA_051278195.1). Lineage (GTDB taxonomy): Bacteria > Pseudomonadota > Gammaproteobacteria > Pseudomonadales > Azotimanducaceae > JAHRVQ01. Next base: position 44,317 of record JBNMQM010000007.1, read on the forward strand.
AAAGTTCGGTGAGGTGATTGTGCCTTCCGAAGAAGTGGTTGAAATGAAGGCCGGCAAGAAGCGACGCAGTGAGCGTAAGTTTTTCCCCGGTTATGTTCTGATAGAAATGGAGTTAGGTGATGACACCTGGCACCTAGTGAAGGAAACGCCTCGAGTGATGGGGTTTATTGGCGGCAAGGCAGATCAGCCGGCACCAATATCAGATGTTGAGGCCCAGGCTATCTTGCAGCGAGTGCAGGCGGGCAGTGAAAACATCACGCCTAAGACCGTATTTGAGCCTGGCGAGTTGGTTCGAGTTACCGATGGGCCGTTTAACGACTTTAACGGTGTTGTCGAAGAAGTGAATTATGAGAAGAATCGTCTGCATGTTGCAGTCACGATTTTTGGTCGTTCTACGCCAGTTGAGCTGGATTTCGGGCAGGTAGAAAAGGGCTAGAAAAGCAAACTGGGGTCAGAGTAAATTTTACTCTAACCCCGAACTTAACGCCTCTGCTGAGAAGCGAGAGGTAAGGTATGCGCTGGTAACAGCGCAAACGGGGAGCGAGAACCGCGCTTGTACCCAAACAAGGAGATATATTATGGCAAAAAAGATTGATGCCTACGTCAAACTGCAAGTGCCAGCGGGCGCTGCAAATCCTAGTCCTCCCGTCGGTCCCGCGCTGGGTCAGCACGGTGTGAACATTATGGAGTTCTGCAAAGCATTCAATGCAGAAACTCAGTCTATGGAAGCTGGCATGCCGATCCCTGTTGTGATCACGGTATATGCTGACAAGAGCTTCACTTTTATTAAGAAAACGCCTCCTGCATCTGTTTTGCTTAAGAAAGCAGCCGGTGTTACGAAGGGCAGCCCGACGCCTCACACCGACAAGGTCGGCAAGGTGACGCGTGCGCAGCTCGAGGAGATTGCGACTCTCAAAATGCCAGACCTGACAGCAAAAGATATGGATGCAGCGGTCCGAACAATTGCCGGTAGTGCTCGCGCCGCAGGCATTGAGACAGAGGGAGTTAAGTAATGGCTAAGCTCACGAAGAGAAAAAAGTTATTCGCTGAAAAAATTGAAATCGGCAAGCTTTATGCGATAGATGAAGCGCTAGGCTTACTGGGTGAATTTGCTTCATCGAAATTTAAAGAGTCGATCGACGTGTCAATTAATTTGGGTGTTGATCCTCGAAAATCTGATCAGGTAGTTCGTGGTGCTACGGTGCTCCCGAATGGTACTGGTAAGACTGTCCGAGTGGCTGTTTTTACTCAAGGCGACAAAGTGGAAGAAGCCACTGCAGCGGGTGCTGACGTCGTAGGTATGGACGAATTAGCTGCCTCAATGAAGGCTGGCGATCTTAACTATGACGTTGTTATTGCTTCGCCGGACGCGATGCGAGTTGTTGGCCAGCTTGGTCAAGTACTCGGCCCTCGTGGTCTTATGCCAAACCCGCGTCTCGGCACAGTAACGCCCGACGTCGCGGAAGCGGTCAAAAATGCTAAAGCTGGCCAGGTCAGGTATCGAACTGACAAGAACGGCATCATTCATGGTGGTGTCGGTCAGATTGGTTTCGAAGCCCAGGCGATTAAAGAGAATATTGAAGCTTTGCTGGTCGATCTGAAAAAAGGCAAGCCTGCTTCGGCTAAAGGTGCTTATGTCAAGAAGGTCGTCCTTTCGACCACGATGGGTGCCGGTATTCCGATCGATCAGTCGTCACTGGAATTTTAATTCAATGCGCAAGGCGAAAGCCTTGTGCAAAGGCGTGGAGCAATTGCTCTACGCATACAGAACTTTGGGGTCCTCAGTGGAAAGGTTGCTGGGGCTCGTCAAAGACCGCAGGTCCAACTACCAAATAGATAGGTGTTGGTTAAGTTCGGTAAGGTTGGTCTTCGGATCAAACTTGCAGGCCTGAAAAGGCCAAGGAGCCCGCGCAGACGGTGCGCCCGATTCGAAATATTTGAATCCTGTCGCCGTTAATAGGAGCTCGAGTAGTCATCACGATACATTGAGCATAAAGAAGTCGACACAGGAGTATTACTTGTGCCAATAGGACTTAAAGAGAAGCAGGCAATTGTTGCAGAGGTGAACGAAGCCGCTAGCAATGCGCTTTCTGCTGTTATGGCTGACTATCGTGGTGTCACGGTAGATGGTATGACCGAGCTACGTAAAGTTGCTCGTGAGCAGAATGTGTATGTGCGCGTGATTCGTAACACTTTGGCCAAGCGTGCGTTTGAAGGGACTGAGTTCGAGTGTTTGAGCGAATCCCTGCTGGGTCCGAATATTCTCGCTTTCTCTTTGGAAGATCCCGGTGCGGGTGCCCGCATCTTCAAGGATTTTGCCAAGGCGAACGAGAAATTTGAAATCAAGGCATTGAGCGTCGGAGGTAAGTTATTGCCCGCCGACCAAATTGATGCCTTAGCCAAGCTACCAACGCGGGATCAAGCGTTGTCAATGTTGATGTCAGTCATGCTGGCGCCAGTCACCAAGTTGACTCGTACATTGAACGAAATCCCTACGAAGGTAACGCGTGTGGTTGCAGCGGTCAGAGACCAGAAGCAACAAGAAGCCTCTTAAGTAACTTAAATATTGGAGATAGGACTTATGTCTTTATCAAAAGATGACATTTTGAATGCAATTGCTGAAATGAGCGTCATGGACGTCGTTGAACTTGTTGAAGCAATGGAAGAAAAATTTGGTGTTTCTGCTGCAGCCGCGGTTGCAGTTGCTCCAGCCGGCGGTGACGCTGGTGCTGCCGTCGAAGAAGAGAAGGATGAGTTTGATGTCATCATCACTTCTGCTGGCGAGAAGAAAGTAAACTCCATTAAAGTAGTTCGTGCGATCACGGGTCTTGGCTTGAAAGAAGCTAAAGCACTGGTCGACGAAGCGCCTTCTGTTGTTAAGGAAGGTGTGACTAAAGTTGAAGCAGAAGATCTCAAGAAACAGCTTGAAGAAGCTGGCGCTTCTGTGGAGCTCAAGTAATCCTAGATTACATTGGGTTCAAAAGCTCAAAGGCTGGCGGCATTTTGTCGTCCAGCCTTTTTGCGCTTGAAATTTCGTGCTGCGAGCGAACGCTCGTCAGCCCACGCGAGTTAAAGATCTAGCCTGGAGGCATTGATGGCCTATTCATACACAGAGAAAAAACGTATTCGTAAGGACTTCGGTAAACTCCGAACGGTTATGGATATTCCATACCTGCTTGCGATACAGGTCGAATCCTATCAGGAGTTTCTGCAGGACCATATTACGGCAGAAGAGCGTATTGGTAAGGGCTTGCATGCTGCGTTTAAATCCGTGTTTCCTATCGTCAGCTATTCCGGCAGCGCAGCGCTAGAGTATGTCAGTTATCGTCTTGGTAAGGCGCCATTTAATGTGCGCGAGTGTCAGCTGCAGAGCGTCACCTATGCCGTGCCATTGCGAGTAAAGGTTAGACTGATCATTTACGATAAGGATTCGTCTAACAAAGCTATTAAAGATATTAAAGAGCAAGAAGTGTACATGGGCGAGATTCCGCTCATGACTGAGAACGGTACCTTCGTCATCAATGGTATCGAGCGTGTTGTTGTGTCCCAGTTGCACCGTTCACCCGGTGTGTTTTTTGATCACGACAAAGGTAAGACTCACAGTTCTGGTAAGTTGCTCTACTCCGCTCGGGTTATCCCGATGCGTGGATCCTGGCTCGATTTCGAGTTCGATCCCAAAGATGCTGTCTATGTCCGAATTGACCGTCGCCGTAAATTGCCCGCGTCGGTGTTATTGCGCGCGCTTGGTTACAGTTCGGAAGAAATCCTCGATATGTTCTTCGATACCGACACGTTCTACGTCGACGAAGAGAACTATAGCCTGAACCTAATCGCCAGTCGTCTCCGCGGTGATACAGCTCGGTTCGAGATCACCGGCGCCGATGGCGAAGTGATCGTAGAAGAAGGCGCTCGTATTACCGCTCGCCACATCCGTACCATGGAAACCGCTGGCCTCGAGCAGTTAGAAGTACCGCTCGAATATGTCTGTGGTCACGTGTTAGCAAATGACATTGTTGATCCAGAAACCGGCGAGATCGTCGTCGCTTGCAATACAGTCGTAACAGAAGAAGTACTCGCCAAGTTCGCTGAGATTGGTCTCGAAAGCTTCAATACTATTTACACCAACGATTTGGATTGTGGTCCGTTTATTTCCGACACACTAAACGCTGACTCATCTACAAACCGTCTGGAAGCTCTGGTAGAAATCTACCGAATGATGCGTCCTGGTGAGCCACCGACTAAAGAAGCCGCTGAAAACCTGTTTAACAACTTGTTTTTTGCGCCAGAACGATACGACCTCACTGCGGTGGGTCGAATGAAGTTTAATCGTCGTCTGGGTCGCGAAGAAGAAGTCGGCTCAGGTACGCTGTCGAATAACGACATTATTGATGTTGTGAAATGCCTGATCAATATTCGTAACGGTAAAGACGTTGTCGACGATATTGACCACTTGGGTAATCGCCGCATCCGCTCGGTTGGTGAGATGGCTGAAAATGCTTTCCGCCTTGGTTTGATCCGAGTAGAGCGTGCTGTGAAAGAGCGTTTGAGTTTAGCGGAATCTGAAGGTCTGATGCCTCAGGATCTGATTAATGCCAAGCCTGTCGCAGCAGCCGTGAAAGAATATTTTGGCTCAGCCCAGCTGTCTCAGTTTATGGACCAGAACAACCCGTTATCAGAAGTGACCCATAAGCGCCGTGTTTCGGCTTTGGGCCCGGGCGGTTTGACTCGTGAACGTGCAGGTTTCGAAGTTCGTGACGTACACCCAACTCACTATGGTCGTGTTTGTCCTATTGAAACGCCAGAAGGCCCAAATATTGGGTTGATTAACTCACTGGCCACCTACGCTCGTACCAATGAGTATGGTTTTCTAGAAAGTCCTTACCGCAAGGTAATCGACGGCAAGGTCACCAGTGACATTGAATACCTCTCCGCCATCGTTGAAAGCGATTACGTTATCGCCCAGGCCAGTGTGCCGCTCGATGAGGATTTTCACATCATCGATGATTTAGTTGATGTGCGCCATCAAGGTGAATTTACAAAAGCCATTCGTGAAAGTGTTAACTTTATGGATGTGTCACCACAGCAGGTAGTCTCCGTGGCTGCGTCGCTGATTCCCTTTCTGGAACACGACGATGCTAACCGGGCTCTGATGGGATCTAACATGCAGCGTCAGGCAGTACCGACGTTGCGAGCTGAAAAGCCACTTGTTGGTACCGGCATGGAGAAAATTGTTGCCCGTGATTCCGGTGTCTGTGTTGTCGCTAGACGTGGTGGTGTGATTGAAACAGTGGATGCTGCTCGTATTGTGATTCGAGTGAGTGATGCTGAGACTGAGTCCGGTGAAGCTGGTGTTGATATTTACAACCTGACGAAATACACCCGTTCAAACCAGAACACCTGCATTAACCAAAAGCCACTTGTGAAAGAAGGTGACGCTGTAGCCTCTGGTGACGTCTTAGCTGACGGTCCTTCCATCGATATGGGTGAATTGGCGCTTGGCCAAAACTGTCGCATCGCGTTCATGACCTGGAATGGCTACAACTTTGAAGACTCAATTCTGATCTCAGAGCGAGTTGTCAAAGAAGATCGGTTCACTTCAATCCACATTCAGGAATTGACTTGTATCGCTCGCGATACCAAGTTGGGTTCAGAAGAAATCACTTGTGACATTCCGAATGTCGGTGAAGGTGCGCTATCGAAGCTTGATGAATCCGGCATTGTTTATATCGGAGCTGAAGTGGAAGCGGGCGATATCCTAGTGGGTAAAGTGACGCCTAAAGGCGAGACTCAATTAACACCAGAAGAAAAGCTTCTACGTGCAATCTTTGGCGAGAAGGCCTCTGACGTGAAAGATACGTCGTTGCGCGTACCGAGCAGTTATAACGGCACCGTCATCGATGTACGTGTCTTCACTCGCGATGGTATCGATAAAGACCACCGCGCGTTAGACATCGAGCGGCACGAAATCGAAGAGATTCGTCGCAACGTCGAAGAAGAATATCGAATCATTCAGACGGCTACCTTTGAGCGTTTGGCTGGTTCTCTGACAGGTAAAGCGGTTATTGCTGGTCCTGGCTTGAAGAAAGGGGACAAGGTCACCAAGCAGTATCTCGAAGAACTGCCTGAAGATGATTGGTTTAAGATCCGAATGGATGCCGACACTCTGAATGAGTTGCTCGAAGCTGCCGATGGCCGTTTGAAAGAACGTCGTAAGGATTTGGATGAGCAGTTTGACGAAGGTAAGGGCAAGCTCGAATCTGGTGATGACCTAGCACCTGGTGTGCTGAAAATTGTCAAAGTCTATCTAGCAATCAAACGTCGTATTCAACCTGGTGACAAGATGGCTGGTCGGCATGGTAACAAGGGTGTTATCTCTGTTATCAAGCCAGTCGAAGACATGCCGTTTGATGAAGACGGAGAGCCAATTGACATCGTTCTTAATCCACTTGGTGTACCCAAGCGAATGAACGTTGGGCAGATCCTGGAAACGCATTTGGGTTGGGCCGCGGACGGTCTCGGTAAGAAGATTGGCCGCATGTTGGACGAACAACGTAAGGTCGCTGAGATTCGTGAGTTCCTTGATCAGATCTACAACCAGAGTGGTCGTGTCGAAGATTTGGATTCCTTTACGGATGCAGAGATTCTTGAGATGTCGCATAATTTACGCGGCGGTGTGCCAATGGCGACCAACGTCTTTGATGGTGCATCTGAAGCTGAAATTAAAACCATGCTGGATTTGGCTGACCTGCCGCTTGATGGGCAAACGACCTTGTTCGACGGTACAACCGGTGAAAAGTTTGCTCGTCCAGTCACGGTCGGTTACATGTACATGTTGAAGTTGAACCACCTGGTGGACGACAAGATGCATGCCCGTTCAACCGGTTCTTATAGTCTCGTCACCCAGCAACCTTTGGGTGGTAAAGCTCAATTTGGTGGTCAGCGATTCGGTGAGATGGAAGTTTGGGCACTAGAAGCTTATGGTGCGGCTTACACCCTTCAGGAAATGCTGACGGTTAAGTCTGACGACGTTCATGGTCGAACCAGAATGTACAAGAATATTGTTGATGGCGACCATCGTATGGAGCCCGGTATGCCGGAGTCTTTCAACGTATTGGTCAAGGAGATTCGCTCGCTGGGTATCGATATTGAACTTGAGAACGATTAATCAGCGAACGAACAGCAACCAAACAGAATTTGGAATGCAGTATTCATATAGGCGGGCGATAAGCCCGGTGGAGGAAAGCCTTGAAAGATCTTCTTAACATACTGAAAGCGCAAGGACAGTCCGACGAGTTTGACTCACTTCGGATCGGCTTGGCGTCGCCAGAATTGATTCGATCTTGGTCTTACGGCGAAGTTAAAAAGCCCGAAACAATCAACTATCGAACCTTTAAGCCGGAACGTGACGGCTTGTTCTGTGCCAAAATTTTTGGCCCAAACAAAGACTACGAATGTCTTTGCGGAAAATACAAACGCCTGAAGCATCGTGGCGTGATCTGTGAAAAGTGTGGTGTTGAAGTCGCGCTGGCAAAAGTACGCCGCGAACGGATGGGGCACATTGAACTGGCTAGCCCAGTTGCACACATCTGGTTTCTGAAGTCTTTGCCTTCTCGAATCGGCTTGCTCATGGATATGACTCTCCGTGATATCGAGCGAGTCTTATATTTTGAATCCTTTGTTGTGACCGATCCTGGTTTGACGACGCTGGAAAAGCGCCAGTTATTAACTGACGAGCAGTACTATGAATCGCTGGAAGAATTTGGCGACGAATTTGAAGCGAAGATGGGTGCCGAAGCGATCCAGGACCTGATGAAGGACATGGATATCAGAGAAGAAATTGCGTCTGTTCGTGAAGAGCTGCCGCAAACGAATTCTGAGACCAAGATTAAAAAGCTCACCAAACGACTTAAGTTGATGGAAGCATTTGATAAGTCAGGCAACAAGCCAGAGTGGATGATCTTTACTGTACTACCCGTTCTACCACCGGATCTTCGCCCTCTGGTACCACTCGAGGGTGGCCGGTTTGCAACTTCGGATTTGAATGACCTGTATCGACGGGTTATCAACCGTAATAACCGTTTGAAGCGATTGCTCGACTTGTCTGCGCCGGACATTATTGTCCGCAACGAAAAGCGTATGTTGCAGGAAGCTGTCGATGCATTGCTGGACAATGGTCGCCGTGGTCGCGCCATTACGGGTACGAATAAGCGTCCGTTGAAGTCTCTTGCAGACATGATTAAAGGCAAGCAGGGTCGATTCCGTCAGAACCTGTTGGGTAAGCGAGTCGACTATTCTGGCCGGTCGGTCATCGTGGTTGGTCCATCGCTGAGGCTGCATCAATGTGGTTTGCCTAAGAAGATGGCGCTTGAGTTATTCAAGCCGTTCATTTTCGGTAAGCTCGAAGCGCGTGGCCTCGCCACGACAATTAAAGCCGCTAAGAAGATGGTTGAGCGTGAGACTGCTGAAGTCTGGGATATCCTGGCTGACGTTATTCGCGAACATCCGGTACTGCTCAACCGAGCACCGACACTTCACCGTCTGGGCATTCAAGCTTTTGAGCCTGTATTGATCGAGGGTAAGGCGATTCAGCTGCATCCGCTGGTCTGTACGGCTTACAACGCTGACTTTGACGGCGACCAAATGGCTGTGCACGTACCCTTGACGATTGAAGCGCAGTTGGAAGCACGGGCATTAATGATGTCTACCAATAACGTACTTCTACCTGCCGATGGCGAGCCTGTTATTGTGCCGTCTCAGGACGTTGTTCTGGGTGTTTACTATATGACCCGAGAGCGGATTAATGACAAAGGCGAAGGCATGGTCTTTGCTGATATTCATGAAGTCTCACGGGCTTATCGTACCGAAAAAGTCGGTTTGCAAGCTCGCGTCAAAGTTCGCATCACTGAAACATCGCCAGACGATAACGGCGATATGGTGACAACCAGTAGCATTACCGATACGACGGTTGGCCGCGCTTTGTTGTTTGAGATTGTTCCAAAAGGATTAGCCTACGAGCATGTGAATCGCACGCTCGGCAACAAAGATATCTCTCGTTTGATGAACGTTTGCTATCGAACTGTTGGTTTGAAAGACACTGTGATCTTTGCTGACCAACTGATGTATCTGGGTTACGAATATTCAACAGCTTCCGGTGCTTCTATCGGTGTTGAAGACTTTGTAATTCCAAAAGAAAAAGCCAGTATCATTCAAAGTGCCGAAGACGAGATTCGCGAAATTGAATCCCAGTATGCTTCAGGCCTAGTGACTCAGGGCGAAAAGTACAACAAGGTGATCGACATCTGGACCCGTGCTAACGACCAGGTGGGTGTGGCGATGATGGATAATCTTGCAAAAGAAACTGTCACCAATAAGGACGGCGAGAAGGAAGAGCAAAACTCCTTTAACAGTGTCTGGATGTACGCTGACTCTGGTGCTCGTGGTTCGCCCGCGCAGATTCGTCAGCTGTCCGGTATGCGTGGATTGATGACCAAGCCAGACGGCTCGATCATTGAAACGCCCATTACTGCGAACTTCCGTGAAGGCCTGAACGTGATGCAGTATTTCATCTCGACTCACGGTGCACGTAAAGGTTTGGCTGACACGGCTCTTAAAACGGCTAACTCCGGTTACCTGACGCGTCGACTAGTCGATGTGGCCCAGGATCTGGTTGTTACTGAGCATGACTGTGGTACAGACGATGGTTTGATTATGACTGCGGTTATTGACGGCGGTGACGTTGTCATGCCAATCGGTGGTCGTGTACTGGGTCGTACGGTTTCTCAGGATGTATTCAACGTCGCCGGCGATGAAGTCGTGATTCCTGCGGGCACTCAGATCGACGAGAAATGGGTCACCATGCTTGAAGACCTCAGCGTTGATGAAATGACGGTCAGGAGCGCCATTACCTGTAACACTCGATATGGTATTTGCAGTAAGTGCTACGGGCGTGATCTTGGCCGCGGACACCTTGTGAACATCGGTGAGGCGATCGGTGTTATTGCCGCCCAGTCTATTGGTGAGCCAGGAACTCAGCTCACCATGCGGACCTTCCACATTGGTGGTGCCGCATCGCGAGCCACGGCAATCGATAATATTCAGGTGAAGCATCTCGGTACGATCCGTCTGCATAACCTTAAGACGATTCAGAAAATTAACGGTGATCTTGTTGCCGTATCGCGATCTGGTGAAGTGGCCGTTGCTGAAGAAGAAACCGGTCGTGAGCGAGAGCGTTATAAGATCCCATACGGCGCGGTCCTCAAGAAGGGTAACGAAGCCAAGGTAGAAGCAGGCGAAATTGTTGCCAACTGGGATCCGCACACTCACCCAATTGTGACTGAGGTTGCAGGTAAGGTAGTGTTTGAGAGCATGATCGAAGGTGTGACGATTCGTCGCCAGACCGACGAGCTGACAGGTCTTTCTAGTATCTCGATTATCGACCCTAAAGATCGTCCGAGTGCCGGTAAAGACGTCCGCGCTGCGGTTAGTCTTGTCGATGACGAAGGCAATCAGTTGTTGCTGGCAGGTACCGATGTACCCGCTCATTACTTCCTCGAAGCTAACGCTATTTTGAGCCTTGAAGACGGTGCCGACATCGAAATTGGTGATGTTATCGCCCGTATTCCTCAAGAAAGCTCGAAGACTCGAGATATCACTGGTGGTCTGCCGCGTGTTGCTGATTTGTTTGAAGCACGTAAGCCGAAAGATTCAGCCGTACTTGCCGAGATCTCCGGTACCGTTAGTTTTGGTAAAGAAACCAAAGGCAAGCGCCGTCTGGTTATTACGCCAATGGACACCAGCGAATTGCCAGAAGGCGATGACCACTATGAGGTGCTAATTCCCAAGTGGCGTCATATGACAGTGTTTGAAGGTGAGAATGTTGAGAAGGGTGAAGTTGTATCTGACGGTCCGGAAAATCCACACGATATCCTGCGTCTGAAAGGTGTAGAAGCTCTGACTCAGTATGTTGTGAAGGAAATTCAGGACGTTTACCGCCTTCAAGGCGTGACCATCAACGACAAGCATATTGAAGTGATTGTTTGTCAGATGTTGCGTAAGGCAGATATTGTCGGCGCTGGTGAGTCAGCAATGATCAAAGGTGAGCAAGTTGAACACGTCCGCTTGTTGGACGAAAACGATCGACTCCGATCAGAAGGCTTGCAGCCTGCTAAATACCAGCGAGTATTGCTCGGTATTACTAAAGCAGCGCTGGCAACTGAGTCATTTATCTCGGCTGCTTCCTTCCAGGAAACAACTCGGGTACTGACCGAAGCCGCTGTGACAGGTAAGCGCGATAATCTGCGTGGTTTGAAAGAAAATGTCATCGTGGGCCGTTTGATTCCGGCTGGTACAGGTCTCAAATACCACGAAGACCGACGCAAGAGACGTGAGAGTCGAAATCAGGAGCGTAAAGTTAGTGCTGCAGAAGTAGAAGCAGCTCTAAGCGCAGCGCTTAGCTCGACAGATTCAGGTAATTCTTGATCTGAAAAGAAGAGCGCCTGTTGACGGGAAGGGGCAGCATCATTAGAATGCGCCCCTCGAATTTGGCGGGGTCACATTGAGGACAGTAAGTCCTGTGGCCCTGACTTTTAATAACGCTGGAGTTTTAATTTATGGCAAGAATCAGTCAATTGGTTCGAAAGCCTAGAAAGCGAAAGGTCGAAAAGAGTGATGTACCTGCTCTGCAAGCATGCCCACAACGTCGTGGTGTATGCACTCGTGTTTACACGACGACACCGAAGAAGCCTAACTCGGCCCTTCGTAAGGTCTGTCGTGTTCGTCTCACCAATGGTTTTGAAGTGACTTCATACATTGGCGGCGAAGGGCACAACTTGCAGGAACACTCTGTTGTTTTGATTCGTGGCGGTCGTGTTAAAGACTTGCCTGGTGTGCGATACCATACGGTTCGTGGCACCTTGGACACTACTGGTGTTCAAGACAGAATGCAGGGACGTTCAAAGTACGGTACCAAGCGACCCAAGCGCTAGAGCTTAAGCTCTAGTGTTTCGTAATTTAGTGCTGGACGGTTTAGTCCTGAACAAATGAGCGACACAGATTTTTGTATTGCGCAATTTCGTACAGAACATAGATCCAGAGTAAGGCCGGGCCTTCTTAGTATTTTTAGAAACGAAGCGATCCCGGGTTAACCTGAAGTTTAATAGGAAAGTATCATGCCAAGACGTAGAGTCCCTGAAAAACGGGAAATACTGCCGGACCCTAAGTATCATAATCAGACGCTTGCCAAATTCATGAACCATGTCATGGTCAGCGGCAAGAAAGCGGTAGCTGAAAAGATCGTCTACGGCGCGCTAGATCGCGTTAAAGAGCGTAGCGGTAACGACCCCATCGAAGTTTTTGATGCGGCGCTTGAAGCCATTGCACCTTCAGTCGAAGTAAAGTCTCGACGAGTTGGTGGTGCGACCTACCAGGTACCTGTTGAAGTTCGACCTTCACGACGTGGCGCGCTAGCCATGCGTTGGTTGGTTGATTCAGCCCGTAGTCGTGGCGAGAAGTCCATGGCACAGCGGCTGGCAGGCGAAATTCTCGACGCAGCTGAAGGCCGTGGTTCTGCAGTCCGCAAGCGTGAAGACACTCATCGCATGGCGCAAGCTAACCAGGCGTTCTCTCACTACCGCTTCTAAAACAGCTGTTTCGTTATGCCCAGGCAAACACCAATCAAACGATATCGGAATATCGGTATCGTCGCTCATGTGGATGCGGGTAAAACCACAACCACTGAGCGGGTGCTGTTCTATACCGGCGTATCTCACAAGATAGGTGAAGTCCATGATGGCGCTGCCACCATGGACTGGATGGAGCAAGAGCAGGAGCGCGGCATAACGATTACGTCTGCTGCCACCACGACATTCTGGCAGGGCTCAGAGCAACAGTTCGAACAGCACCGAATCAACATTATTGATACACCTGGTCACGTCGACTTCACTATTGAGGTCGAGCGGTCATTGCGTGTGCTGGATGGAGCAGTGGTCGTCTTCTGCGGTACTTCTGGTGTAGAGCCGCAATCCGAAACGGTCTGGCGCCAAGCCAACAAGTACGAAGTCCCTAGGCTCGTTTTTGTTAACAAGATGGATCGTGCGGGTGCTGATTTCCTCCGTGTGATCGAACAAATCAAAAACCGCCTTGGCGCGACACCGGTGCCGCTTCAGTTAGCCATTGGCGCCGAAGAGGACTTTAGAGGTGTCATCGACCTCATTAAGATGAAGGCTATTTATTGGAATGAAGACGACTTGGGGCTGACCTTCCGCGAGGAAGATATTCCGGAGGCGCTAAAAGATGAGGCTCAACAACACCGCGACATCTTGATTGAGGCGGCTGTAGAAGCTGACGATGACCTCATGGAGGCTTACCTTGATGGTGTTGAGTTAACCGTCGAACAAATCAAAGCGGGCATCCGTAAGCGAACGATTGCTAACGAGATCGTACCGGCACTATGCGGTTCAGCATTTAAGAACAAGGGCGTGCAAACCATGCTCGATGCTGTCGTAGAGTTTTTGCCTGCACCGGATGAAGTGAAAGCGATTCATGGTTTTCTCGAAGACGAATCCGATGCTTATCGACATGCAGACGATAGCGAACCCTTTGCAGCACTGGCATTCAAGATTGCGACGGACCCATTTGTCGGCGCACTAACGTTCTTTCGGGTCTATTCCGGAGTACTGAAAACCGGTGATCAGGTCTATAACCCGATCAAAGATAAAAAGGAGCGGGTCGGTCGAATGGTGCAGATGCACTCCAACGACCGCAACGAAATTAAAGAAGTACACGCAGGGGACATTGCGGCAGCCATTGGGCTAAAGTTCGCGACCACAGGCGACACGCTGTGCGATCTAAAGAACATCATCACGCTTGAAAAAATGGAGTTTCCAGAACCGGTTATCCACGTAGCGGTAGAACCCCGCTCTCAAGCTGATCAGGACAAAATGTCTGCAGCATTAGGCAAATTGGCGGCAGAGGATCCATCCTTCAGTGTCCGCACGGACGAAGAGACCGGGCAATGCATTATCGGTGGCATGGGTGAGTTGCACCTCGACATCATCGTTGACCGGATGAAGCGAGAGTTTGGTGTAGAAGCCAATATCGGTAAGCCGCAGGTGTCGTACAGAGAAACGATCCGTAAAAGTGTCAAAGCTGAAGGCAAGTTTATTCGTCAGACCGGTGGTCGAGGTCAGTACGGACATGTATGGCTTAGGATTGAACCTATTGAAGGTGAAGGCTTCGAATTCGTTGATGAGATAGTTGGTGGCGTTGTACCGCGGGAATATATCAGTGCTGTTGAAAAAGGCGTCCAAGAGCAATTGTCGAACGGGGTTGTTGCCGGGTATCCTCTACAAGGCGTTAAAGCGACGCTGTATGACGGGTCCTATCACGATGTCGATTCTAGTGAGGTAGCGTTTAAAGTTGCCGGTTCCATGGCATTGCGAGCCGGTGTTCTGGATGCAGATCCAGTTCTTTTAGAGCCAGTGATGAATGTTGAAGTCGTCACCCCTGAAGAACATTACGGCGACATTATTGGTGACTTGAATCGCCGTCGCGGTATTGTCTCAGGTATGGAAGATGTCGCAGCGGGTAAGGCTGTGCGTGCCGAAGTGCCTATGTCAGAAATGTTTGGTTACGCAACGGATATGCGTTCAGCCACACAAGGTCGCGCGACCTTCTCTATGGAATTCTCGCAATACAAAGAAGTGCCGCCGAACGTAGCAGAAGCCATTATTAATAGGTCGTAGCGGATAACAAGGCGAAAACTGTTTACCGGGTAAGATCCCACAACCAAAAGGGCGAAGAGAAAAACTCGGATCCCATTAACTTATCGATGAGGTGAGAAGTGTCCAAAGAGAAGTTTGAGCGGACGAAGCCGCACTTAAACGTAGGCACCATTGGTCACGTTGACCATGGTAAGACAACGCTAACAGCGGCGATCACAAAAGTCTGTGCAGAAACTTGGGGTGGTACATTCTCCGATTTCGCAGCGATTGATAATGCGCCAGAAGAGCGGGAACGTGGTATCACGATTTCGACTTCACACGTTGAATATGACTCACCTGCCCGTCACTACGCGCACGTTGATTGCCCGGGACACGCTGACTATGTGAAGAACATGATCACTGGTGCTGCGCAGATGGACGGTGCGATTTTGGTTTGTTCTGCCGCTGATGGCCCCATGCCACAGACGCGCGAGCACATTCTGCTGTCTAAGCAGGTTGGCGTACCTTACATTGTTGTGTTCCTGAACAAGGCTGACATGGTCGATGACGAGGAGTTGGTTGAGCTTGTTGAGATGGAAGTTCGTGAACTTCTTGACCAGTACGATTTTCCTGGCGACGACACACCGATTATTATCGGTAGTGCATTAAAGGCGCTTGAAGGCGACCAGTCTGACATTGGTGCGCCGTCCATTATTAAATTGGTTGAAACGTTGGACTCCTACATTCCTGAGCCCGAGCGTGCCATTGACCAGCCATTCCTGATGCCAATCGAAGACGTGTTCTCGATCTCTGGTCGCGGTACGGTTGTCACGGGTCGAATTGACCGTGGTATTGTGAAGGTTGGTGATGATCTAGAAATCGTCGGCATCAAGGACACGATGAAGACGACTTGTACGGGCGTTGAGATGTTCCGTAAGTTACTCGACGAAGGTCGTGCAGGCGAGAACGTTGGTGTTCTGCTGCGTGGTACCAAGCGTGACGATGTTGAACGTGGTCAGGTACTGGCGAAGCCAGGTTCTATCACGCCTCATACGAAGTTCATGGGTGAAGTTTACGTTTTGTCGAAAGATGAAGGCGGACGCCACACGCCATTTTTCAAAGGCTACAAGCCTCAGTTCTTCTTTGAGACGACTGACGTTACGGGTGCTTGTGAGTTACCAGAAGGCACTGAAATGGTGATGCCTGGTGATAACGTGAATTTGGATGTTGAACTGATCGCACCGATTGCGATGGAAGAAGGTCAGCGTTTTGCGATCCGCGAGGGTGGTCGAACGGTGGGTGCTGGTGTTGTGACAAAGATCCACGCCTAGCGCAGAGAAGATAGTGTTAAGAAAAACCGCGATTTACCGCGGTTTTTTTTGGTCTAAGTTTTGTCCTTAATCGAAGCGACAGCGCCGAGCCCGGCAATGACATACGCCAGCACCTTGTCGACTGTTTCGTCTCGAGTCGCCTCATGGGTCGATGCATATTGGGCCGCAGCTATAGAGGCGCCCGATGACATGCTCATGACGAGCTCAGCTTCCGCTCTGGTGAGCTGGAAACTCTTTGCAGTGAGTCTCACGAGAAAACTTGCTGATCGATTGCTGGCTCGCTTTTGCTGTTCTGAGATAACGACAGCGACCTCAGGCTGGCTTTGCAATACCGGCAATATACTTCCCGGCGCAAAGTGATCGAAATTACTCAAAATGAATGCGCGAACGGTTTCTTCGAAGCTACTTGCCGATTCGACCTCCGCCTGTACTTTTTCAGAAAATGCTGTGTACTCCTGTTTAAGCAAAGCTTGTAGTAGCTCGGAGCGGTTGGCGAAATAGTTATAGACCAGAGGTGTCGTGATTCCGGCAGCCGCAGCTAGAGAATCCATCGTGAAACTTTGAATCCCCTTGCTTGTGATTAGGTTTCTCGCAGCTTCAAGAATTTGTTTCTTCCTATTCTCTGGTGATAGTCGAGTTCGGGTTCGCGTCTGCATTGCTTGAGTATACGTCAAGGGACCTTGCTGAGGGCGAGTCTATTGGCGGACAGAAAGTTGTTCGGGGATAAATACATCCCGCGAGTCGCTCCCGATGTGCAAGGTGAGTGGAATGGCCGATTCTGCCCATTTTCTCCAAATTGACAGATAAAATTTGTGTGATGGCGCGCGCCCAGCGTCTACACTATCTTGTGTTTGACAAGTTGGTGTCGCTTTTTAGTGCTTGGAATCACCCTCAATCCGCATTTGCGGACTATTCTAGTGTTCCGAGTTCGTTTCGCAGTCCATTCGCATTTTTTTCTTAACTAGAGCGCGTCCCTAAAGATACCCCTCTATAAGTCGCCGCCCTTTATTTTACGTACCTCTCGCAGATAGTAGGTGCTCACTTCAATCGTCGCCTATTGCTGGAAATCTGCATTGATGGGATTTCTCAATATTATTTACTCGTAAAGACTGGATTAAGTCTCAGATATTTGTATAATTCGCGCCCTCTCATACACGTAGAACCTCTAAACAAGGTTGTGTTCGAGATAGGACAACAGGACCTCGATTGGAGGTCACGGAATGTTTCTTGAAATTAGAGAAACACTTGCTTCGGCAAGATGCTCCTCCCAATAACGGGAAGGGGCTTTTTTGCACTTTAAATTTTAGTACTACCGTTTTTGGGAGCGGGCTTAAATGCAAAACCAAAGAATTAGAATTCGGCTAAAGGCCTTCGATCACCGACTGATTGACGTTTCCACACAGGAAATTGTCAACACCGCTAAGCGTACCGGTGCTCAGGTCCATGGTCCTATCCCGTTGCCTACCAAAATTGAAAAATTTACGGTCCTGACCTCTCCGCACGTCTACAAAGATGCGCGTGACCAATATGAGATCAGAACCCATAAGCGTTTGCTTGATATCGTTGAGCCTACTGAAAAGACTGTAGACGCGCTAACGAAGCTAGACTTGGCGGCAGGTGTGGAAGTTCAGATTAATCTGGGTTAATGCAGGTTATCGAAAAGAGTAGTAACTGGAGTTAAGTATGACCATCGGAATTATTGGCGTTAAGAGAGGAATGACCCGTATCTTTACTGAAGACGGCGATTCCGTGCCAGTCACCGTCATTGAGGCCACGCCAAATCGCGTGACTCAGCGTAAAACGGTTGAAACCGACGGCTATGACGCCGTGCAGGTCACCATGGGTGCGATCAAGCCTTCTAAAGTCAGTAAGCCTAAGGCAGGCCACTTTAGCAAAGCTAACGTTGAAGCAGGTCGTCATCTCGCTGAATTTCGCTGTGAAGCGGAAACAGAGTGTAACGTTGGTGACAGCATCAGTGTTGACAGCTTTGAAGTTGGACAGAAAGTTGATGTCGCAGGTCAGTCAAAGGGTAAGGGATTCGCCGGTGTTATTAAGCGTTACAACTTCCAGATGCAGGACGCGACACACGGTAACTCGGTTTCACACCGTGCGCCCGGTTCCATCGGCCAGTGTCAAACACCTGGGCGAGTATTTAAAGGCAAGAAGATGGCCGGCCACATGGGCGCGGTTCGCGTAACAACACAAACCCTCGAAGTGGTTCGCGTTGATCAAGAAAACAATTTGCTGCTCATTAAAGGAGCAGTACCTGGGGCTAAAGGCGGCGAGATCTTCGTTACACCTGCAGTTAAATCCCGGTAATTAGTGGAGTTGGAACATTGAATCTCAATATTTCAGAACCAGGTAAAGGCGTATCAGACAAGGCTGTAGAGCTTTCTGAGACTACTTTCGGGCGTCAGTTTAATGAAGCTTTGGTTCACCAGGTTGTAGTATCTTATTTAGCCGGCGCCCGTCAGGGCACCCGTGCGCAAAAGACGCGAGCAGAAGTTAATGGCGGTGGTCGTAAGCCTTTCCGTCAAAAAGGCACTGGTCGAGCGCGTGCAGGTACCATTCGTTCTCCTATATGGAGAGGGGGCGGTCAAACTTTCGCAGCAAAACCTCAGGACTTTAGTCAAAAGGTGAACCGCAAGATGTATCGCGGTGCAATGCAGTCAATTCTGTCAGAGCTAATTCGTCAAGACCGAATGATTGTTACTGAAGACTTCGCAGTTGAAGCCCCTAAGACAAAAGAAGTTCTAGAGCGATTGAAGAGCCTCGACTTGGTAAACGTATTGGTCGTGGTTGAAGAAGTTGATGACAATCTCTATCTCGGTGCGCGTAACATTCGCAACGTTGAAGTCATTGACGTTCACGCTGTAAATCCAGTGAATTTGATTGGATATGAGAAGGTCTTGTTCACTGTTGGAGCGCTGAAGAAAGCCGAGGAGCTTCTGGCATGAATCAGGAAAGAATGTATAACATTTTGTTAGGCGCGCACATCTCCGAGAAGGCTACGATTATTGCTGACGAAGCAAATCAATTTGCATTCAAGGTAGCTAAAGACGCCACCCGCCCAGAGATCAAAGAGGCGGTTGAAAAAATTTATGGGGTCTCCGTGAAAGAGGTCACCGTATTGAACGTGAAGGGAAAAGTTAAAAGAAACATGCGCGGCGTTAGCCGTAAGCCGAGTTGGAAGAAGGCCTATGTCCGATTGGATGATGGTCATGATATCGATTTCGCGAGCGCTGCTGAGTAACTTTAAATAAACGATACCCGAAACAAGTAACGAGTTAATACAATGCCAGTCGTAAAAGCTAAACCAACATCACCGGGTCGCCGGTTTGTCGTCAAGGTCACTAGCCCCGATCTACACAAGGGTGAAGGCTATCGGCCGCTCCTGGAAAAGAAGAGCAAGACCGGTGGGCGAAACAATAATGGCCGTATTACAACGCGTCATATTGGCGGTGGTCATAAGCAGAAATATCGAATTATCGATTTCAAGCGAAATAAAGACGGTATTGGCGCGGTAGTAGAAAGACTAGAGTACGATCCCAACAGAACCGCCAACATCGCACTTCTTAAGTACCTGGATGGAGAGCGTCGTTACATCATCGCCCCCAAAGGTATTAAAGCGGGCGACACAGTTCAATCAGGCGTTAACGTACCGATTAAGGCGGGTAACTGCTTACCGTTACGTAATATCCCAATGGGTAGTGTTATTCATTGTGTTGAGTTGAAGCCTGAGAAAGGCGCACAGTTGATTCGCAGTGCAGGGACTTCCTGTCAGTTGATTGCGAAAGAAGGCGCTTACGTGACGTTGCGATTACGGTCTGGTGAGATGCGTAAGATATTGGCAGATTGTCGTGCCACCATGGGCGAAGTCAGTAATTCCGAGCACAACTTGGAGTCGCTGGGTAAGGCTGGTGCAAGACGCTGGCGTGGTGTTCGTCCAACCGTTCGAGGCGTTGTTATGAACCCGGTTGATCACCCGCACGGTGGTGGTGAAGGTAAGACTTCCGGTGGTCGTCACCCAGTTTCACCATGGGGTATGCCAACCAAGGGTTACAAGACTCGTAAAAACAAACGCACTGACGGCATGATTATCCGCCGTCGTCGTTCGACTCGCTAGGAGATAGACAGTGCCACGTAGCTTAAAGAAAGGCCCATTTATTGACCTGCATTTATTGAAAAAGGTCCAGGCCGTTATTGCGACCAACGACAAGCGTCCTATTAAGACCTGGTCACGTCGTTCCATGATCTCACCAGAGTTTGTTGGTTTGACTGTTCAGGTTCATAACGGTCGTCAACACATTCCAGTATTTGTTACCGAAGACATGGTCGGTCACAAGTTTGGTGAATTTTCTATCACTCGTACTTACCGTGGTCATGCTGCGGACAAGAAAGCGCGTCGATAAGGTAAAGAGGACTTGATGATGGAAGTAGGTGCAAGACTCAAAGGCGCAAAGTTATCAGCCCAAAAAGCACGGCTGGTTGCTGACCAGATCCGCGGCAAAGATGTTGGCGAAGCGTTGAACATATTGAACTTCAGTACAAAGAAGGGCGCGCATATTGTTCGCAAACTTCTAGAGTCAGCGATCGCAAATGCCGAGCATAATGAGGCAGCGGACGTGGACGAATTGAGTGTCTCGAAAATCATGGTAGATGAAGGTCTGACCATGAAGAGAATTAAGCCGCGAGCTAAAGGTCGTGCAGATCGAATTTTAAAGAGAACCTGCCATATCACACTGGCGGTTGCAGACAAGTAAGCAACGGTCACCAGGGCATATAGGAAAGTATTATGGGTCAAAAAGTACATCCCACTGGATTTCGACTCGGGATTGTTAAAGAGCACACTTCGATTTGGTATGCGGATGGTCCAGCCTATGCGGACAAGCTCCATATTGATCTGAAGGTTCGCGCATACCTGCAAAAGAGATTGGCGCAAGCGTCAGTGAGTCGAATAGAGATTCGTCGGCCAGCTCAAACTGCTCGTATTACGATCCACACAGCGCGTCCTGGTATCGTGATTGGTAAGAAGGGTGAAGACGTAGAGAAGTTACGTCAGACCATCGCAAAGATGATGAAAGTGCCGGTGCACATCAACATCGAAGAAATACGTAAGCCTGAATTGGATGCTTACCTGGTTGCGCAGAATGTCGCGCAGCAGCTCGAGCGTCGAGTTCAGTTTCGTCGTGCCATGAAGCGTGTGATTCAAAACGCAATGCGTCTTGGCGCTGAAGGCATCAAAGTTCGTGTTGCAGGTCGATTGGGCGGTGCTGAAATTGCGCGATCAGAAAGCTACCACGAAGGTCGCGTCCCTCTGCATACATTGCGAGCTGATATCGACTACTCGCCAGCAGAAGCGCTGACCACTTACGGCATTATTGGCGTCAAGGTGTGGATCTTTAAGGGCGAGATTTTGGGAGTCCAAGAAGAGGCCGCTGGGAAAGAAAAGCAAACTAACGTGCAAAGTTTCGGATAAGTAGATGTTACAGCCTAAGCGAACGAAATTTAGAAAAATGCAGAAAGGCCGTAACCGTGGTCTGGCCCAACGTGGTAGCACGGTTAGCTTTGGTGAGTATGCGTTGAAAGCAGTTGGACGAGGTCGGATGACGGCTCGTCAAATTGAGGCCGGTCGTCGTGCGATGACTCGTCGAGTAAAGCGTGGTGGTCAAATTTGGATACGAGTTTTTCCAGACAAGCCTATTACTCAGAAGCCTCTAGAGGTTCGGCAGGGTAAAGGTAAAGGTAACGTTGAATACTGGGTAGCCCAGATCAAACCGGGCAAGATCCTTTTCGAGATGGAAGGTGTAACTGAAGAAGTAGCGCGAGATGCGTTCCGCCTAGCGGCGTCTAAGTTTCCATTCCCGACCGCGTTTGTTAAACGAACAGTAATGTGATCTGAGAGACGATTGGCATGAAAGCATCAGAACTTAAAGAAAAATCGGTTGAAGAACTGAAAGAGGCCATGGTGTCTCTGGCGAAAGATCAGTTTACTCACCGTATGCAGCAATCGACAGGGCAGTTGAACCAGACCCATGCATTGAAGGCGACAAAAAAAGACATCGCCCGGGTCAAGACTGTGTTGAATGAAAAAAGCAGGGTAAGTGAATGAGCAAGAGTAGCGAAGCACGCGTAGAGAAGGGCAGAGTCGTCAGCAACAAGATGGATAAAACCATCACTGTGTTGGTTGAACGTCAGATCAAGCACCCGCTCTACGGTAAATACATCAAGCGTTCAAATAAGATTCATGCTCACGATCCGGAGAATGTTTGCCAGGAAGGTGATCTGGTAACGATTCAAGAAACGCGTCCAATTTCCAAGTCGAAAGCCTGGAAGTTGAGCTCCGTTGATCGTAAAGCAACCATTATTTAGTTCGGCAACCTTTTTACGTTGGAGTTAAGTCAGTGATTCAGACGCAAACATATTTGGATATCGCGGATAACAGCGGAGCGCGTCGTGTGATGTGTATCAAGGTACTTGGTGGATCCAAGCGTCGTTACGCTGGCATCGGGGATATCATTAAGGTCACGGTGAAAGAAGCAATTCCCCGTGGTCGAGTAAAGAAAGGACAGGTTTTGGACGCAGTTGTCGTTCGAACCAGAAAGGGTGTTCGTCGGCCTGATGGATCGGTGATCCGTTTTGATGGTAACGCGGCTGTTTTGTTGAATGCTAACAAGCAGCCCATTGGTACTCGAATCTTTGGACCGGTAACGCGTGAACTCAGAAACGATAACTTCATGAAAATTATTTCGTTGGCGCCGGAGGTTCTCTAGAAGGTTCAAACTCGTTTGATAGCGTTTTGGATAGAAAGAGCAGGCTCATGGCAAATTTGACGGATTGAGACAGATGCAGAAAATAAAGAAAGACGATGATGTGATAGTCATCACAGGAAGAGACAAAGGAAAGCGCGGCAACGTGAATCGCATACTTGACGGCAAGGCTTTAGTGTCTGGCGTCAACATGGTCAAGCGTCACACTAAAGGTAACCCACAAATGGGTCAGCCTGGCGGGATCATTGAAAAGGAAGCAGCTATACAGCTTTCTAACATAGCGATTTACAACTCGAACACCAGTAAAGCGGATCGAGTTGCATTCAAAACACTGGAAGACGGCAAGAAAGTCAGGGTCTTCAAGTCAACCGGCGAAGAGATAGACGGGTAAGCAACATGGCAGACCTTAAAGAGTTTTACGAAAACGAAGTGAAGGCAAAGCTCCAGGCAGAACTGGGACTAGCTTCTGTTATGGAAGTGCCTCGCATCAGTAAGATCACGCTCAATATGGGCGTTGGTGAAGCGATCGCTGATCGCAAGCAGTTAGATAACGCGCTTGCTGATATGGAAAAAATTGCAGGTCAAAAGCCTGTCATCACCGAGGCTCGCAAATCGATTGCTGGTTTCAAGGTTCGTGATGGCTATCCAATCGGCTGCAAAGTAACGCTACGTAAGAAGCAGATGTACGAATTTCTGGATCGTCTCATTAACATTGCGATCCCTCGCCAACGAGATTTTCGTGGCTTGAGCCCTAAGATGTTTGACGGCCGTGGCAACTTTGCTATGGGTGTTACGGAACAGATCGTATTTCCTGAGATTGATTACGACAAGATCGATAAGATCCGCGGATTAGATATCGCGATCACAACGACAGCGAAAACAGATGACCAAGGAAGGGCGCTGTTGCGTGCTTTCAACTTCCCATTGCGTGTACCGCAAGAAGAAGCAAGTTAATTAGCAAGAGGCTAATAGAGAGCATTTATGGCTAAGAAATCAATGATCAACCGCGAATTGAAGCGGAGCAAGACAGTCGCTAAGTATGCTGTTAAGCGTGCATTGCTCAAGAAGCAAATCGTGGACATGAATTTGAGTGATGAGGAACGCTGGGAGGCGCAGCAAAGTCTGCAGAAGCTTCCTCGTGACGCGAGCCCAGCTCGACAGACTCGGCGATGTACGCTGACTGGTCGTCCACATGCGGTTTACCGTCGTTTCGGTCTAGCCAGAACTAAATTACGCGAAGCAGCTATGCGGGGCGATGTGCCCGGTCTTGTTAAGTCGAGCTGGTAGGAGAGATAACGTATGACAATGCAAGATCCTGTAGCAGACATGTTGACTCGCGTTCGTAACGCGCAGACGGCGAAGCTGACATCGACCGAAATGCCTTCTTCTGGCACTAAGATCGATATCGCAAAAGTATTGAAAGATGAAGGCTACATCGCTGACTTTACAGTCAGTGAAGACGGCCATCCGGTTTTGACGATCGAGCTCAAGTATTTTGAAGGCCGACCCGTCATTGAAGAGATCAAGCGAGTAAGTCGTCCTGGTCTTCGACAGTACAAAGGTAAAGACGAAATTCCGACAGTTAAAGGTGGTCTAGGCATTATTATTATGTCGACCAATAAGGGCGTGATGTCCGATCGTGCGGCACGGGCAGCTGGTGTCGGCGGCGAGGTACTTTGCTCCGTATTCTAGGGCAATCAGTTAAATAGGTTTTTAGATATGTCACGAATAGCAAACGCTCCAGTTGAGATCCCTAGCGGAGTTGAAATATCGCTCTCGGATAAGCATCTCAGTGTTAAAGGTAGCAAGGGTAACCTCAATTTGGTTGTCCACGACCTGGTGAATGTAGAGCAAGGCGAAGAAGGCCTGCAGTTTGCTGCTGCTCAGAAAACGAAGAAATCGGGCGCGATGGCAGGTACGTTCAGAGCGCTAGCTTTTAATATGGTGAAAGGCGTCACTGAAGGGTTTGTTAAAGAGCTTCAGCTCATCGGTGTTGGTTATCGTGCAGCAGCAGCAGGTAACAAGCTGACACTTAGCTTAGGATTTTCACACCCGGTTGTGTATGACGTGCCAGAAGGTATAGAGATCGAAACACCTACGCAGACTCAGGTGATCGTTCGAGGTATTGACAAACAATTGGTCGGTCAAGTAGCCGCAGAAATTCGCGACTATCGTCCGCCAGAGCCTTACAAAGGTAAGGGCGTGCGCTATGTCGATGAGCATGTGAAGCGCAAAGAAGCAAAGAAGAAGTAATTCATTTTGTCTGGCCGTCACACTTTTGGTGTGGGGTCGGGCTGGCAAGACAGCTTGCCGTTTTGTACTTGCAACAGATTTATTGCAACACTTGCAACAACAGACAAGAGATTAGACAACATGAGCAAAAAGAATGATGCTCGGCTACGAAGAGCAAGACGTGGACGAAAGCACATCGCGGATCTAGAAGTGCACAGGTTGACGGTTTACCGTTCGCCCCGTCACATCTACGCGCAAGTCATCTCATCTGGAGGTGACGTGATAAAAGCGTCTGCTTCAACGGTTGAGAAAGATATGCGTGGCGCGGCAACAGGCAACACGGTTAGTGCAGCTAAAGTAGGCGCGCTGATAGCCGAGCGAGCGAAGGCTGCTGGCATCGAGAAGGTTGCTTTTGACCGTTCAGGATATAAATACCACGGCCGCGTTAAGGCGTTGGCAGATGCTGCTCGTGAGAGCGGCTTGCAGTTTTAATCGGCGGGTTTGAGGATTAGAGATGGCGTATAAAGACCAAAATGACAACGAAGAAGGCATCCAGGAAAAGCTGGTTCAAGTGAACCGCGTTGCCAAGGTTGTAAAAGGCGGACGTATATTTGGTTTCACAGCCTTAACGGTTGTCGGAGATGGTAAAGGTCGCGTTGGCTATGGTCGCGGTAAAGCACGCGAAGTTCCTTTGGCTATTCAAAAGGCAATGGAAGCCGCTCGACGCAACATGATTCAGGTTGATCTTGATGGGTCGACGATCCAATACGCGATCACAGCGAGACACGGCGCTTCAAAGATTTTCATGCAGCCAGCATCAGACGGTACCGGTATTATCGCAGGTAAGACGATGCGAGCAGTATTGGAAGCCGCTGGCGTTCATAACGTATTGGCCAAGTGCTACGGCTCTACCAATCCGGTTAACGTGATCCGTGCCACCTTTGAAGGCCTGCAGAATATGCGAGCACCAGAAGGTATCGCAGAGAAGCGCGGCAAAACTATTGAAGAGATTTTGGGTTAATTACCATGGCGAACGAAAAGAAGCTGCACGTAACGTTGACAAAAAGCCCGATCAGTCGCTTAAAGAGCCATAAGGCCTGTGTGACAGGTCTTGGTCTGCGCAGAATACGGCATACCGTTGAAGTGATTGATACACCAGAGAATCGCGGCATGATCAATAAGATCTCATATATGGTTAGCGTAGTTAGCGAGTAAGAGATTTAGTTCGCGAGTAGGAGCGAGAAGATGCGTTTAAATACAATTAAAGGTGCAACCGGTAGTAAGCACGCCTCCAAGCGTGTGGGCCGGGGTATAGGTAGTGGTTTGGGTAAAACCGGCGGCCGTGGACATAAAGGCCAAAAGTCTCGATCCGGTGGGCGTGTTCGTCCAGGTTTCGAGGGCGGTCAGCAGCCTCTACAAATGCGATTGCCAAAGTTTGGTTTTAACTCAGCAAAAGCTCGTGTAACAGCAGAAGTTACGCTGAGCGAGTTGGCTAAGGTTGAAGCAGACTTGATCGACCTTCAGGCGCTTAAAGACGCGGGTCTACTGGGTGATTCTATTCAGTACGCCAAAGTCATGTTGTCCGGTGAGATTAAAAAAGCGGTCAATGTTAAAGGGCTCAGAATAACCAAAGGCGCGCGTGCTGCAATTGAAGCCGCGGGCGGCAAGATCGAAGAGTAAGTAAATTATAAATGAGTAGTTCACTAGCACAACGAGCAACAGCAGCGTCATCAGGCGGCGGATTGACAGAGTTACGTCAACGCCTGCTATATGTGTTGATTGCAATTGTTGTCTATCGAGTCGGTAGTCACATACCTGTTCCGGGAATAGACCCAGAACGGCTACAACTACTGTTCGATCAGAATCAGGGCGGCATCCTGGATCTGTTTAATATGTTTTCCGGTGGTGCACTGGAGCGAATGAGTATTTTTGCTCTTGGGATCATGCCTTACATCTCGGCATCGATCATTACTTCCTTACTGGTTGCGACAACTCCATCGTTGCAGCAGTTACGTAAAGAAGGTGACGCTGGACGGCGTAAAATTGCTCAGTACACACGCTATGGCACGCTCGCACTAGCGACGGTTCAAGGTTTAGCAATGAGTAGCGGCCTGGCCTCACAGGGTCTGTCTTACTCGGGTAACTTTGCATTTCATTTTGTCGCGGTGACAACGTTGGTCACTGGGGCGATGTTCCTGATGTGGCTGGGCGAGCAAGTCACTGAGCGCGGAATTGGAAATGGTATATCGATATTGATTTTTGCTGGCATTGTATCGGGATTCCCAAGCGCTATTGGCCAGTCTTTTGAACAGGCACGACAAGGTGAGATTCCCATCCTTGGATTGTTAGGTATAGGTTTAATTGCGGTAGCAGTAGTCGCTATCGTGGTCTACGTGGAGCGTGGCCAGCGTCGTATTACGATAAATTATGCGCGGCGACAGCAAGGGCGAAAAATGTATCAGGCTCAGAGCAGCCATTTGCCGCTCAAGGTCAACATGGCGGGTGTGATACCGGCGATCTTCGCGAGTAGTTTATTGTTATTCCCTGCGTCTCTTGGCCAGTGGTTTGGTCAATCGCCAGGAATGGAGTGGTTACAAGACTTGAGTTTGCAGATTGCTCCCGGGCAGCCACTGAACATTATCTTGTTTGCTGCAGGCATAATCTTTTTCTGCTTCTGGTACACCGCGATTATGTTTAATCCGAAGGAAGTAGCAGAAAATTTGAAGAAGTCCGGCGCGTTCATCCCAGGCTACCGGCCAGGTGATCAAACCGCCCGGCACATAGATACAATTTTGACCCGGCTGACGTTGTTCGGCTCGATGTACATGACAGCTGTATGTCTGTTGCCACAGTTCTTTGTGGTTCAGTTCAATGTCACGTTCCAACTAGGTGGCACTGCGCTACTGATTGTTGTGGTTGTTGTGATGGATTTTATGGCACAAATTCAGACCCATCTGATGTCAAATCAGTATGAGTCGTTGATGAAGAAGTCCAATTTGCAGAATTTTGGACGCAGGTAGGAGCAAACAATGAAAGTAAGAGCTTCAGTAAAAAAGATGTGTCGGAACTGTCGAATTATTCGGCGCCGGGGATCCGTTCGCGTGATCTGTTCGGAACCTAAACACAAGCAAAGGCAAGGTTAATAGGAGCGGTTAATGGCCCGTTTAGCTGGAATTAATATTCCTGACAATAAGCACGCAGTAATTTCCCTTACTTATATATTTGGTATCGGAAGGACCACTGCAAAGCAGCTCTGTGACTCAACGAACGTTGATCGCACTGCCAAAATTGGCACTCTCACAGAGGAAGAGCTTGATAAGTTGCGTGGCGAAATTGCCAAACTCCCTGTCGAAGGCGACCTGCGTCGCGAAACGCAGTTGAACATAAAGCGTCTACTGGACCTGGGTTGTTTCCGTGGCATTCGCCATCGTCGAAACTTGCCGGTTCGTGGTCAGCGATCAAAAACCAATGCTCGTACGAGAAAAGGTCCTAAGCGACCTGTCCGTAAGTAACAAATTGTTACTGACTCGACGCGGCATTCATCCATTTAAAGTGAAGTAACTGATTATGTCTGAAACTGAAAACACCACAGAAGCAGAAGCTGAAACTGAAGCACCGGCTCAAACCGCCGCGCAGACCTCAACTCGAAAGAAAGGTAAGCGTCAGGTAGTAGACGGTTTGGCTCACATTCACGCCTCTTTTAACAACACGATCATCACCATTACTGATCGTCAAGGTGGCGCGTTGTCCTGGGCGACTGCTGGTGGGTCTGGTTTCCGTGGTGCTCGTAAAAGTACACCATTCGCAGCACAGGTTGCAGCGGAACGTGCTGGTACAGCAGCATTGGATTACGGATTGCAAAATTTGGAAGTATTTGTGAAAGGTCCAGGGCCAGGTCGTGAAGCTGCGGTTCGTGCCTTGAATGGCGTTGGTTTCAGGATTACGAACATCACTGATGTAACACCCATACCACACAATGGCTGTCGACCACCGAAACGTCGTCGGGTGTAATTGAGGAAATTAGAAAATGGCTAGATATCTCGGACCAACTTGCAAATTAGCGCGCCGTGAAGGTACAGACCTGTACTTGAAGAGCGGTGTGCGTCCAATCGAAAGTAAATGTCGAATGGATAGCGTCCCTGGGCAACATGGTGCAAGACGTACGCGTCTTTCTGATTACGCGGTTCAGCTGCGTGAAAAGCAAAAGGTTCGTCGCCTTTATGGTGTTCTGGAAAAGCAATTCCGTAACTACTATAAGCGTGCTGATCGTCAAAAAGGTGCTACAGGCGAAAACCTGCTGCGCATTCTTGAGCGGCGACTGGATAACGTGGTTTATCGTATGGGCTTTGGTTCTACCCGTGCTGAATCTCGACAATTGGTGTCACACAAGTCGGTTTTAGTAAACGGCAATGTCGTTAACATTCCGTCATACCAGGTTGAACCAGGTGACACTATCTCTATTCGTGAAAAAGCCAAAAGCCAATTACGAATTCAGGGCGCGTTGGCACTTTCAGCAAACCGCGCAGTGGATTGGGTTGTTGTAAACGGCGATAAGCTGGAAGGCGTATTTCGCTCTTTCCCAGAACGCGACGAGTTACCATCTGAAATCAACGAAAACCTGATCGTCGAGCTTTACTCCAAGTAAACAAGACCTTTGGCGCATCGCGTTGAACAGTTTTAACGAATAGATTCCACTTTAGGAAAATCAGGAAAGGTATATATATGGCCCATTCGTCATTAGAGTTTTTGACCCCGAAGCACATTCAGGTTGACCAACTTAGCCCTACTAAAGCAACAGTTGTTCTTGAGCCTTTAGAGCGCGGGTTTGGCCACACATTAGGTAATGCACTGCGACGCATTTTGCTGTCGTCTATGCCTGGGTGTGCAATTGTCGAAACGGAAATAGACGGTGTATTGCACGAATACAGCACGATCGAAGGTGTTCAGGAAGATGTGATTGAAGTCTTGCTTAATCTTAAAGGTGTTGCGATTCGCTTGAATGAATCAGACGAAGCAGAGATCACCCTAGATAAGAAGGGCCCTTGCGTCGTGACCGCCTCAGACTTTCAGTTGGATCATGATGCTGAGATTGCCAACCCAGATCACGTGATCGCTACGTTGAATGAGAATGGCAGCCTAAAGCTTCGCGCGAAAGTTGGCCGTGGTCGTGGCTATGAGCCTGCTGACATTCGTATTGCGGATGATGAGCAAGGTCGTGTTATTGGTAGTCTTTTATTGGATGCGAGTTATAGCCCAGTGCTTCGCGTATCTTACAAAGTTGATAGTGCTCGTGTTGAGCAGCGCACTGACCTTGATAAGCTGATCATTAGCCTTGAGACTAACGGCACCATTGATCCTGAAGAATCTATCCGTCGTGCTGCAACAATTCTGCAACAACAGGTAAATGTGTTTGTTGACCTGCAAAGTGAGAACGAACCAGAGCCTGAAGAGCACGAAGACGAAATTGATCCAATTCTGCTTCGCCCGGTTGACGATCTTGAGTTAACTGTCCGTTCAGCAAATTGTCTGAAAGCAGAAAATATTTACTACATTGGTGACCTGATCCGTCGAACTGAGGTTGAGCTTCTAAAGACGCCAAACCTAGGTAAGAAATCACTCACTGAAATTAAGGATGTCTTGGCTTCACGTGGTTTGTCTCTGGGTATGCGCCTTGAGAACTGGCCACCATCTAGCCTTCGTGGTGATGACCGAGTTTTAGGCTAAAGATCCCTCTCTAAAGGTCTTTTGCTAGAACGAACGGTTACACCTAATTTACAAGAAACGCATTATCGGGAATTATTGTCATGCGCCATAGAAAGAGTGGTCGGCAGCTAAACAGAAACTCATCACATCGGAAAGCCATGTTCCGCAACATGGCATGCTCATTGTTTGAGCATGAAGTGATTAGAACAACGCTGCCAAAAGCCAAGGAACTGAAGCGAGTCGCAGAGCCGCTCATTACTCTGGCTAAAAACGATTCCGTCGCGAACCGCCGTCTGGCTTTTTCCAGAACCGGTCGTAAGGACACGGTTGGTAAACTGTTCACAGATTTGGGACCTCGCTATGCAGAGCGTCCAGGTGGCTACACTCGTATCTTAAAGTGCGGGTTTCGAGCCGGTGACGCAGCTCCAATGGCATTTATCGAATTGGTAGACCGCCCAATCCCTGACTTCGACGACGATGATGTCGTTGATGCTGACGAGGGTTAAACGCTCTCAATCGCTAGAAATAGCGGCAGATAGTGAGACAGATAGTGAGATAAAAAAGGCCGGTTTACCGGCCTTTTTTGTGGGCGCTCAAACTGCAGGGGCAAGCGTCACTCAACCCGTGTAAAATCAGGCGCTACAATTATGTTGGCAACATCGAAAGAGGAAATTCATGGTTCAGTCATTCAACCCCACGGTCAGAACATTGATGGGCCCCGGCCCTTCCGACGTTAACCCTCGTATTCTTACCGCGATGGGGAAACCCACAATCGGGCATCTTGACCCAGAGTTTGTTCGTCTGATGGATGAGATCAAAACCTTACTACAAGGAGCTTTTCAGACGAGCAATGGGCTGACCATCCCAATCTCCGCGCCTGGTTCTGCTGGGATGGAAGCGTGTTTTGTGAATTTGGTTGAGCCCGGTGACAAGGTGATTGTTTGTCAGAACGGCGTGTTTGGTGGTCGGATGAAAGAGAACGTCACGCGTGCTGGCGGCATTGCTATCGTGGTTGAGCAAGAATGGGGTCGCGCCGTTGATCCTGCAGCCCTCGAAGAAGCCTTAAAGGCCCATGGCGATGCAAAGATTGTGGCTTTCGTTCATGCTGAAACATCGACGGGTGCAAGTTCCGATGCGAAAACTATCTGTCAGTTAGCATCGAACCACGGATGCTTAGTGATCATGGACTGTGTGACATCGCTAGCGGGGAGTGAAGTAGATCTCGATGGTTGGGGAGTAGATGCAGCGTATAGCGGCACGCAGAAGTGTTTGTCTTGCTCGCCGGGCCTGTCACCGATTAGTTTGAGTGATCGCGCGGTAGAGGTCGTCAAAAATCGTAAGTACCCAGTGCAGTCCTGGTTTCTAGATCTGAATCTAGTGATGGGTTATTGGGGGGAAGGACAAACTCGCGCCTACCACCATACAGCTCCAGTCAATGCCTTGTATGGACTGCATGAGGCGTTAGTGGTTTTGGAAGAAGAGGGTTTGCAGGCGAGTTGGCAGCGACATCGCACTAACCATCTGGCGCTGCGGGCTGGGCTCGAGGCCTTGGGCTTGACGTTTGTGGTACCTGAAGGCGAGCGATTAGCGCAGCTTAATGCGGTTTCGATTCCGGACGGAGTCGATGAAGGACTCGTACGCAAACAACTTTTGCAGCAGTTCAATCTTGAGATTGGCGCGGGTCTTGGACCTCTTGCTGGTAAGGTCTGGCGTATTGGTTTGATGGGTTATGCGAGCAACCCCAAAAACGTTCTGCTCTGTGTGAATGCCTTAGAGTCTGTATTGTCCCAGTACAACGCACACATCAATAAGGGTGTTGCGACCGCTGCGATTCAGGCTGCTTACGCTAACTAAGTTATCAAATTGGTAGGGCCGTTGTCGCTTTTATGGTTTCCATCACAAAAGATGAAGAAACGTCAGAGAGCGGCGCGGCACTGATAATTTTTTTATAAACACGGTCATAGTCTGTAACGTCGCTGACGACAACTTTTAGCAGGTAGTCAGTCTCCCCACTAAGCCGATAAAACTCGGTGACCTCATCTATCCTGCTGACCCCCTTGGCGAAACCTCCTAGCCACTCGTCGTTGTGCTGATTGGTTTTGACCGAGACGAAGGTGATAAGACCAAGTCCGAGTTTAGCGGCGTCAAGAATTGCCACCTTACGTACCATGTAAACCTCCTGGAGGCGCTGTACTCTGCGCCAACAAGCATTCACTGAAAGACTGACTTCATCCGCGAGTTCTGCAACGGTGACGTCTGCGTTTGTCTGAAGTCGTTTCAGTAGTAATTTGTCTTTCGAATCAATTTTCACAATAAGTCTCAATATTCGGGAAATTATCCCAAGTATGGATGAAATTGTGCTGATATTAGAGAAAATTATCGAATGGGCCTTAGCTAGACTAGATCGAAGTCTATAAGGAGTCTCACTATGATTCAGCGTGTATTTGTTAACCACCCCGCCTCAGTGGGCGAATCCTACTTAGAGCATCAGCAGGTCGCCTGGGGCTTCGCATGGCAACTGATGAAAGCGGCCATGATGTGCTTCGTGCACGGTCTGCTGCCCTGTCTTTTCTGCCAGAACGCGAGCCAGAGTATCCGTGAGCTTCACGGCAAGATGGTCGTGAATCGGCATCAGACAGGCTCTTAAGGCGTCGCTATTACTGAAGTCTGCACTCAGCTAAAGGGCTTAGCTAAAGGGCTTGGTCCGTTCTCTCAGTGGTGCCTTTTAGCCAGAACAGGGCCAAGAAATTGGCCGGTAAACGAGCATTCGCTTTGCGCTAGATCTTCTGGTGTGCCAGATGCGATGATCTGACCACCGCCAGATCCGCCCTCTGGGCCCAGGTCCACAATCCAGTCGGCTGTCTTGATGACGTCCAGATTGTGCTCGATGATCACCACAGTGTTGCCCTGATCTCTAAGATGATGCAATACGTCTAGTAGCTGTTCGATGTCGTGGAAGTGTAAGCCCGTCGTTGGTTCATCAAGAATATACAGTGTTTGACCGGTATCTCGTTTCGACAGTTCGCGCGACAGTTTGACCCGTTGTGCTTCGCCACCAGAGAGAGTGGTCGCACTTTGGCCTAGACGGATATAACCGAGACCAACATCCATTAGGGTCTTCAGTCGTCTTTCAATCATCGGCACGGCCTGAAAGAATACATGCGCCTCTTCCACAGTCATATCCAACACCTGATGAATGGACTGCCCTTTGTAACGAACCTCGAGAGTTTCGCGGTTGTACCGTTTGGCTTTGCATTCATCGCAGGTGACATAAACATCTGGCAGAAAGTGCATCTCCACCTTAATCAAACCATCACCCTGACAAGCTTCACAACGACCGCCTTTGACATTGAAGCTAAATCTACCGGGTTTATAGCCCCTTGATCTTGCTTCCTGGGTGCCAGCAAAAAGCTCCCGAATCGGTGTGAAGATATTAGTATAGGTGGCAGGGTTGGAGCGTGGGGTCCGGCCGATTGGGCTTTGATCGATGTCGACGACCTTGTCGAGAAACTCCATACCGGTGATTGATTCATAGGGGGCAACGGTTGGGTTTTGCGCACCATTTAATTCTTTTGCGGCGATCGGGTAGAGAGTGCCATTCACCAGCGTCGATTTACCCGAACCAGAAACACCCGTGACGCACGTCATCAAGCCGAGCGGGATTGTTAGATCTACGTTCTGCAAATTGTTTCCGGAGGCGCCCTTAATCGTGAGCACCTTCTCGGTGTTCGTAGGCACTCTTTTCTGAGGTATTTTAATTTCTCGCTTGCCGGAAAGAAACTGTCCGGTAATCGAGGCTTCGGCGCCAAGAATGTCTTCAATGCTGCCACTGGCGACAACTTCGCCGCCATGCACTCCTGCTCCAGGACCAATATCAACCACAAAATCTGCTGCGCGGATCGCCTCTTCGTCGTGTTCGACCACAATCACAGTGTTACCTAAATCCCTGAGATGAAACAAAGTTTTTAGCAGCCGCTCGTTGTCTCGCTGGTGTAGCCCTATCGAGGGTTCGTCCAGAATATACATCACTCCGACCAGGCCTGCGCCGATCTGGCTCGCCAATCGAATTCGCTGTGCTTCACCGCCACTTAGGGTATCGGCGCTGCGTGAAAGGGTTAGATAGTTGAGGCCAACATCCTTCAAGAAGCGCAAACGAGACACCACTTCTTTGAGTATCTTTTCTGCAATTTTCTCTCGCTGGCCGGTCAAATTCAGTGTTGAGAAATAATCGTGTGCATCTGCGACGGACCAATCTGTGACAGTAGGCAGTGACACACCTTCAATGGTGACTGCTCGGGCATCGGCATTCAGTCTAGCGCCGGAGCACTTGGGGCACTTTTGGTTGCTAAGGAATTTGGCTAAATTTTCTTTCACGACTTGTGAATCCGTATCGTGATAGCGGCGCTCCATATTCGGAATAATGCCTTCAAAAGTATGCGCGCGCGTATATTCATCGCCGCGATCATTGACGTAACGAAACTCAATATTTTCAGTGCCGCTGCCGTATAGGACGATGTCGATCATCTTAGGGTCGATTTCTCGAATCGGCGTATCAATATCAAATCCGTAGTGCGTGGAAATCGATACCAACATTTGGAAGTAGTAGATATTGCGTCTGTCCCAGCCGGTTATTGCACCCTCAGATAATGACAGTGAGTCGTCTTGAATAATCGTCGATGGGTCAAAAAACTGTTTATGTCCCAAGCCATCGCACGCCTGGCATGCTCCTGCTGGGTTATTGAAAGAAAACATGCGTGGTTCTAGGTCTGGAATAGAGCGACCACACTCTGGGCAAGCGAACCGGGCAGAGAACATTTGATCTGGTTTTTCACCATCGATGTAGGCGAGACCGACCATGCCATCGGAGGTATTGACGGCTGTTTCTATAGAGTCAGCGAGGCGCGTCTGGATGTCGGGTCGCACCCGAAACCGATCAACGACGACCTCAATGGTGTGCTGTTTATTTTTCTCGAGCGCAGGAGTTTCGTCGAGATCGGTCACGATGCCGTTAATTCTGGCGCGAACAAATCCCTGACTGCGTAGCTGGTTGAATAGATGTAAGTGCTCACCTTTCCGGTTCTTGACCACCGGCGAGAGCAACATGATGCTAGTACCTTCTGGAATCGCGAGGACAAGGTCAACGATCTGCGATACCGATTGCGCTTCAAGTCGCAGTCCGTGGTCGGGGCAATAAGGCTCTCCAACCCTGGCGAACATTAACCTCAGATAATCGTAAATTTCCGTAATTGTGCCGACGGTTGAACGGGGGTTGTGGCTGGTCGATTTTTGCTCAATTGATATGGCAGGTGAAAGTCCATCGATATGGTCGACGTCGGGCTTTTCCATTAGAGACAGGAACTGTCTCGCGTAGGCGGATAGAGACTCGACATAACGTCGTTGCCCTTCAGCGTACAGCGTGTCAAACGCCAAGGAAGACTTTCCCGAACCTGATAAACCAGTGATGACCACGAGTTTATCTCGCGGAATGTCCAGGTCTAGGTTCTTCAGGTTATGTGTTTTGGCGCCGCGGATTACGATGCTGCTCATTTCGTGTCAGGCTGCCTCTGGTTATGTGCGGCTTAAGTGCCGGTCGATAGTGCCGTTCGATAGTGCTTTGTAAATAGTGCTGTGCAAATATTGGTGTTCGATTCAGTCGGACTTCTCGCTGTCAGCTAATGCCGAATTTGCTATAATATCGGCTCGTTTAGACCAACTTGAGCCGCTCCGCAGTATACGCGGGGACGAATAGTATATTTTTGTCTCTCGCTTATCAAAACTCTCTACCTTTGAAACCCATTTACCTTTGAAATCTATCTACTTTTGAGTCATATGAATCGTCAAGAATTGAAGGCAACGCTTTCTATTGCACTGCTCTATGTGGTCAGGATGCTGGGGCTCTTTATGGTCCTGCCCGTGTTGCCGCTCATGGCCGATTCCATCGAGTCTGCGACGCCGTTTCTGATTGGTCTGGCGTTGGGTGCCTATGGTCTATCCCAAGCCGTGTTGCAGATTCCTATGGGGATCTGGTCAGACCGCTTCGGGCGTAAAAAGATCGTTGCCATTGGTCTTACCATTTTCATTGTTGGCAGTCTCGTGGCGGGTTTCTCCAATGACATATACGGCATAATCTTCGGCCGGTTCTTACAAGGCTGCGGTGCCATCGCGAGCACGCTTCTCGCACTTGTGGGCGATGTGACCCAAACAGCGAACAGATCCAAGGCCATGGCAATTGTCGGCATGAGCATTGGTGCTTCATTCGGTATTGCTCTGGTTGTTGGTCCGTTGATTAACGTGCATTTTGGAGTAGAGGGGCTCTTTTTTGTGACGGCCGGGCTTGGTGCTTTGGGGTTGCTGGTGTTGACGACATTTCCCAAACTCGACACACATCGTACGAATCCAGAAACGTTTATGTATCTTGAGCGGCTTGCCGATGTTGTAAAGAACAGCGGCATGATGCGAGCGACAATCGGGGTGTTCGTCCTGCATTACTTGCTGATGTCGAGTTTTTTGGTTTTTCCTTTGCTGATGCAAGCCACTGGAGAAATAGAGCTAGCGTCTCATCATCTCTACTATCTTTTCCTGCTTTTGGTCACCTTCATTTTGATGGCCCCCTTAATGCGGTTGTCAGATCGTAAGGGTTATGCGCTTCGCCTGGCGCTTGGCATGATCGCCATATTTATTGCAGCCAATATAGTGCTGGCCAGTAGTCATCAATTTTATCTGGTGATGCTAGGTATGGTGTTGTTTTTTATGGCCTTCAATTTGCTGGAGGTTGTATTGCCGGCCATCGTCTCGCGGATTGCGCCTGCGGGGTTTCGGGGCACGGCTATGGGTGTTTACACCACCGCTCAGTTTGCGGGTGCTTTTGTCGGTGGGGCCGTGGGTGGCTTTATCTTAGGTGGATGGGAAATTGCTTACGTTCTCTGGGTCAACGCGCTGATATGCGTGGTCTGGATAGGTGTTACCATGGGCCTAAGCGTTGAAGCTGAGCTTCACAGCCGGGTAGAGACCCTGGTGTTCAGTTATGCAGGATCCACTTATGCAGGAAAAACAGGCATGAGTTCGCAAGAAGTACTAAACGCTGTATTATCTATTAGAGGTGTTCTAGGGGCAGAGTTAATCGAAGCCGAAGAGGTTGCATACCTCAAGATCGATCGAGATGAATTAGATACATTCGCGCTAGATAAAATGCGTCAAAGCGCCGTTTAGCGGCATTTAGAATTGTGACCCAGAACTGTGATCTAGAGTTATGATCTAGAGTTATGATCTAGAGTTATGACTCAGCGTTATGGACATGGAATTTCAAACATAGAATCTCAAACATAGAGATATGCACATAGAATGATGCAAATAGGAGAGCCAACATGGCCCGCGGAATAAATAAGGTGATACTGGTAGGCAATCTGGGGAATGATCCGGAGACCCGTTATTTGCCTGACGGTAATGCTGTCACTAATATCAGCATTGCCACTTCTGAAAGCTGGAAAGATAAGAATACAGGCCAACAGAACGAGAGAACTGAATGGCATCGTGTGGTCTTCTTCCGCCGCTTGGCAGAGATTGCCGGTGAGTACTTAAAGAAGGGTTCCAAAGTCTATGTTGAGGGCCAGCTTCGAACTCGCCAATATGACAAGGAAGGGCAGAAGCATTATTCCACTGAAATCGTTGCGAATGAGATGCAAATGCTCGATAGCCGCGGTGACAATATGAGTGGCGGCGGTGGCGGTGGCAACTACAACCAAGCACCCAGTAACAACCAGGCACCCAATAACAATAGGGGTAGCTCGAACGCCAATTCCAACTCAGGCTCTAACGCAAATTCAGCACCGGCTTATGACGCCCCGCCCCCGGAAGACTTTGATGACGATATTCCGTTTTAAAAGAAACCGTAGAGCATAAAGTTAAGTTTGATATCTAGCCCCGAATTTGGGGCTTTTGCTTTTTAGTAGAATAGAATGGACATTCCTTTTGGTTTCGGGTGGTTAGGACAGGCACTGCTATGTCAGGAACAGTAGATATTGAACTCTAAGGTTGGGGGCTGAGTGTTAAAAATTCTCTATATATGTACTCATAATCGCTGCCGGAGCATTCTGTCGGAAGCGATATCTAATCACGTGGGAGCAGGCAGAATATTGGCAAGAAGTGCCGGTAGTCATCCGGCGGATGAGGTGCACCCGTTAACGCTTAAGTATTTGCGCGCCGCTGGTGTTCCAACGGCTGGGCTCCTCAGTCAAAGCTGGGATGAGATGGAAGGCTTCGCGCCGGACCTGGTCATTACGGTTTGTGACACTGCAGCTGAGGAAGTGTGCCCAATCTATTTTCATAAAAGCCATCGGCTGCACTGGGGCTTGAGGGATCCCTCGAGGCTTGCGGGAACCGAGCAAAAATTAGCATCGGCCTTTAGTGACGTCATATGCACCATTCGATCCAGAGTCGATGCTCTGTTGGCGGTCGATGCTGACAAGCTGGATAGAGACGAGCTCAGTCGAGCTGTCGCTGGGCTAGCTGACTGAGTGAGACGGCAGGACATACATAAGAGCTTACCAAAGCGCTTACCCAAGAACTTAGACACAAAACATGGACGCAGCAGTTCTCTAGGAGCAGTGAATGGGCTTGTTTGAACGTTATCTATCCGTTTGGGTTGCCATTGCCATTGGCATTGGCGTGATACTCGGTCTTCTGGTGCCGGGCGCGTTTGCGGCTGTGGCGCGACTAGAATACGCGCACGTTAATCTGGTCGTTGCCGTGCTGATTTGGCTCATGATCTACCCGATGATGATCCAGATAGATTTTACTGCGATTAAAGATGTCGGTAAAAAACCAAAAGGGCTCGTGTTAACGCTCGTGGTTAACTGGCTAATCAAGCCTTTCACGATGGCATTGTTAGGTTGGTTGTTTTTTAAGATCATTTTTGTTGACCTGGTGGCGCCAGAGTCGGCTTCTGAGTACATCGCCGGGATGATTTTGCTCGGGGTCGCGCCGTGCACCGCAATGGTGTTTGTCTGGAGCCAGTTGACGGATGGGGATGCGAACTACACCCTTGTTCAAGTGTCGATCAACGACGTCATTATGATTTTTGCATTTGCACCCATCACCGCGTTCTTGTTGGGTGTAACGGATATCCAGGTACCCTGGGAGACCCTGCTGATTGCCGTTCTTTTGTATGTCGTTTTACCGCTGGTCGCGGGCGTGATTACGCGTTCTTTGCTTGATCAGAACAACGACCACGTCCGACTCGATAAGTTTGTTGCGCGGCTAAAGCCTTGGTCTATCGTTGGGCTGCTGGCAACCGTGCTGCTTTTATTTGGGTTTCAAGCGGAACGAATCTTAGCATCACCGCTGACAATTTTGCTTATTGCCATTCCGCTTTCAATCCAAACTTACGGCATTTTCGCCATTGCTTATCTACTGGCTATTAGGCTCAAACTCCCCCATAACGTGGCGGCGCCGGCTAGCATGATTAGTACTTCAAACTTTTTTGAGTTAGCGGTGGCGGTGGCGATTTCGTTGTTCGGTCTGAATTCTGGGGCAGCGCTAGCAACGGTGGTTGGCGTATTGGTTGAAGTGCCGGTGATGTTGTCGCTGGTCGCCTTTGCCAACAGAACCAAGCACTGGTTTCCCAAAGCGTCCTGACGGACTCAGCTTAATGCCCTAAAAGTATAGGAACACTACGAGCGCGACGCCCAGAACCAGTCGGTAGATCACGAATGGGATAAACCCGATTCGATCAATAAACCCGAGAAAGAAGCGAATGCAGAGGTAGGCGGTGGCGCCAGAGACCAACATACTGATGCCGAGTTGATTCCAGTTGACGGGGTTGTCGATGACGATCAGATCGCGAAGCAATAATACACTTGCACCAAGTATGGTTGGCACCGACAGTAAAAACGAAATACGTGATGCTGCCTGCCTTGTGTACCCTAGGGCCAGGGCTGCCGTCATGGTGATGCCCGATCGTGAAGTACCCGGTATCAGCGCCAGACATTGGGCGAAGCCAATCACCAACGCGTGCGCCCAGGTTAAATCTCGATCATTTCGCTCTCTGCGGCTAATGTGGTCTGCCCAGAAAAGTACGAGTCCGAACACAATCGTGGAAAAAGCAATAACACTGGCCGAACGGAGCTCTCCTTCTACCAGGGATTTCAGCAACAGACCCAATACCACGATGGGCAAGCTCGCGATCAGCAGATTGACTGCCAGTGTGCCGTCTTCGTTGCGGTGACCCCCTAGTGATTGCAGGACGCCTTTCAAAAGCTTTATGAGGTCTCGCCAAAAATAGACGATGACTGCGATCAATGTGCCGAGATGAACAGCGACATCAAACGCGAGCCCTTGATCTGGCCAGCCTAGAATTTCAAAAGGCAGGATCAAGTGGGCTGAGCTTGAGATGGGTAGAAATTCCGTCACTCCCTGAATCAGAGCAAGGAAAATCGTGTGGAGGTAGTCCAAGGGCAGGTTCCAGAAATTCGCGGCTCAGTGTAGCGGCCGATTCAATAGCGTTCAATGACTGACAGGGATTAGCGTATAATTTGGCTTATGGCTGAGATCCCTCTTTTTCCGATGCAGATGGTGTTGTTCCCGGGTGGGAAAACCGTCCTAGAGATTTTTGAAACGCGCTATCTGGATATGGTGCGTGACTGCCTGCGCGATGAAGTAGGCTTTGGATTGGTTCTGATCAAAGAGGGCGAGCAGGTACTTTATGATGTGGATCAGCAGCTGCCGTCGGTTGCTCATTGCGGTACTTATTGCACAATTGTGGATTTTGACCAGCATACGTCGGGAAATCTTGAGATCACGATTGAAGGGCAGGTAAAGTTTTCAGTTCGTGATCAGTATGAATCCGCCGACCGGTTGATGCTGGCACAGGTCGAATTCCTGCCCTTAGAAGACGAGAGCGCTATCCCTAAAAACAAGCAGCATCTGGTGAGCCTGCTGGAATCGCTCACCCGCCATGACGCCGTCAAAGCGCTGGGCATGGAGGTTGATTTTGAAGATGCCAGGGATGTCAGCGCGCGCCTTGCAGAGCTGTTGCCATGTTCTAACGAGTTCAAGCAGAAGATGCTAGAGATCAAGAGTGCTGATCTCCGTCTATCTGAGCTCGAAAGGCTGATCCTAAAAATGCAGAATTCTCCGCCCTAATCACAATTTTACTCGCAGTACTTTTTGCCGCATTTCCCATTAACTAGGCGCTGGTGCCGCTAGAGCTAAATTTTACTCAGTGTTGCTGCAGCTAGGCAGTTTGACGATGAGTTGAATAATAATGTTTCAAGAATCACGGTCTGCCAAGGTATGAGATATAATGCGGCAATCATGCAGGAATCTAATTTCAATATGGACGTTAAGGCACAGATGCAGGCGATAGGGGTAGCGGCGAGAAAAGCGTCGACCCAGATTAATAAGGCCTCAACCGAGTTAAAAAACTCTGCTCTGATCGCTATCGCCGATCAAATCGTTGCTCAGCGAGCTGTGTTGCTGGCTGAAAATCAGAAGGACCTCGAGGCCGCCGGTAAGAACGGAATAGCAGATGCGCTGCTGGATCGTCTCACATTCACTGATGCGCGCTTCGATTCGATGGTAGAAGGTTGTCTTCAGGTCGCCGGTCTAGATGATCCGGTGGGTGAAATTAGTGATATGGCTTTCCAGCCTAATGGCTTACAGGTCGGTAAAATGAGAGCGCCCCTGGGCGTCATTGGCATCATTTACGAATCTCGCCCAAACGTGACCATCGACGCTGCGAGTCTTTGCCTGAAGTCGGGCAATGCGGTGATCTTGCGTGGTGGCTCAGAATCTATTCACTCCAATCAAGCGCTTGCTCGGTGTATTGAGGCCGCGCTCGAGTCTGTCGGTTTGCCTAAAGAAGTTGTGCAGCTGGTGCCGACAACAGATCGCGCGGCGGTGGGTGAACTGATCACCATGAACGAATATGTTGATGTAATTGTGCCGCGGGGAGGATTAAGCCTGACGTCTCGCATTGCCAAAGAAGCGAGCATTCCCGTGATCAAGCATCTGGACGGTAACTGCCATGT
Organism: Candidatus Azotimanducaceae bacterium; assembly: GCA_051278195.1. Taxonomy (GTDB): domain Bacteria; phylum Pseudomonadota; class Gammaproteobacteria; order Pseudomonadales; family Azotimanducaceae; genus JAHRVQ01. The sequence goes on from JBNMQM010000007.1 coordinate 87,078, forward strand.
TTATATAGATGAAACAGCAGACCGACAAATGGCCATCGATATCGCTTTTAACGCCAAGTGCAATCGTTACGCTGTCTGCAACGCGATGGAAACGTTGCTGCTCGCAGAATCGGTCGCAGCGGATGTCCTGCCTGAGCTGGCAAAACGCTATCAATCCGCAGAAGTTGAACTGCGAGGCTGCACGCAAACGGCAAAATTGTTATCGAATATCTGTCCAGTGATACCGGCCACAGAAGATGATTGGTATACCGAATATGTGGGCCCAGTTCTTGCCATCAAGATCGTTGTAGATTTGGCTGAGGCGATCAGTCATATCAATCACTATGGTTCGAAACACACTGACGTCATCGTTACGGAAAATTACAGTCGTGGGCAGCAGTTTTTACGAGAAGTTGACTCCAGTTCCGTGATGATCAATGCATCACCTCGATTTGCAGACGGATTCGAATATGGCCTGGGCGCAGAAATTGGTATTTCAACCGATAAGCTCCACGCCCGCGGTCCGGTTGGCTTGGAGGGCCTAACATCGCAGAAGTACGTGGTGCTAGGCAGTGGCCAAGTTCGTTCGTGACCGCCGGCATTGCCATATATGGTGGGACCTTTGATCCCGTCCATATTGGCCACTTGAGGTCGGCGATTGACGCCAGGGTGCTATTGGGTGTCTCCGAGCTCAGGATGGTGCCGTCCCATACCCCGCCTCATCGCGAGCAGCCGGGTGCAAGCGCGCTTGCTCGGCTTGAGATGCTAGCCCTTGCGACGCGAGATTTGTCGGGAATTGTCGTTGATGACCGTGAAATAGAGCGGTCTGGTGTCTCGTACAGCATTGATACGCTTAAGGAAGCTCGCCTTGCACACCCAGAAGCCCCGTTATTTTTTGTGCTGGGACAAGATGCATTTGCGCTCGTTGATACCTGGCACGAGTGGCAGAGCCTGACAGATTTTGCGCACTTGGTGATTCTTGAACGGCCTGGCACGGAAGCCCCCCAACCGACGAATCCGGTGTTAGAATGGCTGACCGGCAAAGAAATTAAGCAGGTAACAGAGTTTGGTCACAGCATAGGTGGCCATATTCTGAGAGTGAAGTTGGCTCAATTAGACGTGTCGGCGACAGATATTCGGCGTCGTTGTCATTCCGGGCAAGACATCGACTTTTTGGTGCCCACTACCGTGCAGGACTACATCACTGCGCATGATTTATACCAATGAATGTCGAGGCATTCGAGGAGCAGTATGCAAGAAGTTGAGCTGAAGCAGCTGGCAATGGATGCCCTGGATGATCTCAAAGGAAACGATATCGTTTGTCTTGACGTGAGAACTCAAACCGATATTGCTGATTATTTGATTGTGGCGAGCGGCACGTCTAGTCGCCATGTTTCTGCATTGGTCAATAATGTTGTCGTCGAAGCCAAGAAAGCCGGCGTTATGCCGAATGGCATCGAAGGCCAACAAACGGGTGAATGGGTGCTCGTCGATCTTATCGATGTCGTGGTTCATGTCATGGTGCCCCAGGCTCGTGAGTTTTATGATCTTGAGCGGCTTTGGACGATTGAGCCGATGTCATCTACACCTTTAGCGGAAGAGATTACCCCGCTTGAACATTGAGTTGCTGGCGGCTGGCACCAAACCGCCAGCATGGATAGCAACAGGCATTAGCGAATATCAGAAGCGACTGCCCCGTGATTGGCCGCTTGAAATACGAGAAATTCCGATCGCGAAGCGCCGCAAGGGTGAGCCGGTAACCCGTCCAATTCAAGAAGAAGGCGAGCGTATGCTTGCGGCCATCACGCCCTCTAGTTTGGTTGTGACACTCGACAGAAAAGGTCGTAATTGGTCAACGGCGGATCTGGCGAAAAATCTCGAGCGTTGGCAGCTGGATTTCAGCAAAGTTCAGTTTCTGATTGGTGGCCCCGACGGGCTTTCTAACGACTGCCTAAAGGTGGCGTCTGAGTCCTGGTCTTTATCCAATCTTACGTTCCCTCACTTCATTGTTCGCATTCTTTTTGCAGAGCAAATTTATCGTGCCTGGTCATTGTTAAATAATCACCCCTATCATAAATAACTAGCAGCAAATGGCAGAACCACTAGCACTTAAAGATCACAGCGGAGAGAGTCAGGTATTCTTTGACCGCATGGCAGTGGGTGTGGCGTTCATGTTGCTGCTTACTGTTTTTTTGGTCGCGCGGCTGTTTTACCTACAGATTGTTCAGCATGACCTTTATCAGACGTTGTCAGATCAAAATCGCATCCAGGTGCAATCTATCCCGCCTACCCGGGGTCTGGTTTATGATCGCAATAGGGAGTTGATTGCGGACAACGTTCCGTCGTATCGCCTCACTTTGACATCAGAGCTCATCGACGACATTGACGAGACACTGGCGCAATTAGATGACTTGGTTGAGATTTCAGCTGATCAGGTTTCGTCCTTCAAGCGTCGTTTGAAACGTCGCCAGAGGCCTTTCGAATCAGTCCCAATATTATTTAAGATGACCCCTGAGGAAATAGCTCGCATCAGCGTGAATCGCTATCGAATGCCAGGAGTAGAAGTTGAGGCAGCGCTGGTCCGCCATTACCCGAAGGGCGAGTTGATGGCCCACGCGCTTGGCAGTGTGCGGCGTATCAACGAGTCGGATGCACGGCGTTTAGATCCGGTGGCTTATTCCGGGACCAACCACATTGGCAAGATAGGCATAGAAAAATACTACGAATCGCTGTTGCTCGGGAAAGTGGGTTATCAACGAGTAGAAACGGATGCCCGTGGACGTGTGATGGCGGTACTAGATCGAACGCCACCGGTGCCAGGTAAGAATCTGACGCTACATGTTGATTCTGGGTTGCAGCAGGCCGCAAGTGAGGCGCTGGGTGACCGTCGCGGTTCGGTGGTGGCGATTGATCCGCGCACTGGCGGGGTGTTGGCGTTGGTCAGCAAGCCTTCCTATGACCCTAATCTGTTCGTCACCGGGATTGATTTTAAGAGCTACGCGGCACTCCGTGATTCCATAGACGTGCCATTGTTTAATCGCGCGCTGCAGGGACAGTATGAACCTGGCTCAACACTCAAACCCTTTATCGGTTTGGCGGGGTTGACGACGGGGCAAATCACGCCTGAATTTACCATCGAGGATCGTGGCGAATTTAAGTTGCCTAACAACAGTAGGCTCTATCGGGATTGGAACTGGCAAGTGAATAACCCCGGAGGTCATGGCACGGTTAACTTGCAGAAGGCGATTTATCGCTCCTGTAATGTTTACTTCTACCAGCTTGCAGTAAAGCTCGGCATTAATAGGCTTCACGAGCATCTCAGTCTGTTCGGTTTCGGCCGTAATGTCGCCATCGACCTGCCAGAGGCGCGGGACGGTCTGTTGCCGTCGCGAGAATGGAAGCAGGCCGTTAGAGGGGAGTCTTGGTTTCCTGGCGACACCGTCAATATAGGCATTGGGCAGGGTGATATTCTTGTCACACCACTTCAGCTGGCCGCTGCTGTGGCCATGTTAGCCAACCGTGGCAGGGCTGTGATGCCTCGTATGATCAAAGAAGGCGCTGAAATTCCTGAAATTCCGGCGTCTGAGCAACTTCAGGATATTGAACTTGTGCCGGACCATGTCTGGGATCTGATTCATGAATCGATGGAAATGGTCGTGCACAGAGGTAATCAGGGTTACGGTGAAAACGGCACAGCGTGGGCGTACATTGGCCGCGACCTGCATTATCGGATGGCGGGCAAGTCTGGTACTGCGCAGGTGGTAGGTATTGCGCAGGGTGAAGAGTATGACAAGGAACTGTTGAGCGAGCGGCAGAGAAAACATGCGTGGTTCGTTGCTTTTGCGCCGATCGAGGATCCGCAGATAGCGATTGCGGTACTCGTTGAGAATGGCGGCGGTGGTAGCTCTGTCGCATCACCGATTGTACGCGAGATTCTTGATTACCATTTATTGCGGAACAATCCTGGCGGCGTTGTAGCAGCGGTAGCAAAAGCACCATGAGCCAGGATTTCGTTAGGAGCATGGGTGATGCAGGTATCGGCATCGAACATCGGCTTGGCAATAACCATATATTCCATCTTGATATCATCTTGCTTCTATTGTTGGCGATGATCGTTGGCTACGGTCTGCTCATTTTATATAGCGCCGTGGGGCAGCAGTCTGGCCCAGTCGTTTCACAGGCGATTAAAATTGGTATTGCCTTTGCTGTGATGGTCGTGATGGCTCAGATATCGCCGATTTTTTATTTGCGGATAGCGCCGTTCCTGTTTGTTGGTGGGCTCGGGCTACTCGTCGCGATAGATTTTTTTGGTGTGTCGGTGAATGGCTCCAAGCGGTGGCTTCGTATCCCAGGGCTCTTAACATTCCAACCGTCTGAAATCATGAAGCTGCTGGTGCCGATGATTTTAGCCTGGTACTTTCATGACCGTCACTTACCGCCCAGAGTTAAGCACATCTTTTGGGCGTTAGTGATGATTGCCATTCCTACGCTGTTGATTGGATCTCAACCTGATCTAGGCACTGCCATTCTGATAGCCGCCTCCGGTGTTCTAGTGTTATTTTTTGCTGGAATCCCCTGGCGATTTGTCTTTTCGGCGATGGGGTTCGGTCTGCTTTCTGCTCCGGCACTTTGGTTTGTGATGAAGGATTATCAGCGGCAACGAGTTTTGACGCTGTTTAACCCTGAGAGTGATCCCCTTGGGTCGGGGTGGAATATTATTCAGTCCAAAACGGCGATTGGTTCGGGGGGCTTGTCTGGCAAGGGCTTGTTCCAGGGCACCCAGTCCCATCTTGATTTTCTGCCCGAGAGTCAGACCGACTTCATTATTGCGGTTATGGCCGAAGAGCTAGGTTTAATAGGTGTCTTGGCGCTGTTGGTCCTATATGTTTTGTTAGTGGCTCGCGGTGCGCTGATCGCCGTCCAGGCACAGGATACCTTTGGTCGACTGCTCGCCGGCAGCATCACTTTCACATTTTTTGTCTATGTGTTCGTAAACATTGGCATGGTGAGCGGAATTTTGCCGGTCGTCGGTGTGCCATTGCCGCTCGTGAGCTATGGGGGTACTTCTGTTCTGACCCTGTTTGCTGGGTTTGGTATTGTTATGTCCATTCATACTCACCGCCGCATTATGTTGTAGACATATATAGGGTCTGTCCATGCTTCGTCTAACACTTTTACTAATGTTCTTACTGCCAGCTGGCTGCACCTTGCGTGCTGACAACGCTGCCGTTACGCTTCCCGGCGCGAGCTACGCTGAACGAGAAGATGTGCAGCAGTTTATTAGCGAAATGGTCGAGGAAGGGTTCGAGGCTGAGATGCTGCAAAGCACCTTCGTCGCCGCTCGCTACCAACAAAGCATCATCGATGCGATTTCTAGACCAGCCGAGCGCACATTGAATTGGGATAGGTATCAGGACATTTTTTTAACCGAACGTCGGGTGAAAGCAGGTGTTGAGTTTATCGATACCCATCGGGATGCTTTTGAAGCAGCCGAGGTTAAGTATGGGGTGCCTATTCCGGTTATCGCATCGATCATCGGCGTCGAGACACTTTATGGTCGAATTACCGGAAAATATCGTGTGATTGATTCGCTATCTACACTGGCATTTGATTATCCGCCCCGATCTAAGTTCTTTCGCTCCGAGCTCAAAGAGTTTTTCCGGCTGGCCCGAGAAGAAGGTCAGTCGGTGCTAGAGCCGCTTGGTTCTTATGCCGGTGCAATGGGGTACGGCCAGTTTATTTCCAGCAGCTATCGAAACTACGCTGTGGATTTTGACGGCGATGGCATTCGGGATATCTGGAATAATCCCGTCGATGCCATCGGCAGTGTTGCGAACTATTTGTCACGACATGGCTGGCAGCGTGGCGGTCTTGTAACGGTGCCGGCGCGACTCGATCGTGAGGTTATGGATGACGTTTTCAATGTCGCACTTAAACCGAACCGAACGGTAGCAGATTTGTCTACCTTAGGTGTGCAGACCGATATATTGCTGGAAGGCAGTTTTGAGGTTAGCCCAATGATGCTAGAAGGTAAGGCAGGCCAGGAATATTGGCTCGGCCTGAAAAACTTCTATGTGATTACCCGGTATAATCATAGCAAGTTGTATGCAATGGCGGTTTTCCAATTGAGCGAGCAGATCAAACAATCTCTTGCGAGTTAACGTCAGGTTAGAGGTTAGTTGCCTCATCATTCGAGTTTAGTATTTGTCATGCGTCATTTTTTACTGATTGTCTTAGTGTTATTGCTCGCCGGCTGCGTTTCCATTCAGGAACCGCAGTTTGAGACCGTGTCGCTCGGACCGATCGCACCATTTACAGCAGGAAACAAAACCCCCTATCAGGTGTTTGGTGAAGTGTACGAAGTCATGCCCGACAGCTTCGGCTATCTCGATATTGGCGTTGCGTCCTGGTACGGCAAAAAGTTTCACGGCAGGTTGACGTCCAATGGCGAAACTTACGATATGTATCAGGTTAGCGCCGCGCATAAAACATTGCCGATTCCGTCCATGGTTAAGGTCACCAATCTCGATAATGGCAAACATGTGGTGTTGAGAATCAATGATCGGGGCCCTTTCCATGACAACAGGATCATCGATTTGTCTTATGCGGCGGCGAAAGCCTTAGGATACTCAGATGACGGCCTTGCACCGGTGGTTGTCGAGGCGCTCGATGAGCTGAACCATCCTGATCGCTATGCTCGTCTGAACCCAATACCGACCGCAGTAGCACACACAAAGTACTACCTGCAGTTAGGCGCGTTCTCCGAGTTGCGCTGGGCCAGCCAATTAAAAGAGCAGGTCGGCGAGCTGATCAAAAAAGAAGGTCAAGATATTGATCTACGAATTCTGCAGAGCGAACACGATGAAGTCGTGCTGCACAAAGTCTGGCTTGGACCGATGGCCGACGAAGGCCAGCGACAGTTGATCGCCACAATGGTTGAATCGGCGAATCTGGGTAAACCCTTAAATGTTGAAGTGGAATAAGTCATGTTACGAAGTATGAAACCTGGATTGCTAACCCTGCTGCTTTTAACGGCGAGTTATGCGGTTTCAGCTCAATCGATTACACCTGCGGCTCCGCAATTGGCTGCTGAAGGCTATCTGCTTATCGATGCCGATACTGGCCATGTTCTGGTCGAATATAACAGCGTGCAAAGATTGCCACCGGCCAGCCTAACCAAAATCATGACCAGTTATATAATCTCAGCTGAGCTGCGACAGGGCACCGTAACTCTGGAAGAAGAAGTCGACATCAGCGTCAAAGCCTGGCGAACTCAAGGGTCTCGAATGTTTGTTCGAGAAGGCACCAAGGTCTCTGTGAACGACCTGAAGCGGGGCATTATCATTCAGTCGGGCAATGATGCCAGCGTCGCAATGGCAGAGAGAATTGCCGGTAGTGAAGATGCATTTGCTGACCTGATGAATCAGCATGCCGCACGTCTTGGACTGACGGACACTAACTTTATGAACGCGACAGGTTTGCCTGACGAAAACCATTACACAACTGCCGCCGACCTTGCGAAGCTAACAAATGCACTCATTCGCGATTTTCCAGAAGACTATAAAATCTACAGTGAGAAGTACTTCACCTATAACGATATTAGGCAACCGAATCGTAATACGCTTTTGTGGCGCGACAAAACTGTGGATGGAGTGAAAACCGGGCACACCGAGGCGGCTGGTTATTGTCTGGTCGCGTCTGCGAAACGAGATGGTATGCGACTGATTTCTGTTGTTATGGGAGCGAGTTCAGAAGAGTCTCGCGCCATTGAGAGTCAGAAACTCCTGACCTATGGGTTCCGCTATTTCGAAACGGTTCGACTCTACGATGCTGGTGAAACGCTCAAAACGGTTCGAGTTTGGGGCGGAAAAACCCCCAGTGTTGATCTAGGTGTTGCAGATGACATTGTCATTACGGTGCCTCAGGGCTCGCGCAAAAATCTGGATGCTAGTATGGATTTACAAAAGATTATACGTGCACCACTGCAGACAGGCGACACCTTCGGTACGCTCAAAATCATGAATGGCGGCGAGCTGGTGAAAGAGGTGCCTCTGGTGGCCAATACCGACGTCGCCGAAGGCGGCTTCTTCAAACGGTTGTGGCACAGCATTAGCTTGTTCTTCTCTAAACTATTCTCTGGCGACACACTGGCGGTTTGAGCATGGACGCACCCATAATTGAATTTCCCTGCGCCTATCCGATCAAAGTTATTCTTGATAACGATCCGGCAGCGATTGCTGAGGTAGGAGTGATTGCTCGGCGATATGATCCAAAACTTCAAGATCAGATCGAGGTTAAGCCCAGCAAGAAAGGTACGTATGTCTCGTTGCGGCTCAGTTTTTGGGCGACGGGCGTGTCTCAACTAGAAGCGTTGTTCGCCGAGTTGAAAGAGCTCAGCGCAGTGCGTATGGTGTTATAAGTGACTGAACTGCTGGTGCGGTCATTGGGTGTTCAGCACTATGGTGAAGTCTGGCAGGCGATGCGTGAATTCACGGATACACGAAATGCATCTACACTAGATGAACTCTGGGTTGTCGAACACCCTCCAGTGTTTACCCTCGGTCAGGCTGGAAAGCGCGAACACATCTTAAGAGAATCCGACATTCCGATCGTGAAGTCAGACCGGGGTGGTCAGGTGACATACCATGGCCCGGGTCAGCTGGTGATCTATCTCCTGTTTGATTTGAGGCGAAGCAGTATCGGTGTCCGAGACCTGGTATCTGGCATAGAAAATGCCATTATCACGCTGCTAAAGTGCTGGGATATCGTATCAGAAGCCCGAAAGGAAGCGCCCGGCGTATATGTAGGTGAGTGCAAGATTGCTGCGCTGGGTCTTCGGGTCCGTCGTGGCTGCAGCTATCATGGCCTTAGCCTGAACGTGGACATGGACCTAACGCCATTTGACGCGATAAACCCCTGTGGTTATGAAGGGCTCGAAATCACGCAGTTGCGCGCGCACGGTGTGGATGAATCTATTTCATCCGTGGCGCAAAGCTTAGTCAACGAAATTGGTCGCACCTTCGGGTATGATGCTGTGAAGTGGTGTGACAGCAACAAGGGATAGCAAACGGGAATGCCGAGAGACGAAAGGAACAAACTGGTTCAGGGCGTTAAGCTTCGTGGTGCAGATAAAGTGCGGCGCATACCGGTCAAGGTTATTCCAACGGAGGAGCTGCTCCGAAAGCCAGACTGGATTCGTGTGCGCATTCCAGCCAGCCCAGAAATTGGCCGTATCAAAAGCATTCTAAGAACTCGAAAGTTAGCGTCTGTCTGTGAAGAAGCCAGTTGTCCTAATATAGGTGAGTGTTTTTCCAACGGCACCGCTACCTTTATGATCATGGGCGAAATCTGCACGCGCCGCTGCCCCTTTTGTGATGTCGGCCACGGTAAGCCGAACCCACTAGATCCTGATGAGCCGCGTCAATTGGCGGAGGCGATCGAGGAAATGCAGCTGAAATATGTTGTGGTGACGTCAGTTGATCGCGATGACCTTAAAGACAGCGGTGCGACGCACTTTGCAGAATGCATTAGTGAAATGCGACGTTTGAACCCGAACACCACTGTGGAAGTGTTGGTGCCCGATTTCCGTGGTCGAATGGATATAGCGCTAGAGATTTTGTCTGCGACGCCGCCTGACGTGTTTAATCATAATATTGAAACAGTGCCGAGTCTCTATAAGAAAGCGAGGCCTGGAGCGGACTATCTCTGGTCTTTGATGCTGCTTAAACGCTATAAGGAGATCAGGCCAGAAGTGCGAACCAAGTCCGGTTTGATGCTCGGTCTGGGAGAAACCATCGACGAAGTAAAAGCAGTGATGGCCGATATGCGCGAGCACAATATTGATATGTTGACGCTTGGCCAATATCTACAGCCGAGCCGAGATCACCTTAAGGTTGAGCGGTTTGTACATCCGGATGAGTTTGCGATGTTGAAAACACTGGGTGATGAGATGGGCTTTTCTCAGGTTGCCAGTGGTCCTCTCGTGCGGTCGTCTTACCGTGCGGATCTGCAGGCCAAAGGCGAGCTGGTGATCTAATCGGCCACATGACTGGTCGAGCAACCAGCACAATCGCTGCGCTTCATAACCTTGAATCGATTCCAAGTCATGGATCTTGCATCGAAGGTCTGTAAATACCCCGACGACGATTCACCTATACGGCAAATGATGCGCAGTGCCTCCATCGCCTGGCAAGTGCCTACAATCCCGACAACGGGCGCGGCGACGCCTGATTCTGAGCAATTGAGCGCGCTATCACTCACGTTACTGTAAGCGCACTCATAGCAGGGCGAGCCGTCCTGGCGCGGATCGTAAACGAGTATTTGACCATCGAGACGTACCGCAGCACCAAATATAGCGGGCGTTTTTGCGGCGACACAGACCCTATTAATCATCAGCCTTGAA